>CAJMRY010000004.1 GCA_905215935.1 uncultured bacterium
TGTGCCGAAAATATTTGCGGGTTACCCTGCTGAGAAAATAGGTTGTCGCCAGGTTTTTTTATTTTAATAAGGCATAGATTAGAAATTATTCATATTTTTAATCTATGCTTTATTTGTTTATGTTTGGTGTATACTAATCAATTGACTAATTAATCTAAATAAATTATAATAAAAATTATAATATTAATTTATTATACTAATTACAATGTTTGTATAAAGTATATGTGAAATTTATTTTTATAATTCGATTATTAAGAAAAATAGGAGAAAAGTAATATATGGATGCTGTTATATGGGACTTTGATGGAACTTTAGTTGATACTTATAGTAAGATTGTAGAAGTATTTAGAAGAGTTTTAAGGGAAGAAAATATACAAGATAACAATTCAACTAAAATATTATCTTTGATGAGGATATCTGTAACTCATACAATTAATTATTATATAGATAACTATAATCTAACAGAGGATGCAATAGAAAGATTTAACAAATATGAAAAGGAAATTAACATGTCAGAAATTAACTTATATCCTAATGCTAAAGAAATTTGTAAATGGATATATGATAACGGAAAAAAGAACTTTTTATACACACATAAAGATAAATTAGCAATTGAATATTTAAAGCATTATAATATTTTGAATTATTTTACAGAATGTATAACAAGAGAAAATGGATTTCCTCCTAAACCATCTCCAAATTCTATTTTATATTTAATTGATAAATATAATTTGGAACCTAATAATATAATAATGATAGGAGATAGAGATATAGATATATTAGCTGCCAAAAGTGCTAATATAAAAGGTGTTTTCTTTAAGTGGAATATGAATGAATCGGATTTAGAGTTTGCAGATTATAATATTACTAATTTTAACGAATTAAAATATATAATTTAGATGGATTTTGAAAAGGGGAAAAAATATATGAAAAAAATGGGAATAGGAGTCGGTGTTCTAATTTTAAAAGATAATAAAATACTTTTAGGACTTAGAAATTCTGATGAAAAGATTGCTGATAGTGATATGCACTTAGAAGGAACTTGGACTTTGCCAAGTGGTAAGGTTAAATTTGGAGAAACTTTTGAACAAGCTGGTATAAGAAAAGTAAAAGAAGAATGTAATTTGGATATAAAAAAGATAAAGGTAATATGTTTTCAAAATGATGTAAATGAATTTGCTCATTATGCAACTATTGGGCTAGTTGCTTTAGAATACTCAGGAGAAATAGAGGTAATAAAAACAAATGAGTTGTTAAGATTTGATTGGTTTGATATAAGAAATTTACCAGAAAATTTATGTTTTCCAAGTAGGAAAATAATAAATAAATATCAAAACAGTATTTTTTATGAAGAAGAGAATTAAACGACTATAATTGCTCTTTATAGTACACATATAATTAAAAACATATACATATTTTAATGTGTTTATTAAATGTGTTATAAATTTAAAATATAAAACGAAAAAGAGAGATAAATGAAGATATCGATATATAATCTTCATTTATTGAGATAGGAGATTGCAAAGATGTCAAAAATGATGTGGAAGCCAGGAACATTTATTTATCCGATACCAGCTGTTATGGTATCTTGTGGAACAATGGATAAGTCTAACATTATAACTGTTGCTTGGACAGGTATTATTAATACAAATCCTGCAATGGTATATATATCTGTAAGGCCAGAAAGATATTCATATAATTTAATTAAAGATTCTGGTGAATTTGTAATAAATTTAACAAATGAAAAGCTTGCATATGCAACTGATTGGTGTCGGAGTAAAATCAGGTGCCAAAGTTAATAAATTTGAAGAGATGAAGTTAACAAAGCAAAAAGCTAATTTTGTATCTTGTCCAATGATAAAGGAAAGTCCTGTTTCTGTAGAGTGTAAAGTAAAAGAAATAAAAGAATTAGGAAGTCACCATATGTTTACTGCAGAAGTTTTAGCGATACATGCTGATGAAAAATATATTGATGAAAAAGGTGCATTTGATATATCAAAATGCAATTTGATTGCGTATTCAAATGGTGGATATTACTTAATGGGTAAGAAAATTGGAAAATTCGGATTTTCAGTTCAGAAGAAAAAAAATCAAAATGGAGAAAAAAGAAAAAATTATAAAGAAAAAACAAATAAAAATAGTAAATATAGTATAAATAAAAAATATAATAAAAGTACTAAAGAAGAGAAAAATAATCAAAACATAGTAAAGAAACATATAGCTAGAAAAAATAAATTCAAGAAAAAGTAAATTAGCAAAGATAGTTTAACATAACAAAGAAAAATATAATCAACATTAGTTAATTGAAGATTAAGATATTCATAGTTTATAGTAATTTTAGGAGGTAAAATGTTAAATATTGAATATATAAAAAATCCAGATGAAAATTTTTATGATATTATAGATAATGAATTTAATAAATTTGCTATAAAAAATGGTGTGATATGTAATTATGAGCCATTTACTTTTATTGCTAAAGAGAATAATGAACTTGTTGGAATAATAACTGGACATTCATATTATAAAGAAGTTCATATAAATGACCTCATTATATTTGAACAGTATCGTAATAAACATATTGGAAGTAAACTTCTAGAAACAGTTGAAAACTATTATAAAAATAAAGGTTTTGAAAATATAAATTTAAGTACATATAATTTTCAAGCTCCTGAATTTTATAAAAAATATGGATTCAAAGTCGAATTTATAAGAGAAAACAAAAATAATCATAAACTTACTAAATATTTTTTGGTTAAATATTTTTAATTATATACTTTACTAATAATAGAAATCTTATGATGGTAAAATTACCAAAAAATGACTCAAAATATGTTGACATATTATAAAATACATGATAAAATACTTAAGCGTATGTAAAGAGTTACATACGCTATAAAACATAAAACAAGCAAATGGCTGGAGGTGTATTGAAAATGGCTGCAAAAGGAGCAAGAGAACCAATTACATTAGCATGTACAGAATGTAATAGAAGAACATATATGACAGAAAAAAATAAAAAGAACAATACAGACAGATTAGAGATAGTTAAGTATTGTAAATTCTGCAAAAAACGTACTACACATAAGGAAACAAAATAGCCCTTTTAAGGAGGAAAAAAAATGGCTAAAGAAGAAAATAAAAAAGTAAAAAAAGAGAAAAAGAATTTTTTTAAAAATTTTAAGGCAGAGTTAAAGAAAGTTATTTGGCCAACACCAAAGCAACTTGCAAATAATACTATTGCAGTAATCACTATTGTATTAATTACAGCTGTAATTGTATTTGTTTTAGATTTTGCATTTGAAGCTCTTAATCAATATGGAATTAATAGACTAAGAGATGCTGTAAGTTCTAAAGAAGATACAAATATAGTAAATACTATAGATGAAAATGTAAATAGTATAGAAGAAAATACTACTTCAGAAGTGCAAACAGAAGGAGAAGCTGAGAATACAAATAATGAAAATACTGTAGCAGATGAAACTGGTGCAGATGAAGAAAATAACTCAGCAAATGAAGTAACAGAATAATAAAAGGAGGCTAATTAATAGTGTCTCGGAGAAAATGAAGAATTAGTACCAAGATGGTATGTTGTACATACTTATTCTGGATATGAAAATAAAGTAAAAACAGACTTGGAAAAAACAGTTAAAAATAGAGAGTTAGAGGATTACTTTTTTGAAATAATTGTTCCTATGGAAGAACAAATAGAAATTAAAGATGGTAAGAGGAAAACAAACTTAAAAAAGGTATTTCCAGGATATGTTTTAATAAAAATGATTGTAACAGAGCAAACATGGTACATTGTAAGAAATACAAGAGGTGTTACAGGCTTTGTTGGTTCAGGTACAGATCCAATTCCACTTACTGATGAAGAAATCAGAAGTATGGGATTTGATATCCAGGCAATAAATGTCGATTACAGTATTAATGATTCTGTAAAAGTATTAGATGGACCATTAAAAGACTTTATTGGAACAGTACAAGAAATTAACAAAGAGAAACATAAAGTTAAAGTATTAGTGTCTATGTTTGGAAGAGAAACTCCTGTTGAACTTGAGTTCTCACAAGTACAGAAAATTTAATGTTTTGATAAGTACATATGCTTTTTATAGCATATTTCTTATAAATTATTTTTGTTAATATTCATACTTAAAGGAGGTGCAAGAAATGGCAGAAAAAGAAATTAGCAATATTATTAAATTACAAATTCCTGCAGGTAAAGCTACACCAGCTCCACCAGTAGGACCAGCATTAGGATCAAGTGGTGTTAATATTATGCAATTTGTTAAAGAATTCAATGATAGAACTGCAAATCAACCAGGAATGATAATACCAGTTGTTATTACAGTTTATAAAGATAAATCTTTTGAATTTATAACAAAAGTACCACCTGTAGCTGTATTAATTAAAAAATCAGCTAAAATTGAAAAGGGTTCAGGTAAACCTAATAAAGAAAAAGTTGCTACAATAACAAAAGCTCAAGTAGAAGAGATTGCAAAACAAAAAATGCCAGACTTAAATGCTGCTTCATTAGAAGCTGCTATGAGTATGGTTGCAGGAACAGCTCGTTCTATGGGTGTTGTAGTTGCTGATTAATTTTATTAAAATTTAAATGGGAGGATAAATAAATTATCCGTTATTACCAAAGGAGGATTAAAATGAGTAAAGGAAAGAGATATCTAGAGTGTGAAAAACTTGTAGATAAATCAAAAGTTTATGGTGCTAAAGAAGCAATAGAAACAATTGAAAAAATGCCTAAAGCTAAATTTGACGAAACAGTTGAATTACATGTTAAATTAGGTGTAGATTCAAAACATGCTGACCAACAAGTTAGAGGAACAACTGTACTTCCAAATGGTACAGGTAAAACTTTAAAGGTTTTAGTTTTCGCTAAAGGACCTAAAGCAGAAGAAGCTGTTAAAGCAGGAGCAGATTTTGTTGGTGCAGAAGAATTAATACCAAAAATCGAAAAAGAGAATTGGTTTGATTATGATGTTATAGTTGCAACGCCAGATATGATGGGTGTTGTAGGAAGATTAGGTAAAGTATTAGGTCCAAAAGGATTGATGCCAAACCCTAAATCTGGAACAGTAACTATGGATGTTACTAAAGCTATAGAAGAAATCAAATCTGGAAAAGTAGAATACAGATTAGATAAAACTAATATTATTCACTTAGGTTTTGGAAAAGTTTCATTTGGTACAGAAAAGTTATTAGAAAACTATGATGCTATCATTGGAGCAATTATAAAAGCAAAACCAGCAGCAGCTAAGGGGCAATACATAAAAAGTGTTGCGATTTCAACAACTATGGGACCAAGTATGTATATTGACCAAAAATAATTTATAATATATAGCCAAAGAAAGTAGGCATGCAAAATAAGTCCTACCGAGGCATATTCTTAGAACGGGTTAAACCAATCTATATATATGTCTCGAAAGATGACTATAGATAGATTGGTTTATTTTATATTAGAAATATATATTTCAACATATAAATTGTTGTAATAAGAAAATATTTAGATATATAAATTATAATAAAAAATATATATTTATATATAAAATTATTATGATAAAAACATATCTTCATATAAATTATTGTAATAAAAATATGTATTAATATATAGAATCTTTTAGTAAAAAAACATACATTTTGCATAAATTTTTAGGAGGTGAATAGATAAAAATGGCAAGTGAAAGTATATTAAAACAAAAAGAAGAAGAAGTAAAGAAGTTAGCTGAGCAAATGAAAACTGCAAAAGTTATTCTTTTAACAGATTACAGAGGAATAAATGTTGCTGATGTAACAAAATTAAGAACAGATTTAAGAAATGCTAAAGCTGATTATAAAGTTATAAAAAATAATATTATAAAAAGAGCTTTAGAAGCAAATGGAGAATCTGGATTAAATGATTTATTAGAAGGACCAACAGCTTTAATTATGGGTGAAGAAGATTATTTAGAACCTTTAAAAGCAATTTATGGTTTTTCTAAAGATAATGATTTTTACAAAATTAAAGGTGGAATAGTAGAAGGTAAAGTAATGACAACAGAAGAATTAATTACTTTAGCGAAACTTCCATCAAGACAAGAATTACTTGGAATGCTTGCTGGTGCATTACTTGGAAATATTTCCAAAGTTGCAGTTGCACTTGACCAAGTAAGACTTCAAAAAGAAAATGCTTAATTAATAACTTAAATTACTTTGATTAGAAGTTTAATTAAACTTTCTAAAAAACACACGATTAATTATATAATTAAATATATGATTATTTTAGAAAGTTTATTTAGAATAATAATAGAGTTTTCTTAGGGTTAATTAAATAATGAAGCGAAATTTAAAGTTGATTTTATAAAATAGAGTAGTGAACTAAAATCACAAAAAAATTAGGAGGATATAAAAATGATAGAAGAATTATTAGAAAAAATTGATAGTTTAACAGTAGCTGAACTAGCTGAATTAGTAAAAGCTATAGAAGAAAAATATGGAGTATCTGCAGTTGCAGCAGCAGCACCAGTAGCAGGTGGAGCAGCAGCAGGAGCAGCTGAAGAAAAATCTTCATTTGATGTTGTATTAAAGGATGCAGGAGCAAACAAAATCCAAGTAATCAAAGTAGTTAGAGATGCTACAGGATTAGGATTAAAAGAAGCTAAAGAATTAGTTGACGGAGCTCCAAAAACAGTTAAAGAAGGAGTAAGCAAAGACGAAGCTGAAGAATTAAAAGCTAAATTTACAGAAGTTGGAGCTGTTATTGAATTACAATAATTCTGACATATAAGTAAATTGTAAATAATATATTAGGGTAGAAATAAAAATATTTATCTCTATCCTAATTTTTTGACTATGTATGACTATTTGGTCAGAAAGACTTGTTTTTTTGAGAAATGCAATATAAAATATAAAAGATAATTGACTTTGAATGGTATAAGTTATAAAATATTAAAATAACATATATTAAATAATTGATATATATAATTAATTGGTGGAGGAAAAAATATGATTATATTATTAGATGCAATGGGAGGAGATAATGCTCCTGATGCAAATATAAAAGGAGCCGTTAATGCAATTAACCAAATTGAAGCAGAAATATTGCTGATTGGAAATGAACAAATTATAAATGAAAGAGTAAAAGAACTATATGGAAAAGATAAAATAGAAGATATCTCTCCAAGATTAAAAATATATCATACAACAGAAACTATAGAAATGGAAGATATACCAACACAAGCAATAAAGAGAAAAAAGGATTCATCTATGGTAGTTGGTTTTAATTTGTTAAAAGAAAATAAAGGTGATGTATTTATTTCAGCAGGAAATTCAGGTGCTTTATTAACAGGAGCAACACTTTTAGTAGGAAGAATAAAAGGAATAGATAGACCAGCTTTAGCAGGAATCTTACCAGCTTATAAAAGTAGATTATTATTAATAGATGCAGGCTCCAATACAAATTGTAAGCCAATAAATTTATTACAGTTTGCCCAAATGTCAACTATTTATTTAAGAAATACTTTTGGTATAGAAAATCCAAAAATAGGATTATTAAATATTGGAACCGAAGAGACAAAAGGAAATGAACTTACTAAAGAAAGCTATAAATTATTAAAGGAAAAATCCGAGGAATTAGATATAAATTTTATAGGAAATGTAGAAGGTAGAGATGCTTTTTCTGGTAAAGTAGATGCTATTGTTACAGATGGATTTACAGGTAATATATTTTTAAAAGCAGTAGAAGGATTAGGAAAGTTTGTAAAAAGAAGTTTAAAAGATAGTATGAAAAAAAATATCTTATCTATTATAGCATCAATACCATCATTACCTGCAATGAAACGTTTTGCAAAAATGGTAGATTATAAAGAATATGGTGGTGCTTTATTTTTGGGAGTAAAAAAACCAGTTGTTAAAGCACATGGAAGCAGTGATGAGAAATTATTTGAATTTACTATAAAACAAGCTGAACAATTTGTGAAAAATAAAGCTGTTGATAAAATGATAGAAGAATTTCAAAAGATAAATGATAGAGAAAAAGATAATATTGAGATTTTAGATAAATAAAAATTAAAATGAAATTATATTAAATTTATACTTGACAATTGCTAAAACATGTAATATCTTTAAGTAAAATTTGAGTATATGATAATATGTGTAATCTATAAAATAGAATATACATATTATCTAGCTAAGGACGTAGCGAGAGGAGGTGACTTCATGAATTCAGAAGAGATATTTGAAAAAGTAAAAGGAATTATAGTAGAACAATTAGGTGTTGCAGAAACATCTGTTGCTATGGAAGCGTCTTTTATAGATGATTTAGGAGCAGATTCTTTAGATATAGTTGAATTAATAATGGCTTTAGAAGAAGAATTTGATACAGAAATTCCTGATGCTGATGCAGAAAAAGTAGTTACAGTAGGTGATGTTGTTGATTATATAAAAGAGCATGTTGCTTAATTTATATAAAAACGCCTATAAATAAAGAAATGAAAGGGTAATACCTTTCTTTTTTTTATTTTTTATAGTATAATATATAAAGATTTATTAAAGGGAGGTGAATTTGTGAGATTAGATAAGTTAGAACAAAGTATAGGTTATACTTTTAAAAATAAATTACTTTTGAAAAATGCGCTTACACATACATCTTATGCAAATGAAAATAATGTTAAAAGTAATGAAAAGTTGGAGTTTTTAGGTGATAGTATATTAGAATTTATATCTAGTAAATATATTTATACGAATTATCCAAATTTAAAAGAAGGAGAAATGACTAAAGTTAGAGCTGATGTTGTTTGTGAAAGAAGTCTTTACAAAGTTGCTCTAAAGCATAATTTTAGTGATTTCTTATTTATAGGTAAAAGTCAAATAATTAATAAAGGAAATGAGAGACCATCAATTTTAGCAGATAGTATCGAAGCTGTTATTGCAGCTATTTATTTTGATTCTGGATTAGAATCTGCAGAAAGATTTATAGTAGAGAATTTAAAGGATTATATTGAACTTGCTAGCAAACATGTGGGAATGAAGGATCATAAAACAGTATTACAAGAGAAACTTCAGGTACATGGAGATGTAAAAATAAAGTATGATATTATAAAAGAATCAGGACCAGATCATGATAAGACTTTTACAGCTAGAGTTAGTCTTAATGGAAAAGTTTTGGCAGATGGTAATGGAAGAACTAAAAAAGAAGCTGAAATGGAAGCTGCTAAAAAAGCTTTAGAGAATATGTAATAAAAAGCTTTATTTATAATTTGAGAATGAAGTGATTAGTCAGAATTAATATTTAATTAAAAGAGAGAATCTGTATAATAAATACAAGGGAGGGAAATTATGAAGAAAGAATACATTATACCAATTTTCGTACCTCATTTAGGCTGCCCGAATAGTTGTACATTTTGCAATCAAAAAACCATTAGTGGACAATCGAAACAGGTAAATGCTAAAGATGTAAGAGATACAATAGAATATTATTTAAGTAATTTTAAAGATAATAATAAGTATGTAGAAGTTGCTTTTTTTGGAGGTAGTTTTACAGGAATAGAAGAGGAAGTTCAAGAGGAATTATTGCAAGCAGCTTTTGAGTATGTTAAGCAAAAAAAGGTAAATAGTATTCGTATTTCTACTAGACCTGATTATATTGATAAGAAGATATTAAAAAGATTAAAAAAATATAAAGTAAAAACAATTGAACTCGGAGTACAATCAACTAATAATTATATATTATCTAGATGTCAAAGAGGACATACTTTTGAAGATGTTAAAAAGGCATCAAAATTAATTAGAAGAAAACGATTTATTTTGGGACATCAAATGATGGTAGGATTACCAGAAAGCACAAAGTTAGATGAGATAAATACTACTAAAGCATTAATAAAATTAAAACCTAAAATAGTTAGAATTTATCCAGTCTTAGTTATTAAAGGTACTAAATTAGAAGAAGAATATAAAAGTAACGAATATATTCCATTAACAGTTAATCAAGCTGTAGAAAGATGTAAGGAAATAGTTGCAATGTTTAATAAAAAGAATATAAGAGTTATACGTTTAGGTCTTCAAAATACTAATACAATAGATGAACCAGGACACAATGAAAGTGAAGTAGTAGCAGGTCCATATCATCCAGCTTTTAGGCAATTAGTAGAATCTAGTATGTGGTATGATAGTGTTCTTGAACACATTAAACAATTTAATACCAAAGTAAAAGTTGTTGAAATAAGAGCAAATCCTATGAATATTAATAATATAATAGGACATAAAAAAGAAAATATAAATAAACTAAATGAAATATATGATGTAGAAGTAAATGTTACTTCAGATGAATCTATAAGACCAGGAGACTTTAAAGTTAATATCTTAAAGACATATGAAGAATGTATAGATTTAAAATAGTATAGAATTTCCAAATACCAAAGATATCAATTTTATTTATAGAAAAAAAGCATAGTTTTAATTCAAAAGAAATTGAAATGATAAATAGTATAAATTTTAAATAGTATAAAATCACCTATATATGCAAATAATTGTAATATAGGTGATTTTTATGAAATATACAAGGATAAAGAGAAAATTATTATTAAAAAAATATATAATAGAGTTTATACAAATTAGTATTGGTTGTTTAATTATGGCAATGAGTACATCATTTTTTCTGCTTCCAAATCAATTATCTACAGGTGGATTTGCAGGTATTGCTACTGTGGCATATTATTTATTTAAATTGCCTTTAGGAACAACTATGTTAATTTTGAATATACCATTATTAATTTTGGGATTTTTTAGAATAGGTAAGGAATTTTTAGCTAAATCATTACTTGGAACTATATTATTATCTGTTTTTATAGATTTATTAGATAAATATCAAGCTTTTACTCAAGATAGATTACTTGCTTGCATTTATGGTGGTGTCTTGATGGGATTTGGAACAGCTCTTATCTTAAGAGTGTTTGCTTCCACAGGAGGAACAGATTTACTTTCATATATTATTAAATCATATAAGAAACATTTTCAGACAAGTAATTTAATTATGATTATTGATATTGCAATTGTTACACTTAATGTAATTGTTTTTAAAGAGATAGAAATAGGCTTATATTCTGCTATTGCAATATATTTAATGGGCAAAATGATAGATATTATTTTTGAGGGGGTTTCATTTACTAAAATGATGTTTATTATATCTCCTAAATATAAAGAGATTGCAAATAAAATTAGTAAGAAAATAAATAGAGGTAGTACAGGAATTTATGCTAAAGGAATGTTTAAACAAGATGATAAGATGATGTTATTTTGTGTGGGTTCAAGAAGTGAAATTATAAAAATAAAAGAGATAGCAACTCGGGATAGATAAAAAGGCTTTTATTGTTATTAGTAATGCAAGAGAAACTTGGGGAAAAGGGTTTAGAAGAGGATAAATAAGAAGTTAGATATTTGAGGAAAAAATTTATACGTTTATCAATGTATTAAAACAAATTAAATATGAAAAACTAGAAAAAAGAGTGATGTTTACAAAAATAAAATATCTAAAATTAAGGAGTTAGAACTATTCTAACTCCTGTAAAATTTTATTCTAAAGTTTTATTATCTTTTATATTTATGTTTATAAATATAGTTGATAATATTGATAATAAAAAGATGACTATAAATATTTTCTCTTTTATAAAAATACTTATAACTGAAAGTATTACCAATACAATAACCTCTGTAAAGCATAAACTCATTTGCCCTACTGATGATAATAGGTCATGATCTTCCTTGGATTCTTTAATAATATTTTGTATCGATGTTTGTATTGATGTTTCATAAACCTTTTCTAAATTATCTCCTACAGTTTTATTAATTGAAATTATCATTTTATCTTTTGCAAATAAATAAATTGCTGTTATAATCACTCTTATTAATGATACTAGATTATTTGATTTTCTTATATTTTTATCAACATATTTTCCAATTAAATTAATTGTGATAATTTGGAATATTAGTGATACTACAATAACTACTGAGAATGCTTTAAAATCTTGTAATAAGATATATAGATACATTGGAACAAATAATCTCTCTATTATATGATTAGTTCGTAATGCATATATAATCTTATATTTACTCTTACTATGCATTAAATATTCTATGCCAGCCTTGAAAGTGTTACATTTCTTTTCTGGCTTATAATCTATTTTTAGAATTGCAATATATTGTAGCATAAAGAAAATAACAATTATACTAAATAAAATTAATGTATTATTGCTTATTACTCCCCAAGCAACTAGACAACTGGCAAAAACTGTTCCTAAAATTTTACTTATAAAATATAAACTATTAAATCTACCTCTATGTTCACTTTCGACATATTTGCTAGATAATGAATCAGATGAAGGATTTGAAAGTCCCATCAATCCCATTGCTATTACGAAAATTATAATATTTGCATATAAACTTTCACTGTTTAGCATAAAATATGAATTAATAATACTAAATATATTTGAAATTAATATACATTTTGCAATACCAATTTTATTTGATATAGTTACAAATAATGGTGTTATAATTCCTGTAATAAGAAATCTTATACCATATATTAATAAAATCAAATATATTGGCAAACCAGCTTTGTAAAGCATAACAGTTCCAAAAGTTTCACTTAATGCATTTGCAAAATTAAAAAAAAATATGCTTAAATACATATACTTATAATCTTTTTTATAAAAATATTCTTTCATATATTGCTCCTAAGATTAGTTTATTTTATAGATTTTGTTAATACATCATATGTATAATTGTTCTAATATTAAAGTATATTTAGTTACTATTTTGTATTAACTTAAATTATAAGGTTTTGTTTATGACTAATAATAATTTTGTATTTCTATTCTTTTTTTTCACAAAAATATCTTCTTTCATTTATTGCTTATATTATTGCAAATTATAACAAAGAGATAAATAAAATTCAATATATTTTTTTAGTTAATGTTTACACAACGTAATCCAATATATAAATAAAAAAGAAAAATCAATTAAATATGTGTAGTTGACTTTCAAGAATTTTTATTTAAGGTGTATTTTTGTTTTCTTCAAATAATTCCATTTTTTTCTGAAATTTTTAATGTATCTTTCAATGAAACTTACTTTATTTTTGTGATTTCATATGATAAAATTTAAATAGAAATCATAAAATATAGTAGTGAAAGGATAAGCTATAAGAGTATGAGAAAGCAAGAAATAGTTTTAAAAAATATAGATGCATTTAACCCAGTACATATATTTGAATGTGGTCAATGTTTTAGATGGGACAAAGAATTTGATGGAAGCTATACTGGAGTTTTTGGAAATTGTGTAGCAAATGTGAAAAAAGAAGATAATAATATAATTATTAGAGGGATTAGTAATTGTAATTTAGAAGAGAAAGTGCATAACTATTTTGATTTAGATAGAGATTATAATAGTATAAAATTACAATTGTCCAAAATAGATGAACCTTTAAAAAATAGTATAAAATATGGAGATGGAATTAGGCTATTAAATCAAGATTTATGGGAAACTATTATTTCTTTTATTATATCTGCAAACAATAATATTCCAAGAATTAAGGGGATTATAAAAAGAATCTCCGAAAAATATGGAAATGAGATAATCTGGAATGGAGAAAAATATTATACTTTTCCTAGCCCGGAAGAACTTTCAAAAGCAAGTGTAGAGGATTTAAGGAAACTAGGACTTGGTTTTAGAGATGTAAGGGTATATGAAACAACTAAAATGATATTAGACAAAAAGCCAGATTTACAAGAATTACATATTGAACGAGATAGTATAAAGGTGCGTGAACAATTACTTAATCTTTCTGGTGTAGGACCTAAAGTTGCAGATTGTATTTTACTTTTTTCTACATTAAAGAGATTAGAAGTTTTTCCAATAGATGTATGGGTTAGAAGAGTAATGAATGAACTATATATTAAAAATGAAGATGAGAACAAAGTAAGTAAAAAATTAATAGAAAAACTAGCTAAAGAAAAGTATGGAGATTTAGCAGGTATTGCACAGCAATATTTATTTTATTGGAAGAGAGAAGCTTAAAAGGTAAGCTCTCTATAGTAGTATTTTATAGATGCAGATAAAATAGCTATAAATTATAACAAAAAAGGAGTACATATGAGTTTAAGATTAATTTACGGAAGATCAGGTACAGGGAAAAGTAGTTATATGTACCAAGAAATAAAAAATAGGATTAATAAAGAAAAGAAAATATATATTATTACACCAGAACAATTTTCTTTTACAGCAGAAAGAAAACTAATGGATAGTATAGGGCTTGGTTCTGTTATAAATGCAGAAGTCCTTACTTTTGGACGTATGGCATATAGAGTAATTCGGAGAGACTGGTGGAGGAGCGAATAAAACCAATTTATCAAAATGTGGTAAAGCGATGCTTATATATAATATTCTGATGAATGAAAAAAAGAGTTTGAAATTTTTGGGTAAATCTGATGAGAACATAGAATTAATAGGTACACAAATTACAGAGTTTAAGAAACATGGTATAAGTGTAGAGATGTTTAAAGAAGAAATAGATAATACTGATGATAAATATCTAAAATACAAAATGCAAGATATGTTACTTGTATATGAAAAATTTCAAAATAATTTAAAAGATAAATATATAGATGAAAATGATATTTTAACAATTCTTTATGAAAGAATTGAAGAAACTAATTTCTTCAATGATACTGTTATTTATATAGATGAATTTGTAGGGTTTACAAAACAGGAATATGATATTATAAGAAAGCTTTTAAGACTTACTAAACAAATTAATATAACTGTGTGTACAGATAGTTTGATTTTAGACAAAAATCCAGAAACAGATATATTTTATTCAAATAAGCAAACGGCTCGGAAGACTTATAGATATAGCAAAAGATGAAGATATAAACTTAGAAAACCCAAAGTACATAGAAAATAAATATCCTAGATTTAAATCAACAGAATTATTACATCTAGAGCAAAATTTATATAATATTAAACAAAAAAAATATGAATTAGAACCTAAAGATATATCTATATTTTTAGCAAATAATCAATATTCAGAAATAGAATATATTGCTTCGAAAATTGTGAAGTTAGTAAGAGAAGAAGGGTACAGATATAAAGATATATCAATTATAACTAAGAATTTAGATAACTATTCTAATTTATGTAAGGCTATTTTTGATAAATATAATATACCAATATTTATAGATGAGAAGAAAGATTTAAGTGATAATATTTTAGTTAAATATATTTTATCTCTATTAGATATATTTTCAAAAAATTGGTCACATGAATCAATTTTTAACTATATTAAAAGTGGATTTATAGATATAGATTCCGAAGAAATTTATGAATTAGAAAATTATTGCTTAAAGTGGGGAATAAAGCAGAGTAAATGGTATAAATCAGAATGGGATTTTTATGACGATAATGATAAAAATAAAGATAAAATGCAAAGAATGGAAGCTTTAAGAAAAGTAATTGTAGAACCACTATTAGAGCTTAAAAATCGAATCAATTCATCTAAAGATGTTAAGAACATAACGAGATGTTTATATGAGTTTTTAATAAAAAATAAAATAGATGAAAAGTTAGAAAATAAAATTAAAGAAAAAATAGAAGAAGGATACAATGAATTAGCTACAGAATATAAAACAAGTTTTAAAGTTTTAATTGATGTGTTAGATGAAATTGTACTTGTATTTGGAGATGATAGAATTACTTTTGACAAGTATATGCAAGTATTAAAAATAGGTCTTCGGTAATAGTGGGCTTGGAAAAATACCTGCTTCTTCTGATCAAGTAATTATAGGTGATGTAGATAGGTCTAGAAGTCATAAAGTAAAAGCTATTTTTATTATAGGTTTAAATGATGGTATGTTTCCAAGTATTAATAGAAATGAAGGTTATTTTAATGATAAAGATAGAGAAAACTTAAAAAATGATGGAATAGAGCTTGCAAAAGGTACATTAGATAGATTATTTGAAGATAATTTTAATATATATAAAGCTTTTACTACTGCTGAAGAGAAACTTTATTTATCATATGCTTCATCAGATTCGGAAGGAAAATCACTTAGGAGCTCAATACTTATATCAAAGATAAAAAGATTATTTCCAAATATAAAAGAGAAAAGTGATATTGTAGAAAAATCATTTGAAATTGCCAATGAAAATATAGCATTTGAAGGATTGCTAAGTAACTTAAGTAGGTTAAAAGATGGAGAGGCAATAGAAGAATATTGGTATATAGTTTTTGCATATTTTTATAATCAAGAGAAATGGAAATTTAAATTAGAAAATAGTATAAAGGGAATGTATTTTACTAATATACCTTCTAATATTAGTAAAGAGGCAGTTCAAAAGTTATATGGAAATATATTAAAGACAAGTATATCAAGACTAGAGCAATATAGAGCATGTCCTTTTTCATATTATCTAAAATATGGATTAAAGATTTCAGAAAAAAATACTTTAAAATTAAGTTCTATAGATACAGGTTCATTTATGCATGAAGTTATAGATAGCTTTTTTGATGAATTGAAGCGGTAGGTCTATAAGTATAAAGAACATTACCGATGAAGAAATACAAGAAATTATTGAGGAAATTGTGAATAGAAAATTAAATTTGAATAAGAATTATATTTTTTCTAGTACCCCTAAATATAAAGTATTGGCACATAGATTAAAAAGAGTTGTTTTAAAATCTATGAAGTATATTATAGAAAGTTTAAAATATAGTGATTTTGAAGTGTTAGGAAATGAAATCGAATTTAAAGAAGGTAAAGAGTACAAGCCAATAACTGTTTCTTTGGATAATGGAAAAAAAGTACAAGTAACAGGAAAAATAGATAGAATAGATATTGGAAAATTAGGTGGAGATAAATATATTCGTATTATAGATTATAAATCTTCTGTAAAACATATTGATTTAAATGAAGTTTATGCAGGACTTCAAATTCAATTACTTACATATCTTGATGCAGTTTGCAAAGAAGAAAATGTATTACCAGCAGGAGTATTATATTTTAATTTAATAGATCCTATTATTAAATCAAATAAAAATTTAAGTAAAGAGGAAATAGAAGATGAGATAAGAAAGAAGTTTAAAATGCAAGGACTTATTCTTGCAAATGTAGAAGTTGTAAAAATGATGGATAAATGTTTAGAAAAGGGAGCATCTAATATTGTTCCTGCATATTTAGACAAAGAAGGAAATTTAAGTAATTCAAGGTCTAACACAGTTACAAGGTCTCAGTTTGAATATTTGCAAAAATATATGAATACAATAATTAAACAAATATCAGAAGAGATTCTAAAGGGTCAAATTGATTTAAAACCTTATTATAATGTAAAAAATAAGAAAACTCCTTGTGAATATTGTGAGTATAAGGCAATATGTAATTTTAACAAATGTGGACTTAAAAATGATTATAGATATATAGGAAATATAGATAAGCAAGTTGTACTAGAGATGATTAGAGAAGAATGTTAAATTAAATGATAAAAGGTTACTCTAAAATAAAAGAGTAACCTTTTTACGCTTATGATGAAAAATCTACTTGATGAGCAGAAATGTCAGCATTAGCATTAAGGGTAAGAGTTATATTTGACATATCCATATCAAAGTCTTTTGTAAAATGTTCTGAATTTTTTTTAGTATTATCAAATACATAAGTTACAAAAGATTCCATATGACCATTAGGAAATATCTTGTTTTTTATTCTTTTTATCATATTTCCTATATTTTGCGATGTTGTGCAAGTAATAATTCCCTTAGAAATCTTACATGTCCAATGTTTTGTAATTAAGCAGTATTCAGTCATTTTTATAGGCGATAAGCCTTGACATGACCTGAATTTAGAATCACGAATATGAATGATTAACCGTTTGCCAGCCATAACAAATAACACCTTTCCCTACTCGCTCTAAATAAGCTTTCGTTCTCAAATATGTGAGCTATTAAATTGTGACAATATTATATACAGTTTGTATACATATGTCAATGTAAGAAAATGTATGTAGATGAATTATTAAATCAATCTTGTATTTTTTATTTGTTTTTGATAATATAATTGAAATAGAAAGATGCTTAATATTAAGGAGATAAGAGAAAATATGAAAGATTTATCTAATGAGAATGTAATACATGTTAAAAAAAGTGGTGTGGAATATTTACAATTTAGGAGATTATTACAGTATGAAGATAAAATATCTCATTGCTTTACGTTAAAAGACTTAACCTTTGGTGATAATTTAAATTTTTATGAAATAAAAGATAAGGTATTAGAAAGCTATAATAAGATTACAAGCAAGCTGAATTTAGACAGTAAAAATATTGTTAGACCATTCCAAACACATACTAATTTTGTAAAAAATGTCACAACTGAAAAGGGGATTTTTATAGAAGAACTAAAGGATATAGATGGACTATTAACAGATAGAAAAGATGAAATTTTATCTTTAACTTTTGCAGATTGCATGCCTATATATTTATATGATGAAAAGAAAAACATAATTGGAAATATACATTCTGGATGGAAAGGAACATTAAACAAAATAGGAAAGTTAGCAGTAGAAAAAATGATTAAAGATTATAATTCAAATCCAGAAGATATTATTTGTGCAATAGGACCTACAATTAGAAAATGTCATTTTGAAGTAGATGAAGATGTGAAAGATATGTTTTATGAAGCTTTTAATGATAGTAATATTATTAGTATTGGAAAAATAAAAGATGGGAAACAAAAATATTATATAGATACAGTACTTGCTAATATAAATATGATGAAAAGATTAGGGCTAAAGGACGAAAAGATTATAGATAGTAAAATTTGTACAGTATGTAATTCAGATAAAATGCATTCTTATAGAGTAGATAAAGATTTAGCTGGTAGAAATACTGCAATAATTGCAATAAAATGATAGCTTTTAGGAGGAAAAATAGATGTATGACACTTGGGATAAATTAGAAGAATCAATTATAGATTGTAGTAAATGTAAATTGTGTAATAATAGAACTAATATTGTTTTAGGAGAAGGTAATAGAGAAGCAGACATTATGTTTGTGGGAGAAGGACCACGGAGCAGATGAAGATAAACAAGGACTTCCTTTTGTTGGTAAGGCAGGTCAGCTAATGAATAAGGCTTTTGAAGGGTTGGAAATTAATAGAGATAAAATATATATTGCAAATATTGTAAAGTGTAGACCACCAGCAAATCGTGTGCCAGAACAAGATGAAGCAGATGCATGCTTAAATTACCTTCGTAATCAAGTTATTTTAATAAAACCCAAAATTATTGTTCTACTTGGAAGTACAGCATTAAAAAATATATTAGGAAAAGAATATGGAATAACTTCTGCAAGAGGAAATTGGATGGAACAAAGAGGAATTTTATATATGCCTACTTGGCATCCAGCAGCTTTATTAAGAGATGAAAATAAAAAAATAGAATTTTGGCAAGACTTAAAAAAGGTAAAAGAAAAAGCAGAGGAAAATAAGTTAGCAATTTAGAAAGCTTTATTTAGTTTGTTTACTGAAAGCAATAATAGGGGATTAAAGAGATTATAAACTGAAAAACAATGTAGAGGTGTAAATTATGAGTAATAAATATTTTAAATCAATTGAGTATAAATTAGTAGATAAAAAAATAGCATATCAAGGAAAGAGGTTAAGAGTAGAAGAATTAAAGTATTTAAATGGTACACAAGAAATTTATCGCGAGCATGTTATTGCAGGAGAAGCAGCAGTTATTTTAGCAATTAAAGATAATGGTAATGTTATTATGATACAAGAACCAAGAACACCAATAAATAAAGTTGTTTTTGCATTACCTGCACGGTCAAATAGAAAAGGGTGAAAGTGTAGAAGAAGGAGCAAGAAGAGAGTTAGAAGAAGAAACAGGATATTATGCAAAAAAAATAACAAAATTAAGAGAATATTATCCTTCTGTTCGGATATACAGATGAAAAAATAACAATATTCTTGGCTACAGATTTAAAAGAAACAAAAAGGCATTTAGATGAAACAGAAGATATAAATGTAGTGGAAGTTTCTATGGAAGAATTAAAGGATATGTTAGATAAGAATGAAATAATTACTGCTAGTACAACAATTGCTCTAATGCATTATATTTTATATTTATAGATGGAAGTTAACGGTAATTGACATAAAACACTAAGCGTGATAGAATAATACTTAATCCTAGCATGGATTGGTAAAACATTACAAATATATTATGTAATTATGAAAGGAGCATATAATTATGCCGTACAGTTTAGAAGAGAAAATTAAGAGTTTATTTTCAGTTCATGAATACGATAATCTGGGCAAGTACAAGATAAATGCTGATTATTTGAAATACTATGTATCAGAGGAATGTTATCGGGAATTAATGGTATCTTTTTACCAAATAGCACCTCTTTTAGAACATACTGTTCCATTTCACGAAGCAGATTATATTTTGTATACGCATATGTATGCGAGGTGCGAAGATTATTCGGATTTTGTTGTAAAACAACTCAAACTAATTGCTGAAGAAAGAAAACCTGGAGCAGAAATTATTGTTTTGGGTAAAGCAGCAAATGCAGAAAAAATCTTAAATGGTTCTATCTCTAACATTACTTTTTGGGGTGATCACTATGCAGAAAAACTTGGAAAAAAGTTTGGCATGGACATTAAAGAGGAGTATTTTGTTTATGATGATATATATAATCAGCTTGCAATTTGGCCTGTAAATGGATGCTTATGTAAGTGTAAGTTTTGCAGAAGAGCGTATATGGAAATTAAGTTTGAAAGTCTTAGTTTAGATACGATAAAGGCTAATCTTGACAAAATAAAATTAAATTCACCTGAATTGATGAATACTATTAGTCTTAGAGCAGAAAACCTTACTGAATATGGAATAGATATCTATGGAAAATCTATGCTTCACGAACTTATTCATCTTATTAATAGTTATGATGAAGTTAAGCAGATTAAAATTCCTATAGGTCTTTGCATAGGTGAAATTTCTCCAGAAATTTTAAAGGCTTTGTGCAGTTCAAAGAAAATTACAAAGTTGGGTATGAATCTGGAAGCAGGATCTGACAGACTTTTACATTTTATAGGAAAGAAACATACTTGTAGTCAGGCAAGACATGTGTTTAAAGAAATTCATGATGCTAATCCGCATATAGAAATTTCAACGACTATTATACTTGGATTACCTACAGAGAATGTGGGAGATGTTCTAGAAATGGCAAAACTAATTATTGATACAAGACCAAGTCGTGTTTTTTGCAATTATTTTATTTGCTCACCAAATTCACCTTTGGCAAAGTATAAGCAAATGAGTGAAAGTTGTAGAGAATACCATTTAAAGCAATTAATACAATTTTTATCTAAATTACCACATAAAGAACCAATAGACATCACGATGAAAAGCTATTGTATCGACAAGAAACCAATTTCTAAAGCGAGAATGAAGGAGATACGAGAACTAAACTGTAAAAACGAAGAGCTTATTAAACACGGGTTGTTACCAAGACATTTTCAGATGGAAACAAGGTTTAAAAGCGAATAATTATTCTGTTTAAGCTTGCTAATGTATAATATATATTAGTGAGCTTAAAGTCTTTTATTAAACAATCTATGAACATGTGGTCAAATATATTGACAATAAATTTAAAGAATAATAAAATTAAGAGAAACAGGTGAAGTTTCATCTTAATTTTTTTATGGAGAAGAAAAATGTATAATAATGAAGAAATAAAAGAAAAAGTAGATTATTGTTTAAATTGTAAAGTGAAACCATGTCAAAAAGGATGCCCATTAAATAATGATATTCCAGAGTTTATTTCAAATATAAAACAAGAAAAATATGAAGATGCATATAAGATATTAAGCAAAACAACTGTTATGCAATCTATATGTGGAAGAATTTGTCCTCATATGAGTCAATGCATGGGGAGTTGTATAAGAGGTATAAAGTCGAATCCGGTTAGTATAGGAGATTTAGAATATAAATTAGGGGATTTAGCTATAGAAAATGGATTTTCTATGGAAGAATTAGAAAAAGACTGTAGTGGCAAAAAAGTTGCTGTTATTGGAAGTGGTCCTGCACGGACTTACTTGTGCTGCTTTTTTAGCAAGAAGAGGAGCTATAGTTACAATATACGAAAAATATTCTAGCTTGGGTGGTATTTTAAGACATGGAATTCCAGAATTTAGATTAAGTAAAGATATATTAGATAGTACAATTAAAAAAATATTAGAATTAGGAATTAATGTAGAATATAATAAAGAGATTGGAAAAAATGTTTCTTTAGAAGAATTAACTAGTATATATGATGCTGTTTTTATAGGAATAGGAGCTAATATTCCATGGAAAATGGGAATAGAAGGCGAAGATTTACAAGGTGTATATGGAGGAAATACATTATTAGAAAAACAAAATCATCCAGATTATACAGGAAAGAAAGTAGCAATAATTGGTGGTGGTAATGTTGCTATGGATTGTGCAAGAACTATAAAGAGATTAGGTGCAGAGAATGTGACAGTTATATATAGAAGAAGTGAAAAGCAAATGCCAGCAGAAAGAAAAGAAATAGAAGATGCAAAGAATGAAGGGGTAGAATTTTTATTTCAAAATAATGTTACTAAGATTTTAGGACAAGATAAAATAGACAAGATTGAATGTATAAAAACAGAGCTCGTAAAGAAAGAGGGAGAATCAAGAGAAGTTCCTATTGATATTGAAGGAAGTAATTATATAATCCAGATGGATTATGTAGTGATGGCAATAGGCTCTAGCCCAGAAGAAAGTATTGTAAGTAAGCTTAATTTAGAAAGAACTAAAAAAGGATATATTAAAGTAAATGAAGAATATAAAACATCTAATGAAAAAGTTTTTGCAGGTGGAGATATAATTGGACAAAAAGCAACTGTAGCCTATGCAGCAAGAACAGGTAGGGAGGCAGCAGAAAGTATAATTAAATATTTAAAAAAATAAGAGTTCATACAGGTTAAGCATTTTTCATTGTGTCAAAAGGTGTCAAAAGGGACGGGGTATATTGGCAATTTTTAATAAAAAGACTTTAACTTTATTAAAAATTGCCAATATACCCCGTCCCTTTTGACACCTTTTGACACAAATCTCATATTTGCAAATTAATTTTTATTAAATATTCTTTTGAAGAATTCCATAAGTTTATTTTGTTTATGTTCAATTAGAGATTTATTAATAATAGAAGTATATTCATTATTAATTTTATCTATTATTTTATTATTATAATTTGTAAATGTAAAATAGTCATCTGATTTTCCTATTAAATCTTTATATATTAACAATTTATTTTTAAATATTTCAATATCACTATCAGAATTTAGTATTTTAAATTGATTATTAAAATATGAAATAAATAACAGATTTTGCGTTTTTAAGAATGTATATTTTATTTTTTGTTTATATTTATTAATTATATTAGCATATTTTTTTGATTTAGTATTTGAACAATTATTGTCATATAGTTTATTGGAAATCAAAGCTATTTGTTCTTCAAATTGCAAAAGTTTATCAAAGCCTATAGATATTTTATCAAAATTTTTCTTTCCTATTAAATCGATTAGTCGATTTTTAAAATTATCGTTACTATAGAAAGTACTATCATATAATGTATTTTCTCCAACTAAATAGCAGATTTGACTCATCAAGTTACAAATTAATGGATAGTAATTAGGACTTATAGTTGAAAGTTCTATTCCATAATATTTTACAGAATCTAAAGACTCTCCGTAATATATATGAGCTTATAATTTGTACTGCTGCCTCATTTAATCCCATTCCAAAGGCTTTAGATTTGTTAAACTCTAATAAGCCTAGTCTAATTAATGTATTGTCATCATCTATTACTTCTTGTAGATGATGTATTATTTCATGTACAGCAAACTTTTTTAAATCTAATAAACCCATTCCATCTCTAAAGTAAATAGATGAGTTTTTATAAAAGTAACTAGCTTCAGCAAGCCCGAGCTGGCATGTTTGCTATATACATTGGTAAATCACGAATTTCATCAAATAAATCATGAAAATTAAAACGTAGTTTAGGAAATGTATTACAAATGCTAGATGCTACAAACTCTGCAATAGATTCAGCAGTATCTAAATCAAGTCTTTCTATTACTTCTATACCATTTGATTTTAGTTCTTCTTCAATCCCCATATTAAGACTTTTCTCCTTAGTAAATTCTAATATATATTATAATATAACTTTTTTTGATAAGCAATAAAAACTAGAATAAAGTTTTGGTTAATAATTTAAAATATATAATTGACAAACATATTAAATACAAAATATAATACATATCATAATAACTATAATTAAATTAGATGTTATTATACTGGTTTCCTGTATCCAGAGTTAAAAACAGTGTATAAAAGCAGTTTTTCTGTATCTTGTAAAAACAGAAAAAATAAGAAGCAGGAAAATAAATTTTTTGCTTCTTATTTTTTATAAAATTAAAACTATTTAACAACAATATTATAAATTTTATTTTTTACATAAATTTCTTTAACAACATTTTTATCCAATATTGCAGTTTGTACATTTTCATTTCCATGAACAATTTCTTTAACTATAGATTCTTCGCTATTTAGAGGAATCATAACAGTAGCCTTTACTTTTCCATTTACTTGAACAGGTAATTCTATTTCATCGTCAATTGTTTTGGCTTCATCGAATTCTGGCCAGTTTGAATAAGCTATTGATGAATTATTACCTAAAACTACATTCCAAAGTTCTTCTGTAATATGTGGTGCAATAGGGTTTAATAGTTTTAAAAATCCTTCTGCATATTCTTTTGGAAAACAGTTAGTTTTATATACTGCATTTATAAAAATCATTAATTGGCTAATTGCTGTATTAAAGTTCATTGTTTCATAATCGTTTGTAACTTTTTTCACTGTAAAATGGTAGATCTTTTCTAGGTTAGCATTTTCTTCATCTTTTATTTTATCAGATTCTGTATATAGTCTCCAAACTCTATCTAAGAATTTCTTAGAGCCATCAATTCCTTTTGGGTCCCAAGGTTTAGCAGCATCTATTGGTCCCATGAACATTTCATAAAGTCTTAAGCTATCTGCACCAAATTCTTTTACCATATCATCTGGATTAACTACATTACCTTTAGATTTACTCATTTTTTCACCATTAGAACCAAGAATCATACCTTGATGACGAAGTTTTTTAAATGGCTCTGCTACAGGAACTATACCTTTGGTATATAAGTAATTATTCCAAAATCTTGAATATAATAAATGACCTACAGCATGTTCTGGTCCACCCATATATAAGTCTACAGGAAGCCAATATTCAAGTAATTTTCTATTTGCAAGTTCTTCATTATTTCTTGGGTCTATATAACGTAAGAAATACCAGCTAGAACCAGCAGAACCTGGCATTGTACTAGTTTCTCTTTTTCCATGTTTTCCATCTATTGTAACATTTAACCATTCGTTTGCTTTTTCTAGAGGCGAGTTACCTAGCTTTGATGGTTTATAATCTTCAAGTTCTGGTAAGATTAAAGGTAAATCTTCATCTCTTAAAGCAATCATTTCGCCATCATCTGTATGAACAATTGGAATAGGTTCTCCCCAATAACGTTGACGTGCAAATATCCATTCACGTAGTTTATAATTTACTTTTTTAGTTCCAATTTTATTTTCTTCTAACCATGTAAGCATTTTTTCTATTGCATCTTCTTTATTTAAACCATTTAAGAAATCAGAATTAATATGAAGTCCATCATCTGTATAGGCTTCTTTTGAAATGTCTCCACCTTCTAATACAGGTATAATTTCTAATCCGAATTTTTTTGCAAATTCATAATCTCTAGTATCATGTGCAGGAACTGCCATAATTGCGCCTGTTCCATAAGAAGCTAAAACATAGTCTGAAATCCAAATTGGAATTTCTTTTCCATTTACAGGATTTATAGCGTAACTACCTGTAAATACACCAGTTTTTTCTTTATTTAATTCTGTTCTTTCTAAGTCTGATTTAGAACTACAAGATTTAATATATTCTTCAACCTCAGATTTCTTATCTTCAGTTGTAATCTTTTTAACTAATTCACTTTCAGGTGCTAAAACACAGTAAGTAGCACCAAATAGAGTATCACATCTTGTAGTAAATACAGTAAAGCTTAAATCTTCGTGACCTGCGACTTTAAAGTTTACTGTAGCACCAACAGATTTACCAATCCAGTTTCTTTGAATTTCTTTTGTTGATTCTGGCCAATCTAATTCATCTAGATTTTTTAGTAATGTTTCTGCATAAGCAGGGATATCTAATACCCATTGTTTCATGTTTTTACGAACAACAGGGAATCCGCCACGTTCACTTTTTCCATCAATTATTTCATCATTTGCTAAAACTGTTCCTAATTCTTCACACCAGTTAACAGGCATATCCACTAGTTTTGCTAAACCATCTTTATATAATTCTTTAAAAATCCATTGTGTCCATTTATAGTAATTTGGATCACATGTAGAAATTTCTTTATCCCAATCAAAAGAAAGGCCTAGCATTTTTAATTGTTTTTTAAATGTGTCTATGTTTTGTTTTGTAAATCCATCAGGGTGATTTCCTGTTTTTATTGCATATTGTTCTGCAGGAAGGCCAAATGCATCCCATCCCATAGGGTGAAGTACATTATATCCTTGCATTCTTTTCATTCTAGAGACTATATCTGTTGCTGTATATCCTTCTGGATGACCAACATGCAAGCCTTGTCCAGATGGATATGGAAACATGTCCAATGCATAGAATTTAGGTTTTGAAAAATCCCATACATCAGTTTTAAATGTTTCGTTTTTGTCCCAATATTCTTGCCATTTTTTTTCTATTTCTTGAAAATTGTAATCCATTAAAGCATCTCCTTTTTTACTTAAAATTATATATGTTATAAATTTCCATAATTATACTACAATTAGAGAAAAAAGGAAAGAGAAAAATTCAATTTATTAAAGCAAATTCAGCATTTTATAAGTGTAGATGTTGATTTTACAATTTAGATTTATTCATTAAATAATTCAATATTTTTTGAATTGAAAAGTGCAAAGGGAATAATTTGGAAAAAGTTGAATATAATATAAATAATCATTTAAGAAATGATAGGTAGGATAAAAAATCAAGATGTCAGATTTGACAGAAAGGATTGCATTATGTACAGAAAAAGAACAAACGAAGATAATAGTCGGGATTTAGCTTCAGCTACATATAATTTAGTTGCAGAAATCAAGACGTTGGAACAGAAATTATGTAGTTGTAGTTTTATTCCTGAAAAGACAGAGAATTTGGAAATTTGTGTAATGTCTAAGGGAAGAAATGTGTCTAAATTTATTGAACATAATCAGCTATCTAAGGATATATTAAAGATTCCTTTTTTAGTGGATAAAAGTCTTATAAGGCACATTCTGACTTATTCTAAAGCCTTAGATAATCCTTTAAGAATAATAAAAGATATAGTTGAGGCTAATTTAAATCTTTATGTATTGTGCATAGATTATGAGGATGAAATAATTTCATTTATCTTAAAAAAAGATTAATTCAAATATCAGTGGTTTAGGATAGTAAAAATTTATTCTAAACTACTGATATTTTTATAAATTTAGAGAAAGACATAATTAACTACAATATTTGGACAAATAATAATATATGTGTTTGAAAATTACACATTTTCAAACATATATGACTAACTTAAAATGAAAAATTTATTACAATTTTGAAAAAAGATACTTTCTTAAATAATTAATTATCACATTAAGTATTTGGATAATTAGATATTTAAAATAAAAAGAACATATGAACCTTTTTATTTTTGTAAGATATAAACTAAAATATTTGAATAAATAAAAGAAATATATAAATATTTGTCGTCCGATTTCTATTGACAAATATCATATTTAATAGATAAAATTAGGACAAAGTAAAAAAGGAGGTTTTTATGGCAACAGAAATTAGTGAAGAAGAGAAAAACAGAATAAAATCAATGATTGATGATTTAGTTGAAAAAGCTAAAATTGCATCACAAGAGTACTTAAAGTTAGATCAAGAACAAGTAAATAATATTATAAGAGCTATGGCAATGGCAGGGTTAGAACATCATATGGATTTAGCTAAAATGGCTGTAGAAGAAACTGGACGTGGAATTTATGAAGATAAAATAACTAAAAATATGTTTGCAACAGAATATATTTATCACAGTATAAAATATGATAAAACAGTAGGAGTAATTTCAGAAAATGAAGAAGAAGGTTATGTAGAAATTGCAGAACCAGTAGGAATTATAGCTGGTGTAACACCAGTAACAAACCCTACTTCAACAACTATGTTTAAATCTATTATTGCAGCAAAAACAAGAAATGTTATTATTTTTGGATTTCATCCATCTGCACAAAAATGTAGTTTAGAAGCTGCAAAAATTGTAAGAGATGCAGCGGTTAAAGCAGGAGCTCCAGAAAATTGTGTTTTATGGATAGAAGAACCATCTATTACTGCAACAAACTTCTTAATGCATCATCCAGATGTAAATTTAATACTCGCAACTGGTGGAACAGGAATGGTAAAGGCTGCTTATTCATGTGGAAAACCAGCTCTAGGTGTAGGACCAGGAAATGTTCCATGTTATATTGATAAAACAGCAAAATTAAAAACATCTGTTAATGATTTAGTTCTTTCAAAATCATTTGATAATGGAATGATTTGTGCATCTGAACAGTCTGTTATTGTTGATAAAGAAATACAAGATGAATTTGAAAAATTAATGGTAGATGCTGGATGCTACTTTTTAAGTGCAGAAGATACAAATAAACTTAAAGGTAGTATGTTTATTGAAGAAAAGGGTTGTGCTTTAAATGCAGATATTGTAGGAAAAAGCCCATATAATATTGCAAAAATGGCAGGAATTGAAGTACCAAAAGAAACAAAAGTATTAGTTTTAAAAGAGAATGGTGTAGGAGCAAGCTATCCATTTTCAAAAGAAAAATTAAGCCCAGTTTTAGCATATTATGTAGTAGAAGGACCAGATGAAGGAATTGCATTAGCAGAAAAACTAATTGAATTTGGAGGAATGGGACATTCAGCAGTTATTCATTCTGAAAATGATGAAACAATTTTAAAATTCTCAGAAACTGTAAAGGCTGGAAGAATTATTGTTAATTCTCCATCAACTCATGGTGCAATTGGAGATATTTATAATACTAATATGCCATCATTAACACTTGGATGTGGTACTTTTGGTGGAAATTCAACAACAGCGAATGTTTCTTCTGTAAATTTAATTAATGTAAAAAAAGTAGCAAAAAGGAGAGTTAATATGCAATGGTTTAAAGTTCCAGAGAAAATTTATTTTGAAGCAGGTTCTATTCAATACTTAGAAAAAATGCCTGATATTACAAGAGCATTTATTGTAACAGATCCGTCTATGGTTAAACTTGGATATATTGATAAAATATTATATCATTTAAGAAAAAGAAATGAATATGTACATTCAGAAATATTTTCAGAAGTAGAGTCAGATCCATCATTTGATACTATAAATAAAGGTGTTAAAATGATGAATGATTTTAAACCAGATGTTGTTATTGCAGTAGGTGGAGGTAGCCCTATTGATGCAGCAAAAGGTATGTGGCTTTTCTATGAACATCCAGAAGCAGATGCAGAAGGAATGAAACTTAAATTTATGGATATTAGAAAACGTACTTATAAATTCCCAAAACTTGGAGAAAAAGCAAAATTGGTAGCAATACCAACTACTTCAGGTACTGGTTCAGAAGTAACATCTTTTGCAGTTATTACAGATAAACAAAATAATAAAAAATATCCACTTGCTGATTATGAATTAACACCAGATGTAGCAATTGTGGACCCAGATTTAGTTATGACATTACCACAAAGAATAACAGCAGACACAGGTATGGATGTTTTAACACATGCAATTGAGGCATATGTTTCTAATATGGCATCTGATTACACAGATGGCTTAGCCGAAAAAGCAATTGAACTTGTATTTAAAAATTTAAGAGAGGCATATAATAACGGAAGTAATAAGTTCGCAAGAGAAAAAATGCATAATGCAAGTACAATAGCTGGTATGGCATTTACTAATGCTTTTTTAGGAATAAATCATTCACTAGCACATAAATTAGGTGCAGAATTCCATATGGCACATGGTAGACTAAATGCAATTTTGTTACCATATGTTATAAGATATAATGCTTCAAAACCTACAAAATTTGTATCATTCCCTAAATATGAATATTTTATTGCAGACCAAAAATATGCAGATATTTCAAGAAGAATGGGATTCCCAGCTTATACAAATGAAGAAGGTGTAAATTCTTTAATATCAGAAGTTAAAAAATTAAACGCTGATTTGGGAATAGAGAAATCATTTAAAGATGCAGGTATTAATGAAGAAGAATTTTTATCAAAAATAGATATGCTTGCTGATAGAGCCTTTGAAGATCAATGTACATCAGCAAATCCAAGAGTGCCATTAGTAACAGAGTTAAAAGAAATTTTAATGGATGCTTATTATGGAAAAGAGATTTAAGTACAATTAGTATAAAATTGTAAACTAAAATACATACTTTAGCTAAATGCTTAGGTATGTATTTTTATGTAAAAACAATATATTGCATAATTATGTCAATATGATATAATATTAATAAGCATGTATATGCAAATTTTTGAAAAGATGGAGGAATCTTTACATGAAAGAAGTAGATTTTGGACGGATTATTGATTGGCTACAAGCAATAGGTACAGAACCACCAAGCATAAAAAAGGATTATACAGTAGAGGAAACTACAAATCCAGAATTATGTGCTAAATGCGGTGGTGTATGTTGTAAGAGTTGTGGTTGTCATTTTAGTCCAGACGACTTTGTGGATATTTCTTTTGAAGGTTTAAAAAAAGAGCTAGAAAAAGGATATATATCCATAGATTTAATTGATGGGGAGATGATTAATAGAGACGGTTTTTTCTATATTCTGAGAATTAGAAACCGTGATGCAAAAATTGTCGATCTTACATATGTAAGATCCCCATGTGTTCTGCATACAGAAAATGGGTGCAAATTAAGTTACGATAAACGCCCTATGGGTGGAAAGTTGCTAATACCAGTGGTATACTCTAATCTACTAGGGCAAAGAGTTACTGATTGTAATTCTGCTTATACAATAGAAGATTGTTGTATGGAGTGGAAACCCTATCAAAAGGTTCTTTCAGAACTTGTACACTATTTTAAAGATAAGGATTATCCTTGTTTATTATAAGTGTACAGTAAAAGCGCTCGAATTATTAAAATTAGAGCGCTTGTTGCTTTTTTATTTTTGATAATAAAAGTAAATTTATAATATTGTTAATTATTATATATGTTTGTTATACCAAAGAAATGTATAATTAAACAAATATTTATTGAAGTAAATATTTTCAATTTTATCTATTGGTTAGACTTTTTTTAGTTTTTATGATATAGTATATACCAATAATAAACATAGAAGATGTAAATAAAAGGAGAAGATAATGGAAAACAAGATAATTAAATTTTTAGCTCATAACGAAAAAGTATCAGTTAAATGTATAGATTCTACCAAAATAGTAGAGGATGCAAGAAAAATACATGATTTAAGTCCAACTGCTACAGCTGCACTTGGAAGATTATTAACAATGACAAGCTTGATGGGAGCAGATTTAAAGGAAGAAGAAGATTCTATAACTGTTCAAATAAAGGGTGATGGTAAATTAGGTACATTAACAGCTGTTACAGATTCTAAAGGTAATGTAAAAGGGTATGTTACAAATCCAAGAGTAGACTTGCCTTTAAACGATATTGGAAAAATAGATGTTGGAGGAGCAGTTGGAAAAACTGGAATGATGTATATAATAAAAGATATAGGTTTAAAAGATCCATATGTAGGTATGACACCAATTGTTTCAGGGGAAATTGCAGAAGATTTTACAGAATATTTTGCAAAATCTGAACAAACACCAAGTGTAGTTGCATTAGGAGTTTTAGTAGATAAAAATGGTGTGAAGACAGCTGGTGGATATCAAATTTCACTTATGCCAGATGCGACAGAAGAAGATATTAGTAAAATAGAAGAAGCAATAAAGAATTCAGATAGTATTAGTAAAATGTTAGATGATAAATTATCTTTAGAAGAAATTGCTAAAGAAGTTACAGGTGATGGAAATATTAAAGTTATTGATAAAAATATATTTCCTGAATATAAATGTGATTGTTCTAGAGAAAAAATAGAAAGAGGACTTATTGCTATTGGAAAAGAAGAGTTAGAAGATATAATAAATACAGACGGAAAAGCAGATACAGTTTGTCATTTTTGTAATAAAGAATATCATTTTTCAAAAGAAGATTTAGAAGAATTAATTAAAAACTAACACATTATGAAGAGTAAAGTAAAAAAATATGAAAAAATAAATGTATGATAATTATGGAGGAATTAAAATGACAGATAAAAAAAGTAAACCACTTTTTTCAATTATTATACCAATGAAAAACTCCGAAAAGTACATAAAATGTGCATTAGATAGTATATCAAGTCAAAGTTATGATGATTATGAAATAATCGTAATAGATGATGATTCTAGTATAAATGATAAATCTAAAGATATACTACAAAATTGGAAAAAGAAACATAAAGATATAGTTGTAAAGACCTTTTCAACAGATGAGAGTTCAAGAGGACCAGGAGGAGCCAGAAATATTGGGTTAGATAATGCAGAAGGAAAATATATAATATTTTTAGATTCTGATGATAAAATAAACAAGGATGCCTTATTAAATATATATGATGCAATAAAAAACAATCCAAATACAGATATATTTGTACTTGGTTATCAATTGACAAGATTAGATGCAAATGAAAATCCTGTAAGGACATTTAATAGTAATGCTGGGAAACTACAAGAATCAAGATTTTATCAAATTGGAGTGAATACAGCTGGTTCTATATGGAATACATGTATAAAAAAGTCTTTATTTGAAGGTAGAAATGGTAAGACTCCAGTTAGATTTAAACCAAATTGTATTTTTGAAGATTTACCAACTAAGGTTCAACTTTTTACAAGAAGCAAACAAAATATTAAATCTGTACCACATATGACTCATACTCAATTTAGTAGACCTCGTAAAAGTATAACTGGAAATTTAGAATTTAGAGATATGGCAAGACTTATTAATGCCAATAAGGAAATTGCAAATCTTAAAGAAGAAGTGGAAGATAAAAGGGATAAAATGTACATAAATGTTAGAATGGCTTTAGTTCCTGCAATATTATCATGGTTTGTAAGTAAATGTATACGAAATAAAATTGATAGAATAAAAAATAAGGATGAAATTGAAATATGCTAAATAAAAAATAGATATAGTTTAAACTATATCTATTTTTTTTTAGTCCTTTAAGTCTAACTTAATATGAACATCTTGTAATTGTTCTTTTGTAACATTTCCAGGTGCTCCCATTAATAAATCTTCTGCCTTACTATTCATAGGGAAGGCAATTACATCACGAATTACTTCGCTTTCTGTAAGAAGCATAATCATTCTATCAACACCTGGTGCAATTCCAGCATGTGGTGGTGCACCATATTGAAATGCATTAAATAAAGCTGAGAATTTTTCTTCTATAGTTTCTTTTCCATATCCTGCAATTTCAAAAGCTTTTATCATAATTTCTGGATCATGATTTCTAACAGCACCAGAAGAAAGTTCTATTCCATTACAAACTATGTCGTATTGATATGCAACTATATCTAGAGGTTTCATAGTATTTAATGATTCTAATCCACCTTTTGGCATAGAGAATGGGTTGTGGCTAAATGCTACTTTTCCATTATCGTCTAATTCATACATTGGAAAATCAACTATCCAACAGAATTTAAACTTGCTTTCATCTATTAAATCTAAACGTTTTCCAAGTTCTGTTCTGATTTGACATGCATAATTATTAGCATTTGTTTCATTATCTGCAATAAAGAATATTGTATCTTCTTTTTCTAATTCGGCAAGTTCCATTAACTCTTTTTTCATTTCATCTGGTATAAATTTATCAATTGGTCCTTTGTAACTTAAATCTTCTTGTACCTCTAAATATCCAAGTCCACCCATACCAATAGATTTAGCAAAGTCAAGCATTTTCTCATGGAATCCTTTAGACATATGACCTTTAACTTTTATAGCACGAACTGTTAAACCATGGAATGGTTTGAAGGTACATTTTTGGAAGAATTCTGTTACATCTACTATAGTTAAAGGATTTCTTAAATCTGGTTTATCACATCCATATTTAAGCATTGCCTCTTTATAAGGAATTCTTGGGAATGGATATTCTGCAATTTCTTTATTAGAGAATTTTTTAAATGTATTATATATAACTGGTTCCATAACTGAAAATACATCTTCTTGTGTGGCAAATGCCATTTCCATATCTAGTTGATAAAACTCTCCAGGAGCTCTGTCTGCTCTTGCATCTTCATCTCTAAAGCATGGAGCTATTTGAAAATATTTATCTATTCCAGAAACCATAAGCAATTGTTTGAATTGTTGTGGTGCTTGTGGAAGTGCATAAAATTTACCAGGATGAACTCTACTTGGAACAAGGTAATCTCTAGCACCCTCTGGTGATGAACTTGTAAGTATTGGTGTTTGAATTTCTAAAAATCCTTGCTCTATCATTTGACTTCTTAAATATTGAAGAACCTCAGCTCTTAAAATCAAGTTATTTTTTAATTTATCTCCTCTTAAATCTAAAAAACGGTATTTTAAACGTAAGTCTTCTCTTACATCTTGATTCGAATTTATTTCGAAAGGTAAGTTTTTAGTTCTTTTTCCAAGTATTGTTATATTTTTTATAAATATTTCTACTTCACCGGTTTTTATATTTGGGTTGAAAGTTTCTTCATCTCTTTTTCTTACAGTTCCTTCTACACAAACTGTAGACTCAATTGGAATATGTGATGCAAAATCTACATCTTTTGCTTCTCCAGATGTAACAACTTGTGTTACTCCATACATATCTCGTATATCTAGGAAAACAACTCCTCCTAAATCTCTGATAGTTTGAACAAATCCTGAAATTTTTACTTCTTTTCCAACATCTGCTAAGCTAATCTCATTACAATTATGAGTTCTGTATTCATTCATAATTAAACATCTCCTTTATACAAATTTTAAAATAAAAAACAAAAAAAGCCCACAAGCATTAATAAAATAATGCTGGGACGAAATAACTTTTCCGCGGTGCCACCCGGCTTGAGAAACCTATATATTTTAGGCTTTTCCACTTTATAAAATTTGCTCCAATGTGTTGGTTTGCTATGTTCTTCTAATAAAGGCTTTCAGCTATAACCTTTAATCTCTTTTAGTAACTTTTAGCAAGTCGTCATTTTCATTGCAAATATAAAAATTAGAAACTCTAAAATTCCTAATTTATTTTATACATAATATAACTATTTTACATAGTATGTGCAGATTTGTCAAGTTTTATGAATGTTTTTTATATATTTATTAATGATAAAATGGTAGTTACAATGTATATTAAATAATTAAAGGCCGACATCTTTCTAATAACAGATGTCGACCTTTAGATTAATCAAGTAGAATCAAAATAACTTTGTATATTGGATTTCTAGACTTAAATTTTTTTGAAGCAGATTCAAATAACAGAAATATATTATCATTTTCTGTACAATATATTTCTTCTAGTCCTGGTGGAAGAGTAATTTCAGAATCAGAGTAAAATCTTTTATTCTCAATATGGCCTATTAATAAAGATGAGTCGTTATAACGTCCATAAGATTGAGAAAGTACATATTCTCCTGTTGATAATCTTGTCACTCCCTGAATTCTTTTTGGAATTAATATTTCATTGATTTTCTTAAAATCGAGTGAATATTGAACCAATTTGCTAGAATCATTTTTGGAAAAAGATCCAACTAATAAACAGTTATCAAAGTCATCATAACTAATAAAAGATGGAATGTAATCAACTGGATAGCTAATAAATTCTTTGATAACTTTTCCATCAAAAGAACTGCTAATTAAATCTGCACTATAAATTCGAATGCAATTATTTAGACTATCACATACATACACACATGAACCAGAGTTGTTAGAAGTTATACCTCCAACATGTAAGCCAATTGAATCATCGAAAAATAGAGTTTTTATATGTTCTCCTTTAGTATTAATAACATATAAACAGCTATTTTCACGATTACTACTATCATAAGCAGTAATAAGTCTATATGTATATCTTTCATTTTTCAATAGACATAAGCCTTGTGGTACATATGTAGTATTAAGTCCAGGAATTAAATAGAAGTTTTCTGGTTCTAAAGAATAATCTATACAATAGCTTTTTAATACCGAAGTAGTTAAACTAGGCCGAATAGTAGAAACAATCAAACTAAACATTACTACTGTAAATACCAAAATAATTTTTTTGAGCATGTTTTATATCACCTTCTTTAGGAATTTTCTATAATTGTAACATGATTTAAAAGATAAGTCTAATTAAAAATGGTAAAAAGTTGTATTTATAGCATTTAAATGTATAAAATAGTGATAGTGTTAACTGAAATTTAATGAAAATATATAATTAAAGTTATAATATGCAAATCTAAATATGTTGATAATATGTTAAATTTTTACATTGAATTTACAATTATATTACATTTGTGTAACTGAAGTTAAAAAATGATAATATTATGATAAAATAAAATAGAAAGGCGAAGCCTTCCTATTTTATTTTATTTAGCGATTTTAACACATCCACTTTTTGGATGGTTGTGTTAGGATTGTATATAAAGTCCCTTAGTAGGGCTATACAACCCTTTTCCTTTGGGAATCTTTTCTCAAAGGAATGGAACAGTTCAGACAAACTGTCTGAATTATTCTTTGTCAAGATTTGGAGTTTTGTCTTCATGATATCACTCCTTATAAAATTAATATCAAAATTATATAAGAAAAATATAAATAAGTCAACATAAATTATACGAGAAAGGATAAAGAATGAAAAAAAGTCTTTGTAAACATATACATAAAAGAAGTGAAGATAAAGAAAAAAGGTTTTTCTTAAATGAAGATTTAATAACAAATATAGATACTGTAAACGAATTATTTCGTTTTGTACAAGAAGCACAAAGTCTTGATGAAGAACAACCATCATCAATGGCTTTTTGGAATAAAAAGCAGATTATTAGTCTTTATAGAAATGTTTATACATTTGGAATGTATGATAAAATTATTGAAAGATTAAATGGATTATATTCAAAATTGGGAAATGTTGATTTATTTACAATTGATAAAAAGTTTTTAGATAATCATTATGAAAATTTAAGTGATAGAAGAGAAATTGCAGCGGCTGGAATGGAACTTGGAAATAGACTTTCAAAAATTCCGAAACAATTAATAACAAGAAATATTATACAAAGGGATGAAGAAGGAAATATAGTCCAAAATAATACAAGACATTGGACAAAATTTTATGTTTCTAAATTATCAGAGTTATATAACGAATATTTAAGTAACTCTGAGCAGTGGTTATTTATGGAAGGTGTAACTTTTAGAAATGACCCAGAGAGACCAGGATTTTTTTCTGTTGAGAATAATAATCCGCAAGAATATTCTAAGTTTGTACAATGGTTTAAAGGTCAAACAGGTAGATTAAGTGATCGAAAATCATTTCATTGTATGCTTAGAGATTTCTATATGTATTCTAAATTAAAGTATTGTGAAAGCTTTTTTTATCAAATGAAACATGAGAATATGGCAGAACTTATAATTATGCAAGAACAAGGAGAAATTGGAATTAATATAACTGATTCTTCTAGATTTGATAAAAAGACTATTAAAGATGAAGAGGAAAGAAAAAATACAATTTTATTAAGTACAGAACTTCCAGGATATAGTAAACCATATATATTTCATTTTAAATTAGATAAACTAAATAGAATACTAGGTAGACCAGAGACTGAGCCTCTTAAGATTGAACCAACTACAGAAAGACATTTGGGACATACATATTTTTCTCATAAATTAACTGAAGAACAAATTCAATATATAAAAAATTTGCGATGGCAGGAATTAGATTTTATTCCAATAACAAGAGATATTATACAATACATGAAAGGTAGTATTATAAAAAAACAAGAATATGATATTGCAAAATCAAGAATAGATATGCGAAAAAGTAAGCAGGGTGATAGCAAAATGCAAAAAAGTGAAAATAATGAAAGATCCAAAAAAAGAACCAGAAAGAATTCGCTAATGGAAGATCAACCTTTTATAGAATATTTGTGTGAAGATATAGAGTCAAGTTTTGGGCTACATATACCAGAAACCTATAAATATAGTTCAGATAGTAAATTTGGGTTGATGTATAAATCAGATAAGCAAAAATTAAAACTTGCTTCTATATACAATTATATGAGAGATTTTTTTCAGACTAAATTCTCAGAAAGTGGAAAAGTCTTTTCGGATAAAGAACTAACAGATGAAGCAAATAAAATGTATATATATATGAAATTATGTGGAAAGGGATTTTGGAATTTATCATATAGTGATAAAAGAACAGTGATTTTAGAGAAAGTATATAAAGAATATGGAGTTAAATTCAATAGCATAATTAAGGCAATACAAGAAGGTGTACCAATTGAACAAGTAAAAGATTATGTAAAAAAAGATACATCTCCTAATATAAAGAGTGAATCTAGTAAGAGTAAAAAAGATTTTAAAGGCAAAAAGGGAACTGCTAAAGGTTTAAGTGATAAAAATAAAAAGCAACAACAAGCTTTTAAAGATGAAGAAGATAAAAGCGAGGATAAAAAAAATAAAGGTAATAAAAAGACAACAGAAGAACTTATAAAACAAGGTTTAATAGATTCTATAGCAACGAAAAAGGCACAAATAGAATTGAAAAAGTGTGAATTATCTTTATTAGAAGAAGAACTAAAAAGATTAGAAAAATTAAATAAAACTATAAATGGAGATTACAATATAGGGGATGATGATTAATATATGATAGATACTATACAAAAAATATATATTAATATAAAAAATTTTTTCACTAGTATATTTAAAAAGAAAAATTTGATGTTAGAAGAGCCTAAAGCTGAGAATAAAATTAAAGATTCGTCTGAATTAAGTAATATAGAAAAATTGAGAAAAGAAAGTGAAAATAGACAAAAGGTAAAAGAAATAATAGATATTACAGAAAACAATCCAGAGTCATTAGAGAATTTATCTATAAAACAATTACAAGTAATAGATAGTTATTATGATGAGAGTCTTGAAGAAATAAATAAAAAAATAGCAGATTTTAGAGCAAAATTAAATAAATAACTTTCACCTAGATATTACAACATTAAAAATGTAATTTTTTGGCGTTTTGTGTATACAAATTATGTGAATATGCATCGCAAAATATAAAAAAATGACGAATAATGTCAAAAAATCAAAGAATAAGACGATGAAAACTTGTTGTAATATGAAATATTATGTTGTAAAATAGCAACACAATATGAAGAAGAAAGGAGAAAGAGGACCAATGAAAAGTTTATATGCATGTATAGAAATAAACAAAAATATAAATGAAACAGGAGATAGCATAAAAGAAAAAATTCAGTATTACAAAACAAAAGATGAATTATATGGAATAGAAGTTATAAAAGAAAATAATTTACCATGCAAAGAAATAAGTGATATTGCACAAATAACAGAAGATGAAAGTGAAATCGATACAATATTAGACAAATTAGTTAGTAATGGAGTAATGTGCAACTTTGAAGATATTGTAAATGATTTAATGAAAAATTCAATATGTGTTTACTAAAATAGGAGAATATATGAATATAGAAGAAATAAAAAAATCTAAAACTAATATTTTAGGAAAAAATATTATATATTATAAAGAAATTGGTTCTACTCAAGATGAAGCAAAGAAATTAATAAATACAGAAATAGATAATGGTACAATTATTCTAGCAGATAGTCAAAATAAAGGGAGAGGTACTAAAGAAAATATATGGTATACAGGTAGCGGAAAAAATATAGCAATGACTTTAATTATTTTTCCAAAATGTAATATACAAATGTTAGATGGACTAACTAAGTTAATTTCCGAATGTATAGTAAATACAATTAGTGAATTGTATAACTATAAATTAACAATAAAGTATCCTAATGACGTATTTTTAAATGGTAAAAAGATTGCTGGGATATTAACAGAGACTAGTACAAGTGAAAGTAAAGTAAATCATATATTAATAGGTATAGGGTTTAATGTTAATGAAGATAATTTTAATACAGATACAGTAAATATTGCTACTTCATTAAAAAAAGAATATAATAAAGAGTTTTTAAGAGAAGAAATAATAAAAAGATTTTTAGAAATATTTGAAGATAATATTAAAACAATTATTTAACTTAATATCCAATTATTAGAAATTCCTAATGCAAAATTTAGGAATTTTTTTTATTTAATAGAAATATATTTACAAAAATAATATTTGTGATAAAATACAAACAAATATTTGGAACATATACTAACAAATAGGTTAATATTAACTGAAACTGAATGCAAAAAAAAACAAAATTAAATTTGAAAAACTTAAAGATACAAAAATATATTTAATAAAAGTGATAATATTTTTAATAATTCCGCCATAACGAAAAGGATTTGTGGTTAAATAAAACAAAATATGTACATACTAGAAGTCGGTGGTGAAGATGCATATAGAAATTTTATTAAAACAAATACGACACGAAAAAAAAGTAACTTTAACTAAACTATCAGATAGAAGCGGTGTTTCAGTTTCTCATATAAGTGATATTGAAAATAATTACAAAATGCCAAGTTTATTAGTAAGTGTAAAGTTGGCAAAAGCTTTAGATATTGAAATAACAGAATTATATAAGGCAATATGGTAATGAAAAAATATTATGAGTAATAATAAATATGAAGTAAAGATATATTATGAAAAATCACTTAAAGAGCTAGAAAGATATATAAAGACAACTAGAACTAGACCAAATGAGAAAACATGGAATAAATTTGCTGTGCAAAATGGATATTTATCTAGTGAAGCAATTGGTTATATCTGTGGAATTGGTTTTAATAAGTTATGTAGGAAAATTATAAAAAAGCATTAAATAAAAATAAGATATTTAATGTTTTTTTATTATGCTTAACATTATAGGCATTTATTTCCAAAAAAATCTCGATTTAGATTTTTTTATGATGTATTCGACAAAATTCGCGATACAAGATTAATATAAATGTATATAATAACTAATATATAATTACTATAGAGAGGTGAGTATATGAATTATTATCTAAGAAGTCTAAAAGAATTCAAGAAAAAATTAAAAGAAAACAGAGAAATAACAAAAGAAGAATGGGATAAATATGCTCATGAAAATTATTTTTTCAGTGCTATAACATTGCAAGCACATTATGATGTATATAGTTTTGACGATTTAAAAAGAGTTATACAACGACAAATATGAACAGTATATCTAATAGAGGGAAGGTTTTAGTATAAAACAATATTATAAACTTTGTAACAAATGTACAACCAATTTGTACTAATAAAATGTAAGTATATAAATGTTATAAAGATAGTAAAATACAATGATATTAAGAAGTATCTATATCATTGTGTTTTTTTTGTATAATACATCAAATCTGACCAGTCAGACTAATAGATAAAATATGCTATTTAAGGTAAAATATAACTTGATTTATAAGAACTAAATGTGATATATGAATAATAAAGGTATAAGAATAAAAATGAACTTTATATGACTAATAAATATAATATAAATTATGGAGGTAGAATAATAATGAAGATAGCTTTTTTATTCCCAGGACAAGGAGCCCAATTTATAGGAATGGGTAAGGACATATGTGAAAATTATGAAGAAGCAAATAAGATTTATGAGCAAGCAAGTAATATTCTAGGAATCGATGTTAAAAAAATGTGTTTCGAAGAAACAGAAGAAGAACTTAATAAAACACAAAATACACAAATTGCAATAGCTGTTACAAGTTTGGCAATACTAGAAGTTTTGAAAAATAAAGGAATTAAACCAGATGTTTCTGTAGGATTAAGTTTAGGAGAATATGTTGCATTAATTTATTCAGGATATATTAGTTTTGAAGAAGGAATAAAGCTTTTAGAAAAAAGAGGATATTATATGGGAAGTTGCCTTCCAGAAGGAAAATTTGAAATGGCAGCAGTTATTGGACTAGACAGTTCTATTATAGAAGATGTATGTGAAAGAATAAGAGCAAATGGCAAATTTGTTGTACCAGCAAATTACAATTATTCAGATCAAACAGTAATTTCAGGCGAAACCGAAGGAATAGAAGAAGCAATAAAAGAGCTTAATAATTTAAATAGCAAGAGAATTATAAAATTAAAAACAAGTGGACCTTTTCATACAGAAAAACTAAACAAAGCAAGAGAATTATTTTCTAAAGAATTAGAAAAAGCAAATTTTACTATAAATGAGAATAAAGTGATAAAAAATATAGATGGTGATTTTTATAAAAAAGATGATAATATTAAAGAAATTTTGGCAAATCATATTGTAAGTTCTGTAAGATTTGATAAAGCAATTAAAAAGATGAAATCTGAAGGAATAGACACATTTGTTGAAATTGGACCTGGTAAAGCATTGTCTGGATTTGTGAAAAAAGAGCTTAAAAGTGAAGATATAAAAGTTTTTTCTATAAGTGATATGAAATCTTTAGAAGAATTTTTAGAAGCAATTAATTAAATAGATATGATATATGAATTAACCATATTTGTTTAAATTGTTTATTATTGAATTTGCAAATTTAAAGCTAAATGTGATATAACATTTGTAATTTAATATAAATAATATATTAATGAAGGGAATGAAAATGATATGGATAAAAAAGTAGCTTTTATTACAGGTGGTTCAAGAGGTATTGGAAAAGAAATCGCTAGAAAGTTTGCTGAAAATGGATATAATATAGTTGTAAATTATGTTTCAGATAAAACAGATGTAGCAAAATTGCAAAACGAATTAAGTCAAAATGGAAATGTAGAAATTTTATGTGTAAAAGGTGATGTTACAGATTTTTCTAAATGTGAAGAAATGGTGAGAAGTGTGGTAGAAAAATTTGGTAGAATAGATGTTTTGGTAAATAATGCAGGAATCACCAAAGATAATTTACTAATGAGAATGAAAGAAGAAGATTTTGATAGGGTTATAGATGTTAATTTAAAAGGAACATTTAATATGACTAAAAATGTTATTAGTTATATGATGAAACAAAGAAATGGGAGAATTGTAAATATTTCATCTGTAGTAGGTGTTAGTGGAAATGCTGGGCAAACAAATTATGCAGCATCAAAAGCAGGAATTATAGGATTTACAAAAAGTGTAGCTAAAGAACTTGCAAGTAGAAATATTTTAGCAAATGCTGTAGCACCAGGATTTATAGAAACAGATATGACAGATGTATTATCAGATACAGTAAAAGAATCTATTAATTCTCAAATTCCATTAAGAAAAATGGGAAATGCTAAGGAAGTGGCAAATGCAGTATATTTCTTGGGAGCAGAAGAAAATACATATATAACAGGTCAAGTTTTAAATGTTGATGGCCGGAATGATTATGTAGATAGATGGAGGTTATTTTATATGAATTATGATGAAATAAAAAAATTGATGGATGACATGGGTGAAGCAAAAATAGATGAAATAAATATTGAATTTCCTGATGGATTAAAAATAAGTATGAAGAAAAATGAAACTATAGTTAAAGAAGTAGTTAATGATTTAAAGCAAAGTACTCCTAATATTAATATAAATACAGCCGTGGGAGAAGAAATTAAAAATGTTCAAAATGATTGCAGTAAAGAAGAATATAAATTAGTTAAATCACCAATGGTTGGAACATTTTATGGAAGACCATCACCAAAAGCAGACATGTTTGTTAAAGTAGGAGATAAAGTAAAAAAAGGTGATATACTTTGTATAGTTGAAGCTATGAAATTAATGAATGAAATAGAATCAGAGTTTGATGGAGAAGTTGCAGAGATTTTAGTAAAAGATGAAGAAATGGTGGAATATGGACAAGTGCTAATTAAAATTAAATAAAATTGTTTAATTTTAATTACAATTCACAGTTGTGTGATAATGTTATAGTATGAACTATAACATTATTACTAATGAATCTTGATTGGAAAGGAAAAAAAGTATGTTAGATGTTAATCAAATTATGGAGATAATACCTCAAAGAAGCCCATTTTTAATGATAGATAAAGTAGAAGATTACGTTCCAGGAGAAAGTGCTGTTTGCTATAAAAATGTATGTATTAATGAACCTTATTTTCAAGGACATTTTCCAGGTCAGCCTATTATGCCAGGAGTACTAATTGTAGAGGCAATGGCTCAAACTGGTGCAGTTGCTATTTTATCATTAGAAGAAAATAAAGGAAGAAATGCTTTGTTTGGTGGAATTGATAAATTGAGATTTAAAAAACAGGTTGTACCAGGAGATGTTTTAAAATTAGAAGTTAAAATTATAAAAAGAAAAGGACCTATAGGTGTTGGAGAAGCTATAGCTACAGTAGATGGAAAGCTCGCAGCTAAAGGTGAATTGACTTTTGCTATTGTGTAAATTTTTGACCCGGTTGGAACGGAGATTTTGGGTCAAAATGTAATTTTTGTGCCAATGGGGACGGGGCATTTTGGCACAAAAAATGTAATAATATTATTTTTAAATATTTATATAAAATGTGCCAAAATGCCCCGTCCCCATTGGCACAAATGAAAGGAAAAAAGATGTTAAAGAAAGTACTAATTGCTAATCGTGGAGAAATTGCGGTAAGAATAATAAGAGCTTGCAGAGAAATGGGAATTAGAACAGTTGCGGTATATTCAGAGATAGATAAAGATTCATTACATAGAAAGATGGCTGATGAGTCTGTTTGTATTGGTCCAGCTAAATCAGCAGTAAGTTATTTAAATGTAAAAAATATATTAGAAGCAGCTTGTTTAACAGGTGCTGATAGCATTCATCCAGGTTTTGGTTTTTTATCTGAAAGTAGTACATTTGCTAAAATGTGTGATGAAATTGGAATAAAGTTTATAGGTCCATCTTATAAATTAATAGAGCTAATGGGAAATAAGTCTATGGCAAAAGAAACAATGCAAAAGGCTGGAGTGCCAGTAGTTCCTGGCTCAGATGGTTTAGTAAAAAGTATAGATGAAGCAAAAAGCATAGGTGAAAAAATTGGATATCCAATTATTATAAAAGCATCTGCGGGTCGGTGGAGGAAAAGGAATAAGAGTAGCTTATTCTGAAGAGGAACTAGTTAAATTTTTTGAAGTTGTAAAACAAGAGGCTAGAGTATCTTTTAATGATGATAGCATTTATATCGAGAAATTTATAGAAAATCCAAGACATGTGGAGATGCAAATATTAGCAGATGAATATGGAGATGTAGTACATTTAGGAGAAAGAGATTGTTCTGTTCAAAGAAGAAACCAAAAAGTTTTAGAAGAAACACCATCAGGAGTTATTCAAGATGCATTAAGAAAAAAAATGGGAGAAGTGGCAGTAAAGGCTTGTAAAGAAATAGGATATTCAAATGCAGGTACTATAGAGTTTTTAGTGGATAAAAATAAAAATTTCTATTTTATGGAAATGAATACAAGAATTCAAGTAGAACATCCAGTAACAGAAATGGTTACAGGTATCGATATTGTTAAAGAACAAATAAAAATAGCATCTGGAGAGAAATTAAATTTAAAACAAAAAGATATTATTTTTAAAGGTCATAGTATGGAGTGCAGAATTAATGCAGAAAATCCAAGTAAGAATTTTATGCCATGTCCTCGGAAAAATAACAGGACTTCATATTCCAGGTGGAAATGGTATTAGAGTAGATACTTCTATTTATTCAGATTACGAAGTACCAAGAGTTTATGATTCAATGATTGCTAAAATTATAGTTCATGGAAATGATAGAAATGAGTCAATTGCAAAAATGAAGAGTGCACTTGGAGAATTTATTGTGGAAGGAATAGATACGAATATAGACTTTTTATATAGTATTTTAGAAAACGAAGATTTTGTTAAGAATGATTATGATACATCATTTATAAATAAAGAGTTCAATTTGTAAAAAAATAAGGGGAAAAACTAGCTATGCATAAAAAATTAAAAGTAGTAATATATACAATTATTATATTAGCAACTATTCTAACTGGATGTTTTATGTTTATAAAGATGAATAAATTTGAAGTATCTTCTAATGATAGATATATAGTAATATCCCAAAATGGAAGTTATATGCCTAGATCAGATGGAGGAAGTTATACAAAAGTTTATTATCAGATTGACCTATCCAAAAAAGTAGTAAGAAAATGTGAAGATAAATATGTTGGATTTAAAGGATTCGATTATAAAGAAAAAGTATTAAACAGAAAAAGGCTTACAAATGAAGAGGCTCAGGAATTAAAAACAATCTTAGAAAATGAAATTAATAATTATAGTAATGATAGTACAGATGTTCTGTCTGATTGTTTTGTGGAGTCCTATTCTTGGAATGAATTATGTACATATACAATAGTTTCATATAATCATATGGATGTTAATTTTTCAGTTTATAAAGATATAGAGAGATTAACTAATTTATTAGAATAGAATAATATATAAAGGAAGTATAATCAGTATGGTGATAGATAAAATTAAAAAAATTAATCAAACAGAAGAGAAAAATAAAAAAAATATAAAAGCATCTGATATGCTAATTGGAAAATGGGTTAAATGTGATGCTTGTAAAGAGATTTTATATAAAGATGAAGTACATAAAAACTACAGTGTGTGTCCTAATTGTGGAAAACATTTTAGGTTATCTGCTAGACGTAGGATTTCTCAAATTATAGATGAGGGAACTTTTGTAGAAATAAACAAAGATATGGAGATTAGAAATCCATTAAACTTTGAAGGGTATAGTAAGAAAATAGAATCTTTGCAGGAAAAAACACATATAAAAGAAGCGGTAACTACAGGGTTTGGAGAAATAAATGGCGAAAAGGTAGTTATTGCTGTTATGGATGGAAACTTTATAATGGGAAGTATGGGAAGTGTAGTAGGAGAAAAAATAACTTGTAGCATTGAAGAGGCAATAAAAAATAAACTTCCACTTATAATTTTTTGTGTTTCTGGAGGAGCTAGAATGCAAGAAGGGATTATTTCTTTAATGCAAATGGCTAAAACATCTGCAGCTCTTGCAAGACTTGATGAAGCAGGACTTTTATACATATCTGTTTTAACAGATCCAACAACAGGAGGAGTTACAGCAAGTTTTGCATCTTTAGGAGATATTATTTTAGCAGAGCCAAATGCTTTAATTGGTTTTGCAGGACCTAGAGTAATAGAACAGACGATTAAACAAAAATTGCCTGAAGGTTTTCAAAGATCAGAGTTTTTATTAGAACATGGGTTTATAGATAAAATTGTTGAAAGAAAAGATATGAAAGAGACTTTATATAACATTTTACAATTACATAAATAAATATTATTTAAAAGAAAATGCAAAAATTAACTAATAATATTATTAATTATAAAAATATATAATTTTGTATGAATAATAATGAGATAATATTATAACATTTTCAAAAGGAGGAACAAAATGCAATCAGAAAAGCTTACTGCATGGGATAGAGTTATGCTTGCAAGAAAAACAAATAGACCTAAATCATTAGACTACATAAATTTAATATGTGATGAATTTATTGAGTTACATGGAGATAGATTATTTTCTGATGATAAATCAATTATAACAGGGATTGGGAGAATTGATAAATATCCAGTTACAATAATAGGTCAGCAAAAGGGAAAAACAACTAAAGAAAATATGGAAAGAAATTTTGGAATGACAAATCCAGAAGGATATAGAAAAGCTCTTAGAATAATGAAACAAGCAGAGAAATTTAATAGACCAATTATAACATTTGTAGATACACCAGGTGCATATCCAGGACTTGGAGCAGAAGAAAGAGGACAAGGAGAAGCAATTGCTAAAAATTTATTAGAAATGTCTAGGTTAAAAACTCCTATTATTTCTATTGTTATAGGAGAAGGTTCTAGTGGAGGGGCTTTAGGAATATGTGTAGCAGATAAAATTATTATGCTAGAAAATGCAGTATATTCTATATTATCACCTGAAGGATTTGCAAGTATTTTGTATAAAGATGCAAGTAAAAATAAAGAAGCAGCAGAACATATGAAAATAACAGCAAAAGATTTAAAAGATTTAAAGGTTATTGATGAAATTATAGAAGAACCAGAAGGCGGAGCAGGAGAAGACTTTCAAGCTGTAAGCTCAAAAATAAGGAAATGCATTTTGGATAATATTAAGAACTTAGAAAAAATAGATAAAGAAAGCTTAGTAAACAATAGATATGAGAAGTATAGAAAAATAAAATAGAAAATATGAAAAGTAGTTATCTTATATGATTAAAGATAGCTACTTTTTTTGCTCACAAAAATATTGAAACACTATTAGATTCATTACAATATGATAACCTAAAATGGCTATAAAGCAGACACGGTAAGGCAAAAGCGATATAATTATATTAAGATAGTAAGGAGGAATTAGAATGGAGATGTTTTTTAAAAAAAGAAAAATTAAAGAGAAAGATACGAATGATAAAAAAACAACAAAAATCTTAGATAAGTCACTAGAAAAATTATCGATAAACGAAATAGTAGAATTAAAGGTTGAAATAGATGACTTAATAAGTAAATTAGACAATATATTAGAAACTTGTAATATAGCACTTAATTCATAAGAAAGGAGGAATGGATATGGATTTAGAAAGTTTAAATAAAGAATATGTACAGCTAAAAAATGAATTAGGAAATGTTAGTAAAGATATATTAGCACTTGAAACAAAAGCCAATAATTTAGCAACAGATAAAATAATATGGAATGGAAAATTGGCAGAATCAAAAAAAATAGGCAATGTAGCTAATGAAAAAATAGCACAAACAGAATTAAAAAGAATAGACGACGAATTAAAAGTGGTTCAAGATGAAACTATAAAGAAAAAAGATGCAATGAAAAGATTACAAATAAAAGTGAACATTAGAATGGACGAGATTAAAGAAAATCCAGAAATGAAACAACATTTAAATGAAGTTATGCAGAAAAAATATAGTAGAAAAATATCTAAGCTAGAAAAGGAAAAAGATGAAACAATAGAAAAGAGAGACCGATTAAAAAATCTAAGACAATTAGTTACAGAGCATCCTAGTTTAGGAAATAATTTAAAAGGTGTTTTAGGGGCTCAAAAAGAAATTACAGATTTAAAAAAAGAATTAGATGATATGAAGATTAAAGTTGGGACAGGACTTGTTTCTTATAAAAATCCTAATAGAGCAAACGAAATAATAAATACACTATTACCACAAGCAAAAAGCAAGATGTTAAACAATAAGACATCATTAATGGCATATATTTCTAAAAATAAACTTAATATTACTGAAAAAGATATTGAGGAATTGGCTGAAAGAGGCTTATCTATAGATAGTAAAGGGAAAATTGATATTAATACAACAATGGATAAGAACATAGGTACTTTAAATAGGCAAATAAAAGGTTATGATAAATCTATAAAAAATCATCAAATAGCACTAGATAGTATAGAAAAAGAAGAACAATCACTAACAAACGAGAGCAGTTCAATATCAACACAAAATAAGCAAAAATGGTATCAAGTATTGGTACAGAGAGTTAAAAATTGGTATGAAGGAAAAAGTAGACAAGCTTTACCAGAACCTAAAATACCAAAGCAAACTCCAGAAGTAGTTAAAAATAATGAGAATAATTCTTTTAGAGAAAGTTTAAAATTTGATGTTGTTAAAGATACTGTTGATAAAGAGGTTAGCGAAAATTTAAAACAGGCTAAAGAAAAGAGAAAAGAGGAAGAGTATGAAATTAGTTGACGAAGATATACAAAGATGATAATATAAAAAATACAGCCAAAGTGCATGTTTGGATATTTTCCTTTTATAATTGCTACTAATAAATACTTGCAGTTATATGGAAAAAATATATAAAAAGGAGTCTTACATATGAAACGGAGAAGAAAACAGATAGTTATTAATGTAATATTATGCATTTTTGTATGTATAGCATTATTATTTATGGCAATTGCAGTGCCAATAATAATTTTTGGGTGATATAGGAAAATGTTGGTCAGTATATTATACTGACCTATTTTTATTACTTTTTTTGCCATATTACTAGACATTTTAATATTTTTAGCTTAAAATATAACCATAAATGCAGATAAGGAAGGAAATGAAGTAATTATGAATATATGGCATGATATTTCAGAAAAAAGAGTAAAAAAAGATAGTTTTGTTTCAGTAATAGAAATACCAAAGGGATGTGGAGATAAATACGAATTAGATAAAGAAACAGGAATGCTTAAATTAGACAGAGTACTTTATACAGCAACACATTATCCAGCAAATTACGGATTTATTCCAAGAACATATGCAGGTGATCATGATCCTTTAGATGTTTTAGTAATATGCCAAGAGTCTGTATATCCACTTACTTTAATAGAGTGTTATCCAATTGGTGTACTAAAAATGATAGATAGTGATGAACAAGATGAAAAAATTATCGCAATAGCAAAAAATGACCCATATTTAAATTGCTATAAAGATATCTCAGAATTACCAAAACAAATATCTGATGAACTTATGCACTTTTTTGAAGTATATAAGCAATTAGAAGGCAAGAAAACAACTGTAGATAAAATGTATGGAAGAGAAGAAGCAGAAAAAATAATAGAAGAATCAATTGAAAATTATAAAGAAAAATTTAATAAATAAAGAGGATGTATATGATAATTGAAAAAATAATATTCAATTTGTTAGCTTTTACTTTATTTATCATTGTATTTTTTAAGATGATAAAAAAGAATGATACTGCATATATAGACATATTGATATTACAATTTATAGGAATAGGTATTAACTTTATAGAACTAATTTCAGATATTAAACTTCCTATAATAATAAAAATAATATTATATATTTTATGTGTAATTATTCCAGGAATTGTTTTAATTTTAGAAAAGAAAAATTTATTGTTTCCAGAATTATTAAACATTATGATAGCTAAAATTTACTTAAAACAAAAGAATCCAGAAGAAGCTAAAAGATATATGTTAAAATTAATAGATAAGTATCCAAATAGTTATTTAGGGCATAAAATGATTGCCGAAATTTATGAATTAGAAGGCAAGCACACAAATGCAATAGATGAATATGTAAGAGCAATAGAAATTAATACAAAAGATTATAACTCATATTATAAGATATCAGTATTACTTCAAAAATTAAATAATAATGATGCTGCTATAGATATGCTTAATGATTTATTAAAAAAGAAACCAGATTATATGCAGGCTACTATGCTATTAGGTGATATTTTATATAATGAGGAAAGATTTAAAGAAGCTACAGTAGTTTATACAGAAGCACTAAAATATAATCCAGCAAGTTATGATATTTATTATAATCTTGGAATGGTTTATACAAGATTAAATGATTTTCAAAAAGCAAAAGAATATTACCAGACAGCAGCAGAAATTAATAGTATGCTATATAGTGCTAAATTCAATTTAGCACAAATATCTATGTTATATGGTGATTTACGGAGAAGCAGAAAGTTATTTTATGGAATGTTTATCTTCAGAAGAAGTGGAAGCGGGCTCTTATTATTATTTAGCGCAAATTAGTATGCTAAGGGGAGATAAAGCAAAAGCAGTAAACTATATTAATGTAGCAATAGAACTTGATAGTAAAGTGTATAAGGAAATAGAGGGTCAATCTATTTTTGCACCAATAATTAAACATATAAAGACACCAGATTTAAATGATACATTAAACAAACCAATATTAAAAAAGTTAAGTAAAAAAGAAAAATTAACACAAAAACATTTAAAAGAAACATATAAATTAGTAAATAAATTAAATAATAATGATATGAAAATGATAAAAAATATCAAGAAAAATGTAGATATTGAAGAAGAAAATCAGATAGAAAAAGAAGAAAAATAAATGTGATAATTTAAACAAAACAGAATATATTCATATTAAGTTTAATATGAAAGGAATGTGTTAATATTGGAAAAGAACATATCTGTTATAGGTGGAGATTTAAGAATTGTTTATCTTATTCAAATGTTAGTAAAAGATGAATTTGCTGTATATACATATGGATTGGAAAAAACAGAAAACTTACAACATATAAATAATGTATTTATATGTGAAAATGAAGAAGAATGTATAAAAAAGAGCAAATTAGTTCTAAGCTCTATTCCACTTTGCAAAGATGAAGAATTTATAATAGCACCATTTAGTAATAAAGACATTTTAATAAAAGATGTTATAAAATTGCTACATAATAAAGTTTTTATAGCTGGAAGTATACCAAAAAATTTATATAATATACAAGAAAAAATAGATTTTGAGATTATAGATTTAATTAAATGTGAAGAACTTGCAGTTTTAAATAGTATATCTACAGCAGAAGGAGCTATTCAGATAGCAATGGAAGAAACAGAATTTACATTACATGGAAGTAACATATTAATACTAGGATTTGGTAGAATTGGAAAGGTGCTTTCTAAAATGTTTCAAGGAATTGGAGCAAATGTATATTGTGAAGCAAGAAAGAATGAGGATTTAGCTTGGATTGAAACATATGGATATAAAAAAGTTTCACTTTCAAAATTAGATGATAATTTGAAAGATAAAGATATTATAATAAATACAATACCAAGTATGATATTAGATGAAAATAGATTAAAATTAATAAAAAAAGATAGTCTAATTATAGATTTAGCATCTAAACCAGGTGGTGTTGATATAAAATCTGCAAACAATTTAGGAATAAAAGTAATATGGGCGTTAGCTCTTCCTGGAAAAGTGGCACCATATAGTGCAGCTAAATGTATAAAACAAACTATATATAATGAGATAAAAGATAAAAATATATTTTAGAAAAGGATTAATAAATATAAAATATAAATGTATAAGGTTTAGAATAAGAAGTAATAATTTAAGTAGTATAAAATGAAATAATAATTGAAAATGACTTAATGCATAAAGTAATAATTAAAATAGTTTAGGACAAAGAACTTAATATATAAAATAATAATGAAAGTAAAGAAAAATATTTTTAGTCTCATAAATTAAATTAAGAAAAGAGGAATTTTATAATGAATGGAATACAAGCATTAATATTAGGAATAGTACAAGGGCTTACAGAACTTTTGCCAATATCAAGTTCTGCCCATTTAGCAATTATACCATGGATGTTTAATTGGGATGTGCCAGAAGCTTTTGATGTAGCATTACATTTTGGTACATTACTAGCAATTGGAATATTTTTCTTTAAAGATTGGATAGATTTAATAAAAGGTGGTTTTAACAAGGCTATTAAAAAAGAAGATTCACCAGAAGGAAGAATGTTTTGGTACATAGTACTTGCTACAATTCCTGGTGGAATAATAGGATTTTTATTAGATCATTTTGTTGGGGATAAGTTAACTACTCCATTAATAATAGCAATAGCACTAATAATTATGGGTATAATTTTATACTTTGTAGATAAAAATGCAAAAGCTACTACAGACTATGAACATATGACATTAAAGCAAACTTTCTTAATTGGTTTAGCACAAAGTTTAGCATTTATTCCAGGTGTTTCTAGATCTGGTGTTACTATGACAGTTTCAAGATTATTAAAAGTAGATAGAACTTCTGCTGCTAAATATTCTTTTATGTTATCTGCTCCTATAGTACTTGCTGCGACTGTATTTAAATTAAAAGATTTTGTGTTTAATGTACCATTTTTTATTGGAGTAATATCAAGCTTTTTAGTTGGTATAGTAGTTATTAAATTTTTACTAAAATACTTACAAAGAGGTAGCTTTAAAGGGTTTGCTATATATAGAGTAATAGCACGGAATAGTTATTATAGCTTTAACTTTTATAAAATAGGGAGGAAAAGTTATGTTTAAGAAAGAGAATTTAATTAAACTATTAATCGGATTAGTAGTGTTACTTATATTAGGAGCTATTACTGTTGCTTTGGTTTTAGACCCTAATGCAGGGTTTGTAAAAAAAGAATCAAATAATAATATAATGTATTCAAATGATGTTGTTTATTAAGCATAAATACGTGAGGATTACCTATAATATGTATATATATTGGGTAATCTTTATTTGTAGGGTTTTATTGGGAGAGATGCAATGTTACTGCCTGCTAAACTTATATATTTATAAATTTAGCAGGCTGATATGTGTTATTTAGATTAATTTTGAATTATAAAAGGAGGAACAAATGAATATAGGAATAGATTTAGGTGGAAGTCATATAGGTGTTGGAATTGTAAATAATGAGGGAAATATAATTAGTAAAAAAGATACAGATATATATATTGAAAAAATAGAAGATATTCAAGAGTTTATAATACAAACTATAATAAGTAGTATTAAACTTTTATTAGAAGAAAATCAAATTACTCTAAAAAATATAGAGTTGATAGGTATAGGAACACCAGGAGAACCCCAAAATGGCATTATTAAAAGAATAGTGAATTTAGGTATTAGTGATTTTAATATCGTAGAAAGATTAAAAAATGGATTACAATTTGACAATATAATTATAAGAAATGATGGAAAATGTGCAGGGATTGCAGAAAAATTGTATGGAAGTATGAAAATATATGAAGATTCAGTATTTTTATGTTTAGGAACAGGAATAGGTGGAGCAGTGTTCCTTAATAATAAATTGTTAAAACCTAAAAAACGTTCGGGATTTGAATTTGGTCATATGGTTATAGAAAAGGATGGTAATTTGTGCAAATGTGGAAATAGAGGCTGTTTTGAAACTTATTGTTCAATGAAGATGTTAAAAGAAAAGATTAATAAAGAAATTGTATTAAATAATATGGAATCTAGAGATTTATTAAAATATGTAAAAGAAAATATAGAAAACCCAAAGATAAAAGAAATAATTAAACAATATATTGATGATTTAATTATTGGTTTATCAAATATAACAAATTTATTAGAACCAGAATGTATAACTCTTCGGAGGAGGTTTTGTATATTTTAGAGATGTTTTATGGAATAAGTTATTGTTGGAATTTAATAAAGCAGAGTATTTGTTTAATAAAGAAAATATACCAGTATTAAATTTAGCAAAACTCGGAAATGATGCTCGGAATAATTGGAGCAAGCATTGACATAAATGAAAATTAATTGTATAATAATACCATTGATTACCAATAATGGTAAAGAAGAGATTTAAATTTATATATTTCTATTTATATAAAAAGGTGTGCATAAAATAAATAGAATAATATTGTAAAAAAAGAGTTCGGGATATTAAAAAAATAAGTTTTAGTAAAATAAGCTAATCTAGTTAGTGTATGGTAGTGTAGCAATCGGTTTTTTTATGTGCAAGGCCATATTCTAATTTTAGTTTGTGATGCAACAATTCTTTAAATAATAACCAAATAAGAGTTTATAATGTAAAATCTTATAATAGAAAAATATAAAGAGAAAATTCTTGTAATAGGATTAAATTTAAACAATAAAATTTTCTATTAAAAAAGTTAAGGAATATATAAATTTAAACAGATTTAAAGAAGAAGGAGATATAAACAAAAATGACAGAGAATTTAAAAAATAGTGAGATTGTTAAGGAAGAAAAGGAAGTTGTAAGAACACAATTACCAAAAAGAGAAAGAGGATACAGAAACAATAAAACAAGAAGAGATGTAGAAAAAGGTGAAATAGAAAAGAGAAAATCAGAAAAAAGAAGAAATGTTAGAAATGAACAAAGAAATATCGTAGAAGCAAATCAAGAACAGGTTAGCGCAGAACAGGTAAAGCAAAAGCAAGTAAAATCAAAAGAGTTAAACAAAGGTGGACAAAAGACAGAAAGAAGACCAAAGACTAAAAGAATAAAGAATGAAAGTAAAGATAATACATTCGAATTTAAGAAACCAAATTTAAAAATTATTCCTTTAGGTGGACTAGAGGAAATTGGAAAAAATATTACTGTTTTTGAATATGATAATGAAATAGTTTTGGTAGACTGTGGACTTGAATTCCCAGAAGATAATATGCTTGGTGTAGATTTAGTTATACCAGATGTAACATATTTAGAGAGAAATAAAGATAAAATTAAAGGACTAGTAATTACTCATGGTCATGAAGATCATATAGGTTCTATTCCATATGTTTTAAAACAAGTGGATATGCCAATATATGCAACAAAATTAACAGTAGGATTAATAAAAAATAAATTAGAGGAACATAAACTATTAAGAAAAACAAAATTAAAAGTTGTAGAACAAGGACAAACTATTGATTTTGGAAAAATTAAAGTTGAATTTATTAGAAGTTCACATAGTATTCCAGATTCTGTAATGCTTGCAATATATACACCAGTTGGAACAGTGCTTCATACAGGAGATTTTAAAATAGACTATACACCAATTGATGAGAGGTTAATGGATTTTGGTAGAATTGCTGAAATTGGAAATCAAGGAGTTTTAGCACTTATGTCAGACAGTACAAACGCAGAAAGAAAAGGATATACAATGTCTGAAAGTTCTGTAGGAGAAGTGTTTGATAAGTTATTTTTAAATTGTCCAAAAAGAATTGTTGTTGCAACATTTGCGTCAAATGTTCATAGAGTCCAACAAATAGTAAATTCTGCTGTTAAATATAAAAGAAAAGTTGCAGTGTGTGGTAGAAGTATGATTAACATGATTGAAACAGCAAGAGGACTTGGATATATAAAAGTACCAGAAAATGTTTTTATAGATATCGATATGATTAAAAATTATACTGATGATCAATTAGTTATTTTGACAACAGGTAGCCAAGGTGAAGCTATGTCTGCATTAACAAGAATGGCTTCAGGAGATCATAGAAAAGTTGTAATTACTCCAAATGATAAAATTATAATTTCTGCAACACCAATACCAGGAAATGAAAAATTGGTTTCAAAAGTAATAGATGACTTAATGAAAATTGGTGCAGAAGTTGTATATAGTTCACTTGAAGCAATACATGTTTCAGGACATGCATGTCAAGAAGAACAAAAACTGATCTTTTCACTTGTAAGACCCAAATATTTTATACCTGTACATGGTGAATATAGACAATTAATAGCTCATTCAGAAACTGCTAAAAAGATGGGAATTCCATCAGAAAATATATTTATGATGAAAAATGGTAGAGTACTTGAATTAAATGAGGATGAAGCAAAATTAACAACTTCAGTTCCTTGCGGAAAAATATTAGTTGATGGACTTGGAGTTGGTGATGTTGGAAATATAGTTCTTCGTGATAGACAACATTTATCACAAGATGGATTAATAATTATAGTAATGACAATGGATTCTGGTTCAGGAGAAATTGTCTCAGGTCCAGATGTTATATCAAGAGGATTTGTATATGTAAGAGAGTCTGAAAATCTAATGGATGATGTAAAAAGAGTTATTAGAGAAGAAGTACAAAGATGTGAAGAAAATAAAATTACAGATTGGTCAACAATAAAATCAACATTAAAAGATAATTTAAGAGATTATATTTTCCAAAAAACAAAGAGAAATCCGATGATATTGCCGATTATAATGGAAATATAAATCTGTTAAATAAAAAATATATTAATAATATAAATAGCAAGGAGAGATAATTATGAACTATAAAGATTTAGCAGATTTAATATATCCAGATGCAAAGGATATCTCATATTATGAAGAAAAATATCCAATGAGAGATCTAGGTGAAGGAGCAGTAGTTACAAGATATGCTCCAAGCCCAACAGGATATGTTCATATTGGTGGCTTATACCAATGTGTATTAGAAAGTGTGTTAACTAAGAAGAGTAATGGGGTGTTATATCTAAGAGTAGAAGATACAGACCAAAAAAGAGAAATAGAAAATGGAGTTATAGAAATTGTAGAATCTCTAAAAAACTGTGATATCGAATTTGATGAAGGAATGATTTCCGATACTAATGAAAAAGGAGCTTATGGACCATATAAGCAAAGCCAAAGAGGAGATATTTATAAAGCATATGCTAAATACTTATTAGCGCAAGGAAAGGCATATCCTTGTTTTGCAAGCTCAGAAGAGTTAGAAAGTTTAAGAAAAAAACAAGAAGATGCTAAGATTAGACCAGGATATTATGGCGTTTGGGCTAAATATAGAAACCTTTCTGTAGAAGATGCAGCAGAAAAAATAAAAAATGGAGAAAAATTTGTAATTCGTTTTAAATCACCAGGAAGGGAAGATAAAAAAATAAAACATAAAGATATTATAAAAGGAAATATAGAATTTCCAGAAAATGATTTAGATATCGTTATAATAAAGGGAGATGGACTTCCAACATATCATTTTGCACATGTAGTAGATGATCATTTAATGAGAACTACACATGTAATTCGTTGTGATGAATGGGTATCTTCTATTCCAATTCATTTACAATTATTCTATGAATTAGGATTTAAAGCACCAAAATATGCTCATTATGCACCAATTATGAAAGAAGACAATGGAAAGAAAAGAAAAATAAGTAAAAGAAAAGATCCAGAAGCAGCGGTTCGGATATTACCATGAAGAGGGAATTCCTTCTCAGTCTGTAGATGAGTATTTAATGAATATAGCAAATTCAACATTTGAGAATTGGAGAAAACAAAATCCAGATTTATCTATTAATGAATTTGATTTTAAGCTAAATAAGATGAGTGTTAGTGGAGCTTTATTTGATATGGTAAAATTATTAGATGTATCTAAAAATGTAATATCAAAATATTCTGCTGAAAGAGTTTATAATGAAGCTTCAAAATGGGCTGAAAAATATGATAGTGAATTAACTAAAATGCTTGAAGATAAAGACTATGCTTTAAAAGTTTTAGGAATTGAAAGAGGAAATAGCAAACCAAGAAAAGATATTTCAAAATGGTCAGATTTAAAAGACAATATTATTTATATGTATGATGACAAATTTGATGAAATTCCAGAATATCTATTTGGAACAATTTCAGATGAAAATGAAATTTCTAAAATAGTAAAATTATATGTGGAAAAATACTATAATGAGTCAGACGACAAACAAACATGGTTTAATAAAATTAAAGATTTGGCAGAAGAATTAGGTTATGCAAGAGAAGTAAAAGAATATAAGCAAAATCCAGAGAAATGGCCAGGTCATGTAGGAGATATTAGTACTGTACTTAGAGTTTGCTTAACTAAGAGACAAAATACTCCAGATTTATATGAAATAATGAATGTTTTAGGAAAAGACAGAGTTGTAGGTAGATTTAATAAATTAGTAAAATAAGATTATTAAAATAGTTTTAGAATATTGAAAAATATAAAGGTTAAAGTATTTGTGCAATAATAAAGATGCTTGATGTTTGTATTTTTCAATTTTTTTGTTAAGAAATAATGTTACCGCCTAGACAAGGTATATATATTTATAAATTTAAACCAATCTTGAAGCATGTCAGTAAGTGACAGTAATAAATTTTATGCCACGCAGGTAATTGGGAAAGAAATGGCTAAATGTGTACCTATCTGCGATTGGTTTAAATTTATAAATATATATACCTTGTCTAGGCTAGTAAATGCTTTTATGGAATTATTAATTGTTATTTATATGAAATTTATATTGTAAATTTATTAATAGCATGATATATTGCAAGTTATAGGAGGAGAGAATGGAATATAATATTGGAGATATTGTAAGAACTAAAAAACAACATCCTTGTGGAAGTAAATTGTGGGAAATTACTAGAGTTGGAGTGGACTTTAAATTAAAGTGTTTAGGTTGTGGACATGTTATTTTGGTAGAAAGGCAAAAGGCTTTAAAAATGATAACAAAGAAGGAAGATAATAAAATATAAAAAAGAGCAGGCATAAAAGTTTATACAAATTTATGCCTGCTTGGATCATTTAAAGAGATTAAATCCTAATACCACCACACTTTTTCATAAGAGACTCAACAAAAGAGTCGTAAATGAAAGAACGTGTAGATTCCACAAAAAGGGAAAAACCTCCTATGGATTCGCAATGTGATGTCCGCAGATGTGGATACTTGGTATCCAATTCTTGCTTTGCTGCTTCAAGCTCTGAAGCGGTAGCGAAATTGTACTTAACCTTCTTTGAAAAAACCTGAGCCATAGTGTAGGCCCTCCTTAAATTAAAATTTTCGCAACTTGCGAATTGGGATGTGTTCGTATTGTAACATGTATAAGTATATAAAGTCAATATAAAAACTACATAAATTTCGACAAAATATCCCAAACTTTATCTGTATATATTTTTCTTTCGCTAGAAAATGGTAAAAATGTAAAGTCTCCAATAGGATTTAATTCTTTTTGGAGATCTTTTACTGCATTATCTACTTTAGTAACTGCTATTTTATCAGCTTTGTTTGCAACTACAATAAAAGGGAGTTCAGAACGAATTATATAATCATACATTAATCTATCATTACTACCTGGTGAATGTCTTATATCTATTAATAAGACAATTAATGCAATATTTTTTCTAATATGTAAATATTCATCTATAAAACCATTAACTTTAGATTGTTCTTGTTTAGACATTTTACTATATCCATAACCTGGTAAATCTACAAAATAAAATTTATTGTCCATGTTATAAAAATTTATTTGTCTTGTTTTTCCAGGTTCGCTACTTGTTCTTGCTAGTTTTTTTCTATTTATCATAGTATTAATAAATGAAGATTTACCAACATTAGATTTACCAACTAATACTATTTCTGGTAATCCGATTTGTTGGATACTGTTTTGGGCTTACAGCCGATATTTCGAATTTTGGGTCCTTTATTTGCATAATTTTTTCTCCTATAATTATTTTATGGTAAATTTAGATATAACAGTTCTACATGATTAAATTAAATCTAAGAAGAACTGTTATATTGCTAAATATTTACATGTTTGAATTTATAAAATTTAAAATTAATTAATTTTCAGGTGTAATTTTTTCTAATCCACCCATATAAGGTCTTAAAACCTCTGGAATATTAATACTTCCATCAGCATTATAATTATTTTCAAGAAAAGCAATTAACATACGAGGTGGAGCAACTACAGTATTATTTAACGTATGAGCATAATAATTTCCTTTTTCACCTTTAATACGAATACCAAGACGTCTACTTTGTGCATCTGTTAAGTTAGAACAGCTTCCAACTTCAAAATATTTCTTTTGTCTTGGGCTCCAAGCTTCTACATCTACACTTTTAGATTTTAAGTCTGCTAAGTCTCCACTGCAACATTCTAAAGTACGAACTGGAATGTCTAGACTTCTAAATAATTCTACTGTATAAGACCACATTTTGTCATACCAAGCGTAGCTTTCTTCTGGTTCACAAACAACAATCATTTCTTGTTTTTCAAATTGATGTATACGATAAACTCCGGCGTTCTTCAATACCATGAGCACCTTTTTCTTTTCTAAAACATGGAGAATATGATGTCATAGTATAAGGTAGTTCAGACTTTTTTAAGATTTGATCTTTAAATTTTCCAATCATTGAATGTTCACTTGTTCCAATTAGGTATAAATCTTCACCTTCAATTTTATACATCATTGCATCCATTTCTTCAAAGCTCATAACTCCTGTAACTACATCAGAACGAATCATGTATGGTGGAATGCAATAAGTAAAACCTTTATTAATCATAAAATCTCTGGCATATGATAATATACTAGAATGAAGTCTTGCAATATTACCCATTAAATAGTAAAAACCATTTCCAGCGACACGTCTTGCAGAGTCTAAATCAAGTCCAGATAGTTTTTCCATAATTTCAGCATGATATGGAATCTCATAATCTGGAACTACAGGATCGCCATATTTTTTTACTTCTACATTTTTACTATCATCTTCTCCTACAGGAACAGATTCATGCATAATGTTTGGAATTTTCATCATTCTAGATTTTATTTCTTCAGCAAACTTAGCTTCTAGTTTTTCATTTTCTACAAGTTCTTCATTTATTTTTTGAACTTCTAGTTTAACTTTTTCTGCTTCATCTTTTTTTTCATCTTTCATTAGAGCACCAATTGTACTGCTTAGTGAATTTCTTTTACTTCTTAATTCATCACCATGTAGTTTTACTTCACGATTTTTTAAATCCAAATCTATAACCTCGTCTACTAATACTAGTTTATGGTTTTGAAATTTTTTCTTGATATTTTCTTTTACAATATCTGGATTTTCTCTTAAAAATTTAATGTCTATCATAATATTTCCTCCTTATTATAAATGAATATATTATCAAATATATTTTTATCTTGTATTAATTAAATTATTGATATATAAAATTCTAGATTTTTAGTAAATATTTAAATTAATTTATATTATAAATAGTTTTTTTCAATATCTTCTACAATTTCGAATCTATGTGTTTGTCCTGTTATATTATCAGGTCTTTCTGGAATAGTGGATAAGAACATCTTCTCTGGTCTGACAAAAATTTTTCTATTATCTTCTCTTTCATATAATGGTTTATATACTACCATTCTTTCTTGTGTTTCACTATCATAGGCAATATTTTCTACAAAATAATAATTTCCTTTAAAATGTCTGTAAACTTTGCCAATTTTAACTTCATTTTCCATAAAATTACCTCCTAAAGTATGTATTATTAAATAATATAATATGTATTTACAATAAAACAAAAACGCCCTTATGAGAAAACATAAGGACGAAAAGTTTCGTGGTGCCACCTTAATTTATATATAATAAAAAATATATAACTTAATAATGCTTATAACCTAGCATAACTTGGTTTAGCTTTCGCTAAAAGCTTCAAGAGGAGATTCTTAAAATATTTTAAACTATTTCCACCACACATAGTCTCTCTATATAAAATTTAGATTAGTACTAATCTCTTGTTAAACGCTTAATATTGTAAAATATTGTATCATAGAATAAATTAAAATGCAATATAAATAATTTTAAATTTAAAGAGGCGAGGGGTGAATTCATTAATAGTCTGTTTTTAATAAAAATTTTAATTTTAAAATTAATTACAAGATATTATATAATATGAAAAACAGTGGACAATAGATGCCCACTGTATAGAGGTTAAATAACCTTCTCTACTATACCTGTAGAGAAAAAATCGAAGTGCAAAGTAGTGTTTTCTTTCTGTTGTTCTTTCGTTTCTGGTACAAGAAACAGATTGAATCGTATATTGTTCTTGAGGTCTATAACCATACTGAATCGTATGAACTCTCTTGTTTCATGAAACCAGCAGGTTTTGTTTTCGTAGTTCTTTCTGGCGTAATCATAATACACCATTTTTCTCTTAAGGTCGAAACAGAAGACCTCGTTTGCTCTGGTTCCAAATCTACTTTCTGTAGAGATGGAGAAGTCTTCATTTTTATTGATTTTCTGGGAAAGAACATCAGATAATGATAGTTCTAACTGTGGCCGTTGTATCATGGCAACCTCCTAAATAAATATTACCGCATATGCGATTAAGTGTATTATAACATATATTAACATAATATTCAAATTTTGCACTTTATAAAAGAGTATATTGTATTTATAATCTATTTGTGATATATAATTTAATATTAAAAAGTTATAGTTTTATGACTAAATTAAGAAATTTTTGTATTAATATAGTTAATAATAAAAAAGTTAGATTTTAGAAAGGAGAAAAAATGAAAGAAAAATTTATAGAATTATTAAAAAGTACAAATAGAGAAGGAATGGAAGAATTAATAAAATTTATAGAAGAAAAAACTGATTTTTTCATAGCACCTGCAAGTACTAGATTTCATGGTAGTCATGAAGGTGGGCTACTTGAGCACAGTATGAAAGTATATGAAATATTAGATTATAAAATAAAAAATAATGTAATAGATTTATATGCTCCAGAAGATACTATAATTATAGTTAGTTTATTACATGATATATGTAAAGCAAATTTTTATAAAGTAGATTATAGAAATGCTAAAAATGCAAGAGGAGAATGGGAGAAAGTTCCATATTATACAGTAGAAGATACAATACCATATGGTCATGGAGAAAAATCTGTAATGATGTTAACAGAGTATATAAAATTAACTCCAGAAGAAAAATATTGTATACGTTGGCATATGGGATTTTCAGAGCCAAAAGAAAGCTATACAACACTAGGATTAGCATATAAGAAGTACCCTCTTGCATTATTGGTGAACGAGGCAGATTTAGAAGCAAGTTACTTCTATGATTTATAATAGAAAAATAAAAAATTGGAATAATATGATTATGAAATTTATATTAAATAATTTTATAAGCATATTATATTAGTTTGTACAAAACAGTAAAAAATAAAATCTAAATAAAAGTTAAGATCTTAAAAGACAACTTTTTAAGATATTAAGATAGGAGCAAACAATGAATAAATATATTAAACTTGCCAAGGAAAGTGCAGAGAGTGGACTTAAAAATAATGAAGGAGGACCATTTGGTGCAGTTATTACAGATACAGATGGAAATATAATATCTACAGGTAATAATAAGGTTTTAAAAGATAATGATCCAACAGCACATGCAGAAATTGTAGCAATAAGAAACGCATGTGAAAAATTAAAAACATATGATTTGTCAAATTATATTTTATACACTTCTTGTGAACCTTGTCCAATGTGTTTATCTGCAATAATATGGGCAAATATAAAAAAGGTTTATTATGCATGTACAAGAGAAGATGCAGCAAGTATAGGATTTAGAGATGACATGATTTATAAATATTTACAAGGAAATAATAAAGAGTTAATTAATATGCGACAAGTTGATAGAGATGAATGTATAGATTTATTTGAGAAATATAAAGAGAAAGATGGAAAAATATATTAATTTTTTTAGTTATTAACTTTTTATAATGGATAGAATAATATATATTGGAGGGAAAAGAGATGTTTTATCTTGGATTATTAATTCGGTTTAATTATAGGCTCTAATGTAGGATTATTCTATTTTGCTATGTGTAAAAGTGCATCCAAATATTAGTGTGATGATGAATTATTAGCGTAAAAGCTATTTATGTGGAAATGCTCCATAACATTGCTAAAATAACATATGAGTTAGGTTTTATTAAATACTAGTGAACATAAAATTGACTAGAATTTGTAAATGATATAATTTTGTGATATAATTGTAATATACACATTATGTGTAATATAAAAAAATAAAGGAGAAATGCAAAATGAAAAAAATGGAGACATTGAGACGGAAGGTATTTGGTTTTTTTAAGGTAAGTGATTATGAAAGAGCTTTATATGAAAGGTTTTATTTTACACTTCCACAGAAGCTCAAATATTGCTTATCAAGACAGTTCCGTGAAGAAATCGTAGAGTTAGTTTCTGAATATGACTTTCAGGAAAAACTTTATGATGAGAATCAGCGATTCTATGAGGAAATTCAAGAATCTGTTGATATCATCGCCGGTGGAATTGTTTTAGAGAAAGCCTTACAAACGATTCGTAAAGAAGAAAGCAGAAAAGAGGTAAGGAAAAAGCTAGAAACATATCAAAGGCTTTTAAAAAGCCTTAAAGATGCAAATGGATTCTACAATTCATGGAATGAGGAAAGACACAATAAATACAAAAAAAGCAACTGTAAAAGGTTGTTGTTAGACTTAGTGTCACGATTTAAAGAAGGGAATGAGTATGTTGTTCTACTTAAAGTAGAGGGACGAACCTCTCTTTTGGAAATCGAAACACAAATACGCAATATTGAGGATAAGGGAATGGGTTTAATTTTTGGAAACAAGATTTTCCCTGGAGATTATTACATTAATATTGATATTGACGGAATAATCTTTAAAAAAGGTTGTCCTCTAATGACTATATTTAATGCGGTACTAGATGGCTTTTCATATTTACCAGTTACCAAGCTGATGATACAAAGCTATTTGTAATATCCTTTAATTTTACCCATACAATAAATCATTTTGATTTTGTATGGGTCTTTCTTTTTTTTATACAATACCTTGACAGATGAGGTATCTTAATATATAATATATATTAAGAGGTGATAACAATGTCAATTGCGTCAGATTTAATAAGAGGCTCTACAGATACTATAATACTTGCACATCTAATGAAAAAAGATAGTTATGGTTATGAAATTAATAAATCTATTTCAGAAATAACAAATGGGCAATATGAATTAAAGGAAGCAACTTTATATACAGCATTTAGGAGATTAGAAGAAATGGGAATGATAGTATCTTATTGGGGAGATGAAAATAGTGGAGCTAGAAGAAGATATTATAAAATAACAGATACTGGACAGAAATACTATAAAGAGAGTAAAGCAGAATGGGAAAATGCTCAAATATTAATAAGTAAATTAATTGAATTGGGGGATATATAAAATGGAGGAAAAATTAAAAAGATATGTAGAGGATATTTTCGAAAATGCACCAAAGACTAAAAAGGTATATGAGTTAAAAGAGGAAATTACATCAAATCTAATAGATAAATATAATGATTTAGTTAAATCTGGTAAAAGCAAAGAAGATAGTTATAATATTGCAATCTCAAACATGGGAAATATAGAAGAATTGGTATCTAATTTACAAGACGAAAATAATAAATGGAATACAGATTATATTCGGTAAACAAAGAAAAAAATCAGCAATACTTGTATCTAGTGCAGTTGGTTTATATATATTGAGTGTTGTTCCAGTTATATTGTTTAGCGAATTAAATATTGAAGGAGTAACAGAAGAATTAGGTGTTATATTTATGTTTATATTTGTAGCAATTGCAACTATGTTACTTGTATATAATGGAATGTCTAAACCTAAATATAAAAGTGCAGATGATACAATGGTAGAAGAATTTAAAGAATGGAAAGCAAATAAGGAATTAAAAAAGTCCGCTAAAAATAGCATTAATTCAGCTATTTGGTGTCTAATTATTGCAATATATATTGGAGTTAGTTTTTGTTTTAATGCCTGGGCTTATTCTTGGATTATATTTTTAATAGGTGCAGCTATTTCAAACATAATAGAAGCTATATACGAATCAAGAGAAAGAAGGGGATAGATATGAATAATACAAAAATTATAATATGGACAATAGTAGCAATTGTGTTAACAATATTATTAATATGTTTATTAGTTTCAAATGCAAGACTGGGTAACATTTTTAGTAATGAAAGTGAACATATTGTATATGAAGAGGAATTTGATGTAACAAATATTAAAAACATCAATTTAGATTGGTCTAGCGGAAAAATTAATATATATAAAAGTGAATCTGATAAAATTAAAGTGATACAAAAAAGTAAATATGAGTTAAAAGAAGATGAATTAGTAAATATTGATTATAAAAATGAAACTATATCAGTTAAAGAAGGAAAGAAGAAAATCGGATTTTTCTTTTTAGGATTTGGTAGTATATCTACAAGTTTAGATGTATATTTGCCAGATAAAGAATTTGAAGAAGTATATGTAAAAATCTCAAGTGGTAGAGCGAATGTGGAAAATCTTAATTTAAATAAGTTTAAAGTAAAGGTTAGTTCAGGAAAAATAGAAATTAGAAAGGTTATTTCACAAGATATAGAAGCTAATGTATCATCAGGTAGTATTGAAATGAATGATGTAAAAACAAGTTCTTTAAATTCTGAAGTTACATCTGGTAAAATTGAAATAAATAATCTAAATACAAATATTTTAAAAGCTTTAGTTAAATCTGGAAAAATAGATATAGATGGAAGTGCAAAACAGATAGATTTAAAAGCTACTAGTGGAAAGATTTTAGTAGATAATAATGTCTTACCAGAAAGCTTAGATGTAAAAGTGACATCTGGAAGTATAGATGTTGCTATTCCAGAAAATGAAGGATTCGAAGCAAGTTATTCTGTAACATCAGGAAGTTTTAAATCTGATTTTGATTTATATTCAAACATGTCAAATTTAGATAAAAAGAATGGTGAAGGAAAATATAAAAATGGCGGAAATAAATTTAATTTTCAAGTTACAAGTGGAAAGATAAGATTAGGAAAGAAATAAGTAGTGATAAATTACTATACACAGATTAATTAAAGTTAAAAATACGTTTTTAATATTTAAATAAAAAGCAGAACATAATTTTATTCAAAAAGAGAGTTCATTTAATTTTGAACTCTCTTTAAAATTTATAAAAATATGTAGAAAATAAATTGAATATGAGATATAATATATTTATTACAAAAAAGGAGGAATAGGATTAATATGAATCCTACTATGTCAGATTTACGTATTGGAATTGTTTTTTCAGGTGGATTTGCAAAAGGTGCTTATGAAATTGGATTTTGCAAAGCTATTTTAGAATATATAGAAATGAATAATATAAAAGCAGTAAGTGGTGCATCAATTGGAGCAATAAATGCATATGGTTTTATAAACAATAAATTCGACTATTTATTTGAAGTATGGAGAAATTTAGATTTTAAATCAGCAAAAGAATTTTTAGTTAAATCAGATAAAAGAAAAATTATATATAATTATATAGAGGAAATGCAAGCAGAGGTAAAAACTCTTAGTCAAACACCTTGTTATATAGATTATATAAAGATACCTAATATTTCATTATGTTATAAAAATGTTAATAAAGAACATAATAACGTTCGAAATGATTTCTTAAAGGCGAGTATTTCTGTTCCTGGATTATATAATCCAATTTTAGTACAAGAGGATTATTATGTAGATGGAGCTTTTTTAGATAATACACCAATAGCGCCATTAGAAAATGAGAATCTTGATTTGATTTTTGTATTAAGATTTGACCATGCGAGTGAACAATATGAAGAATTAAATACAGATGCTGCAATAATAGAAATTGTATTTGAGGATGACAAAAGATTAAAAGATTATTTTTATTTTAATAGTAGCTTAACAAATAGATTAATAGAGCAAGGGTATAGAAAATCAAAAGATATTTTAGATATTGTTTTTAAATATGGAGAAGATATCCAATATATAAAATCAATTGCGAGAATTTATAATCAAGAGTCTAGAAAAAATATTATACCTAAAAGCGGAGAAGAGATTGTTAATAAAATGAATAAGCTAAGGAAGATATTTAAAAATGAGTATTTGGATGAAGGAAATGATGCTGATGCTAATTTGTGTGGTAAAGATGATAATGAGATAAGTGAGATTGTGATGTGAAAGCATTGAAGATGGTACCACTGAAAAATAAAAATGAATTTTACAATTTGTAAATGTAAAATTCATTTTTATTTTATTTTAAGTTGATTAATTTATTTTTTTAAATAAATTCGTTATGCTTAATAATTCAAGTTTATTCAGAAAAAAATTGCTTTAAATTATTTATTAGTAGGAGTATATTCTTAGTTTTCTAGTAGTTCAAGTATTAATATGATTTACATGTAAATATTTATATTATATTTTTATATTGACATTATAAATGATATGTAGTATATATGTATATATAAAAATGATGCCAATTAATTATAAATTATAAGATTTAATTTAAATACTATTAGAATGTGAATATTAATTATAAATTATACGATTCACAAAATTAAAAGTTTTAATCTAAATATACTAGAAAAAGAAAGGAGGATATTTTGGATTTATTAAATTTAAACAATGAATTGGATTACAAAGAATATTACATATTAAATTACTGCAAGCAGAAGATTTTTACATATTCTGGAATAGAAGTAAAATTTTATGAAGATCAATTTGAACATGCTTTTTTTGAGAGTAAACAATATAAAAAAAGAGATAAATCTATATTTTCATGGGAAAGAGCGAAGAGAATGGATTGGATAAAAAATGTATTATTAGATTCAAATGCAGAACTATATGTAGGTTGGGATAGAGATAAAAAGAAATATAATGAAAACAGACGTGTAAGTATTATATCAGAAGATAATTATGTCGTAATTCTAAATATAATTAATAATAAAAAGGCAAAATTTATAACAGCATATAATGCAAGTATAAGTAATGCAAGAAAAATAAGAAGTGCGCCAAAATGGCAAAATAAATAAAGACTACTGATTACTGGTTCAGTAGTCGAAACCTCTAGTGATCCTTTGATATAACAAAGGATTAACTTATACTATAATATTACTACAAATAAATTTGTTTGTCAATATTATAGTATAAGTATATTCAAAAATAAAAAAAAAATTCAATTAAGCATCGACACAAAACGACAAAAAACTTCAATAAGTTATGCTATTATACAAAATATTAGGAGGTGAAATAATGAGATACAGATTATTTTTTGAATTAGAAAATAAAGATATATCAATTCAATACCGAAAAAGTATATTAAGCTTTTTTAAGAAATCTTTAAGTGAGTATGATAATGAAATATATGAAAAGTTATATCATGCGAAAGATCCTATTATGAAGCCATACACTTTTTCGGTGTTTTTTAAAGATTCTGAGTTTAAAGAAAATAGAATTATTGTAAATTCAAAACAAATGGAACTAAATATATCAATTGCAGATTATGAAATAGCTGTTATTTTATATAATGCATTTAATCATCAGAGAAATAAAATATTTCATTTAGAACATAATTCAATGACTTTAAAGAATATTGTATTAATTCAAGAAAAACAAATTAATACAGAAGAGATAACAATAAAATTTATGTCTCCATTAATTGTAAGACAAAGAGAAAACGAAAAAGATTTTTATTTTTCTGTAGAAGGTGAAAAATTTTTAGAAACATTAAAAGCTAATATAAAAGAACAATTAAAGTTAACAAATTATTCTATGGATATTGTAGATAGTATTAAATTAGAAAAAGTTAATGGAAGAAAAACAGTAGTAAAATTTTATGAAAAACAGATGGAAGGAAGTATTGGTACTTTTAAGTTATTTGGAAATAAAGAATTATTAAATTTTCTATATAGAGCTGGGATGGGAAGTAGAAGATCAAGTGGATTTGGAATGTTTGAGATAATATAAAAGTGAGGTGAGTATGTGAAAATAAAAGTGTATTTAAATGAATGGTTTATAAATGCTGGGATTGTTGGATTTGTAAATATAATGCAAAAATATAATCCAGATGCGATTACAAAAAATGAAAATTATATAGAGACTAATACAGAAGCATTAAGAAATTTTAATGAGTATTATTTTCGGATATTTTTTTGATATATATAATATAGCAAAAAAGATGCAAAATAAAATGGAACATTCATTTAAACAAATAAAACAATTATTAGAAGAGTTAGATGGAAGTAAAATTAATGACAAAGAAAAACAAGAAAAGATAAAATCTATAAAAAAATATATAAAGTTAGTAATAAAAGGTCAATTAGATAAAATAAAAAAGGTAGATGAAGATATCTATTATGAAATGTTTGAAGAATATAATAAGATTGATGGAATAAAAGAAAAAGATGATATAAGTAAATTAGATGATATATTTAAAATTCTAAATGATAATTTTTATAAAGAAAAAATAAATAAAAGACTAACAATGAATCTATTTAAAAGTGTATTAAGTAAAAGTTATTTTGGTGCACCGAGTTTCTTAAATGTATTAAAGAGTGCTTTAAGTTATGAAGAACAATGTGAGTTAATGTATAAAGATTATATATCAAATATTGTAGAAGTTGGATATTTAAATGATTTACTACAAAATAAGTACACAATTGAAGAAATAAATCAATATATACAGCAAAGACTAATAGACCAAAGAATAACCAAAGAATTGCAAAGTGTATATTCTAATATTAATAAGAAGTATCTTGAAAAGAAAAAATCTTTACAGGATATAAGAGAGTATTTAAAAGAAAAAGTGTTTACTAGTTGTTCAATTTGTGAAAATGAAAATATTATTGCTAATAATTATACAGAAAGTAAATTTATACCTTTAGCAATTAGTAGTGAAAATATGGAAAACTTTTTTTGGAATGGAAATGCGAAATTTCCTATATGCGATGTTTGCAAATTGATGTTGTTTTGTACACCAGCTGGAATTACAGCAATAACGAAAACAATAAAAGAAAATAAAAATGGAAATGTAGAATATAAGGAAAAGCAAGTATATAGTTTTGTAAATTATGATACAAATATAAATCAACTTCTAAAAGTAAACAGAAATTTTTCAGATTCATCCAAAGTAGAGAAAAGTACAGAAAATCCATATCAAAAGTTAATCTTAGACATAGTGAAGCAAGAGGAAAAAATAAGTGAATGGCAATTACAGAATATATTTGTAGTTGAATTTGAAGCGGAATATTTAGCTTATAGTAGAATGGAATATTTTAATATAAATAAGCATGTAGCACAATTTTTTAAGTATTATGCTACTAATAGTTTAGATAAGATTAAAAATTATAGATATAAATTACATATTGTAGATTATATTCTTAAAAATAAAGAATTGAAATATATAATTAATGACAGAATTAGACAAGAAATAGCTAAGGAAAATTCATATGGATATGAATGCTTTTTGGCAGTTAGAACTAGATTAGAATTGAATTTGTTAAAGAAAGGAGATTTAGAAGTGAAAAGTATAATTGAGAAGAATGATAAAAAGTTATTAGTATTATATAATCTGGGAATTCAAATACATGAAGAATTAAAAAGAAAAGGTGAAGACAATAAATTAAATGGATATACATATAAAATGTTAAATAGCATAAAAATTGGAAATAAAGCAGAATTTATGGATGTTGTAATTAGGTTACATATGTTTATGGGGAAAGATGTATCACCAATTTTTTTAGAAGTAATGCAAGATACAAATCTTGATTTTGAATCTATAGGACATAGTTTTATGTCTGGATTAATTTCAAATAAATATGAAAAGGAAAATGAGGAGGATAATAATAATGGATAAAAAAGGATTAACTTTAAGTATTATTTTTAAAGCTCAAAGCTTAAATTATGGAGAAGGAATTGGAAATATATCAGAATTGAAAAAATTATCAAGAGGAAACGGAAATGTATACACTTTTGCATCAAGACAAGCAATTCGTTATGATATAGCGAGATTAGGAAAAGAATTATTTGGATGGAACTTAGAAGTAGTAGATAAATCAAAAGGTACTGTACAATTTAAAGATGATTTAAGTATTAAAGACTCAGAGGAAATGGATTTATTTGGTTATATGAAAACTTCCAAAAAATCAGATAATAAAGATGGAGGTTCTGATATTAGGAGTGCTGCTGTTAGATTAAGTCATGCAATATCACTAGAAGACTATAAGAGTGATATGGAATTTTTAAATAACAAAGGGCTAGCAGATAGAATTAACGAGTTTCCAAATTTAGCCAATATTGAACAACATTTAAGTTATTATACTTATACAGTAACTATCGATTTAGATAAAATAGGAAAAGATGGAACAATTGAATTGGATAAAGAACAAAAAATAAAAAGAGTAAATGAATTATTAGAAATTATTAAAGTATTAAATAGAGAAATAAGAGGAAGACAAGAAAATTTAAGTCCTGTATTTATAATTGGAGGAATTTATAAAATAAATACACCATTTTTCTTAGGAAGAATAAAATTAGATTCAAGAAATGGTAAATTTGCTATTGATACAGAAATGTTAAAAGATGTTATTTCTTTGAAATTGGGAAATGAAAGTATAAAAGAAGATACAAAGATAGGATTAGTAAAAGATATATTTTGCAATGAAGATGAAATAGCAGATGTTTTTGAAGGAAAGACAAGTAATATACAAGATTTCTTTGAGAATTTAGAAAATGAAATAAATGAATATTATAAATAGAAAAAGGGTGAGTGAATTTGAAAATAATGAGATTAAAGTTATTTCAAGAAACAGCATGTTATAAAAAGCCATTTGCATTTAAAGTAGCAGAAACATATCCACTTCCACCATATTCTACAGTAATAGGAATGTTTCATAAAATATTACAGGCAAAATCTGGAGAGTATTATCCAATGAATATTTCAGTTCAAGGAGAATTTGAGAGTATATTTAGTAATTATCAAACTTTAAGAATGTACAAAGGAAAAGGAGAAGTTACATCAATGCCACGAAATGTACATCAATTATTAAATGTAAATTTGATTATTCATGTTCAGGCAGAAGACGAAGTGATTGATAAAATATATAATAATATAATAAATGGAGGAGAAACTTTTACTTTGGGGAGAAATGAAGATTTAGTAAGAGTGGATGAAATAAAAATGGTTGAACAAATAAATCCAATTGATGAAGATATTCAAATAAAACACAATGCTTATATTCCAACATATTTAGGACAAGAATCAGGAATTAATTATAGATTAAATACTAAATATACAATAGTAAATGAATTAAGAAAATGGGAAAAAGTAAATGTGAAATATATAGAAAAAAATTCTTGGATAGAAGACGGATATTTAGATGAAGATGGGGAAGCCATATTATGGTGTTATGAAAATGAGGTGATCTAATATGCTATATGCAAAATCCAATCCAGAAGAAAGCATTACAAAACATACTAATGAGTTATTAGATAGATTGAAAATATTACGTTTTTTATATGGTGAAGAAATTACAAAAAATATAGAAATAGAAAAAGAAAGATTTTGGGAGTTGTTAGAGATAATATGTATATATCATGATGTTGGAAAGTGTTATACACCTTTTCAAAATGAAATATTAAAAAAAATAGGGAAACCATTAATAGAAACCAATTTCAATTATACAGATGTTAAGCACGAACAATTATCTCCTATGTTTGTAGATAGTAAATATTTTAATATAACAAAGGAAGAAAGAAAATTAGTAATGCAATCTATATATTATCATCATGAGAGAAAAAATGATATGTTAATAGAAGAGCTCATAGAAAGGATTATACAAGAAGATATACTTCCAAAATTGGAACAATTTGAAGGTGAATTAGGTATAAAACTAAATAAATCACCTAAATGTAGGTATTTAGATGATGTGAGAAGTGAAAAAAGAATCAATGAGGAAGATAAATATTATCAAGAATATTGCTTATTAAAAGGTTTATTACATAGGTTAGATTATAGTTCTTCTGCACATGTTCAGATTGAGGATAATACTAAGGAAAAAATAAAAGATTATGTTGAAAGTTATATGAAACAAAAAGGATATAATGAAAATGATCTTCAGGTATTTTGCATGGAAAATGATAATGAAAACATAGTTGTAATTGGTTCTACTGGAATGGGAAAGACAGAAGCGGCATTACTTTGGAGTAATTCTTCAAAAACATTTTTTACTTTACCAATTAGAATAAGTATTAATGCTATATATGATAGAATTCATAGTATTATTGGATATAAAAATGTAGGATTATTACATTCTACAGCGTTAGATTATTTACAAAAAAAGGTAAAAGAAGAATCAGAGATAGAGCAATCATTTGAATGTTATCAAGAATCAGTTAATTTATCTAAGAAAATTACTACTTGTACAATAGATCAAATATTCAAATTTGTATTTAAGTATAGGGGATATGAAAGAGAATATGCAACTTTATCGTATTCAAAAATAGTTATAGATGAAATACAGGCATATTCTCCAGATATAGTTGCAGTTCTTTTAAAAGGAATCGAAATGATTTATAAAATAGGCGGAAGATTCATGATTATGACAGCAACACTTCCAGGAATCTATAAAGAAGAATTAGAAAAAATGGGAGTTAAATTTAAATATGATAAATTTTTAACTGAGACAAACAGACATAAGATACAACTTAGAAATGAAAAAATGATAGAGGATATTGAAACTATAAAACAAAAAGGAAAGACAAGCAAAGTATTAATAATCGTAAATACTGTTAATAAGGCAATAGAACTGTATGAACAGTTACAAGATGAAAATATTAAAGTGTTACATTCAAGATTTATTCTTAAAGATAGAAGTGAATTAGAAAAAGAAATAAGGGAGTTTTCAGAAACTGGTAAAAATGGAATTTGGATTACTACTCAAATTGTTGAAGCATCATTAGATATTGATTTTGATTATTTATTTACGGAAATGTCAACATTAGATAGTTTGTTCCAAAGATTTGGAAGATGTTATAGAAGTAGAGAATATAAAAAGAAAGAATGTAACATATACATATATACAAAAGAAATATCTGGTATTGATTGTGTTTATGATAAAGATATTTGCAGACTAAGTGAGGATATTTTACAGAAATTTGATGGTCAAATACTAACAGAAGAAGAAAAAGTAGATATGGTAGAAAAGTTATATTCAAGAGAAAATTTAAAAGGAACTAAATTTTTACAAAAATTTGAAAATGGAATGAATGTATTAAATAATATTGTGGATTATGATGTAAGTAAATCAGAGGCACAGAAGCTGTTAAGAAATATAGATAATATAAAGGTGATTCCTAAATCTGTTTATGATGATAATTTAGATTTATTCGAAAAATATAATCAAATACAAAATAAAAAAGAAAAAGCAGAAATAAGAAGAGAAATTGAACAATTAACTACATCAATAAGTGTATCACAAAAGTATAAAATTCAAGATAGAATTAGCGATGTTAAATATATTGATGATGTCTTTTGTATTGATATGAAATATGATAAAAAGATGGGATTAATTTTAGAGAAAGATGAAGAATATGAGCTTAATTCTAGAATGTTTTAGGAGGACTTATGAAGATAACTGGAGTTATGATATATTATTATTTTATATGTCATAGAAAATTATGGTATTTTTGTAATGAAATAAATATGGAACAAAATAGTGAGTTAGTATCAATTGGAAAAATATTAGATGAAACTACATATAATAGAGAAAATAAAAGTATATTAATTGATGATACTATCAATATTGATTTTATAAAAAATGGAGCTGTATTACATGAAGTAAAGAAAACAAAATCAATTGAAGAAGCTGGAATATGGCAATTGAAATATTATATGTTTTATTTAGAACAAAGAGGAGTGAAAAATATCTCTGCAAAGATAGATTATCCATTAATAAGAGAATCAAAAGAAATATATTTAGAAGAGGAAGATAGAAATATATTAAGAAATATAGAAAAAAACATAGAAGAAATTATAAAAGAGGACAAGCCTCCTAAAGTAATGAATGATAAAATGTGTAAAAAATGTGCATATTTTGATTTGTGTTATGTATAGGAGGGAAAAATGAAACAATCATACTATTTATATAAAAGTGGAAGATTACAAAGAAAAGATAATACTTTAGAAATTGTATATAAAGATAATACAAAAAAATCAATCCCAGTAGAAAGAGTAGATGATATATATGTAATGACAGAATTTGATTTTAATACAAGTTTATTAAATTTTCTTTCAAAATTTGGAATTAGTGTTCATTATTTTAATTATTATGGATTCTATACAGGAACTTATTATCCAAAAGAACAATTAGTTTCTGGAAAGTTATTGATAAAACAAGTAGAACACTATGTGAATCCTGAAAAACGAATAATAATTGCACAAGCATTTATTGAAGCAGCTTCATATAATATATATAGAAATTTAAAATATTATAGTAATAGAGGAAAGAAAGTTGAGGAGTATATATCACAGATAGAATATTTAAGAAAACAAATAAAATTGTGTAAAGATGTGCCAGAACTAATGGGGATTGAAGGAAATATAAGGAAGGTATATTATGATTCTTGGAATGAGATAATTAATCAGGATATAGCATTTGAAAAGAGAGTGAGAAATCCTCCAGATAATGCAATAAATTCATTAATTTCTTATGTAAATACTATGATTTATACAAGGGTACTAAGTGAAATATATAAAACACAATTAAATCCAACCATTAGCTATTTACATGAACCATCAGAAAGAAGATTTTCTCTTTGTTTAGATATAGCAGAAATATTTAAACCTATTATAGCAGATAGACTTATTTTTTCTATGCTTAATAAAAAACAAATAACAGAGAGGGATTTTGAACAGGGGTTAAACTTTTTATATATAAAGGAATCTGCAAGAAAAGAAATTACAAAAGAACTTGATTCTAGATTACAAACAACAATTAAGCATAGGACATTAGGAAGAGAAGTAAGTTATGAATATTTAATGCGTTTAGAAGTATATAAATTAATAAAGTATTTAACAGAAGATATACCATATGAAGGGTTTAAGATGTGGTGGTGATTTTATGTATGTTATTTTAGTATATGATATAAATTTGGAGGAAAAAGAAGGTCAAAGAGTATTAAGAAAAGTTTTTAAAACATGTAAACAGTATTTAGTACATATACAGAATTCAGTATTTGAAGGAGAACTTTTAGAGTCACAGTTACTAAAGTTACAAAAAGAGTTGGATAAATATATAAGAAATGATTTGGATTCTGTTATTTTATTTAAAAGTAGAAGTCAGAAATGGTTAGAAAAAGAATTTTTAGGAAAAATAGAAGAGGATAAGACTTCAAACTTTTTATAATCTGTCGACCATAAATATTGTAAAAAGATAGGGAGTTTGACAGATTGGTTTTTTCTTGAGATAAGTACTATTTAGTTATTGAGGCTTGAATGATTAGCAGGAAATATGTATAATAAATAGTATATCGACAGAAATATGATGTAGAACCTAGATAAATAGGGCATTAGATAGTGATCTGTATTAATTTAAATATAGTAGAATGTAAATAAATACCTAAATAGTTGTGAATCATGTTTTTTTAAGGTATTAATTTAAATATAGTAGAATGTAAATCCTAACAACTATAAAATGAGTAAAAAATGGAACTATGTATTAATTTAAATATAGTAGAATGTAAATGTAATATTAAATCATATTATTCGTTCGCTTTAGCAAGTATTAATTTAAATATAGTAGAATGTAAATTTTTTTACTTTGGAATCATATCTTTTTGTACTTGCGTATTAATTTAAATATAGTAGAATGTAAATTAAAGTATCTTGAAGTGTTGCTTCTTTTAATACTTCGTATTAATTTAAATATAGTAGAATGTAAATTGGAAAAATGCAAGAAGAGGATTAGAAGCAACTGAGTATTAATTTAAATATAGTAGAATGTAAATGGTTCAGATATTGTTTGTTCTGGAACTAATGATGGGTATTAATTTAAATATAGTAGAATGTAAATTGTTTTTACTAAATTTGCCTTTTGCGTATTTGTTAAAGTATTAATTTAAATATAGTAGAATGTAAATGTTTATACAAGATTTTCAATATCAATCGAAGAATGGGTATTAATTTAAATATAGTAGAATGTAAATTTTACTTTATAAATAAATTCTTTTAAATCTTCTATGTATTAATTTAAATATAGTAGAATGTAAATCAAATTCCAGAGCTAGAAAGAGGTATTGGACTTGCTAGTATTAATTTAAATATAGTAGAATGTAAATTACTCTGAAAATAGAAGTATTGCTTTATATAGTAACAGTATTAATTTAAATATAGTAGAATGTAAATTTATGTTTCCACGCTTGTATAAACATTTCTGTTGCGTATTAATTTAAATATAGTAGAATGTAAATACATATTACAATAACTATAATACAGGATACAGTTACGTATTAATTTAAATATAGTAGAATGTAAATAAAGATAGTAGAAGTAAAAGATGTAGCAAATGACTTAGTATTAATTTAAATATAGTAGAATGTAAATAAATATATAAATCTAAGCCTTAACTAGAATCGTCTTAGTATTAATTTAAATATAGTAGAATGTAAATAAGAAAAAGCAAGAGGTTAAACAAGAAACCGAACGGTATTAATTTAAATATAGTAGAATGTAAATTGATTAGATACTGCAATATAGTATTTAATGTTATCGGGTATTAATTTAAATATAGTAGAATGTAAATTGATAAGGTCTTTTGTAACAGTTCTAACCTGTCTTCGTATTAATTTAAATATAGTAGAATGTAAATCCTAAAAATCACAATTTATCCAAGTAACTTATTCAGTATTAATTTAAATATAGTAGAATGTAAATCCTTTATATTATGCCATTTTCAATGTCCGCTCATATGTATTAATTTAAATATAGTAGAATGTAAATAGATTAATGAGTGATGACCTTTTTTATGCTGTTCAAAGTATTAATTTAAATATAGTAGAATGTAAATGCTAATGCAATATTTTCATTTTTTAAGTCTTCTAGGTATTAATTTAAATATAGTAGAATGTAAATTATTCAAAAGTATCTATAAATCCTGTTACATAATTTCGTATTAATTTAAATATAGTAGAATGTAAATTTTTGCTTTTTTAGGAGAAGTTGCACAATTAATTACGTATTAATTTAAATATAGTAGAATGTAAATTTTTGTTCCCCAATATTCACAACACCAATCATACCAAGTATTAATTTAAATATAGTAGAATGTAAATTTGTTATTACTTAATAATAAAGCTGTATAAGGAAAAGGTATTAATTTAAATATAGTAGAATGTAAATTCTCCATATTCAGAATTAATGTCCATTGCATTAAGTATTAATTTAAATATAATAGACATAAACAGATATTTTCTTAAAATAACAATTCATAAAACAACAAAAAAATGCCAATAATAAAAGAAAATAAAAATGGAGGAAAATACTTTATGAATTTAAGTTTAGAAATATTAAAGTTTATAATATATTCATTACTAATTGTAGCAATTTCAAAATATATTTTAGTAAAACTCTTAAGAAGATTAGCAGAAAGTTTAGAGTTATCTCCAAAAGCCATAGGAAACATTGCAGGAATAGCGACATCGGTTCCAGAGTTTTTAACAGTTTCATTTTCAGCTTTTGCGGGATTTATAGGGACAAGTGCATATAATATATTAAGTTCTAACATAATTAATTTCTTGCAATATATTTTCTCTATTTTTCTTAATAAAAACCAGAAGAGTATAAAAAATAAAGCTATAAAAATAGATATTATTATGGTAGCAATTACAATAATAATTCCAATACTAATGTTAGTTACAAATTTAGAATTTAATATTAGTATAGTGCCAATTTTTATATTATTATTTATATTTTTTTACTATATTAATTCTAATGTTCACAAATTATATTTGAAAAAGGAAGATAGCAAGTTTTCAGAAGAAATAGAAGAAGAGTCTAAAAGGATAAAAGACAAAAAAGCAATTGTAGCAAAATATGTTATATATCTATTAGTTACAGCTATAGGATTATATATTGTTGGAAATGCATTAAGTAATGTGCTAACTAATTTAAGTAATACATTTAATGTACCAGAGGTAGTTTTAGGAATTGCGTTAGGTTTTATAACAAGTTTGCCAGAGTTAATTACATTTTTTGAATCACAGAGACATTACAAAAGTCAAGATTCAAATGAGTTAGGTGTTATAGAAGCAACTAATAATTTACTTACGTCTAATATTCTAAACTTATTTGTTATTCAGACCATAGGAATTATAATATATACAATTTTTGGTTAAATAAGGAATATTTTATTATTTCTTTGAATATAATAATAATAATAATAATATATTTTATATAATAGAATTTTTATTATATTTAGGAGAGAAATGTATGGAAGAACAATATATAAAAGAAACAAAAATTAAAGAAAAGACAGATAAAGAAAAAGAATTAGAACTAATAACAAGTATTATTAAAACAAAAAGAGAAGTAGAAGATGCAATGCATAATTTCGAATTTGCAGATGGCGAATTAATAGATTATTATTTATATTTTATTAAAGCAAATCAAGCAAAGTTAAATTATTTATTAAAAAGGGCAAAAAAACAAGGAATAGCTTTAGATATGATTAATGAAATGCATTTAAGAAAAGCATAAAACTTTAGTAATATTTGTCCAAGTTTAATCATAATAATGAAATAAAGGTAAGGTGATTAAACTTGGAGACAAATACAATCATAACTTTTTTTGCTTGTATTATTATATTATTTATAGTAGGCAGGATTTTTATAGTACCATTAAAGAAAATCTTAAAATTGTCTATTAATTCTATTTTAGGTGGAGTATTAATATATGTTATTAATATAGTAGGAGCTACATTTGGTTTTCATATAGGATTAAATATTGGGACATCTATTTTTGTTGGAATACTTGGCGTACCAGGTGCAGTTTTCCTTATTATATTAAAATTAATGATATAAAATTTATAGATATCTTTATTTTAAGGGTTTAATAAATATTGGCAAGGGGTAATAAGATTTTAGATACAATATTACAATATGATTACAAAAAAACACACAAAAGCTAGTCATTCTGTAATAAAAATGTAACAATATAAATAAGGAATGGTAAATTGCCAATATTGTTGTTTATTTGATGAAGCTCTTAATGAGCAACAATAAAACGAAAGAAAAGAGCTCAGAAAGGAAAGAAATGGATAAAATGTCAGTCCAGGTTACACAAATTGGTAATAATGTCTTTCAGATAATAGGCAAAGCTGATTTAGATAGTGACCTCATCAGATGTTTCTTGCTCAATAAAGTTGCAGATTTTGCAGAAAGAGCAGAAAGAAACCATGGTATACCACAGCCAAACAATGTTGCACATACTGTACCATCTAATGTTGTAGTACATGCGACGTACATGTTCTTATCCGGTGCTGATATTAACGAATTCTTAAAAGAATGCAGAGAGATTAAGTACTAAGAAATTGGGGCTTTAGATTGGATGTTATATCTGATTTGGGGCCTTATTTCATGTGATTATAAATAAAAAGAGAATGAACGGAAATATAATTTCCGTCCATTCGGTTTTGGAATCACTCCACAGCAGTTAGGCAGTAGCCTTTTTCGACTTATGTCTCGATCTTTCTGGGAGAGAAGTTACTCCTAACCGAGCCATTTTTTTTGTCTTCTTTGCTTCTTCGTCTTTGCGACGTGCTTCTGCACGTTTCGCTTTTTTAGAAATAGGCATAAAAATAGCTCTCCTTTCTTCAAAATTTTAGTATAAAAACTAATGAGCATATTATAAAATAAAAAGTAAATTATGTCAATCGAATCTGATAGGAAATTTATTTTTTTATTATACTAACTATTTTTGGTAAAATATTGGCAAATCAAAATATAATATAAGTAATTTTATTAAAATTTACATAGTATTAACTAGATACAGTAATAAGTATCTACTAGTTTTAAAGAATAAAAAATTATAGCTATATTAATTTTGTTTTATTAAAACGAAATAAAAACCTTAGAGAGTATTATACTACTAAGGTTTTTACTAATTTTAAAAGAGTATTTTATTACTCAACAGTAACAGACTTCGCTAAGTTTCTAGGCTTATCAACATCTAATCCTTTATTTTTAGATATATAATAAGAAATTAATTGTAAAGGTATAACAGAAAGAATAGGTGAGATAAGAGGATTTGTTTCTGGTATATTAATTACAAAATCAAAGTTTGCATTTGGTAAGTTTTGATTTGTAACAACTAGTGTTTTAGCTCCACGAGTGATTACTTCTTGTATATTACTAATAGATTTTTCTACTAGACTAGAATCTGTAATTATACTAATAACAGTAATTCCATTTTCAATTAATGCAATAGGTCCATGTTTTAATTCACCAGCAGCATATGCTTCAGAATGAATGTATGAAATTTCTTTTAATTTTAATGAACCTTCTAATGAAGTGTTATAATCTGTTCCTCTACCTAAGAAAAACATATCTTTTTGTGTATATACTTTTTTTGCAAATTCTTTTAATTCTTGTGTATTATCTAAAATTGTATCTATTTTAGAAGGTAGGTCTAAAATATCTGCTTTTAAATCTTCTAAAGTTTTAGAATCTGTAGAACCTAGGCTTTCTGCAAAATATATAGCTAAAATAGCAAAAAGTACAACTTGTGATGTATATGCTTTTGTTGAAGCTACTGCAATTTCAGGTCCAGCATGAGTATAGATAGTATAATCTGCTTCTCTTGTAATAGAACTTCCAATTACATTAGAAATTGCTAAAGTTTTAGCTCCTTTTGATTTTGATAATTTTAAAGCTGCAATAGTATCTGCTGTTTCACCAGATTGACTAACATAAATACATAAAGTTTTCTCATCTATAATTGGGTCTCTATATCTAAATTCAGATGCTATATCTACTGTTGTGGGAATATTGCAAAGCTTTTCAATTAAGTTTTTTCCTACTAAACCAGCATGCATAGCAGTACCACAAGCTACTATGTATATTTTGTTAATAGTAGATAAATATTCTTTTGAAATATCTATATCATCAAAACTGCAAGGTTCTCCAAGTTTAAATCTAGAACCAATAGTTTCTCTAATAGAATTTGGTTGTTCATATATTTCTTTAAGCATAAAGTCTTCGAATCCGCCTTTTTCAGCAGCACCAGCATCCCATTCGATATTTTTAATTGGTTTATTATGTTCTTCTAAGTTACTATTATAAAATTTAATATGATCATTATATATAACAGCGTATTCATTATCATTTAATAAATAGAAATCTTTTGTGAATTTAAGAAGTGCAGGAATATCTGATGCAATATGATTTTCTTTTTCTCCTTTACCAATAACAAGTGGGCTATCTTTTCTAACTACAATTACTCTATCAGGGTAAAGAGGAGAGATAACTTCGATTGCATAACTTCCTTTTAAATCATCTACACAAGATTTTACAGCTCTTAAGAATTTCTCATCATCTGTTTTTTCGTCTTTAGAAAAATAGTAGTGAATTAGGTTAGGAATAACCTCTGTATCTGTTTGAGATAAGAAGTTGTATCCATTTTTACCTAAAAAATCTCTTAAATCACTATAGTTTTCTATAATGCCATTATGTACAACAGCAAAAGAATTACTATTATCCATATGAGGATGTGAATTTTCTTTAGATGGTTTGCCATGTGTTGCCCATCTTGTATGAGCAATACCGAATAGTTCCTTCTAATTTATCTAATCCATCTAAATTGTATAAATTTTTAACTCTACCTTTATCTTTCATAACCTTAACTTCATTTTTTTCAAGTGAAGCAATTCCACTTGAGTCATAACCTCTATATTCAAGACATAAAAGTCCATCAATTAAAATTGGATAAGCTTTCTTTTCTCCAATATATCCAACAATTCCACACATAAAAAATACCTCCATAAATTTATTTTGAAATATATTATAAGGTACGCAAAATAAACGTTACTGATACTTGCTTTGTTCTAATATCACTATTAGTTTTTAGCTATATCTAATGGCAGTAACTGTTCTTGCCATAGAGCCATCCGCCGAATATTTCGATAAACTCTAACCTCGTCAACAATATAAAATTGTCCAGGCGCTTTTAGTTTTAATGAAAATCTCCTTTCTTAATATTTTTTTGCGTAAATTATAATTACTGTATTATATTACATTAAAAGGTAAAATGTTGCAAGTTTTTTGAAAAAAATTATGGAGTTTAAATCCTTTAAATATTTGTATTGTTAATAAATAGCTTAAATGATATAATATAAAAAGATTGAATAATAGAAAGAGGATAATTATGTTTGATATAGAAGCAGAATTAAAGAAACTTCCGCATAAACCAGGTGTATATATTATGCATGATAAAGACGATAAAATTATTTATGTTGGAAAGGCTATATCTTTAAGAAATAGAGTAAGACAATATTTTAGAAAAAATAATAAAACAAAAAGAATAGAGAACATGGTTGCTTTAGTAGACCATTTTGAATATATTGTTACAGATAATGAAGCAGAAGCATTAATTTTGGAATGTAACTTAATAAAGAAAAATATGCCAAAATTTAATGTTTTATTAAAAGATGATAAAACATATCCATATATTAAAATAAATGTAAAATCTGACTATCCAGATGTATATATAACAAGAAGAATTTTAAATGATGGTGCTAAATATTTTGGACCATATGCAAGTAGTGGAGCAGCAAAAGAAATGGTAGATTTTATAAAAACAAAATTCAAGGTAAGACAATGCAAAAGTTTTAAATACAAAGATAGACCATGTTTAAATTATCATATAAAAAAATGCTTAGCTCCATGTATGGGGTATATATCTAAAGAAGAATACAAAGAGCAAATAAACGAAATAGTAGAGATATTAGAAGGTAAAACAGAAAAAATAATAAAACAATTAGATTCACAAATGATGGAAGCATCAACAAAACAAGAATATGAAAAAGCTGCATATTTAAGAGATAAAAAGATAGCAATAGAAAGAATTTCTGAAAGACAAAAAGTATCTAACATATCTGAAAATGATATTGATGTAATAGGAATTGCAAGAAATGAATTAGAAGTATGTATAGAAATATTCTTTGTAAGAGGAAGTAAAATGATAGGAAGAGAACACTTCTTCTTTGAGGGACTAAATGATGAGACAGATAGCGAGATTTTATCTAGTTTCATAAAGCAATTTTATATGACAAGACCAATTTTACCAAATAAAATTATGCTAAAAGAAGAAATAGAAGATAAAGATATTATAGAGTATTTATTAACAAGTAGAATAGATAGAAAAGTAGAGATAAAAACTCCTAAAAAAGGAGAAAAATTAAGACTTGCAGAAATGGCAGAAAAAAATGCCAAAATTACACTAGATAATAAAGAAAAGGATAGATATAGTGTAATAAATGAATTAAAAGAAGTTCTAAAAATGGAAAAGGTTCCAAGAAAAATTGAATGCTATGATATTTCAAATATTTCTGGAACATATATGGTTGCTGGAATGTGTGTTATGCTAGATGGAATAATAAAAAAGAAATTGTCGAAAAGATTTAAAATAAAAACTGTATTTGGTCAAGATGACCCAGCATGTATGAAAGAAGTAATAGAAAGAAGGTTAAAACATTCTATAGATAATGATAAAAGTAGCTTTGGAAGGCTTCCAGATGTAATATTTGTAGATGGTGGAATAACGCAAATAAGAGCAGGAGAAGAAGTAATAAAAAAACTAAATTTAAAAATACCAATATATGGAATGGTGAAAAATGACAAACATCAAACAAGAGCATTAATGGACGATACAAGGAAAGAATTAGAATTGTCTGAAAAATTAATGAATACAATAACTATGTTCCAAGATACTGTTCATGATACTGCAATTGGGTATCATAGAAAATTAAGAGATAGTATGCTTACAAAATCTGAATTAGATGAAATTTCTGGAATAGGAACAATGAAAAAGGCAAGTTTGCTTAAAACTTTTGGTAGTGTAGAGAAAATAAAACAGGCAGAAGTAGAGGAAATAGCAAAAGTAAAAGGAATAAATTTAGAACTTGCTAAAAAGATAAAAGAAAAATTGTTATAGTATAAAGCGTGTTTAAATTAAAATTAAGTATAAAAATTTAGTGATATATCATTTTATATATTGAGCTTTTGTGAAAAATATTGAAATAAATTACAATAAGTACTACTAAAAAGAATATTCGAAAATCAATTGACATATAATAATAACTATAGTATACTATAGTTAACTTAAGTTAATCGTATGATGTCAATTGATGACCGAACTAAGTGAATAGCGAACACTTAGTTCTTTTTTGTGTATAAAAAAACAAGAGTGCTAGCGATACACTCTTGCTGACTATTATTAGTCATTGTTTTTGTCATTAGCTTTTGAATTTGTTTCTTTATATTTCAAAAGTAACTCTATCAATCGCCAAATCAAATCGTATGATGACATTTGTATGATCTCCTTTCACAAAGATTTCCTTTGAAAAGGATAGCCTCATTATACTGTGTTTTTATAATAAAAACAATAATTTTTTAATAAATTCTAATAAAGACTTTAAGGGGTTCAAAAATTAATATTTCACTTGAAAAATATGGTATTTTTTGTTATAATAAAACATGTAATTTTATTCATAAAACTCTAAATATTTGAATATATATTTAATATTAACAAATGAATAGAGGGGGAGTTTTATGGAACACACAAAAGATATCATATTTACTATAAAATACAATGAGGACAAGGATTGTTTAGAATTAGAAAATAATAAAATTAATAAGTTTCGTAATATAATAAGTAGAAATAAAACAATTTCTGTAATTACAATAATAACTACTTTTTTAATAATATGGGACATAGCATTAATTAGTAATTTTATAAACTTATTAAATGAACTTTAATAAAAGAGAGGAAAAATAATGAATATAGCAAACAATTGGAAAGATTATGAAATATTAGATATGGCAAATGGTGAAAAATTAGAAAGATGGAAAGACGTAGTACTAGTTAGACCAGACCCACAAATAATATGGAAGGACAAGTCTTTTAAAGAAAAATGGAATAAAGTAAATGCAAAATATATTAGAAGTAATACTGGAGGCGGTAGATGGGAATATAACAAAAAGGTTCCTACATCTTGGCAGATTAAATATAAAAATTTAACTTTTAATATAAAACCTATGGGATTTAAACACACAGGTCTTTTTCCAGAACAAGCTGTTAACTGGGATTGGATGATGGATAAAATAGAAAATGCAGGTAGAGAGATAAAGGTTTTAAATTTATTTGCATATACAGGAGGGGCAACTGTTGCTTGCTTATCAGCAGGAGCCAGTGTATGCCATGTAGATAGTTCTAAAGGGATGGTTTCTTGGGCAAAAGAAAATGTAATATCATCAAGGTTGCAAGATAGAAAAGTAAGATATATTATTGATGATGTGGTTAAATTTGTAAATAGAGAAATTAGAAGAGAAAATAAATATGATGCTATTATAATGGATCCACCTTCTTATGGAAGAGGTGCAAATGGAGAAGTTTGGCAATTTGAAGAAAACATATACGATTTAGTAAATTTGTGTACAAAAGTATTATCTGATAACCCATTATTTTTCTTAATAAACTCATATACTACAGGAATATCAAGTACAGTTTTAGAGAATATATTAAGAATAAATATAAATCAAAAATATAAAGGTACTTTTAGTAATGGAGAAATAGGACTTCCTATGACAAATTCTAAATTAATATTACCATGTGGTATATATGGAAAATGGGAGAAATAAAATGCAAGATTTAAATGTAATATATGAAGATAATCACATTATAGTTGTCGAAAAACCTGTAAATGTTCCTTCTCAGGGAGATAAAACAGGGGATAAAGATATGTTAACTGTAATAAAAGAATATATAAAAGAAAAGTATAAAAAATTAGGTGATGTATATTTAGGATTAGTACATAGACTAGATAGACCAGTTGGTGGGGTAATGGTATTTGCCAAGACATCAAAAGCAGCAAGTAGATTAAGTGAGCAAGTAAGAGTTAAAGAATTTAAAAAAACATATTTAGTAATTGTAAATGGTAAATTAGAAAAAGATAAGGATACATTAGAAGATTATTTGTTAAAAAATGAAAGAAACAATATGAGCAAAGTTGTAAAGGAAGGTACTAAAAATTCTAAACTTGCCAAACTTGATTATGAAGTTATTAAATATAATGAGGAAATTAATTTATCTGTACTTAAAATTAATTTACATACAGGAAGACATCATCAAATAAGAGTACAACTTTCTAGCAGAGGTCATAGTATTTATGGTGACCAAAAATATGGTGGAAGAGGGCATGGAAAACAAATTGCACTTTGGGCATATAAACTTTGTATAAAACATCCAATTACTAAAGAAGAGATGGAGTTTAAATGTATGCCTAAATTAGAAGGAAGTTGGAAAATCTTAGAAGATGTAATAATATAGCAAAATATTGAATTATTATGTGAAATGAGTTATAATATATTTAGTGTCTAGCGTAGAGGATGCTAGAGCCCTTCGAAAGAAGGCCGTTTGATATTAAACCTACATTTCACAGGAGGTAGTCATGAGACTAAATATTGAAGCAGTAAAGAAGATAAAAGCAGAACTTAAAGACAAAACGAACTTATCCGATAGTTATATATCTGAACTTGAGTCAACTAAGCCTACAGGACTGTTTTTTGTTCCTGAGGATTATAAGGACTATGCAGATAATGTTCAAATGATACGGATAAGTGACAGTATAAGGGTTTATTTTATACCTTTAGCTTCGAAGCCACAAGATTCTCCAGATATAATGTGGATAGTGGATGAAAGGTAAGAAAAAGTTTTAGTCCCATCAAAATAGTGCATTGTAATGTGTTGTTTTGATGGGATGATTTTTTAAAATTAGTTTAATATATAATAAAAAATAAAGAATGATTAAGTAGTAGTAATAAAATAAAAATAGATTATGTGAATTTTATAAAATTGCCCAAAAAAGATACGAAAATTGAAAAATGATTTTTCGTATCTTTTTTTTATGTTTTTATAAATTGAAAAAAATAACTTAACTTTTAAAGTGTATTATTAATTTAGAAATAAGTGAGGTGACAAAATGATTGATAAATTTTGTACATATCTAACTAATAAAATTAGAAAAGAAATGCCAGAGGTAGATGATGAGAGGGCAGAAGTGATAAATTATGGTATACAATTAATTGTTGGAGAGGTACCTAAGATACTATTACTTTTTGCTGTAGCATTTATATTAAAAATTGGATGGTTAACAGTATTTACTTTTTTTGCAATTTTACCATATAAAAAGTTTTCTGGTGGATTTCATTTAAAAACTCATTTGGGTTGTATAATAGGAACTTGCTTATTCTATTTTCTAACAGTATATATGAGTAAATATATTGTATTTGAACAGGTTTATATAAAATATATTATTATTTTTGGAGAATGGATATTTTCTATGATGATGGTAAGACTATATGCACCAGCAGATACAGAAAATTTGCCAATACTAAGCGAAAAGGAAAGAAAATATAAAAAAATGATGTCATATGTAACTTTAACTACAACATTAATAGTTGCAGTGATTATACCTAATAATGTAATATCTAATATCCTTATGATAGGAACTTTTTTACAAACTATATCTATAACAAAAATTGCTTATAAATTGTCTAAAAATAAATATGGATATGAAGTTTATACTACATAATTATAGTACCAATTATGAATGATTTTTAAATATATATGTTAATAATTACATTGCCGGCAAATGTATTATTATATAAATGATTTTGAGGGGGAATTTTTTATGTTCAAATTTCTAGCAAAGGTAGCAGAAAAATATGCTAAAACTACAAATACAGCATGTTTTATCGTCGGAATATTACATCAACCAAAAATGCCAGCATCTTTAATAAAAAAAGACTAATAAAACCTATAAATAATTCTTAGAACTACAAAAAAAGAAGGCTTTTAGCCTTCTTTTGATGTATAATACATTTCAAATTGTTGTCTAAAATATTTATCATTTTTAGTTGTAAATAAATTTAAATTTTCATTTTTCTTTAAAATTTCTCTTACTTTCCATAAACCAAGACCAGTATTTCCAGGTTTTGATGTAACACCTTTATCAAAAATTAAATCTAAATTAACATCTTTATTTTTATAGGTATTTTCTATAATTACAACTTGTCTATTTTTATTCTCTTCATTTCTTATAATTAAATTTATTACTTTTTCATCACATTCTTTTGTTGCTTCAATAGCATTGTCCATTAAAATTCCAAGTATTCTAGTAAAGTCATAAATTTTTACTTTTAAAGTATTTAAATCTAAAAAGACTTCTAAGTTTATTTTTATTCCTTGCTCATCAGCTTTATGATATTTTGTTGCTAGAACATTATAAATTGCAGGATTATTAATTAATTCTGGTGTTAATGCAGATAAATTATTTGTGTTTTGACAATCTTCTAATAGTTGAGAATAGTATTTTTTTAATCCTTCTAAATCATCTGTTTGTACATATCCACCAATACCAGATACAATGTTTGCAAAGTCATGTTTAAATGAACGTATATTATCATGTAAAATTGTTAATGTTTTATTATATAACTTTATTTCTTGAAGATTCATTTCTGTTTCTTCCAACTGATTTATTTTAGCAAAACTAATGAAACTTATAATAAAATAAGCAATTAAACTGAAAATATTTAATAATGTAACGAGTAAAGGCAAGTTTGCGCTATAAAAATTAATTAAATAGAATTGCGAAATAATGACAATGATTGCCAAAATACAATTTGCAATTAGAATAGTTTTACTTCTTTTATTCATATTATCTAGTAAAGTAATATTAAAATTAAAATGTTTGCATGCTTTTGCTATTAAATATATTGTTATATATATTAAACTGGTTATACTAATTCTAAAAATTGGAATATTTAATAGATTATCCCATGGTGTTCCAAATAAAATATAATATATTTTACTAAATATATATTCTAATAAAATACTAATGGCATATTGTAAGATTAATGCAAGTAAGCCTTTAAGAAAGTTTGTTTTAAATACTTTTATTATAAGAATTAATGTTAAAGCCATGTTTAAATAAGTAGCCAATGAATTTTTAAAAATAATTCTAATAGTAAAAGCAAATATGGATAAAAGTAAGATATATTGAACTTTTTGCTTTTTAGACTCTTGTAAATTTAATATGGTTGTAAATAACGTCATTACCACATAAGCATCAATAAAATAAATTGGTATAGATATAATATTAACTAATTCTTCATTTGTTGTAGTCAGTGCAGTCCAAACTGCATTTAATGTTTCCATCATGATTTAAAACCTCCATTAATTTGTTTTTATATTTAGGACCAATAAAACATTTACTGCTTGAGCTGTTAAACAATATCGTGTTATTACTAGTCTGTAAATCGGTTATTTTGTGAATATTTGCTATGTAAGATTTATGACATCTTACAAAATTTTCGGGAAGTGAATTGGATATTTTATTAAATGAACTATAAATTTCATATTCACGAGAATCTGTGTGGAATACTAATTTCATTCCATCTTTTTTTATATAATGAATTGTATCTACATTTATAATAGTATTTTTATTATCAATTTTAATAAAATTCTTTGGCATTAGTGAAATATCTTCAAATAATCTTAATACAGTTTCTTCAAGTCTTTCTAATGTTATAGGTTTAGACAAATAATCAAAAGTTTTATATTTATAAGCAACTAGCCCATATTCTAAATGACCAGTTGTGAAAATTATATAAATAGATTTGTTTTTTTTTCTTATTAAATCGGCTACTTCTAATCCAGACATATTAGATTTCAAATCGATATCTAATAATAAAACATCTACCTTATTATTAGATAAATACTCAATTATTTCATCAGATTTTGTAGAAATAAAACCAACTTCAGCAAAAAGGTTATTTTTTATAAAAATAGATTCTAACATTTTACTCAACTTTGATAGAATAATATTGTTGTCATCGCATAAAACGAAATTTAACATATAACTCTCCTGTATATAAAATTTACCAAGTAAAAATACTTAAAAATTCGACAAAAACAAAAAAATTACCTTATATTTCCAATTGGCAATAAACAATATAATCTAAAAATGTCAAATTGTCAAGGTTAATTTTAGGAACTATTGCAAAATGTCGAAACATGAAATAACAATAATGTATACAGATAGGCTAATTTGATGTATAAAATAAAAAATAATATTTTTATATAAACTATTGTAATAAAATGGTAAAATATGATATTATAATGCAAAATAAAATAAGGAGGAAAATTATGCCTACTAATGTGAATGTTAAATTAATAAGAAAAGAAGAATTAAAACCAGACATTTTTAAATTTACTTGTGAGTCAAAAGAAATATCTAACAATGCAAAACCAGGACAATTCGTAGAAATTAAGGTTTCAGAAAGTTATGAGCCATTCTTAAGAAGACCAATAAGTATATATAATGCAGATAAAGATAACAATTTATTTGAATTTATTTTTCAAGTAAAAGGAAGAGGTACTAATTTCTTATCTAATATAAAAGAAGGTGAATTTATAGATATAATAGGACCTATAGGAAGAGGTACTTTTGAAATAAAAGATTACAAAAATATAGCAATTATTGGTGGAGGTATAGGAATATTTCCTTTATATGAATTAACTAAAGAAGCAAAATTATGTGCAAATACAAATGTATATTTGGGATTTAGAAATAAAGATTTTGTTGTTTTAGAAGACGAATTTAGAAAGGTATCTACAAATCTAACTATAACTACAGATGATGGAAGTTATGGAGAAAATGGATTTGCAATTAATTATTTAGAAAAAGATTTAGAAGAAAAGAATATAGATGCAATTTATGCTTGTGGTCCACTTCCAATGTTAAAGGCAGTAAAAAAGCTAGCAGAAGATAAAAAAATATTTTGCCAAATATCTTTAGAACAAAGAATGGCATGTGGTGTTGGAGCATGTATGGGATGTTCTGTAAAGCTTGCTACAGAAGAGGTTCATTATGCAAGAGTATGTAAAGATGGACCAGTATTTGATTGTGATGCAGTAGAGATATAAATAAAAAATGTAAGTAAAGAGAGTATTAAAGAGAATGAAGATGTTTGAAAATATTGAGATAGGAGGTATATTATTTTGAATACTGAAGTTGATTTTGCAGGAATAAAAATGAAAAATCCAGTTACAGTTGCTTCTGGAACTTTTGGATATGGGGAAGAATATTCAGAATTTTTTGATTTAAATAAATTAGGTGGTGTAATTACTAAAGGTACATCTTTAAGACCAAGACCAGGAAATAAACCGCCAAGAGTTTGTGAAACTTCAAGTGGAATGATAAATGCTATAGGACTTCAAAATCCGGGTGTTGAATATGCTATGGAACATTTATTACCAAATCTTAGAAAATATGATACAGCAATAATTGTAAATGCTATTGGAAGTACATTAGATGAATACGTAGAATTAGCCAGAATATTAAATAAAGCAGATATAGATGGTGTGGAACTTAATTTATCTTGTCCAAATGTAAAAGCACGGTTGTTTAGCATTTGGTACAACATATGAAGGTGTTAAAGAAGTAACAAGTGCAGTTAGAAAAGTTTTAGATAAGCCACTTATAGTAAAATTAAGTCCAAATGTTACAGATATAACTCTTACAGCAAAAGGGGCAGAAGATGCTGGCGCAGATGCTATATCTTTAATTAATACTTTTACTGCTATGGTTATAGATATAAATACAAGAAAACCAGTTTTAGGAAATAACACAGGCGGATTATCAGGTCCTGGAATAAAGCCAATTGCTGTAAGAATGGTATATCAAGCAGCAAATACAGTTAAAATACCTATAATGGGACTTGGTGGAATAATGACAGGAGATGATGCAATCGAATTTATGTTAGCAGGAGCAAAAACTGTTTCTGTCGGAACAGGTAATTTTTATACTCCAGATACAAGTATAAAAGTTATAGAAGGAATAGAAGATTATATGAAAAGAAAAAATATAGAAAATATAAATGAAATAATTGGAACTGTTCAAATGAATTAATGAGATAAAAAATAAAGAAACATTTTAAAAAATGTTTCTTTATTTTTATTTACATATCTATATCAAATCCTTGTGCTTTAGTTTTTGGAGTTCCTTGAGAGCTTTTTATATGTTGTATATTAGGTTTATGTTTAGTGCTATTAGTTTTTGTATGAAAAGAATACTCTAAGAGATCAGCAGCTTCCTTAGCATATTTGTCTAATTCATCACTCTCAGTAGTTCTAGGGTGTTCTTCCATTAGAGGAACATCAATATTTGTATCAATATCAATTTTCTGTGAAGTTGTTTTAGATTGTGGTATAACCTTTTTTTGAGGTTCAGTTGATTTAGAGGTTGTTGATTTTTTTTGTTTATTTGTTTCTTCGCATACAGTAGATTCAAAGTTTACAAAAGCAAGTGCTTCACGAATATCTTGTTTTACTTTTTTCTCTTGTTCTTCTGCTGCACATTTCTCGGCTTCAGCTTTTTGTTGTTGCTGTTCTGTTTTTTGTTCAGGGGTAATAAGCTTTCCATTTTCTGATTTTACTAAAACTTGTTTTTTAGAACCAAATTTACTTTTTAGAAATTCTCTTATATCCATAATATTTATCTCCTTAAAAAAATTATACTTAATTATAACATATTTACATAAAAATGTCAAAAATAGAATAAAATTAATAAATATTTGTCACTTGTACTATTTTTATAAAAATACATTTAAACATATATTTTATATCAATTTCTGAATAATATCTAAGAGTACTAACTATTAAAAAGTGATGCGAAATACATATATTTATATAAATAGTAATATATATTATTATGAATAAAAAGTAAAGGATATAAATTTAAAAGTATTATTTATATTTGTGCCTTCGAAAAAGAAAGGAATGATATTTAATATGAAAAAAATTCATAAAGTTATTATTTATACAATAAGTATTACTTGTATATTTGTATTTACATTTAGTGTAACAAAACTAAATAATATAAGAGATTTTAAGGAAGCCATACAAACAAGTTCTTTAATTCAAAATGTAGAAGGGTTAAATAATAAGAAAATAGGATGGGGAATAAAGCGAAATGATAATCACGAACAACCAGATGTTGGTAGTCTTAATAAACAGATATTAGATAAATATGAAGGATATTCAATAGGAAATAAAGATTCAAAAGGAGTTTATCTAACTTTTGATGAAGGCTATGAAGCAGGTTATACAGAAAAAATACTAGAGGTATTAAAACAAAATGAAGTAAATGCAACATTTTTTATTACTGCACACTATGTAAATACTCAGCCAGAATTAGTACAAAAAATGATAGATGATGGACATATAATAGGAAATCATACAGTAAATCACAAAAGCATGCCAGATTTAGATATTGATACTATAAAAAAAGAAGTAATGACCCTGCATACATCAATTTACGAAAAATATAATTATGAAATGAAATATTTAAGACCGCCTAAAGGAGAATATAGTGAAAAGACAGTTGCATACACAAAAAGTTTAGGATACACAACTGTAATGTGGAGTTTGGCATATGATGATTGGGATGAACAAAAACAAGGAAGAGAAGATTATGCAAAACAAAAAATATTAGATAATGTTCATAATGGTGCGATTATTTTACTACATGGAAATTCAAAAGATAATACTAATGTATTAGATTATTGCATAAAAGAGATAAAAAAGATGGGATATGAATTTAAAAGTTTAGATAAATTTGAAAGATAATTATGAATTACTTAATTAAAAATGTTCTAACTATGAAAAAATATGTGTGGATTTAACAGAATTATAAAGGAGAGTAAAGCTTTGAGACAAAATAAGAAGAAAAATATCATGAATAGATTAGATAAGGTTTTAGAGATGCCAAAAGAAATTACTTCAAATGAACCTAAGATTACAATTTTAGGATTTAATCAAATGCTAATTGAAAATTATAAAGGAATACTAGAATATCAAGAATTTTTTATAAGACTTAATACATATATTGGAATTATAAATATTAATGGATTTAATTTGAATTTAAGTGAAATGACTACTGATGATATTTTAATAACTGGAAAAATTGAGAGTGTAGATTTTGAAAGCACTGAAGATGAGGAGGAATAAACTTGTATATAAAAATATTGCTAAATTATATATTAGGATATGTTAATATTATCGTGGAAGGTTTTTTTACAGAAAGATTTATAAATATATGTATGAGTAAAAATATATTTTTGTTTAATATAAAAAGAGATAAATCGACTATTATTTATGCGAATGTTGGAATTCATGATTTTAAAAGTGTGTGTAAGATTGCAAAACAAACAAAATGTAAGGTAAAAATAAAAAAGAAAAGTGGTTTGCCTTTTATATTTAATAGATATAGAAAAAGAAAAATTTTTGTAGGAGCTTTGGCTATAATTATTTGTACAGTAATATATTTATCTAATTTTATATGGAATATAGAAATAAATGGAGCAGATACAATTGATTCTAATGAACTTATGCAAACTATTAACAATGAGGGGCTAATAGTTGGAAAATTAAAAAGTAAAGTTGATTTAAAGAGTATAATTAACAAAATAAGATTAGATAGAGAAGAGATTGCATGGATAGGAATAGACTTAAAAGGAACAAATGCAATTGTAAGAATTGTGCCAGCAGATTCTAAACCAGAAATTATAAAAGAAGATGAATATTGTAATATTATTTCTGATAAAGATGCTTGTATAATAAAAGTTAATGCACAAAATGGAACACCTTTAGTGAAAGAAGGAGATGTTGTAAAGACAGGAACACCACTAATTGCAGGATGGATGGAAGGTAAGTATACAGGTACTAGATATGTACATGCAGAAGGTACAGTAGATGCAAAAGTTTGGTATACTCAAAAAATGCGAGTGTACTTTAAACAAACAGAAAAAACAAGAACAGGAAATGAGGAAAAAAAATATACAATAAATATAAATAATTTTGAAATAAATTTGTATAAAAAGCTTTCAAATTTTGAAAATTATGATACAATAAAGGAGCAAAAGAAATTAAAACTATTTTCTAATCTTTATTTACCAGTAGGTATTACAATAAATAACAATTATGAAGTAGTAAATAATGATATAACTTATAGCCAAGATGAAGCAAAGGAAATAGGTGTTAATAAAGCAAAAGAAGAATTAGATAAAAATTTACAAAATAAAGAAAATTTATTAAATACATACATTAATACATATCAAAATGATGAGTATGTTGATATAGAAGTTATATATGAAGTAAAAGAAACAATTGGTACTAAAGAAAAAATAGTATTTTGAAAGGATGGGGTATATGGAAGGAAGAAGTCTTAGAGTATATAATACAGACAGAACGTTTTTTTCTAAAATTACAAATACTATAACAAAATTATTAATACCTACAAAAGTAGGTATTAATGGAGTTCTAATTTCAATAAAAAGAAATAGCTTATTAAAGGCATATGAAAATTTTACTTTGAGCAGTAATTTAGAAGAAGAGAAAAAAGAAGCTCTTTCAAAAAAATATGAAGATGTGTACACTTTGTATTTAGATGCAATTGATAAAAATATTGTAGATTCTGTATATAAAAAGGTTAAAAATAATACAGCTACAGAATTTGAAAAAGATGCCTTATCTAGATATTATTTAATAGTTCATTTAAAAGAAGATGACTATACAGAATATAAATATAGAAAACAAAAATATTTATTAGAATTAGATTATCAAACTGTTTTGAATTCAGAAAAAGAAAAGTTAATTGAAAAATACAAAAAGTTTTACTGTTATAAAATGGAAAATATTTATAAGGGAATATTAAAATATTATTCAATAAAACTTGCAGATAATCTAACACTAGTAGCAAAAGATGAAATATATAATAAGATATTTGCGACACTTGAAGAGTACATAGTAAATATTTTACCACTTAAATTTAAAAACAATAGCACAGAATTATACAAAGAGATTGTTGGAGAATATGAAGGTTTTGAAAGATACACAGTTGGTAAATTAGATCAAAACGAAATAATAGAAAAAAATATGATTCTATTAGGAATAAGCAGAAGATTATTTACACATAGTTTGCCATTAATGGTAGCAGAACAATGTTATATAAAATTATTAAAAGATGTTAGAAGTTTAATTGTAGATACAAGAATCATTAAAAAACAAGAGAAAGCATATAGTCTATTAATAAAACTAATAGAAGAATATAATATGAAATTATTGTCTACAAAGGTATATTGGGACAAGCCAAAGCTAAGACAAGAATATAGAAAGTTTTGGGATGAATATAAAAGATTAGAAGATTTGAAAGATGAAAATGAAGAAAAATATCTTAGAGAAAAAGAGATTTTATTTATTACAAATGACTTAAAACAAGTACTAAAAAATGAAAATAAATATTTTAAAATAATCAAGTTTTATAAAAACAAATTAGTAGAATTAGGTGTTATGAAAAAACTTAAAAATTCTTGTACATCTTATACAGGAACATATGTAAAACAAAGAGTTCATTAAAAGTTTTTAGGTGCGCAAGAGGTTATATTCTATAGCAAAAAAGTTTAATATTTATAAAACTTTTTTGTTATAGAAATATTAATTATAATAATTATGTAAGGAGGATATGTTGGTATTATAAAATTTAATATTAACATATAAGATATGAATGATTTTGTTCAAATAAATTATAACAATATCGAGGAAAATGAAGAGTATAATAAAATTATACATACAGTTATAAAAAAATGTTTTGAAGAAGAAGGATTAGATAAATTAAAAATATATATAAATATTATTTTAACTAATCCAGAAGAAATAAGAAAAATAAATAAAGAGTATAGAAATATCGATAAAGAAACAGATTGTTTGTCTTTTCCAATGTTTGAAAAAGAAGAAATAGAGGAATTGATAAAACAAAAAGAAAATATAACTTTAGATATTTTAGGAGATGTAGTAGTTTCTATCGAAAGAGTATATGAGCAAGCAAAAGAATACAATCATAGTTTTGAAAGAGAGCTTGCTTATATGGTTGTCCATGGATTTTATCATTTAATGGGATATGATCATATGGAAGAAGAAGATAAAACTATTATGAGAGAAAAAGAAGAAAATATATTACAAAATTTAAATATAACTAGATAAGGTGGTTATATGGGGAAAAAAGAAAAAAATAATGAACAAAAGTTATCAAATAGTAATTTCATAGACTCATTTAAAAATGCAATAGAAGGCTTAATATATGCAATAACTACACAAAGTAATATAAAAAAGCAATTAGTTATTGCAGTAGTGGTTATGATTCTTAGCTTATTTTATAATTTTACAACAACTGAATTTTTATGTTTAACATTTTCTGTTGTTTTTGTAATATTTGCAGAAATGATAAATACCGCAATAGAAACAGTTGTGGATTTATATACAGATTTATATCATCCTAAAGCCAAAATTGCTAAAGATGTAGGTGCAGGTAGTGTTTTACTTATGTCTATTAATTCAGTAATAGTTGCTTACTTTTTATTTTTAAGAGAAACAGATCTTAGCAAATTTGGAGAAAGCATTTTTAATAATATGGTAAACTCTCCTGTACATCTTGCTTTTGTTGGGATTATGATAACTGTAATAGTAGCAATTACATTAACTGCATATTTGAGAACAAAAAGCAAAGAAAAAACAGAAAAAGAAAGGTTTTTTCCAAGTGGACAATCTGCTATTAGTTTTGCAATTTTAACGTCTATAGGGTTAAACACAAAAAGTCTTCTCATATTTGTTTTATCATTAATACTTGCTTTGCTTGTATTAGAAAATAGATTAGAAAATAAAAAGAAGAGTACTGCAGAGGTTATATTTGGATCTTTTATGGGGATTTTAATTGTGTTATTAGTATATGGATTAACCGTTTTCAGAATATAACATCTAATAAAACTGTAATTTATGCTGAAATCAGTTAGAAATAAATGGTATCGATAATATAAAAGATAAAATGAAACTAGTTATATAAAAAATTAAGTTATAATGTATCTATTTATTATAGGGGGATAAAAGTGGAAAATAAGAGTACAAAAATATTAATGGCAATTGTTGCTATATTAGTTATTGCTACAGGAGTATTATTTGCTGTTAAAATAATAAGAGAAAAAAATAATGGTTCTGATGAAGTTATTTCTTTGGGAACAGAGAAGTTAGGTAAAGGAAAAAAAGAAAATAATAAAGAAGAAAAAAGTATAACTACATTTAGTGGAACAGATAGACCAATAGCAGTTATGATAGACAATCATAAAAGTGCTATGCCACAATCAGGTTTAAATGATGCATATATTGTTTATGAAATGATAGTTGAAGGTGGAGAAACAAGACTTATGGCATTATTTAAAGGAAAAACGTTAGATAAAATAGGTCCAATTAGAAGCTCAAGACATTATTTCTTAGATTATGCATTAGAAAATGATGCAATATATGTTCATTATGGATGGAGTCCTCAAGCGCAAAGTGATATTACTAAATTAGGAGTAAATAATGTAAATGGTTTAGTAGAAAGCACAAGTGATTTCTGGAGAGCAAAAGATAAATCAGCTCCACATAATGCTGTATCTGCAACAAAAAATATTTTAAGTATAGCTGAAGCAAAAGGTTATAATTTAAAATCTGATAAAAAAAGTGTTTTAAATTATGTTGCAGAAGATATTAATTTAGAAAGTGAGCAAGTAGCAAATAAATTTTCTATTAAATATTCAGATTATAATACTGTAAGTTATACATATGATTCAGAGGCAAAAAAATATTTGAGATATTCAAGAAAAACAAAACAAGTTGATTGGGATACTAAAGAAGAAGTTTTTGCCAAAAATATAATAATTACATTTGTAAAAAATACTACATTAAATGATGGAGAAAATAAAGGTAGACAAACATTAGATAATATTGGAACTCGTGATGGATACTATATTACAAATGGCAAAGCTATAAAAATAAAATGTGAAAAGAAATCTAGAAAAGAACAAACTATTTATAAAGACTTACAAGGAAATGAAATAAAAGTTAATGATGGAAATACTTTTATTCAAATATGTCCAATAGATGCAAAAGTTAGTTTTGAATAAAATTTTTTATAATAAATGTTTAAATGAATAACTAAATAATAAAGTTATTTTAAGAAGCCAGATGAACTTAGTTTTTTGGATAATAGTTCATTTGGCTTCTTTTTTATTTGTAACATCAACAAATGTATTTATTAATAGTAAAAAATTAGTATGAAAAAATTTAGAATAAATTTAAGAAAAGCCTTGTATATTACTTTGACTTTGATATTTTCATGTGTTAGAATATTCTTGTAAAATATAGAGTTACAGTACTATTTTTTACAAATTTAGCAAATAATTAATTATATAATATAACAAAACTTTGGAGGAATTATGGAAGAAAAATTTAAATCAGGGTTTGTTTCTATGGTAGGTAGAACTAATGTTGGAAAGTCTAGCATTATAAATGCTTTAGTTGGAGAAAAAGTTGCTGCAATAGCAAATAAACCACAAACAACAAGAAATGCTATAAGAGCTATTGTAAACAGAGAAAATTTGCAAATTATTTTTATAGATACACCAGGAATTCATAAGCCTAAATCTAAACTTGGAAATACTATGGTAGAAACAGCTTTTGGAACAATTGGTGATGTGGATGTAATATTATTTGTAGTTGAGGCAACATCTGATGAAATTGGCAGAGGAGATAGAATAATATTAGATAAAATAAAAGAATCTAATCAGAAAACTATTTTAATTATTAATAAGATAGATTTAATAGATAGAGAGAAATTAGCAAAGCTTATAGATTTATATAAAAATGAATATAATTTCGAAGCTATTATTCCAGTTTCTGTAACTAAAAACAAAAATGTTGATATTATAGTAGATGAGATAAAAAAGAACTTAAATGAAGGTCCTGCATATTATGATATAGAAGAATATACAGATCAAACTATGAGACAATTAGTAGAAGAAACTGTTAGAGAAAAAGCTCTTAAACTTCTAAATGATGAAGTTCCTCATGGATTGTATATAGAAACTGAAAAAATGAAAAAAAGAAAAACAATAGAAAAAAAGCCAATTTATGATGTAGAAGTGACAATATATTGTTTAAAAAATTCACATAAGGGTATTATAATAGGTAAAGATGGCAATATGTTAAAAAGAATTGGAACATATGCAAGACAAGATTTGGAAAAAATGTTAGATACAAAAATTAACCTAAAACTATGGGTTAAAATTAAAGAAGATTGGCTTAATGATGATAAAATCGTCAAAAAATTTAAATTAGAATCATAATTTTTTAATTTAAAAATACAAAAGGTAAAAATGAATTTATAATTTATACAAAAATTGTAAGAATAAATTTTCGAAAAAAGGCAAATGATAAGACTAAAGTTAATTTATTGCTTTATGATAAGGAGTGATTGCACATGATAAAACAATTAGCATGGAATACTTTTAAAAATACAGGAAGTATAGATACATTTCTAGAATTAGTTGAAGTAGAAAACATAGAAAAGAATTTAAAGGTGAATGAATATGGGGATAATAAAGACGAAGGGAATAATTATTTCGGAAAACAACATGTCTGATTTTGACAAAATGGTGACATTATTAACCCCAACAGGAAAGATTGGGTGTGCTGCCAAACGGTGCAAGAAGACCAAAAAGCTTGCTTATGGCAGGCACTCAATATCTATGTTTTGGGGAATATATGATATATAAGTCTGCCACATCGTATCATATTAATTCTTGTGATACAATAGAGATTTTTTATCCAATTAGAATAGATTTAGATAAATTAAAATATGCGGCACATATAACTAAAATTATTAATGATGTTACTGATGAAAATCAAAATACATATAAAATTTTACAATTAGTTTTAAATACATTATATATAATATCTGAGACTGATAAAAATTTAGGCTTGGTTTTGTCTGTATTTAAGATAAGATTGTTATGTTATTTAGGATTTACTCCCAGAATAAAAGAATGCACAAAATGTAGAAAAACAAATGATATTAATTTCTTTAGTTTATATGATAGTGGATTTAAGTGTAAAGATTGTGCTAGAAGCGATAAATCTTGTATTGAGATTAGTGAAGCTACAGTAAATGCCATAAAATATATAGTTATGGCTCCAGATAAGAAAATATTTTCTTTTAATTTATCTGATAGCTCATTAAAAGAATTAGAACTTGTAGCTAAATTGTATATGAATGATAAATTAGAAAAGGAATATAAGTTAGAGGAATTGTTTTAAAATATAATCTATGTACTATATGTATATAGATTATATTTTTATGTTCTTAAATAGATTTGAAATCGGAAGTAATTTGAAGAAAATGAAAGAAAAATGAAGAAAAGTAAAGATATAATATATCTGAGACACACCTATTCAAATAATTTGACAATATTTGTAATATATGGTAAAATAAAAATATTATGTATAGCAAGAAAGAAGGCGCAAAATGTCTAAACTTTACGATTGGAAAAATGTAATAAAAGATGATGAATTAGATGAGGTAGTAGATATAATAAAACGAGATGGAATTGTTGTTTTTCCAACAGAAACAGTTTATGGAATTGGTGGGAATGCATTATCTGAGAATGTTATAAAAAATATTTACAATATAAAGAAGAGACCACAAGAAAAAGCACTTAATATATTAGTAAAAAATAAAGAAGAAATAAAAAAATATGCTTATATAAGTAATGAATTAGAAGAAGAGATAATAGATAAATTTATGCCAGGTCCTATTACTATAATATTAAAAAAGAGAAAAAGCCAAATACCAGATTTATTAACTGGAAATAATGATACTATAGGAATTAGAATACCAGATAATGATATTGTAAAAAAAATACTAGAAAAATGTAATTTGCCTATAGCAGCCCCGAGTGCTAATATTTCTGGAAAACCAAGTTCGATAAGATTAGAAGATATTAAACCAGATTTTGATGGTAAAGTAGATGCTTTTATAGATGGTGGTAAATGCAAACAAAATATATCTTCTACTATAGTTAAAGTAATTGATGGAAATATTAAAATCCTAAGAGAAGGAATTATTTCTATTAAAGATATAAATGAGAAAATAATGTAAAGGATAGGTGTCAAAAATGGATGATACGATGAAAATGGCTGTTGGTTTTGTTACAGGAAGACCAAATGTATGTAAAGTTATTAATAACATGTATGATCATATGTTGGAACAATTAAAAGATTTAAATCCAAATATAAAATTAACAATATTTATTTTATTTGATCTATCTTATCAGAAAACAACAAGAGTTGATTTTTATAGTGTACTACCACAAGTATATAAGAATATAAAAGTTAGATATATTACTCCAGAAGATATAGAAGAAGAAAAGAAAAAGTTAATAGGAAGATATGGATTTACAAAAAAAGAAGTTAATTTTATATTGGGACATGGCCATGCAAAAGGAAGAAATACCTTATTATATTATGCTGCTAAATCAAAATATGACTATTTATTATTTTGGGATGATGATGAATATCCAGTAGCTTGTATAAAAAATGAAGATAATACAATAACTTGGAAAAAACAAAATAATATTTCTAAACATTTAGAATATATACAAGATAGTGATATAACAATAGGTTATCATTGTGGATATATTTCACCAATACCATATATAGAAATAAATAAAGATATTAATGAAGATATGTTTAGAAAATATATTGAAGCAATAAGTAATGACATTATTTCATGGGATTCTATAAAAGAAAATTTTAAGAAGAATAATGGTGTTACTTATGCAAATCCTGAAATTGCTGATGGAAAAGGTGTATATGAGATTCAAAAAAATGGCGCTGGTAAATGGATAGCAGGTTCTACATTATGTTTAAATCTTAGGCATTTAGATAAGATTCCAGCATTTTATAATCCACCAGGTGCAAGGGGAGAAGATACGTTTTTCTCTACATTATTAGATAATTCTAAAGTATTAAGGGTACCATTATATCATTTTCATGATGGATTTTTGAAGTACCAAGGAATTATGAAACAAAAATATCCATCTACATTAAGAAAAATAAAAGGTGATGAATCTGAAATAGGTACTAGATTTTTAAAAGCAAGTAAAGGATGGATGAAATATAAGCCATTATTACTTTATATAAGTGACAAAAAGAATTATAAAGCTAAAATAGCAGAAACATATCAGAAACTGCAAGATAGTGTACCAGAAATAAATAAATTGTTCCCTGATAATAACTTTAATTTATTATTAGATGAGTTTAAGGAATATTCTGAAAATGTAGACAAGCATTATAAGGAATATTTAAAAACTAATGAAATATGGAATAAAATAAAAGAAAATTTTTAAGCATACTATCTATGTAGGTATTGCAGATGTAATTTTAGTGCAAGGAAGGAATGGTTTAATCATGGAAAATACTAAAATATTAAATATAGCTAATATCAATGTTGCTAAAAATATATTAACAATAGAATTTTTATATAAATCAAAGAAGTTTTTGGATGATTTTAGTATTAATATCGTAGATGATAATGGCAAAATATATGATGTTTTAGTATATAAATGTGAGAATAAAGTTATTTATAATAAATCCATAGGAGAAGTAGAAGTAGCAAAAGTACTGGTAAAACTAGAATTAAAAAACTATGGAAAATTAAAATTTAAGCTTAAAGACAATAATACTAACGATATATATGAATTTAAAATTTTAAATAATAAAGATGAATCTATAGTTAAAAGCGGAAATAAATATAGAGTATTTGTAAAAGATTATTTTATAGATGTTAATGAAAATTATATAGGTATTTTAAAAAGAAAAAGATTGGATTTATTTAGATATGAACTTTTTAAATTTAGATATGGACTAAAAAAATATAAGAAAATATTTATATATAGATTATTAAAATCTAAAAATAACAAATATTATTTATTTAATGATAGATTACATTTAGGAGATGATAATGCAGAAGCATTATTTACGTATATTTGTAAATATCAAAAAAAGTTTGCTAAAAAATGCTATTTTGTATTAACTAAGGATTCTGAAGCATTAACAAGATTAAAGAAAGTTGGAAAAGTTTTAAAATATGGAGGTATAAGACATAAACTTAAATTTATAAATTCAAAAATGGTTATCTCATCACATGCCAGTTTCGTAGGAAATTGTTTTAATCCATTTAATGAAGATGAAATGGAAATGTATAAAGATAAGATAAATAAACAATTCGTTTTTGTTCAACATGGTGTTGCAATGAATGATATTAGACAATATGTAAATAGATGTTTAATTACAGCAGATTTATATACAGTGTCTACAAAAGATGAGTTTAAGTATTTAAGTTCAAAAGATTATATGTATGAAAAAGAAAGTATAATAGGAACTGGGCTTCCAAGATTTGATAAACTTATAAATGAGGATAAAAAGGTAATATTAATTGCACCAACATGGAGAACCTTTGTAACAGATAAAGTTTTTGAAAACTCTAAAGAAATTAAGTTTGAAGATTCGGAATTTTATAAAAAGTATACATTTCTTCTAAAAAATAAAAAAATAAAAAATATTATGAAAGAAAAGGGATATACAATCAAATTTTTATTACATCCTGTACTTTCAGAATATAAATCACTTATGAAAGAGTGTGAAGATGAATATGTGAAAGTATATTCAGTAGAAGAGATTAATTATTCAAAGTTATTTAATGAATGTTCCATGCTTATAACAGATTATTCTAGTATTCATTTTGATGTTGCAACATTATTAAAACCAATTATATATTTTCAGTTTGATAAAGAAGAATTTTTCAAAAAGCATTATTCATCTGGTTATTTTGATTATGCAAAAGATGGTTTTGGTGAAGTTATAGAAGATGAAGTAAAGTTAGAAGAAGAGATAATAGAATATTTATCAAATGATTGTAGAATAAAAGAAAAATATAAAGATAAAATATGTGATACTTTTATACATATAGATAAAAATAATTCAAAAAGAGTATTTGAGAAAATTGTAGAATTAGATAATAGAAATGAGGTAAATTATAGATTTAATAATGTTCATTAATATAAAAAGTTAATAGTGAATAATAATTGTTATTGAATAATGGGTTATTTAAAGTTTTGACTACCATATAATATTAAAGTATTACCCAGTAACTTATGATGTTATTAAAAAAGTATATTGAATAATTAAATAAAACATGTTAATATTTAACTTAAAAAAGGAGACAAAAATATGTATTTAATTGTAGGACTTGGAAATCCAGAAGAAGACTATTCTAAAACAAGACATAATATGGGATTTGAAGTTATTAATAAAATAAGCATGCAATATAATATTTCGGTTAATAAATCTAAATTTAATAGTTTATATGGAACAGGTGTAATAGAAGGAGAAAAAGTTATACTAGTAAAACCTCAAACTTTTATGAATCTAAGTGGTGAAGCAGTTATAGAATTTGTTAATTTTTATAAAATAGAATTTAATGAACTTATTGTTATTTATGATGATATAGATACAAATCCTGGAATTATAAGAATTCGAAAAATGGGAGGACCAGGTACACATAATGGCATGAAATCTGTTGTGAATATGTTAAAAACGGATAATTTTGCTAGAGTTAGAGTTGGTATTGGAATGCCAGAAAGAAAAAATGATTTAATTAATTATGTAATAGGACATATTAATGATGACGAATATAATGAATTATTAGAAGGTGTTGATAAAGCGCAACAGGCTGTAACAGAGATTTTAAAAAATGGTATTGATATTGCTATGAATAAATACAACAATATATAATTTTCTTGGGGTATAATGTCATTTCATAACACTGCACCTCAAAATAATAATAGAAGAGAGATTATAGAACAAGTAGAATATATACTTAATTTAAATAATATAATGTTAGATTATCCAAGTGTAATAAAAACTTTGATACAATCGGAAAATAAAGAGCTTAAAGGAGATATTGATTTTTAAATATGAGAGAGATTATAATTAAGCATACTAATGAAAAAAATATAATAACTTTAGTAGAAGATTATAATGTTGTAGAAAAGTATGAAGAAAGTGAAGACAAAAAGAGGCTAGAAGGAAATATATATTTAGGAAAAATACAGAGAGTACTTCCAGGATTACAAGCAGTTTTTGTAGATATAGGAAATAATAAAAATGCTTTTTTACATATTAAAGATATTATACCTAAAGCAAGTAATCAAACAGGAAATAAAAATAAAAACTTTGATGAAATTGATATTAACAACTATGTTAAGGTAGGTATGCCTGTTATAGTACAAGTAAAAAAAGATCAAATTATGCAAAAAGGTCCAAGAGTATCTACACATATTAATTTACCAGGCAGATTTATTGTTGCAATGCCAGAAACTAAATTTGTAACAGTATCACAGAAAATAGAAGATGTAAATGAAATTAAAAGATTAAAAGGTATTGTAGAGGAAAATTTAGATAAAGATTTAGGGATAATAGTTAGAACATCTGCTATAGGTAAAAGTAAAGAAGAGATAAAAAAAGATTTAGAAGAAGTTACATATAAATTAGAAAAAATATATTCTAATTTAAGAGAAATAGAGAATAAGAAATCTTATACACCAAAGTTATTATATTCTAATAATAAGGTGATAGATAGATTATTAGTAGATATGATAGATAAAGAAATTAATAGAATTATTGTAGATGATAGTTCTATGTATGAATATATATTAGAAATACTAAAAACAATGAAAAAAGAAGATATAAAGTTAGAAATAAATGATAATGTTTTTAATATTTATGATATAAAAAAACAATTAGAAAGACTTGAAAGTAGAAAAATTTGGCTTAAATGTGGAGGTTTTATAACAATAGACAAAACAGAAGCATTAACTGCAATAGATGTAAATACTGGAAAGTATATAGGTAAACAAGATTTAAATGATACAATTCTTACAGTGAATAAAGAAGCAACAATTGAAATTGCAAAACAACTTAAGATAAGAGATATTGGTGGAATAATTATAGTTGATTATATAGATATGAATGAGGAAAATAGAGAAAAGATATTACAGCTTTTTAATGAATGCATTAAATCGGATAGATCAAAAGTGCAAATAGTAGGATTTACTCCACTTAATTTATTAGAGTTAACAAGAAAGCATATGTGGAGTTAAAATATGAAAAATAATTCTCTTGTATTACATTTTTTTGTATGATAAAATCGAAAAAAATGTAAAGGAGAATTTTTTTATGGATGTATTAAATTTAGATAATTACACAGCTAGCGAGATTAATGACATATTAGACAAGGCACAAGCTTTTAAAGACGGAAAACAAGTAAATTATGAAGGTAAAAAGGTAATTGCGAATTTATTTTTCGAGCCATCTACAAGAACTCATTATAGTTTTGATATGGCAGCTTTGAAATTAGGATGTAAAACTCAAAACTTTAATGCAAGTTTTTCAAGTTTAAAAAAAGGTGAAAGTTTGTATGATACAGTTAAGACTTTTGAGATGTTTGGAGTAGATGCTGTTGTAATAAGACACAAAGAAAATGAATATTATAAACAATTAACTGGAAAATTAAATATACCAATATTAAATGCAGGAGATGGAACAGGGAACCATCCATCACAATCTTTATTAGATTTATTAACAATAAGACAAGAATTTGGAAGATTTGAAGGATTAAAAATTGTTATAGTTGGGGATATTAAACATTCTAGAGTAGCACATACTAATATAAAAATAATGAAAAAACTAGGTATGGAAGTATATACATCAGGTCCAGAAGAGTATAAGGAAGAGGGATATGACTATATTAATCTAGATGAAGTAATTGATAAAGTAGATGTAGTAATGCTTCTTAGAGTTCAACATGAAAGACATACAAATCAAATGCAATTAACAGAAGAAGAATATAATAAAAATTATGGATTAAATGAAGAACGTGTTAAAAAGATGAAAAAAGAATCTATAATAATGCATCCAGCACCATTTAATAGAAATGTGGAAATTACAGATAATATGGTTGAATGTGAAAAATCAAGAATATTTAAACAAGTTGAAAATGGAGTTTTTGTTAGAATGGCATTAATAAATATGGTATTAGGAGAACAAAATTAAAAAGACGTTTTAACCCAAAAGGAGAGAGATGAATATTTTAGAAATTGTTTTAAACAATGTTGTAATAGCTAAAGATGATAGAGTAAAGTATTTTGAATTTCTTAAGAATAATGATTGCTAAATGGCTTAAAGAATTATCTAATAAAGAAAAAGAAAGAATAGATAGATTTGTATATAAAAGATGAAAAATAAAAAGGTTAAGAAATATTTTAAATTTTTCTTAATCTTTTTATTTCTCTGTCATGAACAAAAAGGAATGGATAATTTAGTTGTTTCAATTCCTTTTTGGAAATTAAATCTCAGCAATTAAGTCATATCCATTTACACCTGTGATTTTACATTTTATAAATTTTTTTTCTAAGGCTAGTTCTTTATTATTTTTTATATAAATTAAGCCGTCAATATCAGGTACATCCATATAACTTCTTCCTGCATAGTATTTAGAATCGAAAGTTTTAGTTTCTACTAATATTTCTATCTCTTTTCCAATTTGATTATTTAATTTATTTGCCATAATTTCTTGCTGAAGTTTCATTACTTTATTATATCTACTTTTCTTTGTCATATGATGTATTTGGTCTGGTAATCTGCTAGCAGGAGTACCATCTTCTTTAGAATAAGCAAATGCTCCTAATCTGTCGAATTTAGTATCTTCTATAAATTTATATAATTCTTCGAAGTTTTCTTTAGTCTCACCAGGGAATCCGAACTATTACAGTTGTTCTTAATATTACATCTGGAATTTCCTTTCGAATTTTTGTAATTAAATTTCTAATAGTCTCTCCATTACTTTTTCTATTCATTCTTTTTAAAACTGAGTCTTGAATATGTTGAATAGGGATATCAAAATAATTACAAATCTTTTCATTATTTTTTACTGTCTCAATTAATTCATCTGTAATTGTTTCTGGGTAAGCATATAAAAATCTAATCCATTTTACTTTTTTTATTTTACAAAGTTCTTGCAATAGTTCTGCAAGCATCGGCTTTCCATAAATATCTATTCCATATTTAGTAGTGTCTTGTGCAATAACAATTAATTCTTCTATTCCGCTATCTACTAATTTATTTGCTTCTTCTAAAATATCTTCCATTTTTCTGCTTATAAATGGACCACGAATAGATGGAATAGCACAGTATGTGCAATGATTACTGCAGCCTTCTGCTATTCTAAGGTATGCGAAATTTTCACCTGTTGTAATTACTCTATCTAAAAAGTTAAGTTCTGATGGGCAATCTAATTTATATTTAGTATTTATAGATGATAATAAATTTTCTATTTTGTGCCAAATGTTATTATATTCATCATATTTTATCCATAAATCAACTTCAGGAAGAGCTTTTGCAAGTTCATCTTTATATCTTTGTACAAGACATCCCATTACAATTAAAAATTTGCATTTATTTTTTTTGTATTCTGCCATTTCTAAAATTGTATTTATAGCTTCTTCTTTAGCTGATTCTATAAATCCACAAGTATTAATAACTATAACATCAGCTGTTCCGAGGAGTATTTACTATATTATAATTATGATTTTTAAAAAGCCCAATTGTCATTTCTGTGTCTACTAAATTTTTACTACATCCTAATGATATAAATCCTACATTCATTTTATATTAATCCTTTCAAAATTATGTTAATAGAAATATTTTAACATCTTTTTACAAATTATTCAATCATTAATGTGAAATTTGCCTAAATGATTGTTTATTGCTATTAATTTTAAAAGAGAGCGAGAATGTTACCACATATCAAAGCTTAATATGTTTATAAATCTAAATCAATCTTGAAGCGTGGCGGGTGAGTAGCTGTTTAATACCACGCATTTTATATTTTGCCAATGTCATAGATGTGAGCAGTTGGCGATTGATTTAAATTTATAAACATATTGAGCTTTGATATGCTAGTATATACTTTTAACTAAGATGTAAATAGCGAAGTTTTTTAAAGTTAAAAAAGATGAAACATATTATAGTTTCATCTTAAAATAAATGTTTAATAAGTTAATAAGCATATTTCATGCTTTTATTAAACATTATTATTTTGAATGTTTCCTTCGTTTAATTTACCTATTCTATCTTCATAGAAAATTGCAATTGAAATTTGCATATAAGGCATTAGGAATATTATACCAATACCAAATGTAAGCATAGCAAGTAATACCCAACCAAAGAATGATAGTTCTAAACCAAAATAGCTTTTACGTTGTCCATTCATGATTCTTTCACTTTCTTCTACTATTTGTTTAGCAGTCATATCAGGATTATCGTGCATTACATAATATGAAAGAACATATAAAAGGTCTTTTACAAATAAGTATATAAGAGATGCAATATATCCAATATATCCAACAATTAAAAATATACCTGCTAAAACTGTAAATATAGTAGAGGAATCTGATGATGTATTAGTAGCTATGACAGTAAATACAAGTCCTCCAATTAAAATAAAAACAGAAACAGCTACTAATATGATTGGAACTATTAATTTTAATAATTGATTTCCTACAACTTTCCATACTTTAGCAAAATTATTAAAAGCAGATGTGAATAAGTCCCCATATGAATATTCCTCGTTTCTATATATTTTGATGAAACTATAAATTAATCCATATTGTAATGGTACAGTTATTATTAATAGTGCTACACCTAAGAAAGGTACAAAGTTTGATGCAGAGCTAATTACAAATGAAACAGCCATATAAATTAGAGAAATTAAAACAACTGTACTCCATTTTCCCTGTAAGTTAGTTCGTGCCTGTTTTCTTATTTCTGATGCTGATAACATAAAAATCCTCCTTTTATTAATAAGTATATGTATTGATATACGAATTTATTATAGACAAAAGTCGACAAGAAATCAAGATACATTTTGGAATGGGGATGTAATTGGTTATTATTTAATGTGCGATAAAATTAAATTAGTATATGCTTTTTAGTAAAATGAGAGTTGTAAGTTTTTTTATTTTTATTAAGTATTAGTAGGGACATTTAGACTTGACAAAATTAAAAGATAAAAAAATAAGCATCTTTCGACAAAATAAGACAAGTTTCGCAAAAGTATTGTATTACAATATTAAAAAGTTAAGAAATGAGGGATATGTATGGATATAATAAGTGAAACTAGAAGTAAAATTAAAGATGTTTTAAACATACTTGGTTATGAAGATAATTTAGTATTAATACATTCTTCTAGTAGACCAGAACTAGGGCAATTTCAATATAACGGTGCTATGCAAATAGCAAAAAGTATGAAATCAAATCCAGTAGAAATAGCAAAGAAAATAGTGGAAAAACTGAATGAATATGATTGTTTTGAAAACTTAAATATAGCAGGTCCTGGATTTATAAATATATCATTTAATTCTAAATATCTAGTTAAATATTTAAATGAAATTAGAGAAGATATTTCTTTAAATATAAAAAAATATCCTAAAAAGAATATCTTTGTTGACTATGGAGGACCTAATGTTGCTAAAGCATTACATGTTGGTCATTTAAGAAGTAGTAATATTGGTGAAGCTTTAAAAAGACTTGCAAAGCTTGTTGGAAATGATGTTACCTGCGATGTTCATTTAGGAGACATAGGAAGACAATCTGGAATGGTTATTTATGGAATAAGAGAGAAATTTCCAGAGCTTGTTTATTTTGATGATAAATATACAGGTGAATATCCAAAAGAATCACCTGTTACAAATGAGGAGTTAGAAAAGATATATCCAGAAATTAGCTTAAGGGCAAAAGAAGATGAAAAAGTAATGGAAGAAGTAAGAAATATTACAGCAGAACTGGATAGAGGGCATAAAGGATATAATCATTTATGGAATCATATAAAAAAAGTATCTATAGATAATATAAAGAAAACTTTGGATAAGATTAATGTTAGTTTTGAATTATGGGAGGGGGAAAGTGACTGTTATCCATATATAAATGATGTTATAAAATTATTACGAAATAATAATTGTTTAGAAGAAAGTGAAGGGGCATATGTAGTATATGTAGGGGAAGATAATGATAAATTTGAAATACCACCATTAATAGTTTTAAAGTCTGATGGAACAAGTTTATATGCAACAAGAGAGCTTGCAACTGTATATTCTAGAATAAAGAGATTTAATCCAGATGAAATTTGGTATGTTGTAGATAGTAGGCAAAGTATGTATTTTACACAAGTGTTTAGAACTTTATATAAATCTGGTATAGTAGATAATAAAACAAAATTAGAATTTATTGGTTTTGGTACAATGAATGGAAAAGATGGAAAACCTTTTAAGACAAGAGATGGTGGAGTTATGAAACTAGAGACTTTACTTGAGGAAATAAAGAAAGAATCAAATGAGTATTTAGAAAAAGAGGGAATAGAAGAAGCAGAAAAAGAGGAAATAGCAAATAAAGTTTCTGTTGCTGCACTAAAATATGCAGATTTATTACCTAATCGTGAAAAGGATTATGTATTTGATTTAAAGAAATTTAGTTCTTTAGAAGGAAAAACAGGACCATATGTTATTTATTCATGCATTAGAATTAAATCATTAATTAAAAAAAGTGGTGAAGATAACTATAAAATAGCCCGTATTTATAGTAAAACAGAAAGAGATATTATTACAAAAATATTAGAAATGTCTATAGTAATAGATTCAAGTTATAGAAATAAGACTTTGAGTGATATTACAGAATATTTATATGAGTTAGATAGTTTGTATAATAAATTTTACTCAGAAAATAGAATTATAACAGAGTTAGATGAAGATAAAAGAAAGTCTTGGCTTGCAATTTCTGAATTAGTATATAAGGTAAATAAATTATTGTTAGATACTTTGGCTATTGAGATTCCAGAGAAGATGTAAATATCCCTCTATCACAGACAACTGGCACAAAATTTATATTAGAGTATTAAGTAGTAACAGAATATGTATTTTGGTGACTGTGATAGATATTCTATAGTTAGTATGATAAATGTAAGGTTTTAATAATTATATTGCAAGTAGCAGTTTGGGGATTGAGAGATAATGTTACCGCATGGAAATAGGTTGTTATATATTTTTTAAAAACCAATCTTGAAGCGTGGCGGGCGAGTAGTAGGAATTAGTTTTATACCACGCAGTATATTGCAGAGGAAGGCTATAGCTTAGTACCATCGGCGATTGGTTTTTAAAAAATATATAACAACCTATTTCTATGCTAGTATGTGCTTTTAGGTAAGTTGTAATTGAGTATTATATTTATTTTCCAATAAACATTTGTACATACATTTTTCCATATTTAGGACTAGAAACAACACCAATACCAGTATAATTAAAACTGCTATTTAATATATTTGCTTTATGTCCTGAAGAATTCATCCATGCATTTACAGCTGCGCTATTACTAGAATTTCCAGCAATGTTTTCGCCAGCTGTTTTATAGGATATTTTGAAACTCTTTAGCATATCAAAAGGTGAGCCGTAAGTAGGTGAAGTATGCGAAAAATAGTTATTATTTACCATATCTTGAGCTTTAATTCTTGCTACTTTTTGAACTTCTGGATCAATTGTTAATGCTTTTAATCCATTATTTGTTCTTTGCTTATTTATTAAATCAAATACTTCTTTTTCATCAGTTGTCAAATTATAGTTTTGTGCATTTGTATTATTACCAGTAGAGCCAGTGTTAGAACCAGTACCAGTTCCTATGTTATTATTATTTCCTGTACTGTTTGGATATATAGGTTTTACATATTTTTTACTAACAGCACCAACATAATCACCTTCTACTTGAACAATATACCAATCTCCAACACCTGCAAATACACGAATATATTCATTCTTATTAACAGTAGTTACAACACCATATCCAGTTCCAGGACCACTACGAACATTTAGTTTTGTAGCTGTAACAAGACCAGTAGAAAAGTCTAGTTTATAGTAGTGCTGCATACCAAAAGATGTAGAAAATGTACAAAATGTAATTATAAAAGTTAAAAATATGCTACTTATAATAAGTAGTTTATTTTTTTTAATACGAATTACTTTCATGAAAAAATCCCCCTAAATCGTTTATACTTCAAGTTTATACGATAAGAATGTCCAATATTACAGAAAAATGAAGAAATGATAAACTATTTGAAAATAATATTGTCTTAATTTGAAAGATATGGTAACATTAAATTAATAAGTAAAAGTAGGTAATATTTTGAAATGAAAAAGTTAATGACTAGATTAGACTATAATGAGTATACGGATTATATTTTTAGAGGAAATCCTTATTTTGGTGATAATGATGACTGTTCCAATGACTATATTTAGATACTTAATAAAAAATAAAGAAAAAATTATCTTAAGAGTTATAATGTTATTATTATTGTCAGCATTAATGATATTAATTGAAGTAGATTTACTTTAGAAAGTGAAAAGATATGTTAAAAAAAATTTACAAATTAGGTGAAATAGAATTATTAAAAAAATATAAAGAAAAAGAACTAAAAAATCATACATTAATAGATTTATTTTGGGAGTGTACATTAACATGTAATGCTAAATGTAAGCATTGTGGAAGTAGTGCAGAAAAGAAAAAATACGAAGGAGAGTTAACTACTAGAGAAATAAAAGATGCATTTAAGCAAATTGCAAATGATATGGATGCAAGTAAAATTTTAATTAATGTAACAGGAGGAGAGCCTTTAGTAAGAAGTGACCTTTGTGAAGTAATGCAATATGCAACTTGTGATTTGGGATTTCATTGGGGAATGACTACAAATGGAATATTGTTAAATGATACAAATATAGAAAAATTAAAGAAGGCTAATATGGAAACTATTTCCATTAGTATAGATGGATTAGAAAAAACACATGATGAATTTAGAGGTGTGCCAGGTTCATATAAAATAATAACAAATAATATAAAAAGACTAAGAGAAGCAGGATTTGTAAAACATCTACAAGTAACTACTGTATTTAATAAAACAAATATAAATGAAATAGAAGAATTATATAAGGTTATGTTAGACTTAGGATTAGATTCATGGAGATTAGGAGTAATGGATCCAATAGGTAGAGCAAATAAAAACAAAAAATTACTTTTAAATGGAGAAGAAATAAAAAGATTACTAGATTTTATAATGGCAAATAGAAAGAATAAAAAGCTTGAATTAGATTATGCTTGTCCAGGTTTTTTAGGATTAAAGTACGAAAAAGAAGTAAGACCATATTATTTTTATTGTAGAACAGGTATTAATGTAGCAAGTATTTTGTATAATGGAGATTTATTTGTATGTCCTAATGTTCCAAGAAGAAAAGAATTAATTCAAGGAAATATAAGAAAAGATAATTTTAAAGATATTTGGGATAATAAGTATATAGCCTTTCGTAAAAAGGATAGAACAAAATGTGATGAATGTGCTAAATGTGAAAATTGGGAAGAGTGCCTAGGTGGTGCATATCATACTTGGAATTTTGAAGAAAATAAACAAAATCAATGTACATATAAGATGATTTATGGAAGGTAGGGGATGGTTATGAAAGATAAGATAAAGAAATTAATGGTAGCAATTGTGGGATTTTTTGGAGTGATGAAGTCAAATATAGTAAAAGCTATATCAATGACTGAATTCAAAGATTTTCCTATACAATCATATTATGGTGTGAAAAAAGTACCAGATTATTCATTAATAATGTTTTTTTCTTTTTTAATAAGTATTCCTATTGTATTAATTATGGGACTAATAATTTATATAAAAAGGAGTGAAAAGAGTAAGAAAAAAAGTATTATAATAAAAATAATTATAGTATTATTGGCATTTTTATTACTATATTTAGTTATGAACTTGGTTAGTAATGTTATATTGTAATAAATTTAATAAGAAATAACATAAATCTCCTAAAATAAGCATAAAATTAAATAGCTTATTTTAGGGGGTTTTTATGTTTATAGTATTTAATAAAGAAAAGATATATTCATATGTTATAGCTTTAAGCACAATTGTAATTTTATTTATTATGGCATCTACTATAATTAATAGAAAAGATGGGATAATTGCTACATCAGCGTCCAGTAAGCAACTACCAGTATATAGTGTAGATACTAAAGAAAAAAAGGTAGCATTAACAATGAATTGTGCTTGGAATGCAGATGATATAGACAGGATTCTAGATACATTATCGAAAAATAAGATACATATTACTTTTTTTATGGTAGGTGACTGGGTTGATAAGTATCCAGAATATGTTAAAAAAATATCAGATAATGGTCATGAAATTGCAAATCACTCAAACACACATCCACATGTTAATCAGTTAAATATAGATAAAAATATAGAACAAATAAAATTATGTAGTGAGAAAATCGAAAAAATTACAGGAAATAAAACTACATTATATAGAGGTCCATATGGAGAATATAATGATACTGTAATTAGTGCTGCAAATGAACTTAAACATACAACTATACAGTGGAATTTAGATACATTAGATTATACAGGATTAACTGGTGAGGAAATGTGGAAAAGGTTAGATTCGAAATTATCAAACGGAAGTATTATTTTATCACATAATGGAACAAAACATACAGCGGATAGCTTAGAATTATTGCTTCACAATATAAAAGAAAAAGGATATGAAATAGTAACTGTATCTGAATTAATATATAAAGATAATTATGTTATTGATGCAAATGGAATGCAAAAACAAATTAAAAATGAATAAATTAATAATAAAAAGATATAATAAATATATAAAATAAGGAGAGAACTGATGATTTTTATTGGTATTGTTACAGATACAAAAAGTGAAAATTATATAAAGAGAATTCAAAATGGTAATGATATTTTTAATAAATATCATATTATATTTATTAAAGAAAAAAGCATTGATAACATTAAAAATATAAAATTTGAAACAATAATTATTAACCGTAAATTTAATGAAGAGCAGTCTTTAAATAAGTTAATTGCAAAATCAAAATATCTAATAATTAATGAAGATATAGATATGGCAATTGGTTTATTAAATGATGTTAATTCTAATATAATAACATATGGTTTTAATTCGAAATCGACAATAACAATGTCTAGTGTAACAGAAGATAGTATTCAAATTTGTGTGCAAAGAAATATTTTAAGCAAACAAAATGAAATAGAGCAACAAGAAATTAGTTTAAATAAAGAAGCGGAAAGTGATGTTTATGATATTATGTTATTAATATCTATGCTTTTGATATATGATAAAAATGATATAAAGCAAGTAAAATTCTAGAAAATTGAAAGATGATTAACAAAAAAAACAAAAAAATAGAAAAAATTAACTTTTTATGTAGACAAAACCAAAAAAGTAGAGTATAATAGAAAATATGAAATATATTCTAAAAAGATAACACTATGAATAAAATACTAGTAAGATAAACAAATAAGGGGAGGAAAATAAATTGAATACAAATTATTCAGATAATAACCACATTGTTTTAGTGGGAAAGGTAACAAGTGACAAAAGATTTAGTCATGAAATTTATGGAGAAAAGTTTTACATATTTGATTTAAGTGTACCACGTTTAAGTGGTAATGCAGACATTATACCAGTAACAGTATCAGAAAGACTTTTAACAATTGATGAATTAACAATCGATAAAAAAATAACAGTAGAAGGACAATTCAGATCATATAATAGTTATGAAAATGAAAAAAACAGATTGGTATTAACGGTATTTGCAAAAGATGTTAAATTTGTAGAAAATCAAGAAGAAGAACTTCAAGTAAGCAAAGACTTTATCTCAAATGAAGTAATATTAAATGGTTACATATGTAAAAAACCAATTTACAGACAAACACCATTTGGAAGAGAAATATCTGATATATTATTAGCTGTAAACAGAGCATATAATAAATCTGATTACATTCCTTGTATAGCATGGGGAAGAAATGCTAGATTCTGTGAAAATATGGAAGTTGGAACAGAAGTGAAAATTGTTGGTAGAGTTCAATCTAGAACTTATGAAAAGAAATTTGAAGATGGAACTACTCAAACAAAAATAGCTTATGAAGTATCAGTTTCAAGTTTAGAAATAGTAAATCAAGAAGATAATGAAAATGAAAAAATAGAAGAAAATCAAGAAGCAATGTAAAAAAGATACCAAAAGGTGTCAAAAGGGACGGGTTGCCAAAAGGGACGGGGTATATTGACAATTTAAATTGTCAATATACCCCGTCCCTTTTGGCAACCCGTCCCTTTTGGCATTATTTTTTTTCTTCTGGAATAATAATATTTTTTTTCTTTTCTTCAATTTTTGGTCTTTCAATTTCTAAATGATCATAAACTGGAGAAATATCTATTTTTCCATTACCTGAAACAACTTTTATTTTTTTCTTATTATCTTTTTTTTCTTTTTTATCATTAGACATAAATTAACACATCCTAACTTTCATTTTTTATTAATATTAGCATAAAGGGGGGGATAATTCAATATGAAATTGAAAAATAAAGTAAAAGTTAATGATTAATTGGAGGGTTTAAGATTTGATTTCAAAATTCTAAATGTTAAAGTATATACTTGTAACAAGTAAAATGAATTAAAGGCAGTCTTGACATAAAAAAAAATGAATGTAATAATATATGCATATTAAGAAAGAGGTTAAAAAGATGGAAATAGACAAAATGAAAGCAATTATTGAAGCAATATTATTTTCTGCAGGTAGACCTGTTGAAACTAAAGAATTTATGTCTGCTCTTGAAATTAGTTTTGAAGCAGTACAAGATGTTATGGAAGATATGAGAAATGAATATAAAATTCAGAAAAGAGGACTAGAATTAGTTAAAACTGATGATTCATATCAGTTATGTACTAAGAAAGAATATTATGAATATATTTATCCAGTATTTGATAAAAGAAGCAAGCCTAATTTATCACAAGCAGCATTAGAAGTCTTATCGATTATTGCATATAATCCTAAAATTACAAGAGCAGAAATTGAGCAAATTCGTGGAGTAAATTCAGATGGAACTTTATATAAGTTGTTGGAATATGAATTAATACAAGATGTGGGAAAACTAGATGCACCAGGTAGACCAACAATATATTCTGTAACAAGCAACTTTTTAAAAATGTTTGGACTTACAAATTTAGAAGAGCTACCAGAATTACCAAGATATAAAATAGATGAAAATGAACAAATAGTAATAGATGATTTAGTGGAAGAAAAAGAATAAGCACAAGCGAATTTAGGAAATGAGTAAGTTGAATATTACTTTAATATAATTTCAAAACATATTTAGATAAATAAAATATAAAAAAGATTGGAGTGGTATTAAATGGATAAAACTATAAGAAAAGCAGTAAGATGTTATTTGTTAAAAGACAATAAAGTAGTTGTTACAAAATATAAAAAAGGAAATAGAAAAGAAGGGTATTATGATATACCAGGAGGCAAAATAGAATATGGAGAATTACCAAAACAAACAGCTATTAGAGAAATGAAAGAGGAAACAGGAATAGATATTGAAAACCCAGATTATAGAGGAAATATGATAATTGAATATCCTAATAGAATATTTGATTTTGATGTATTTATATGTACTGACTGTAAGGGAGAACCACAAGAATTTGAAGAAAATACATCGTTGTGGATAGATATCAATGAGTTGCTGCAAAAAGAAAAAGTACTATCTAATATAATGTTGTTAGACAGATTCTTTATAAAAGGATTATTATATGAAGATATAAAATTCAATATGTATATTAAAGTAGATGAAGATGAAAATATATTGGAAACAAGATTTTCTTGTAACAAAGAGGAGTTGAATTGAAAAAATGGAAAATTGCAGATTTTGTGAATTTTTAATGAGAAAAAAGTTTGATTTAGAAAATGAATTAGCATTTGCATTTTTGGACGAAAATCCGGTGAGTAAAGGACATACTATATTTATGACCAAAAGACATGTAAAAGATTTTTTTGAAACTACAATAGAAGAGAAAAACGCTATTTTTGAGTTAATAGATAAGGCAAAGAGTATTATTGATGAAAAATATAAACCAACAGGATATAATATTGGAATGAATTGTGGAGTTTCAGCAGGACAAACAGTAATGCATATTCATGTTCATTTGATACCAAGATATGATGGAGATGTTAAAAATCCGAGAGGAGGAGTAAGAGGAGTAATTCCTAAGAAAAAAGATTATTGTAATTAAAATTGGGGTGAATTCTTATTGGAACTAGTTATCAATAAAATTCATTAAGAAGATAACAAATTAGAAATTAGTATTTTTAAATATTAAAAGTATAGTAACCTAAGTACAAAAATATAATATAAAAATAATTTTTGTGCTTAGGTTATTATTTGAGTTAATCATTTTGTGCAAGCACTATTTTTTGACAGATAATATGTGCAATCAAAACTAGGCGTAGCCTTTTTAGTAATGATGCTTTCGTATGAGCATTTACCATCTTTTTGGTAAATACAATCAGAAGAACAGTTTATGTTGGTCAAAGTAACCTCACCTCTAAAATAGTGTAAATTTATAAATATATTTAATTATATTATGTATAATCTATTGTTTATTATACATTTTTAGAAAAATTTTTACAAAATTTATTTATTACACATTTTTCACATTTTGGATTTCTAGCTGTGCAGATATTACGTCCATGATAGATAAAAATATGATTTATATCTTTATAAAATTCTTTTGGAAAAAGTTTTAATAAATCTAATTCTATCTTGGAGGCATCAGTCTCTTTTGAAAATCCTATTTTATTAGATAATCTTTTAGCATGTGTATCTACTGCAATTCCCTGTGGGTCGTTAAAAGCTTCTAACATCATAACATTTGCGGTTTTTCTTCCTACACCTGGTAATTTCATTAAATCTTCCATAGATTTCGGAACTTTACTGTTATATTGGTTTACTAATATATTAGCAGTAGCTTTTATATTTTTTGCTTTTGTTTTATAAAAGCCACATGGATGAATTAATTCTTCTAATCTAGATAATTCAATATTTGCAAAATCTTCAGGAGTATTATAATGTGAGAATATTGAGGGAGTTGTTTTATTTACTCTATCATCTGTACATTGAGCAGATAATATAACTGCAATTAGTAATTCAAAAGGGGTTGTGTAATCTAAACTACATTTTGCATCTGGATAAGCACTTTTTAGAGTTTCTATAATATTTATTGCATCAGTTTTTTTCATATTTAAATTCATTCCTTTCATAAGAAATTTAAGTAACGATTCCATAATAATGTTAATATAATATATTAAGGAGGTAATATATTATGTTTGGTGTATTGAAGAAAACTTTAGGTGTGTGTTTAATTGGGTTAGGACTTGGAATATTACTTGTATTATTACTTCCATTAACTGGTTGGCTAATTGCTATAGGTTTAGCTGTTGTGGCTATAGGATTCATGTGGCTTGCATGTTAAATGTTATAAAAAGAGGAGTGAAGAATATGACAATAGTAGTAAAAAGAGTGCCAAAATTTTTAAGAGGATTTGTGAAAATGATATTTGGCATAAAAGAATAATACATAAGAAAAAATAAAAGTAGGCTGTTTTGCCTACTTTTTTCTGTTCTAATATAAAGAATGTTTCTCTTTTTATACTAGAGTGATTTTATTAATTGCATAAATTTTTATTTAAATAAAAACTTATGCAATTAATATTTTAAAGCCATTATTTTAAAATGTTCTAAGTAATGAAAATGTATTTATTTCATCATTTAGAACATTTTAAAAGTTCATTATTATTATTTTGTAATTAAGCTCTTTTAACTTTTCCAGAACGTAAGCATTTAGCACATACAGAGATTCTTTTTGTTTCTCCATTTATAATAGCTTTAATTGTTCTTAAGTTTGGTTTCCATGTTCTAGTAGCTCTTCTACTTACATGTGAACGAGCGATACTAATTTTATTACCATGAGATAATGATTTCTCACAAATTTCACATTTTGCCATGATTAATTGCACCTCCTATATGCATAATAAAATTGACTAAGTATAAGTTTATCATAACTTTTATAAAAAAACAAGTGCTTTTGAGGGATTTTTTTAAATTGTAAGCACTAATTAGTGAATTAGTGCCTACAGTTTAGACTTACTTAAAAAATGTAAAATCATAAATAGTAATAAAATTTAATATAAGTATTCCCGAAAAAAAGATTTTATGATATAGTAAAAAAGGTTTTTAAAAGATATTTTGCAAAGGATGGAAGAAAAATGGAAAAAAAGAAAAATAATTTTATAAAAAAATTTTTTATAGTATGTGTAATAATGGCGATAGTATTATTTATATTAATGGTTGCGCCAGATTATATAAAGGAATCAAACAATAAACTTAACATAATCATAAACTATACAGATGTAACAGACAGTATGAAGCAAGAGGCATATATTGATGAAAGTGGAAACTTATATTTAAGTAATGATGATATAAAAAATTTTTATGATGAATATATTTATTATGATGAAAAATATGACCAGATTATTACAAGTTCAGATACAAAACTTGCGAGATTGCTTATAGGACAAAATGAAAAAATAGTAAATGGTGAAGAATCATTAATGAATGCAGAAGTTAAAGAAATTGAAGGAAAGTTTTTTATTCCTTTTTCTGAACTCCAAGATGTTTATAATGTTAAAGCAACATATATAGAAGAAACTAATACATTTGTTTTAGATTCTTTAGATAGAAAATTAGAAACAGCGACTAGTTTAGATAAAAATAAGGTTAAATATAAACCTACAATATTTTCAAAAACAGTTGATGAATTAGAAAAGGGAGAAGAAGTTTATATAGTTCAAACAAAATCCGATGATTCAGAATACACATCAAAAGGTTATATAAAAGTAAGAACTAGAACAGGAAAACTTGGATATATAAAGCAAGATTCTATTTCTGAAAAAGTTACATCAAGAGAAGCTAAAATAGTAAATAAGCAAATAGAAGGAAAAGTTAGTTTAGTTTGGGAGTATTTTTCTGAATATGGACATGCACCAGATAGAAAAGGAACTACTATTGAAGGTGTTAATGTGGTCTCACCTTCATTTTTTACTTTAGAAAAATTAGGAAAAGGTAATCTTCTAGAGAATGTTGGAACAAGTGGAGAAGAGTATATTAAATGGGCACATTCTAATGGATATAAAGTATGGCCATTGTTTTCTAATGATTCAATGAAAGAAACAACATCAGAAATAATGAAAGATTACAAATTAAGAGAAAAATTAATTAACCAAATTGTAGATAAAGTAAAAAAGTATAATTTAGATGGAGTGAATATTGATTTCGAATATATGAAAGAAGAAGATAGAGATTTATTTTCAAGATTTATAATAGAACTTACACCAAGAATTAAAAGTTTAGGAAAGGTTGTATCAGTTGATGTAACAGCACCTGATGGCTCGCCAGATTGGTCTTTATGTTTTGATAGAAATGTTATAGGAAATGTTGCAGATTATATTATGTTTATGGCATATGATCAGCATGGGGAGTATGTTAAAACAGAAGGAGAAGAAGGAACTGTTGCAGGATTTGATTGGGTAGAATTAAACATAAATAAATTTTTGGGCACACAAGAAGAGGTATCATCAGAAAAATTGGTTCTTGGAATGCCTTTCTATACAAGACTTTGGAAAGTTAAAAATGGAGAAGTAACAAGTTCTGTAGTAACTATGAAGAATATAGAAAAATCTATTCCAGAAGGAGTAACAAAAGAGTGGGATGAGATATTAAAACAAAATTACATACAATATGAAAAAGATGGAGCTATCTGCAAAATGTGGATAGAAGACGAAAGTTCAATAAAAGAAAAGTTATCATTAGTAAATAAATATAATCTAGCAGGTTCTTCTTACTGGGTTAAGGATTTTGAGTCTGAAAGTATATGGAATATAATAAAACAAGAATTAAACAAGGAATAAATTTTAATTACCTAAATATAATATAAAACAAATTATATTATATTTAGGTGATTTTTTTATGAAAGAAAAAAGTGTAAAAATGTATTTAAAAGAATGTATGAGTAAATTAGAGGTTTGGAAGTATAATGATTTAATAAAATTGCATAATAAAGTAAAATTAGGGCAAGCAAAAAAGATATATAATTTTTTCCTTCGAATTCTTATTAATATTAATTTCTATTTTAAGATTTTTAAAGGAAAAATAGAAATAGAGAAAATTAAAGATGGAAGTTTATTTTGTATAATTCCAATAAACATTGATAAAATAGAAGGTAAAAGTAGTAATAAATTTATTTATTATTTATATAAGAAATGTGTTAAGAATATTGAAAAAAATATTATTAAATATAATGTGAAATTTATTGTTTTATCTAAAAAGATAAAGAGATTAGAAAAAATAAAAGATATGTGTATATGCAATAAAGTGAAAATTTTAGATGGAAAATATTTATTAAAAATTATGCTAGCAGATGTATTAGAGCATATTTTGAATACTAGAAATGAAAAATTAGAAACTCAAAATATACATATAGTAATAAATCAAAATAGTGAGATTAATATCAATTTATTAGAATATATATCTGGAAGAGTTAAAAGTGTAAATATTGTAACAAAACAAATAAGAAATTTTCGGAAGACTAGAAAAGTATTTATATGAAAAAAAAGGAATTATGATATCTGTTTCAAATAATAAAAAGAGAAGTCTTCAAAAAGCTAAAATAATTATTAATTTTGATTTACAAAATGAAGAGCTTTCTAATTATCAAATAAATCGTAATGCTATGATTATAAATTTAAGTCATAATGTAATAACAATGGAGAAGTCTTTTAATGGAATAATTATTAATTCTATGGAAATTATAAATACAAATTATCAAATAAGAAATTACTATTTATTTGAACATATAGAGTTATATGAAAGCTATATATTTGAAGAAAAAAAGTTTGATAAAGTTTTAGAAAAAATAGAGAAAGATAGTATAATAATTAAAGGTTTGTTAGGAGAAAGAGGAATAATCCAAAATATGGAATATATAAAAATTGCTTGACAAATTAGAGAAACTAGATTAATATATGTAAGAATTTAAAATTACGAACTTACATAAGTACAATTTTTTTATACACAAGGAGGAAAAATATGGACGATAAAGAAGTAATATTAACACAAGAAGGTTATGAAAATCTAGAAAAAGAATTAGATTATTTAAAAACTGAGAAAAGAGCTGAAATAGCAGAAAGAATAAAAGTTGCTCTAGGATTTGGTGATTTATCTGAAAATTCTGAATATGATGAAGCAAAAGGTGCTCAAGCAGAAAATGAGAACAAAATTGTAGAGTTAGAAAATAAATTAAGACATGCAAAAATTATAGATGAATCAGAAATAGATACAAAAACTGTTCAAGTTGGAAATACAGTAAAATTATTTGATATGGAATTTGAAGAAGAAGTTTGCTATACTATAGTAGGTTCTACAGAAGTTGATTTAAGCTTAAATAGAATCTCAAACGAATCTCCAATAGGTACTGCACTTTTAGGTGCTAAAAAGAATCAAGTAGTTGAAGTTCAAGCGCCAGCTGGAGCAATGAAATATAAGGTTTTAGCTATAACCAAATAAAGTAAATATAAATTAAAAATATCTTATATGATTAAAAATTTAAACAGTATGAATTTTAAATTTTAATTATATAATTAAAATAAGTCATAGAAATTTTAACAAATTTTTATGACTTGTATTTTTTTAAAGAGAAAAATATTACCGCCTCAAAAAGGATACTATATATAAATTTAAATCAATCTTGAAGTGAGGCAAGTAAGAGCAGTTAGTTACTTTTATACCACGCAGTTTAGGTAGAAGAGTAGGCTAAGGTAGTACCATCGGCGATTGGTTTAAATTTATATATAGTATCCTTTTTGAGGCTAGTGTATACTGTTAAATGGATTGTGAATTTAAATTTTTAAAGAGCTTTCTAGTGCTAGATGTATCATATCGTTTAAGGATTTTTCTCTTGCTTCTGATGAGATTTCTTGTTTTTTATAATGAGAATCTACAACAGTTAGTAGGCAAGCAGCTTTTTTGTTTAGATATTTTGCTGTATAGAATAATGCAAAAGCTTCCATTTCGGCTCCAATAATATTTAATTCTTTAGGAAATCTCGAAATTAAATCATCTATACTTTCAACATAGTAATCAAAACATTCACCGCATAGAGTATTTCCTTTTACATATGGAATTTTAATTTCTTTTGCTGTTTCTTCGATTAGATTATTTAGTGTTAAATCTGCTTCTGCTATATGTTCTTCTTTTCCATGTAGAGCTTTAGCAAAGTTTCCTTCTGTATAGGTTTTATCTACTAAGATAGTATCGAATATGTTTAAGTCTTCTGTATATGCTCCGACAAGAGCCAATTCTAATAATATTTTCTACATCATAAAATTTGTATAATTCATAACAGTAAATTCCTATACTTGGCATACCCATTCCAGAAGCAAATACTGTTATTTCCTTATCCTTGTATGTTCCTGTATATCCATAAATATTTCTTACAGAATTGATAAGTCTTGCATTCTCTAAGAAGTTTTCTGCAATATATTTTGCTCTTAATGGATCACCTGGCATTAATATTGTTTTTGCGATATCATCTTTTTTTGAACTAATATGTGGTGTCATAAAGTACCTCCTTATAATTTTAATAAAGATAAAATATATATTTTTTTTAGTATTGTCAATATTTTATTAAAAAATAATAAAAGTTTTGATTAGTAACAATGAAAATGATATTATATTTTAATTTATAAAAAAACATTGAAACTTGATAAAATAAGTGTTAAAATAATAATAGATTTAAAAAAAACCGCATTTTTTGTAGGGATTTTTTAAATCTTTTTTTATTTAAATAAAGAATTGCTAGTAATCTAAATTGACAATTGATTTCAAAAGCATAATAAAATTAGTAATTAAACAGAGTAGTACGAATCTGATTTTGCTATAAATTATAAGTACATCTAGATTAAGAATTAAGAAATGTGGTTAATAGAAAATAAGGAGGATTGTTTAATGAATACAAAATACATATTTGTAACTGGTGGAGTGGTATCAGGGCTGGGAAAAGGAATAACAGCAGCGTCTTTAGGAAGATTACTAAAAAATAGAGGCTACAAAGTTACAATTCAAAAATTTGATCCATATATAAATGTGGATCCTGGAACTATGAATCCATGTGAACATGGAGAAGTATTTGTAACAGATGATGGGGCAGAAACAGATTTAGACTTAGGTCATTATGAAAGATTTATTGATGAGAATCTAACCAAAAATTCAAGTATAACTACAGGAAGAATATATTCAGAAGTAATTGAAAAAGAAAGAAGAGGAGATTACCTTGGTAAAACTGTTCAAGTAATCCCACATATAACTAATGCTATTAAAGAAAAAGTATATAAATTTAACGAAACAGATATTGATGTTGTTATTACAGAAATTGGTGGTACTGTAGGAGATATAGAAAGCTTGCCATTCTTAGAAGCAATTAGACAAGTTGGAATAGAACAAAATGATGAAGATGTTATATATATTCATGTTACATTACTTCCATATATTGAAGGTTCTAATGAGCTTAAGTCAAAACCAACACAACATTCTGTAAAAGAACTTCAAGGATTGGGTATTAAACCAGATATTTTAGTTTGTCGTTCACAAATACCAATACCAGAAGGAATGAAGGAAAAAATGGCTTTGTTTTGCAATGTAAAAAGAAGTCATATTATAGAAAATTCAACAGTAGAAAATTTATACGAAGTTCCATTAATGCTAGAAAGAGAAGGATTAGCAGAGGTCGTGTGCGATAAACTTAAATTGGAAAAGAGAAAACCACAAAATGCAAAATGGGAAGAAATGATTGAAAATATTAAAAGTATAAAAGATGAGGATGTAAAAATAGCGATAGTTGGTAAATATATTAGTCTTGAAGATTCATATATATCTGTTATAGAAAGCTTAAAACATGGTGGATTTGCAAATCATGTCAATGTGAAAATTGATCTTATTGATTCAGAAACAATTAAAGAAGAAAATGTGAAAGATATTTTAGGAAAATATAATGGAATACTAGTTCCAGGAGGGTTTGGAAATAGAGGAATAGAAGGAAAGATAGAGGCTATAAAGTATGCAAGAGAAAATAGTATACCATTTTTAGGAATATGTTTAGGAATGCAAATGACAGTTGTAGAATTTGCAAGAAATGTTGCTAAAATAGAAGATGCAGGTTCTGCTGAATTAGATGTTAAATGTAAAAATCCTGTTATTCATATTATGGAGGATCAAAAAGATATTAATAAAAAGGGTGGAACAATGAGACTAGGAGCATATCCATGTATTATAAAAGAGGGAACTTTAGCAAGTAGAATTTATGGAGAAGCTGAAATTTCAGAAAGACACAGACATCGTTTTGAATTTAATAATGATTATAAAGAAATGCTAGAAGAATATGGACTTATTGCATCTGGTACATCACCAGATGGAAGTTTAGTAGAAATTGTAGAATTAAAAAATCATCCATTCTTTATAGCAGGACAATTTCACCCAGAGTTTAAGTCTAGACCAGATAGACCAGCGCCTCTTTTTGTGGAGTTTGTGAAAGCTTGTAAGAATAAATAAGGGAAGAACTATTTTGAATTGATAGAAAATAAGTTGAATAAGATAATATAATTGTATAAATAGTGTATGTATACAATCTATAAATACATAATATTTTACAAAAATGTTAAAAATATTACGAAAATATTACAGGAATATAGCACAATATTGCATAACGATATGAAATATGATATAATAGTTACATAAATTGGCAGTAGAAAATCCAAAATGTTTCAATAATTTGAGATAAGCTACTTACAATTTAAATTTTGAGGTCTAGAAAGGAAGGAAAATATGAAAAATGACAGCACAGCCTCGAAGAAACCAGAAGCGACCAAAGATGCACCTATGATGGTGCAAATTCTCATTTTAGCATTGATATGCTTTGTGGGAGAACTCATGGCAGCAATTATTCCAATCAATTGCAGTAGCCCTGTATATGACTTTGTAATTGTGTATGTACTGTTGCAATTCAAAGTTATAAAGCTTGAGTGGATTGAAAAGCTTAGCAATATCCTGGCAGGATGTATGTTGTTAGCTTTTGTCCCAGGAACAGTAAGTATTATTGATGAGATGGAACAGCTTTTGCAGATGATTTTTCCTGCATTGATTGCATCTACACTTGGTTCAGTAATTGTACTTGCTGTATCTGGATGTACAGTGCAGGGGTTGATGTGGTTGATTAAAAAGCTGAAAGGAGACTGTAATGGAAGTAATGGAAATTGTAAAGAATAGTGAGTTTTTTTGGATCATGATCACTGTTGCAGGCTTTATGCTTGGTTCTATTTTGAACAAGAGATTCAAGACAGTTCTTTTTAATGAACTGCTTATGTCAGTAGTAACTGTAATTATTGTAATGAAAATTACAAATACTAATTACGAGACCTATATTGGTGGAGGAAAGTATATTAGCTTTCTCTTGACTCCTGCAACTGCTGCGTTGGGTGTAAAGTTGTACAAAAACATTCATGAGATTGGAAAAAATGCAATTCCGATTATCAGTGGAATTATTTTTGGAATGCTTTCATCTTTTGTAGCGATGTTTATACTGAAGACAATCTTCAGTTTGACAGCAGAACAGTATGCCACAATTTTACCAAAATCGATAACTGCAGCTATTGCTAAGGGTGTATCAGAGTCACTGAATGGTAATATTGCGATAACTACAGCTACGGTCATTTTAACTGGTGTGATTATTGGGGTATTTGGTAAATTGTTAGTTAAGCTATTTAAGATTAAAAATCCAATTGCCATGGGAGTTGCACTTGGTAGTGCTGGACATGGGCAGGGAACAGCTTTAGCACTTAAACAGTCTGAGACAGCAGGTGCTGTTGCTAGTTTGTCAATGTGTCTTAGTGCACTTGCAACTGTTATTATTGCACCGATTTGGTTTGGATTTACAGTGTAAACGAGAAATTGGGGAGATTAACCTTGAAGTTTTCTCCTCATTTTTTTTTGTTTTGTGAAAAATATGTGAAAAATAAAATTATATATTGACTTTTTAACAAATAGGGTATAAATTATTAGCAGTCTAAATAAAAGACTGCTAATTTTTCACGAATATTATTACAAAAATAAGAATATAATATTCGTAAGCAAAAAAGAGGAGGTAATGTAAATGTTAAAACCATTAGCAGACAGAGTCATCATAAAAATGATAGAAAGTGAGGAAACAACAAAGAGTGGTATTATATTATCAGGAAGTAGCAAAGAAAAACCACAAATAGCAGAAGTTCTAGAAGTAGGACCAGGAGGAGAAATCGAAGGAAAAGAAGTAAAAATGTACATAAAAAAAGGAGATAAAGTTGTTGTAAATAAATATGCGGGAACAGAAATTAAATACGAAGGAGAAGAGCTAATTATAGTTAAGCAAAGTGATATTTTAGCAATAGCTGAATAGAATAAAATAAAAAATTAGTACAATTTTAATAAGTTATTTATAGCAAATTTACTAAATTTTAATAAATCACATTCATTAGAAAATAGATGTGGTATATGAAGCTATAAATAAAGATGATTAAATAGTGTAAATTTAAGAATATATATTAAATAAGATTAATTTTTAGGGAGGATTTGATATATTATGGCAAAAGAGATTAAATTTGGAGAAGATGCTAGAAAAAAATTATTAGATGGTGTGAATAAACTAGCAGATACAGTAAAAGTAACATTAGGACCAAAAGGAAGAAATGTAGTTTTAGATAAGAGTTTTGGTGCACCACTTATCACAAATGATGGTGTTACTATAGCTAAAGAAATAGAACTTGAAGATGCTTTTGAGAACATGGGAGCAAGACTTGTAAAAGAAGTTTCTACAAAAACAAATGATGTTGCAGGAGATGGAACAACAACAGCTACAGTTTTAGCTCAAAGCATGATTAAAGAAGGTGTTAAAAATGTTGCAGCTGGCGGAGATCCAATGGCTATAAAAAGAGGTATGGATAAGGCAGTTGAAACAGCAGTAGATGGATTAAAAGAAATTAGTTCTGTTGTAAATGGAAAAGAAGATATTGCAAGAGTTGCAAGCATTTCTGCAAATAATGAAGAGATTGGAAAATTAATTTCAGAAGCAATGGAAAAGGTTTCAAAAGATGGTGTTATAACAATAGAAGAATCAAAAACATCAAATACCGAATTAAATGTAGTTGAAGGTATGCAATTTGATAAAGGATATGTATCTCCATATATGGTAACAGATACAGAAAAAATGGAAGCAATTATTGATAATCCATATATTTTAATTACAGACAAGAAAATTAGTAATATTCAAGAAATTTTACCATTATTAGAAAATCTAATGCAATCATCAGGAAAACTTGTAATAATTTGTGATGATATTGAAAGTGAAGCTTTATCTACATTAATATTAAACAAACTAAGAGGAGTATTAAATGTAGTAGCTGTTAAAGCTCCAGGTTATGGAGATAAGAGAAAAGAGATGTTACAAGATATAGCTATTTTAACAGGTGGTGAAGTTATAACATCAGATTTAGGATTAGAATTAAAAGATACAGCTATAGAACAATTAGGTAGAGCAAAACAAATTAAAGTTCAAAAAGAGAATACAATAATTGTTGATGGTTTAGGTGATAAAGAAAAAATTGCTGAAAGAGTAAATCAAATAAAAGCTCAACTTGTAGAAGAAAAGAGTGAATATGAAACAGAAAAATTGCAAGAACGTTTAGCTAAAATTGCTGGAGGAGTTGCAGTAATTGGGGTTGGTGCAGCAACAGAAGTTGAAATGAAAGAAAAAAAATTAAGAATAGAAGATGCATTATCTGCAACAAGAGCAGCAGTAGAAGAAGGTATTGTTGCAGGTGGAGGAACAGCATATGTAAATGTAATTCCTAAAGTAGAAAAAGTAATGGAAAGCTTAAATGATGATGAAAAATTAGGTGCTAAAATTGTTTTAAAAGCATTAGAAGAACCAGTAAAACAAATTGCTGTAAATGCAGGTTTAGAGCCAGCTGTTATATTGGAAAAAGTAAAACATAGTCCAGTAGGAACAGGATTTAATGCAAAAGACGAAGTTTATGTAGATATGAAAAAGTCAGGAATAGTAGATCCTACTAAAGTATCTAGAAGTGCTCTTCAAAATGCTGCATCTATTGCATCTATGGTACTTACAACAGAAAGTATTGTAACAGAAAAGAAAGAAGAAAAATCATGTAATTGTTCACATGAAGATCCAGCAGCTGGAATGGGAGGAATGTATTAATAAATATTTTCTAAAAATTAGAAAGGAACCAGAGTAAGAAGTAAAAAACTTCATGCTCTGGTTTTAAATTATGTTTTGCTATTATAATATTTGTACAAATATCACATTTGCAAAAGGTTCGGTTTTGACACTTACTGTCAATTTTACATGGATTTGTAAATTTTTTTTCAGTGTGTCAATATCTGGTAACTCTTTACAACAAATGTACATAAATTTCCGACTTGTTTGTATTATTCTACATGAAGGACATGCGGATTTACAAACAAGAAAAATTTTAGTCCTAAACTCTGTTGTTAGTTTTTTACCAGAAACTTGAATTATTCCTTTCATCTAAAATCCTTTCTAAACTCTCTTAGCATAAGAACCTGTACTAAAAATAGTACTTTGTACGGAGTTTATTATACAATGTTCTTTAACCATATAATTATTATATGTATATAAGTTAATAGATAGAACTATATTGCCAAAAGACTGTTCTAATTATATTAAAAATGGATTATTGTTAAAAAATATTGGCAATAGTTTTAAATATTGTAAGATATTGATAATGCAAGATTAAAACAAACTTTACATTAGGACTCTTTAAGAGAGAGTTATTCATAAAAATAAAATTATTTTCACATTATAGACATAAATTAGATTTATAATATATAATAACGTTAATTAAAAATGGAGGAGAATTTTGTATGAATGACATTACAGTTTTAGTTGTAGATGATGAAGCCAGAATGAGAAAATTAATAAGAGACTTTCTAGTTCAAAAGGGATATTTAGTATTAGAAGCAGCAGATGGAGAAGATGCTTTGCAGGTTTTTGAAGAAAATAAAAATAAAATAGGATTAATTTTACTAGATGTAATGATGCCTAAACTAGATGGATGGTCTGTGTTAAGACAAATAAGACAAAATTCAGATGTTCCAATTATCATGCTAACAGCAAGAGGAGAAGAACAAGATGAGCTATTTGGATTCGAACTTGGTGTTGATGAATATATTTCTAAACCATTTAGTCCTAAAATATTAGTAGCGAGAGTAGAAGCAATACTAAAAAGAAGCAAAATGATAGAAAAACAAGTAAAAAGTTATGGTGGAATTGAAATTGACTCTGATGGAAGGACTGTTAAAGTAGATGGCAAGCAAATAGAATTAAGTTTAAGAGAATATGAATTACTAAAATATCTAATAGATAACTCAAATATAGCTTTATCTAGAGATAAAATATTAAATAATGTATGGAATTATGATTATTATGGAGATTCTAGAACAATAGATAGTCATATAAAAAAGATTAGACACAAATTAGGGAAAAAAGGTAAATATATACAAACTATGAGAGGCATAGGATACAAATTTGAGATAAAATAACATTTGGAGGAAAAAATGAAAAAAATAAGGGAAAGATTTAAATCTGTTAGAGTTAGGCTTTTCTTAACTTTATGTACAGTAATAATCATAGTAATTTTATTTTTAATTTTAATTAATAATATAGTTTTAGAAACATTTTATTTGTATTCTAAAACAAATACAATAAAATCTTTGTATGAAAAGATAAATATGTATTATAAAAATCCAGATGGAGATATAAATTTAGAAGAAGAACTAAAAAATATAGCTATAAAAAATAATATAGATATATTAATAAAACAAAATGATGATATGATAGTAGTTACAACAGATAAAGAATTCTTAGGTAGCATAGGAAAAATAAGCGTATCTAATATATTTAATAGTAAAAGTAATTCAAAAGATGTTTTATATTCAAGAAACCAAATGATTATAAGAAGATTACAAGATGAAAAAAGCAATATTAAATACATAGTTTTATTTGCTACATTAGATAATAATTATAAATTATATATAAGAATTCCAATATCATCAATAGAAGAAAGTGTGCAAATATCAAATAATTTATTATTATTTATTGGTGGAATAGTAATTTTTATATCTGGAATATTGGCTTCATTTATTTCGAGAAAATTTACTGAACCAATACTAGAGCTAAATAATATTGCTAATAAAATGGCGAAATTAGATTTTAGTCAAAAATATAGAATAAAAGATACAGAAGATGAAATTAATGATTTAGGTAAAAGTATTAACACAATGTCTGATAAACTTGAAAAAACAATAAAACAACTAAGAGGAACCAATATAGAATTAGAAAAAGATATTGAGGAAAAATCTAAAATAGATGAGATGAGAAAGCAATTTATTTCAGATGTATCTCATGAGCTAAAAACACCAATAGCATTAATACAAGGTTATGCAGAAGGATTAGTAGAAAATGTCAATTCTGATGAAGAATCTAGAAAGTTTTATGCAGAAGTAATTTTAGATGAAACTAATAAAATGGATATATTAGTAAAACAATTATTAGAGCTAATGAAATTAGAGTATGGCAAGAGAGAATTTAATAATAAAAAGTTTGACTTGCAGGAGCTGATAAATGAGGTTATAAGAAGATGTAATGTTATGATTGAAGAAAATAATATTAATATAGAGCTTCATAGTGATGATAATTTATGTGTATATGCAGATGATTTTTATATAGAACAGGTTATAACAAATTATTTAACAAATGCAATAAAACATGCAAAAGAAGTAAATGGTAAAAAACAAATTGTAATTAATGCAAGAGTAAATGAAAAAACAAACAAAGTTAAAGTTAGTGTGTATAATACAGGAGATAATATTAATCAAGAAGATTTAGATAGAATCTGGGGAAGATTTTACAAAATAGATAGTTCTAGAAATAGGAATAATGGTGGAAGCGGGATTGGACTTGCTTTAGTAAAGGCTATTATGAATAATTATAGAAATAGTTATGGTGTTGGAAATAAAGATGGTGGTGTAGAATTTTTCTTTGAGATGGATTTGTGTGAGAATTTGTAAGATATGTTAAAAATAGTGATAACTTTTTATAGTTATCTAAGAATATAGTAACAATTTATTGTGTCTATAATTTAAGGAGGAAATTAATGTGACTAACAGTAATAACAATGTTAAGTCTAAATATTATCGGATGATGTAGCATCAGAAGTACTTATGATGCTGAATTATTTTAATAATGATATGCTAAAAAGAATTCCTACATAATTTTTAGAAGAGTTAAAGGAACAAGCCTCAACTTCTACTTATAATATTGAAATTGATATTACAAAAAAATTAACAGAACAGAATATTTCGGAAAAAAGTAAAGATTTAATTTCTTTAATATATTATAACTATATTGTTGATGAAACAGAAAGAATCCAAATTATGAAGTTGTGGAATGAAAAAAATTATGTTTACTTTAATACTGATATGTGATATAATATTGTCACTTAACTATATTAAGCTTAAACTTAGAATGAAGGAGGGCTGTTAGTAAATTTAAAGTTTAGTCTAGTTAAAATTTAATATCATTATTATGGAGGGCATCTTTATGAAGTTTGCAAGCATTTTTAGTGCAATTACATCTAATCTTTGGATTATTGGTATTGTACTACTGGTCGTGTTGTTTTTTTGGTTTGTGGGAGTTCGGTTCATACCAAATAACAAAGTAGGAATTGTAGAGAAAGTCTTATCGAGAAAAAAAGGCAACGAAGGAAGTATCATTGCTTTAAATGGTGAAGCAGGTTTTCAAGCAAAATTACTTAGAGGTGGTATACATATACTTCCAAGAATAGTATATAAAGTTCATAAGGAGAACATTATTACTATTTCACAGGGAGAAATTGGCTATGTTTTTGCCCGAGATGGCAAAGCTTTAACTCCATCACAAACATTAGGGAAAGTTGTTGAATGCAACAATTTTGAAGATGTGGAGGAATTTTTAAAATTAGGTGGACAAAAGGGACCCCAAAGGTCAATTTTAAGGGAGGGTACATATGTAATTAATCTTGCACAATTTATTGTTATAACTGCAGATGAAGTTTATTATATGTCCTTAGGATTACCTGAAGAAAAGAAGCAAATAGCAGAAATGAGGAATCTAATTAAGCAAAGAAATGGGTTTTATCCTCAACTAATCTCAGATTCAAATGATGAGATAGGAATTGTAACTACGCATGATGGACCTTCTATTAAAGAAGATGAGCTTATTGCAGACCACGTTGATGGTCACAACAAATTTCAGGATCCACAAAGTTTTATTGATAATGGTGGTTGTCGTGGTCGCCAAAGAGATGTATTAACAGATGGAACATATTTTATAAATGTTCTATTTGCTACAGTGGAGAAAGCAGAAAAGTATGAGATACCTATTGGTCAAGTTGGCGTTGTCAATTATTTTACTGGCAAAAAAGGAAAAGATGTTTCAGGTGAAAACTACAAACATGGTGATTTAGTAAGAGAAGGAGAAAAAGGTGTATGGGCAGATGTACTTACTCCAGGTAAATATCCATGGAATAAGTATGCTGGTCAGATTTATTCTGTACCAACTACTAATTTTATTTTGAAATGGTCAAGAGATGACAACAGTGATTTCGGATATGACTCTAATCTTGAGGAAATTACTCTTATTACTAAAGACGCATTTCAGCCTTCGTTACCTTTAAGTGTAGTAATACACATAAATTATCATGATGCACCAAAAGTTATTCAGCGTTTTGGTGATATTGAAACATTAGTTAATGAAACACTTGATCCACTTGTTGGAGCATATTTTAAAAATATTGGACAAACAAAAACACTTTTGGAACTTATTCAGGAACGTAGCCAAATTCAGAAAACTGCAGCAGATGAGATGAAGGTTAAATTTGAAGAATATGATCTTAACTTGGTTGAAGTACTAATTGGTACACCTAAGAGTTCAAGAGAAGATAGCAGGATAGATCTTATCTATAAACAATTACAGGATAGACAACTTGCTAAGGAAGAAAGCTTGACTCTTGAGGCTAAAAAGGAGACTGAGGAGAAAAAACGTGATTTTGCAGAGGCAGAAAAAATAGCAGAAATGCAGGCTGACCTTACAGATTCTAATCTTCAAATTCAGATTACTGAAAACCGTGGTAAGGCAGAAGTTAAGAAGGCTGAACAGGATGCAATGGTAATGGAAAAAAATGCAAGGGCACAGTCAACAAAAACGAAAATTGATGCGGAGGCTGAGGCTACTAAGAAAAAGATTATGGCAGATGCCGAAGCGAAACAAGTTACTATTGCAGCAGATGCTGAAGCTCACAAAATTGAAGTATCTGCACAAGCAAAAGCTAAAGGTATAAGTATGGAAGGTGAAGCTAATGCAGATGCAAAAGCAAGAATTGGTATTGCTGATGCACTTGGAATCTCTGAAAAGGTAAATGCTTTAGGTTCTAAAAACCTTGCACAAATTGAAATTGCTAGGGCAATTGCAAAAGCAATTGAAAATGCACAGGAAAATCTTGTTCCAAACTCTGTTATTAACATGGGTAGTAATTCGGAAGGAAATAGTGGTTCAATTATAGAATTACTTCTTCTAAAATTACTTTCTCCAGAAGCTTTAGAATCAATTTCTTCTAATAAAGATGCTAGTAACATTATGAAGACAACTTCTGAAAAATATAAGAAAGAAGTGATTGAAAAGGCTACAGTTGAAAGAGAGCAAGAAGATGATAAAAAAGTGGATTACGGCCAAGGAGAGAATCAAAAGAAGTATGCAAATCAAGGTGATGAAGCTGATTCAGAAGATTCTCATAAGGAGTTTTTAACTGGAGGCTTTTTAGCTGATGATATTGATGATTAAACTATCATAATCCTTTGAAGAAAGGTTTACTAAGCAAAAATTTACAGATATAGAGAGGAGCAATTTGCTCCTCTTTATAGTATTTAGTTAAATTGAAATGTAATATATAGTATTTTATATTTACAAATAAAAAAGGAAAGGCAACTTATGGGTTATTTTGTCGACGAAAAATTCTTTACAAATGTGTATATATGGTGTATTCTAATTATAGTTTATTTAAAAGTTGCAATTTTTATCTATAAATTTTTAATCTAAAAAATTTCCAGAAAGAAAAATAAAGATGATGTAAAATAGTATAATGAAAAATAGAATATTAAAACATTATCAAAAATAAATAGGTAGGTGAAGAATATGAATGATTAATTTTAACAAAAGAAATATACATATATTAACATTTATAATAACAAGTATATTGTTTATATGTATTCAGTTTATATTTAAAAGTTATTATAAATTCAAAGAAAATATAAATTTACAAAATCAAAGTATTTTTATTCTGAGTAAAAATTTAAATCCAAAGGAAATAGCAAATCAGCTTTCTAAAAGTAAAAATTCCAAAAATAAAAATGAAAATACAAATAATAAAAAACAGAACTCTAAAGATAAGGAATAGCTAAATTTCAATACCATAAAATAAAAGAAGGAGGAAAATGAAAAAGATATTTATAATACTTTTTGTAGTTATGCTAGTTGTATCAATCATGCTTGTATACTATTTTTGCAATTATTCAAACACGCTTGCAGATATAAATAAAATAAAAACAGATTCAAATTATGAAAATGTTGTTTACGAAAATGTTATTTCAGATGAAGAAGATGGCTTAGAAGATAACTTTCTTGGTATATTAGAAATACAAAAAATAGGATTAAAAGCAACCATAAAAGAAGGAAGTAGTAGTGAAATTTTAAAAAAATATATAGGTCATATTGAGGAAACTTCTAAGTATGATGGAAATGTAGGTCTAGCTGCACATAATAGAGGAAACGAGTATTCATATTTTGCAAGGTTAAATGAATTACAAGAAGGCGATATTGTAACATATAAAACAAAATTTTATGAAAGACAATATAAAGTTTCAAATATTCAAGTAATATTTGAAACAGATTGGACCAAATTAGAAAATACAGAAGAAAATAAATTAACAATGATTACATGTATATCAAATAAGAAAAATCAGCGATTATGTGTACAAGCAGTAGAGATTTAATTTGAATTTTTAGTATACAAGGTGTAAGTTACATAAAAAAGTGGTATAAGAAAATTTATAAATATATACTACTAAATAGGAAAAGAAAGAGAGGATTTATGAAAAAGAAAATAAATAAAATAATAATAATAATGTGTGTATTAATAACTATTATGCCAATGCAAATGTTTCAAGCATTAGCAACTGGCATAGGAGATTCGCCATACTTAGAAAGGGATGATTTAGGATTTTACACTATACAATATCAAAGCAAGACTTCAGGTAATTGGTATTATATAACTTATAGTAGGACATGGTATACAGACGACCAAGGAATTAGAAGAATTGCATATTGCGTAGACCCAGATTTAAATGGAATAGGTTGGCTTGAAGGAGAGGAGACTGGATATCATGTAGATTTAAATAAAGTATTATCAGATGACAGATTATGGAGAGTTTACAGACATGGATATCCATATGTAAGCAAAGAGAGTTTAGGAGTAGAAACAGAAGACGATGCTTATCTTGCAACAAAGCAAGCAGGTTACTGGATTATAAGAGGATATAAATTAGAAGATATATATACATATTTTAGACCAGGAGAAACATCTATTAATGGTCAGAATTTAGAAGATATACAAAGAAGAGGAAAAAAAGTAATTGATGCAATATATCATTTAGTAGATTTAGGATATAATGGAACAGAAACACCAAAAGTTAATGGAATTATAAAAATAAATAAAACAGGTGACTTTACTCAAGATGAAAAAAGTGAGTATTATTCACAAAAGTATACTGTTTTATCTTCTACATTAATGTCTGGTTATACAATAAAAGGCATTGCCAATTTTCCAGAAGGAAGTTATATTTCAGATTTAAATGGAAATAGTAAAAATGTATTTACATCAGGGGAAAAATTTAAAATTATGATTCCTAAAAAATCGATTACAAAAAATATAACAGGTAAAATAGAAATTGAAGGTAAGTGTCAAAATTATCCTGTATATTATGGAGAAGCAAGAAATGAAAAAGCTCAAAATTATGCAGTAACAGTAGATTCATATTCAGATATAACAGAAAGTGTAAAATTAGATATAAATGCATTTAAATCAAATATAAAATTAATAAAAGTAGATAAAGATACAAAAGAAAGAATATCAGGAGTAAAGTTTAATTTCAAATATGAAAATGGTACAAATATAGGAGATTATATTACAGATAAAAATGGAGAAATATATATAAAAAACTTAAAACAAGGAACAATAGTTGCAAAAGAAATAGAAAGTAAAGATGAATATATTTTAGATGCAAAAGAAAATAAAATTAATTTAGAATACAATGATACTAAAACAATAACTGTAGAAAATGAACATAAAAAAGGTGATTTTAAGCTAGTAAAAGTAGATAAAGATGATAATTCTATAACTTTAGGTGGTGTTGAATTTGATTTGATTGATTCAAAGGGTAAAATAGTAAGACATCTTACAACAGATGCAGATGGAGTAGCAGAGGTAAAAAATATTAATACAGGAAACTACACTTTAAAAGAAACTTTAGGTAAAAAGGAATATAAAATAGCATTAGATAAAGATATAACAATAAAGTGGAATGAGATTTCTGAAGTTAAAGTAGAAAATGAAAAGAAAAAAGGTCAAATTAAAATTATAAAAGTAGATAAAGATTATAATAAAGTAAAATTAGAAAATGTTGAATTTCAGATTATAGATAATAATAATAGAATAGTAGAAACAATTAAAACAGATAAAAATGGAGAAGCACAAACATCTAAACTTCCAATAGGAAAATATACAGTAAAAGAAGTAAGTTTAGGTACAAATGAAGAATATATTTTAAACGAAGAACCTAAAACAATAACTGTGGAAGAAAATCAAATTAAGAATGTCGAGTTCGAAAATGAACATAAAAAAGGTATTTTAAAAATTCATAAAGTAGATTTAGATAATAAAAATATACCAGTATCTGATGCAGAATTCGAAATTACAGATAGTGATGGATATAAATATACTTGCATATCTAATAAAGATGGAATTGCATATGTAGATAATATTAGAACAGGAGTTGTAACGATAAAAGAAACTAAAACCAATAAGATATATAAGTTATCAAAAGACATATATTATACAGAAATAAAAGCTAATGAGGTAGCAGAACTCACAATAAAAAATGAGAAATTAAAAGGTCAGATTGAAGTGTATAAAATAGATGCAGAAGACAAAGAATATAAACTAGAAGGAGTAGAATTTGAAGTTATAGATTGGAATGGTAAAGTAATAGAAAAGATAAGAACAGATAAAAATGGAAAGGCAATTACAAGTAAAATTCCAATAGGTGAATATAAAATTAAAGAAATAAAAACAGATGAAATGCATATTTTAAGTAAAGAAATAGTAAAAGTCAATGTTAAACAAGATATAGTCTCAAAATTAAATATTACAAATGAAAGAATAAAAGGACAAATAAAGATTGTAAAAACAAGCGAAGATGATAACTTTATAAATGGTTTAAAATTAGGTTCACCAATTGGAAATGTTAAGTTTGAATTATATGATTTAAGCGGAAAATTAGTAGATAAAATTGTTACAGATAAAGAAGGAATTGCAATTACTAAGAAACTAGATAAAGGAACTTACAAAATAAAAGAAGTAGAAAGTGCCAAATGGTATTTACTAAAACAAAATGAGTTTTTAGCAGAAATAAAAACTAATGAAGAGATAGTAGAATTAGGTATTACAAATGAATCAGAAAAGCCTAATGTAGAAATTGAAAAAACAGGAATAATTCAAGCAACTGCAAATCAAGAGATTAGTTATAATTTTAAAATAAAAAATACTGGTAATGTAAGATTAGATAATTTTGTTTGGTATGATGTATTACCAACTGATTATATAAGAATCACAAAATTGGTAACAGGTACATATAATCAAGATTTAAATTATTCAGTATATTATAAAACTAATAAGAATGATTATATAGTATTAAAGGAGAAATTAAGTACAAAGGTAAATAATTATATAGATTTTACTAATTTACCATTAGATGAGGATGAGTATGTTACTGAATTTAAAACAGATTTTGGTACAGTAGATATTGGTTTTGAATCAGTAACAAATCCTTGTATATATACTACTGTAAATGGAAATGTGGAAAGTGATGATTTCTTTATTAATAAGACTAAATTAGAAGGGTATAATAAAGATTTTGTGGTTTGGGATGAAGATGAACATATAACTAAAGTTTATAAAGAAGAAGTAAGGATGAAGAGGCTTCCTAGAACGGGGAGATAAAGGCGTTAAATAAAAATGCACTATAAGTTTGTACAGAATATTTTGAATTTTTTGTATTTGGGTATTAACAAATAATATTTGCTCAAGATTTAGTTCATGTACAGATTAGGTTTTAATCTGTATATGAACTAAAAAGTAGTTACAATTCACAGTCTCTTATATAAGAGATAATGTTACCGCATAGCTAATTGATTGATATATTTTTTTAAAACAATCTTGAAGCGTGGCGGGCGAGAGATGTTAGTTACTTTTATATCACGCAGTTTAGGTAGTAGAGTAAGATAGTATGTGCCATCGGCGATTGTTTTAAAAAAATATATCAATCAATTAGCTATGCTAGTATGAGCTTTTTAATAGCTGTGAATAGTAACTAAAAAGTAACAAAAATAGTAAAATCTTCCAAATCTTGCATTGACATAATTCTAATAGCAATATATAATTATATACGTTAAAATATAAGATGGGAAACAAAGGAAGGAAGATTTTATGTTAGTTAGTATAGTATTTTTAGTAATATTAATATTATTAAATGCATATTTTGCAGCAACAGAAATTGCATTTATATCATTAAATGATACAAAAATTGAAAAAATGGCAAAGGAAGGTAATAAAAAAGCAAAACAAATAGTAAAAATGTTAAGAAATCCAAGCAAATTTTTAGCTACTATACAAATAGGAATTACACTTGCAGGATTTTTATCAAGTGCTTTTGCATCAGATACTTTTGCAGATATTTTAGCACCAATATTAAATAAGGTGTTACCAATGATTTCAGTAGATGTATGGAGAGGTATTTCAATTATAATTATAACAATTATATTATCATTCTTTACATTAGTTTTTGGAGAATTAGTACCAAAAAGACTTGCAATGAAGTATTATGAAAAAATATCTTTTGCAAGTATAGGAGTTATAAAAGTTATTTCTATAGTTACTGCACCATTTGTAAAACTATTAACTATATCTACAAATTTAGTGTCTAAGGTATTTGGCGTTTCAGAAGACGACGAACAAACTGTAACAGAAGAAGAAATAAAAATGATGATTGATGAAGGTGAAGAAAAAGGAACTATAGATGAAGCAGAAAAAGAAATGATAAATAATGTGTTTGAATTTAATGATACAACAGCAGTAGAAGTTATGACACACAGAACAGACATATTTGCAATAGATATTAATGAAGACATTTACAAAATATTAGATAAAATAGATGAGTACAAATATAGCAGAATACCTGTATATGATGAAACAATAGATAATGTAAGAGGAATATTATTTGTTAAAGATATCTTAAAATCATTAAGTGGGAAAAAACAAATAAAAATAAAAAATATAATAAGAGATGTATATTTTGTACCAGAATCTAAACCAATAAATGAAATATTTAAAGAACTACAAAAAAATAAAAAACAAATGGCTATAGTAGTTGACGAATATGGTGGAACATCAGGTTTAGTAACAATGGAAGATATTTTAGAAGAATTAGTTGGAAATATATTTGATGAGTATGATGAAGTAGAAAATGAATATGAAAAAATAGATGAGAACACATTTTTAATTAGTGGAAGTGTATCAATAAATGAATTAAAGAAGATACTAAATATAAATATTCCAGAAGGAGATTATGATACTTTATCTGGATACTTATTAGAGGAATTAGGGCGTTTGCCAGAAGAAGGAGAAGAAGCTATAGTAGAGACTAAAGATGTAACATATAAAATAGAAGAATATGAAGAAAAAAGAATAATGTGGGTAAAAGCCTGCAAAAACAATAACCAAAATGTTGAAGAAGAAACAAAAGAAAAAGAATAAAAAGAGGGTTTGATATAGATGAAGTCAAAAAATAAATTAGTAATAATCTTTATAATTTTACTTGTGTTATTTGCATTTTTTATTTATAAAAGTTTAGCTAAAAATAGTAAATATGAAGTGAATTTTGAAGAAATAAATAAAAGAGATTATTTTTTAGTTTTTGATGATAAATATGGAGTTATTAATAAAAATGGAGAAATAGTTATAGAAACAAATTTCGATATGATACAAATACCAAATCCAAGCAAAGATATTTTTATTTGTATGAATAATTACAATGCTGCAACAGGAAATTACGAAACAAAAGTATATAATAAAAATAAAGAAGTTTTATTTGATAAGTATGAAAGAGTAGAGGCAATTAAAAGAGAAGAAAACTTAAGTGATATTCCATATGAGAAAAGTGTTTTAAAATATAAAGAAAATGGAAAGTATGGTTTAATAGATCTTAATGGAAATATAATAACAAAACCATTATATGAAAGTATTGAAGCTCTTGAGTTTAAAGAAGGAATGTTAATAGTAAAGAAAAACGGTAAAATAGGAGTTATTAATATAGATGGAAAAGAAATAATTAATATAGAATATGATTCTATTGAAGCAGATAAATATTCTATAAATAAAAACCATAATGAAACCTCTGGTTTTATTGTATCTGTAAAAACAGAATCTGGATATAGATATGGATATATTAATTATAAAGGAAAAATGATATTAAACCTCGAGTATAATGAAATTGCAAGAATTAATTATATAGAGGATGACGAAAATGTATATTTAGTAGCTTTTAAAAATGGACAAGCAGGATTTTTTATAAATAAAAAATTAATATTAAAACACGAATATGAAGATATGCAATTTGATAATATCAATAAATTAGTAATTGTGCAAAAACTAGGAAAACAGGGGATATTTAATTTAAGTGGAGAAATAATAATTCCTATTGAATATGACAACATAATAATAGCAGGCAATTTAATTAATGCTCAAAAAAATAATGATGTTATAGTATTTGATAATAAAGGAAAAAAATTAAATAACAAGAATTTTATAAGTATAATATCTACAGAAAATAAGAATTATTTTATAAGTATAGATAGAGATGAAAATTTTGGAATAGTAGATAAAGATAATAATATTTTAGTAGACAATAAATATACTTTTATAGATTATTTATATGATGACTACTTTATTGTTCAAGATAATACAAAATTAGGAGTAATTAATATAAATGAAGATGTAAAAGTGAAACTTCAATATGATGTTTTACAAAAATTAGAAGGAACAAATGTAATACAAGGAATAAAGAATGAAACTGTAGAGTTAATTGATAAAAATATGCATGTTATATCATCAATGAAAAATGGTGAAATAGAAATAACAAATAACTATATAAAAATATATAATTCAAAAGATATAAAGTATTTCGATTTTGACGGAAAAGAAATATCTAATATGCAAGCTATAGATAATCAAAATTTATATGCTAAAAAGCAAAAAGAATATTGGGGATTTGTTGATAAGAATGGAAATATCAAAGTAGAATATATATATGATATGGTAACAGAATTTAATATTTATGGTTATGCAGGAATAAAAAAAGATGGTAAATGGGGAATAATTGATTCACAAGGAAATATTATTTTAAAACCTACCTACGAAATAGAAGAAATACAGCCACAGTTTATAGGAAAATATTATAGAGTTGATTTAGGATATGGAGAAATTTTTTATATGGCAGAATAATCTAGCAAGAAATGAAAGATAGAAGGGAAGAAATAAAATGTATACTAAATTTGGAATTAGTAATGAATTAATAAATTTGGAAGAAAAAGTAACAAAAGAAATAAATCAAGTTTTTGAAGAGATAGATAAGGTTTGTGAGTATAATTCTTTAAAAGTATTAAATGCATTTCAAAAATATAATATATCAGATATGCATTTTGGAAGTACTACAGGATATGGATATGGAGATATAGGAAGAGATACAATAGAAAAAGTATATGCTGAAGTTTTAGAAACAGAAGATGCTATTGTAAGATCGCAATTTATTTCTGGTACACATGCTTTAACTGTTGCTTTATTTGCTTTCTTACGTCCAGGAGATACATTTTTAAGTATTTGTGGAAAACCATATGATACATTAGACGAAGTAATTGGAATTACAGAAAATCCTAGTTCTTTGAAATCTTTTGGTGTGAAATATGAACAAATAGATTTAATAGATAATGATTTTAATTATAAAGCAATAGAAGAAAGAGTAAAAAAAGGTAATGTTAAATTAATAGAAATACAACGTTCTAGAGGATATGCACTAAGAAAAAGTATTAGTTTAGAAAAAATGGAAAAAGTGATTAAGTTAATAAAAAGTGTAAACAAAGATGCTATTATAATGGTAGATAATTGTTATGGCGAATTTGTAGATAGAATAGAGCCAACACACTTTGGAGCAGATGTAATAGTAGGTTCATTAATTAAAAATCTAGGAGGAGGAATTGCGCCGAATGGAGCATATATTGCAGGAACTAAAGAATTAGTGAATTTAGCAGCAGAAAGACTAACTGCTCCAGGACTTGGAAAAGAAGTAGGCCCAAGCTTAGGGATAAATAAATCTATTTTGCAGGGATTGTTTTTAGCTCCAAATGTAGTTGCAAGTAGTTTAAAAACAGCTGTATTTGCAAGTAAGATGTTAAAAGAATTAGGGTATAAGTTAGATCCAGAGTTTAATGAAAAAAGATCAGATATTGTTCAAACAATAGAGTTTGGGGATAGAGAAAAACTAATTAAATATTGTCAAGGAATTCAAATGGGATCACCAATAGATTCAAATTCAATTCCAGAAGCCTGGGACATGCCAGGTTATACAGATAAGGTTATTATGGCAGCAGGAACATTTACTCGGAGGTTCATCAATAGAATTAAGCTGTGATGCTCCAATACGTGAACCATATGTAGCTTTTATGCAAGGTGGTTTAACTTATGAATATGGTAAGTTAGGTGTTATGAAGGCAATTCAAAATATAATGTAAAGTTTAAAAACATATACTTTAGCAACAAGTAATTTTTATAGGAGGAAGATTTGAAAGTAGTAGTAATTGGTGGAGGACCTGCTGGTATGATGAGTGCTATTACTGCAGCAAAGAAAGGTGATGAAGTAATAGTTCTAGAAAAAATGAATGCTTTAGGAAGAAAATTATTAATTACGGGAAAAGGAAGATGTAATATAACAAGTAGTTTAGACATAAAAGATTTTATTTCAAATGTTCCTGGTAATGGTAAGTTTCTATATAGCAGTTTTCAAAATTATACTAATAAAGATATCATTAACTTTTTACAAAAACAGGGTGTACAAGTTAAAGAAGAAAGAGGAAATAGAATATTTCCAGTATCGGATAAATCTAAAGATGTATTAGATGCATTTATTAGAAAAATGAAAGAACTAAAGATTGATATTAGAACAAATAGTAAAGTAGTTAAAATAGAAGTTAAAAATGAAGAAGTAAAAGGTGTAAGATACATAAATAAAGAAGGAAATGAAATATTAGAAAATGCAGATAAAGTGATTTTAGCAACAGGAGGAAAGAGTTATCCAAATACTGGTTCAACAGGTGATGGATACAATTTAGCAAGAAGTGTAGGTCATAGTATAACCAAAATAAAGCCATCATTAGTTCCTATAGCTGTTTCAGATAAAAAAAGTGAAACAGAAGATATTTTGAAACAAAGTAATATCGTGGATTCATTAAATTTATGTAAAAGATTACAAGGTTTAACATTAAAGAATGTCTCAATTAAAATTAAAGATATAAAAAACAATAAAGTGATTTATGAGGATTTTGGAGAGATGATTTTTACTCACTTTGGAGTCTCAGGCCCAATAATATTAAGTGGTTCTGCCCATTTACTAAGATATAAGAATATAGAGGGTTTATTAAGAGAAGGAAATATAAAGCTAATTATAGATTTAAAACCTGCTCTATCTGTGGAAAAGCTTGAATTAAGATTAATTAGAGAATTTAAAGAACAAAGTAATAAGTTATTTAGAAATTCTTTAGATAATTTATTACCAAAAAAATTAATAGAGCCAATAGTAGATATTAGTAATATTTATGAAAATAAAAGGGTAAATGAAATTACGAAGGAGGAAAGGAAGTTACTTATTAATATTTTAAAAGGTATAACCTTGACTCTTAAGGAATTTAGAAGTATAGATGATGCTATAATTACAGCAGGAGGAATTGATATAAAAGAAATAAATCCTAAGACAATGGAATCGAAAAAAGTAAAAGGATTATTTTTTGCTGGTGAGATTATAGATGTTGATGCATATACTGGCGGATTTAATCTTCAAATTGCATATAGTACAGGGTATACAGCAGGTATTTAGAAATAGAAAAATAATTTTATTTATTTTTAGGTCATTATATAAAGTATGCAAATAGATTATAAGTGTAATTAAGGTTAGAATTTAAGCTATAAGATGTAAAAGAGGTTTTTTATATGTTTAAAACAATTAAAGAAGAAAGTATGCAAGCTGAAATTGTAGAGAAAAAGTCTAAGTTTATTGCTAATATTTTTTATGTACAAACAAGTGAGCAAGCAGAAGAAATAATAAACAGAATTAATAAAAAATATTATGATGCAAGACATAATTGCTATGCATATTCTATACAAAATGCAAATGAGAGTATAAAAAGATTTAGTGATGATGGAGAGCCAAGTGGAACAGCAGGAGCTCCAATATTAAATATTATAGAAAAGAATAATATAAGTAATATATTAGTTATTGTAACTAGATATTTTGGAGGAATCTTGCTGGGAACTGGAGGACTCGTTAGAGCATACTCTGAAGCAACCATCAAGGCATTAGATAAGGTAACATATGTAAAAGAAGAATGTGGAATGGAGTTATCTGTAACAGTAAATTATAGTGATTTTGAAAATTTAAAATATTTTTGTAAGAAAAACAATATTTATATCATAAATACCCATTATGAAAATTTTGTAGAATGTACAATAGAAGTTAATAACGAAGAAAAAGATAAGTTAATAGCTAATAATGATAAAAACAATTTTAAAATACTAAATTATAAAGTTATAAAAGAAAAAAACATCAGAAAAAATATTGAAAATTAAACGAAAAGACAGAAAATTAGAAAAAATTTCCAGAAAGGTATTGCAAATTTTCGGAAAACGGTTTATAATTCTAATTGTAAAATATTTACAAATTTATTAACAGGGGGAATTTAGTGTGAAAGAGAAAATTACGGTTTTAATTGCTGATGATAATAATGAATTTTCTATGACTTTAGCAAGTTATTTAGAAAAAGATGACGAAATGGAAGTAATAGGTATGGCAAAAAATGGAGAAGAAGCATTCGACATGATAGTGAGTACAAGACCTGATATAGTACTTTTAGACGTTATTATGCCACATTTAGACGGTTTAGGAGTATTAGAAAAGTTAAATGCTATACATATGGAAAAATTTCCACTTTGCATTATGCTTTCAGCAGTAGGACAAGATAAGATTACTCAAAGAGCTATTAATTTAGGTGCTCAATACTATGTTGTAAAACCTATAGATATTGAATTATTAATAAAAAGAGTAAAAGACCTAAAATATTTCCAACCATCACAAAATAAAACTAACTTTTTAAGCAGAGAAATAAAAGCTCAATATATAGAAATAGATTCAGAAAATAAAAAATCAGAAGAAAATTTAGAAGCATTAGTAACAAATATTATTCACGAAGTAGGAGTTCCAGCACACATAAAAGGATATCAATATTTAAGAGAAGCTATCATGATGGTAGTAAATGATATTGATGTAATTAATCAAATTACAAAACAATTATATCCAGATATAGCTGTAAAATATAAAACTACCCCATCAAGAGTTGAACGTGCTATTCGTCATGCTATAGAAGTAGCATGGGGAAGAGGTCAAACAGATACAGTTGAAAATATATTTGGATATACAGTATCTGCAAGCAAAGGTAAGCCTACAAATTCAGAATTTATAGCAATGATAGCTGATAAATTAAGATTAGAATTAAAGAGTGCATAAAATTTATACAATAAATCAGATGATATCAATAAATAAATTGGTTTATAAAAAACATCATATATTTACCTGAAAATAATAAATATGTGATGTTTTTTTTGTGTGTGAAAAATAGTAAAATAAATGTCTTTTGTTAAAATTAAGTATATTAATTTTTTGTAATTGTACTATATAATAGCTTGTGAACATTTCTTTTGTGTTACAAAATATTATATACTATTTTAAAATTTACAATAGTAAAAATACATGTTAAAATATATCTGATTATTGGAAAGAATGGAGAATGATTTTGAAAAATATAGATGAAAAAATATTAAAATATTGTGGAATTTATCAACAACCAGAAATAAGTGATATACAAAAAAAAGAAGTTTTAAAAAAGAAAAAAGATTTAGAAAAAATAACAGGAATGAAAATTGAAAGAGTGTATATTTATGGAGAGACATATTGGGGGAAAGATGCAACAGATAAAACAGTAACCAAGCAGATTGGCTTTTTGGTAGATGAAAGAATAAAGAGGATAGATGAGATTTTTCATTTAGTACATGAATATGCTATGCAATATACTGATACTTCAATATTATTTTGGAGTTTGTGTCAATTTGAAAAAAGAAAACAATGTATAGAGGAAACCGATTATTATATTTCTAGGTATGGAGCTTTAGTATATGATTCGAAAAAAGAAACAGAAATAGACGAAAAGATTTATACTACAGAATATGCTGCAGCAACTAAATACTTTAAAGAAACTAAATCATATATTCATTCAGATAAAAATGGAATTTTAATGCAAAATTTAATTGAAATATATATTATGAAAATTGGATACCATATTGAATCAAAAGAGTTAGAATTAAATGAATTAATTGAATATGCAAATTATGTAAGTGAAGATGAAAAAGTAAAGTTGATTTTTACTAATTATAAAAAAGCAAAGAATGAGGAAGAACGAAGTGAAATATGTAAGTATTTTGAAGAATATATTAATAAAATTAAACAAGTAAGTAATTTATTTAAATTACAAAAAGAGCCAACAATGAAAGTATATGAAACAAAAAAAGATATAGTCGAGAAAAATGGAGTATTAGATATAAAAACATTAAATAAAGAAGATTTATATATAATGTATATTCTTCAAGAAAAGAATACAGAAGAGATTGCAAGGCTATATGGCGTTGATAATAAAAAAATAAGTTCTAAAAAGAATAATTGGAATATTAAAGTAAGAGAAAAAATTATAACTTCAAAATATATGAAAAAAATGTTAAAAAGTATCAATATGAATAGTAAAGCTTCTTTATATTTAGCAATAAAAAAATCTGGATTGTTAAGTTTCGAATCATGTTTGTATAAAATTTTAGATTTTATGAAAACTGGGGAAGTATATTTACTAAAAGAATTTTGGAGATTTACAGAATTTGAAAAGACCGAAATGGAAAAAAGTCTGATAAGTGAAAAAACAACTAATTGGTATAGAGCAACTTTGGCAATGTCATTTTTAGAAGAAAATGAATTAGTAGAAGAGGTAGATTTTAAGAAATATAAAGTCACTAAGAAGGGAAGACAACTTATAAGAGATGCTAAAAGTTTATATGAATATAAAATTGATTTATTATTTATTGTTTCTATGACCAATAATGCTAATTTGTTTGGAGTAACATATGAAAGAAAAGATATTATAGAGATAGAAAATTTAAGTAAGCAAGCTTCTATAGTAAAATCATTAGAAAAAGGAATTCAAGATTTACGACAAAATAAAATTGATATAATACAAGATAATAAACTTATATTCAATGATAAATCAAAAGAAAATAATTTAGATAAAGAAATTGACCTATTAAATAATATATTACATGGAAAAGGAAAAACTCAGAATATATTACAAGAAGAAAAAGTATATTTATTACAAAATATTATAAACAAATTAGAAGTAACAGAGGAAACAAATTGTAAATGTCAAATTAAGAATTATAAAAGTATAAGAAAAAGAAACACGAATAAAGACTATAAGGTTAATAAGCAAGAAATGAAAAAAAACAAAATCGAGCTTTCTGATGAAATGAAGTCCAATCTTGGAATTAAAGGTGAAAACTATATATTTAAATGTCTAAAAACGAAAAAAGAAGAATTGCTTAAAAGCTTGGGAATAAAAGATTATAAGTCTATTATTTTTTATAATATCAAATATGATGAATCAGAAGTTGATAAGTCTATTGGACATGGATGTGATATAGAGATAATTTTAAAAAATGAAGAGCACCTATATCTAGAAGTGAAAACAAGCTTAGATAATACAGAGTTTTATACAATGACTTTTAATGAATATAATTGTAATATAGAACAACAAGATAAGTACTTTATACTCAAAATAAATAATTTTAAATATCTAAATAAAGATGAAAGTAAAATTATAATTACAATTATAAAAAATCCATATAAAATATTTATGAAAAATACAAATATTTTAAAGAATATTACATTTTACACAAAATACTAAATTAAAGATTTGAATCATTAATTTAAAGTTGGTAAAATAAATTATTATAATAAAATAGAATAAAGGAGATAAAAATTAAGTGAAAGAAGTAGCATTAGCATGTACTGGTGGAGGAGTAAAATCTGCAATAAATATAGGAGTAATTAGAGCTTTAGAAGAGCTAGGAATAAAGATAACAGCTATATCAGGAGCAAGTCTTGGTTCATGTGTAGCAATATTGTATGCAATGGGGTACAACCCAAAAGAAATAATGGAAAAATATAAAGAAAATATAGATTCATACAGTAAATTTACAATTAAAGATATTATATGTGCAGCACCTAATTTAATTTTTAGAGGAGGTCTAAAAAACCCTAAAGTTATAGTTAAAAGTGTACAGGAAATAGCAAAACAGAATAATATTGTTAAGATGTCAGATTTTAATATTCCTATTGTAATACCATCATTAGATATAACACAAAGAAAAACAATATATTATAGTTCTACGAGTATAGAAGAATTTACATATTATTCTGATAGATTAGTTTCTGAAGCGGTACGAAGTAGTTGTTCTTTACCAATTATTTTTATTCCCAACAAGACTAAAATCAACAATAGAGTACACCATATGATGGATGGAGGAATAACTACTAATACGCCAGTGATTGCACTAAAACAATTTTCTGATTTTGTCATAGGTGTAGAATCAAAATATTATAATCTTAAAGAAAGACAAAGAATTAATTTTTTTACAGCTTTTACGGAAACTTTTCAAGCGATGAGAAGGTCATCTCTTGCATATCAAAAAAGAGAAGCAGATTTATGGTTAGAAGTAGATATAAAAAAGACTAAAGTATTTGATAGTTCATCTGCTCTTGATTATTGTGAGCAATGTGGTTATGATGCAGTAATGAATCTAGCTAAAAAAGGTTACTTTTATGATAACAATCTTTAGTAAAACTACTATATAAAAATATAAATTTAATGTAGAGGAAGAGAAAAATGTATTATTTTACAAGAAAAGTAGTAATTCGAATAGTGTGTCATTTTTTGTTTAGAGTAAAATATGAAAATGCAGAAATTTTAAATGAATTTGATAAATGTCTTATTTGTCCAAATCACTCTAGGATATTTGATCCTATATTTTTATTTCCTAAAATTGAAAATATGTATAGTATGGCGAAATCAGATTTATTTAAAAATAAAATAATGGCTAATTTTTTAACATATCATAATGTATTTCCAATTGATAGAGAAAGAGCAGACATTGCAGGAGTAAAGAAAGCAATTAAATTATTAAAAGATAATGAAAAGATAAAACTATTAATTTTTCCAGAAGGAAGAGTTTTAAAAGATGAAAAAGAACGAGGAAATATTAAAGATGGTGCCATATATATTGCATCGATGACGGAAGTCCCAATAATACCAGTATATATAACCGCTAGACCAAATTTCTTTTCAAAAGTTATAGTGAAATTTGGAAATCCAATTACAACCAATAAACAAAATTTAAAAGATAAAGAAAAAATGAAAAATGAATCCAAAAAATTATTAACTGAAATTTATAATATGGAATAAATGTTAATAATATTATTAAAAATTAAGATTATAGAGAAATTATATTAATTCAAATGAAAGATATATTTTAGATAAATTAGTAAAAATATATTTTCATACTTATTTTTTTATTTTTAAAAATTGTAGACATTAAAAGGGAAAAATGTTAAAATATAATATAGGATAAAAAAGGAGGAGATGTTTTTATGATTTGTAAGAATTGTAATACTAATAATAATGATGAAGCAAAATTTTGTGTAGTATGTGGAGCAAAGCTAGAACAACCACAAGTAATAGTACAAAATACACGGAAATAATCAAAATAATACAAGTTCATATAATGTAGCTGAAGTACCAGAATATAAATCAACAAGTGCAATTATAGCAATAATAGTTTCATTTTTATGTTGTGGAGGTATAATTGGAGGAATTTTTGCAATTTTATCTTTGGTAGAAGGATCAAAAGTAAAGACTTTTGTACAACAAGGTAATATTGCAGCTGCAAATGCAAGTTTAAATCAAGCTAAAAAATGGAATAAAATTTCTTGGATAATTATTGCAGTATTTGCAGTGTTATTAGTTATTTATTGTATATTCATGTTTGGACTTGGTATGTTTGGAGCATTAAGCGAAATATAAAACTTAATATTTAATTTTTTATAATTTTATAAAAATTAGGAAAGAGGAAAAAATGATTTGTAATAAATGTTATTATAATAATGATGATAATTCAATGTTTTGTGTAAAATGTGGTGAAAAATTAGAAGAAAAAAACAAAGTACAAACACAAAATTCACAAGTGCAAAAAAATACTGATAGTGTAAACTATAACAATAATGTAAATGTTAATAATATGGAAAATGTACCTACATATAATATGGCAAATGCTATAGTAGCTTTAGTAGTTTCATTATGTTGTTGTTCTAATATAATAGGTATTGTTTTTGCTATACTATCAATCGTAGAAGGGTCTAAGGTAAGTCAATTTGTAAGATTTGGAGATATAGCATCTGCAAAAGCGAGTTTAGACCAAGCCAAGAAATGGGTTAAATATGCATGGATTTCATTTGCAATATGGATAGGAGCAATTATCATATTTTATATTGTATATTTTGTTTTTATTTTTGGTATGTTTGCTATAACAGAAATGTAGGTAAAATATGAATTTAGATAAAAAGAAAAAGATAAGTATAGGTATAGTTACAAGCTTATTGCTTATCGCAATAATGGGAATAGTTTTAGTTAAAGTATATAATCCAGAAGAAGAAGTTTTTTTTATTCCATGTATGCTTAATAAATTAACAGGAATTAAATGTCCTGGTTGTGGAATGACAAGAAGTGTGCATTATTTAGTAAATGGTAATATTAAGCAAGCGATATGGTATAATTTAATGTTAATTCCTATAATAATATTGGTGATATATGCATTGTATCGATATATACGATATTTGGTGAAGGATGAAGAAATAATTAATAAAGCATTAGAGAATTGGCTAAAAGTATACTTAGTAATTATACTAATATTTGGAGTTACAAGAAATCTGACAACATTATTTTATTAAATTTATTAAAAGTTGATCTGAAAATGGGTCAACTTTTTGTATTATCGGAAATTTATAGAGTAGAATTTGAAGAATATTGTTTTGTTATATAAATATATTATCTATTGTTGGGCTAGTATGTACTGATTAATAAATAGCTTGATTCGAATGTTTTTCCGAATTCTGTATCTAATTGGTTAGTATGTATTGTCTAATAGATAGGAGTAATAATAATTAAATACAGTTTCCGCAATTTCCACAATTATTATTTTCAGGGGTTTCTCCAAAATATTGTAATAAATATGAACGTAAGCATTTTTTGGTTTTACAATAATCAATCATATAATTTAATCGTTGATAGTCTAATATATAAGATTTAGTTTTACAGCTTTTTTCAATTAAAGACTTGTTTGTAAATATATCATTATAGCTAAATAGAAGTATACACTTTGAGCGGTTTCCATCTCTTCCAGCTCGACCTGCTTCTTGATAATATCCTTCTATATTTTTAGGCATATTATAATGTATAACATATCTAATATTTGGTTTATCAATACCCATTCCAAATGCGTTTGTAGCAATCATAATTTTAGTTGTATCTGCTAAAAATAGGTTTTGATATGTATTTCTTTCAAATGATGTAAGACCTGCATGGTATTTACTTGATTTGTAACCTTTTAAAGAAAGATAATCGTATAGAAAGTCTACATTTTTTCTTGAGTTACAATAAATTATACCAGAACTAAGGTTATTATTTTGCAAAAAATTTAATATGAATTTAGTTTTGTTAATAGGAGATTCGATAAAGAAGGATAAATTTTTTCGATTAAAAGTAGTTGATAGAGTAAATGGATTTGTTAAATCTAATATAGCAATAATATCATTTTTTACTAATTTAGTAGCTGTTGCAGTGAATGCAGTAATAACAGGCCTTGGAGATAGTGTAGAAATAAATTTACATATATTTAAATAACTTTTTCTAAAGTTATGACCCCATTCAGATACACAATGGGCTTCATCGATTGCAATTAATGATATGGAAGTCATTTTAATAATTTCTAAAAAGTCTTTATTATCAAGTCTTTCTGGTGCAATATATATGATTTTATATTTGTTTAATTCTATATTTTTCAAAATTTGTATATATTTAATTTGGGGTATGTTACTATTAATATATATAGCTGGAATATTTTTTTTATTTAATTTATCAACTTGATCTTTCATTAGTGATATTAATGGTGATATAACTATTGTTAGACCACTAAAGATAAGAGCAGGAATTTGATAGCAAATAGATTTTCCAGCTCCAGTTGGAAGAATTGCTAAACAGTCTCTTTTATTTAAGATATTAGATATAATTTCTAATTGACCTTTTCTGAAGGATTCGTATCCAAAGTATTTATTTAATAAAATTAATGGTGTATTCATTTGATAAACTCCTTTTGATAAAAATAAAAATTGAATAAAATTTGTTTGAATGTAATAAAAAAATGAAATTTGTTAAATTATATTAATAATAACAGAATATAATTTATATTGTCAAGATGAAGGTTTTAAGATATTATAATTAAGTATGAAAAAATTATAAAACATATTTAATTTATTTTATTAAACAAGAAAGTATGGTATAATAAATTATGTAAAATAAAGAAAAGGTGAAGTTAAGATGAGAGATACTTTATTATATAAAAATAAATCAATTGAATATGAAGTAGTAAAATCTAAAATAAAAAATTTATATATACATATAAAAGATGGAAAAGTAATTGTTAAAGCACCAGCTAGAGCAAAAGATAAAGATATCAAAAAAGCTGTAGAAGAAAAGAAAAAGTGGATTTATGAAAAATTAGAAAATTTTAGCAAACAAGAATATACACAAGGAAGTAAGGTCTTGTTATTAGGAAAAGAGTATTTATTAAAAATAAAATTTATGAAACAAGATATATCTAATATTTATGTGGAAAATGGATGTATGATAGCAGAAATACCTAAGAAATATAAAAAAGAATACGCAAGAAAAATAGAAGAACTTTTAGATGATGTGTATATTAAAGTTGCAGAAAAAGAAGTAGATATGGCAATGCAAATAGTAACAAGGATTGTTGGAATTAAACCTAATAAATATCGTATAAAAAAGTTAAAAACTGCATGGGGAACTTGTACTTCTAATAAAAATATTACTATAAATTCTAGTTTGATGAAATATGATAGAACAGTGATACAATATGTAGTATTACATGAAATATGTCATTTAAAATATATGAATCATTCAAAAGAATTCTGGAATATGGTTGAACAATATATGAAAAATTATAAAGAAATAAGAAGGAAGTTGAAGGAATAAAGAGTAATTTAGTAAAATTTAAAAACTATTTTTGTTAAAATAAACAAGTAGCAAAGGAGAAATAATATGATGGAACTAAAGATGTATAAAACTAAAAAAGAATTTTGTAATGAGAATTTATTATTATTAGAGAATGAAGAAGCTTTAAATAATATTATGATAGGCGTTATTTTATCTGCAGAAGAAAATGATATACAAGACTGGGTGCTTGCGAGAATTGAAGATGAAGGTTTAGTTCAAATGATAATAATTATAAATAAGCCAAAAAATGGATTACTTATGTATTCTCCTACCAATAATTCTTCAGATGAAATTTGTAAGTATATTGCTTGTAAGATTAAAGACTTAGAAATTGATTTGTTAGAAATTAATTCTAGAAAAGAGCTTTGTGAAAAAGTTGCTAAATATTATATAGAAATAACAGATAAAAAGATTAAATGTAAAAAAGATAAATATATTTTAGAGTTAACTAAATTAAATGAAGATTTAGAATTACAAGATTTAGAAATGACACAAGTTGACTGTGATTTTGATGAAATGAGTAAGATTTGTGATAATATAGTTGAATTTCAAGAAGATGCACACAAAGAAATAATAACACACGAAGAGGCCAAATCTCATGCTGATATACATATTAAAAAAGGATTATATTTATTTAAAAATAGTGAAAATGAAATTGTGATGCAAGCCATTACAAGCAGAAAGCTAAGTAATGGCTATGTAATAGGAGCGGTTATTACACCAAAAATTCATAGAGGAAAAGGATATGCTAAAAGTGGAATGTATATCTTATCAAAAAAATTATTAGATGATGGTGCAAAAGTTTTAGCTTTATATACAAATGCTAAAAATCCAGTTAGTAATCATGTTTATGAAAAGATAGGATATAAGAGAATTTCGGAAGAGTTATTAATTGAATTTGAAAATTAGTTATGAATAAAAATATTATGAAGAACCCTTATTAGAAATTAAAAATAAGGGTTCTTTTATTTGTGTAATGTAGAAGTTTGATTGTAGAATAAAATTTAATTAATTTTTTTTATATAAAATAACTATACACAATTTATATAAATATATTCCAAAGCAAATTTGTAAACATGCAAATAGCAATTCCACATACTGTAGGAAGTGCAAAAGCAATTAAACTCCATTTCCACTTACCAGTTTCTTTTTTTATTGTCATTAGTGTAGTACTACAAGGAAAATGTAATAAAGTAAAAATCATCACATTAATTGCAGTAATTAATGTCCATCCATTTTGTAGTAAAATCTGACCAATAGCAAAATTGTCTTCTAAGTCTACTAAAGTACCTGTTCGCATATAACTCATAAGAATTATAGGAAGTACAATTTCATTGGCTGGAAGTCCCAAAATAAATGCTGTTAATATATAACCATCTAATCCCATTAATTTTGCAAAAGGGTCAAAAAAGTTTGCAACATATGTTAAAATACTAATATCATTAAAATATATATTTGCAAATAACCAAATTATAATACCAGCAGGTATTGCAACACTAACTGCCCTTCCTAAAACGAATAGAGTTCTATCAAAAATAGAGCGTATAAAGACCTTTCCTATTTGCGGTTTTCTATAAGGGGGTAGTTCTAATACAAATGAAGAGGGGACACCTTTTAATATTGTTTTAGATAAAATCTTTGATATAAATAGTGTCATTATAATTCCGAATACTACAATAGCTAAAACTATTAATGTTGATAGAAAAGAAGCACTAAATCCATATGCTAAACTACTAATAAATATCATAGATATTGTTATTAAAAATGGAAATCTTCCATTACAAGGTACAAAACTATTAGTTAAAATTGCAATTAGTTTTTCACGTGGCGAGTCAATAATTCTGCATCCAATAACACCAGCAGCATTACAACCAAATCCGCATACACATTGTAAGAGCTTGTTTTCCGAGAACTACATGCTTTTCTAAAGTATTTATCTAGATTAAATGCTATACGTGGCAAATATCCTAAATCTTCCATAATAGTAAATAATGGAAAAAAAATCATCATTGGAGGTAACATAACTGCTACAACCCATGTTAAAGTAGAATATATACCATCAATTAAAATACTAGTTAACCATTCTGGAAATGAAAGGAAATTAAACAATATAGTAATTTTCTCCTGTAAAAAGCCAAAAAAGTTAGAAAGCAACATAGAAGGATAATTTGCACCTGTAATTGTAAGCCAAAATATAGTAGCTAAAAATAATAGCATAATAGGTAATCCAAACTTTTTTGAAGTTAGTATTTTATCTATTTTTCTATCTCTTTGGTTATATCTACAATTTTCATATGTACAAATATCAGTACAAATATTTTCAGCAGTAAATAATATAGTAGATACAATTTTATCTTTAAATTTATCATTTTCTAAACTAGAATCATTTAACATACCTCTACAATATAATAATTCTTTATTTAAATTTTTATTATTTTCAAGTGTATTATGAAATATATTTTTATCTATAGAATTTATTATTTTTTTATCATTATCTAAAAGTTTTAAGGTAATCCATCTTGATAAATATCTTTTATTTTCTGGAGTTATCTTTTCAATTTCTGGTTGCAATTTTAATATTAAATTTTCTATTAGAGTTGGATATTTGGGGATTTTGGGATTTGAAACTAACTTACCTTCACATACTTCCATAACCTTTTTCATAAGATTATTTAACGTTTTCTTTTTTCTAGCAATAGTACCAACAACTGGAACACCCAAATGTTTTTCCAATAATTTCAAATCTATATGAATTCCTTTTTTTTCTGCTTCATCTAATAAATTAACACATACTACTAATTTATTTGTAATTTCCATAGTTTGATAAACCAAATTTAAGTTTCTTTCTAGACATGTAGCATCTACAACTATAATACTAGCATCAGCATCTCCAAAACAAATATAATCTCTTGCTATTTCTTCTTCTTCAGAGTTTGACATTAATGAATATGTACCAGGAATATCAACTAATAAGAAATCTTCTTTATTAAAATTTGTAATACCAGCAGCATTAGATACAGTTTTTCCGAGGCCAATTACCAGTATGTTGATGCATTCCAGTTAAATTATTAAAAATTGTAGATTTACCTACATTTGGATTTCCGTCCAATAGCTATAGTATATTTGCATTTATTTTTAAGTTCGTTTAAATCATCATTTAGTAACTTTGTTCCAGTAGAACTACTTGTTAGACCCATAAAATCACCTTCCTATAGTAGTATATGAAAAAGAATAATAAATGTGAAAAATGTTTTTTGACTAGAGCATGCGAAGATTAAATGAAAATATAATTAGGCAAAATGTGTTATGTATGTAAAATCAGAGTTCTAATAAAATGTAATAAATTTTTAGATAATATTAAAAAATTTAATATTAAAGATATTATTATAAAAATTAAATATTACAAAATAGCAAATAGTTCAAAGAAAAGTAAGATGAAACGCTTTACATAATTGACATAAATTACAATATGATATATAATTATGATGATTTTGGCAATGGCCAATACACTCTGATACTGGACTTAGCACCATACAGTGTTAGAATGTTGAATAATTGGTGCGTAAAACCTAAGGAGGGTTTTAAAAATGAGTGAAGTTGTTATTGTTGCAGGTACTCAGTGGGGCGATGAAGCTAAAGGAAAAGTTGCTACACATGAATCTGCAAACGCTAGTCTGGCTATTCGGTCAACTGGCGGAAACAATGCAGGGCACACGGTTAAGTATGCAGGAAGAAAGTTTGCACTTAACATTGTTCCTGGAGCGTTAGTACACGGTGTTGAAAGTGTAATTGGACCTGGTGTTGTTATCAACCCAGCAGTTCTGCTTGAAAACATGTGTCAGCTTTTGAATGGTGGGGTAAAAGTGACACCAGAATTACTGCATGTAAGTGGTAAAGCTCATGTAATTTTCCCATACCATATGGATTTGGATGTTTTGTATGAAGCTAAAAAGACAAATCCTATTGGCACTACCCGAAAGGGAATCGGTCCATGCTATATGGATAAGGCTAATCGTACAGGAATTAGAATGTACGACTTGCTACTTCCAGCCAAGGAATTAGCGGCTAAAATCGAGCAGGCTGTGGCGGTTCACAATGTATTATTTAAGAACACAAAGGGGTTCGAAAATAAGGTTGTAACTAAGATTGATGCGATGAATATTGCTATTGAGTACAGGAAGTATGGTGAAAAACTGAGTTCGTATATCACGGATACAGGAATCATAATTGAAGATGTAATCAAGGCAGGAGGGAAAATTGTACTTGAAGGGGCACAGTCTTATAGGCTGGACCTGGATCATGGTGATTATCCTGATGTAACATCATCATCACCTAACCCATCAGGAACTCTTTCTGGTGCAGGAATTGGTCCTAACGTTAAAACCAAGGTTATAGGTGTTGCGAAAGCGTACACTTCTCGTGTTGGTCAAGGTCCATTTCCAACAGAGCAGGACAATGAAATTGGCGAGTGCATCCGTGAGTTAGGATTCGAATTTGGAACTACAACAGGCAGACCACGTAGATGTGGTTGGCCAGATATTGTACTGCTCCAGGATTGTGCAGTTCCAATGGGGGTTACATGTTGGAGTCTTAACCATGTAGACACTCTTGGCAAGATTGGTAGTCAAATTGGTTATATCGATGTATGTGTGGCTTATAAGTACAATGGGAAGGAAATCCATTATGTACCGCAGGGGATTAAACCTGGTGAAATTGAGCCTGTATATGAGAGATATGACTGGGCTTGGGATATTAATCCAGAGAAGTGTAAAACATTCGAGGATTTGCCGTCTCAGGCGAAGGAGTACATTAAGCTTATTGAGGACATGACTGGAATACCTGTGAAATACATTGGTATTGGTCCGGCAGACGATGAAGTGATTGTACGCTAACCATTAAGAAACTCGTAAAAAAGCGCTTATAGTATCCAATTGGAAACTGTAAGCGCTTTTTTATATGTTATTATAAATAAAACACATGTATGTTTTAGATAAAATATTTTGTACCAAAGTAAATTGTATATTTTTATTTTATCATTAACATTTATATTTTTAAGATATTAATCAGTAGTTAATAAAACATGTATATTCTTAGCATCTTCTTTTCTAAGAGCAATAGTGCTACCACGAACTAAATAAGCTGTTGAATCTCCAGTCATACTTCTAAAAATTGGAATTATTACAGTTCCTTTGCAAATTCCTAAATCCAAGAGTCTTCTTCTAATTTGTCCAGAACAATCTAAATGTTGTACTGTAACTTTATTGGTTAAATTTATTTTATCAAGTCTAAAAGTTCTCATATGTGCCTCCAAAATTTTATATAAATGTATAGTATATGTTATGTATGTAAAAAAAAAATGTTCATTAAATATGCTGTGAATAATAACTAAAATAAAAAAATAAAAAAAATTAAAATAAATGGTGCTTTTTTAATTTTCTTGTAGTATAATGTCAGATGTGTTAAAAAAATGTAGAAGGGAATGATTACAAAATGGAAAGAAAAAGAGGGTTTGAGATTGCTAAAGGGTTTGAAGATAAAGGAATTAATATGCCAGTAAGAAAAACAAAATGTTCTGCTGGATATGATATAGAAGCTGCAGAAGATTGTACAATACCTGCATATACACCTGGTCAAAAGCCAACACTTGTAAAAACAGGATTAAAAGCATATATGAAAGAAAATGAGTATATGATGCTTTGTAACAGAAGCTCTAATCCATTCAAAAAAGGATTAGTAATGGCAAATAGTGTTGGAATTATTGATGCTGACTATTATGGAAATCCAGATAATGATGGAGCTTTTATGTTTGCTTTTTATAATTTCTTTGATCATGATGTAGAAATAAAAAAAGGTGATGTTATTGGTCAAGCTATATTTCAAAAATATAAAATAGTTGATGATGATGATGCAGAAGGTGAAAGAGTAGGGGGATTTGGTTCTACTAACAAATAAAGTGACATAAAAAAATTAAAAAAATTATTCTAAGTGGCTGAAGGGTTACAAGGAATTTTATACAAAAAATAGATGGTAAAGGCTTTGACTTTTACCATTTTTTGTTGTATAATGGAAGTGTAGTTAAAAAAGAGAAACGAAACCTTTCTTGACTTCAGAAAATTAGCAGATTGAAGGGAGTGACTTACATGTTTAATGTAGGGGACAAGATTGTACATCCTATGCACGGTGCAGGTACTATAAGTGCAATAGAAGAAAAGAATGTTTGTAATGAAACAGAACAATATTATATAATATCAATGCCTGGGGAAGTAAAGGTGATGGTTCCAATTGCCAAAGCGGAACAAATTGGAGTAAGAAGTATTATTAACGAAGCGGATGTTCCTAAAGTATTAGGTATATTAGAAGAAGACGAAACAGAAATGTCTAATAATTGGAATAAAAGATACAGAGATAATATGGATAAAATGAGAAGCGGAAATATATATGAAGTAGCAGATGTTGTAAGAAATTTAAGTTTTAAACAAAAGGAAAAAGGATTATCTACAGGAGAAAAGAAAATGCTTAATAATGCAAAACAAATACTAGTAAGTGAACTTGTTTTAGCTGAACATACATCAAAAGAAGAAATTGAAAAATTAGTAGATAATAAAATAAATGTATCTTTTGAAGAAAATAGAATTCCAGTTGAAGAAAACATAGAAATTAATAAAAATATTGTAAGTAAATTTATTCCATTTGATGGTACTGGTACATCTAATAACTAAGTTAGTAATGTTATTTTTTTATAAATTATAGATGAAATATATATATTTAGAAAGTTAATTTTACATACATAATAAAGAAGTGGAAATGATTCTACTTCTTTTTAATATAATATGAGGTGAATTTTTTATATTTATATTGTGCCAAATATTAGTGAAATAAGAAGCTTATAAAAGAAGATATAAATGAGTCTTAAAATATAACTAATACAATCAAAATAATTTACATAAAAATGTCAACTTCTGTAACATAATAAGAAGGATTTAAAAATAAAGCGTCGAATAATATAATTATAGTGAAAAGAAAGGTGTCATAAATGGTACGTTATAGTGATGAACTAATTGACGAAATAAGAAATAAAAATGATATAGTAGATATTATATCACAATATGTAATATTAAAAAGAAGTGGTAGAAACTTTTTTGGGTTATGCCCATTCCATAAAGAAAAATCACCTTCTTTTTCTGTATCACCAGACAAGCAAATTTTTCACTGTTTTGGATGTGGTGTAGGAGGAAATGTTTTTCATTTTGTAGAAAAAATAGAAAATTTAAGTTTTATCGAAACAATAGAAATGTTAGCAGATAGAGCTGGTATTAATTTACCAACTATTAATAATAATGTAGATGATAAATTAATAAAGCTTAAGTCAAGAGTATATGACATAAATGATGTCACTGCAAAATTCTATCATGAAAATCTATATAAACCTACTTCGAAGGAAGCTCAAAATTACATAAAAAGAAGAAAATTAGATAATAGAACATTAAAAAACTTTTTAATAGGATATTCAGGAACCTTTAATGAATTATATATACATTTAAAAGAAAAAGGCTTTTCAGATGAAGAAATATTAGCTTCAAGTTTGGTAAATAGAAATGAAAATGGAAAATTTATAGATAGATTTAGAAAAAGATTAATGTTTCCAATACAAGATACAAGAAATAGAGTTATAGCTTTTGGGGGAAGGGTTTTAGATGATAGTAAACCTAAATACATAAATTCACCAGAAAATATAGTATACAGTAAAGGAAAGCATTTATTTGGACTAAATGTTGCAAAAAGAGAACAAATAAAGAAAATAATTATAGTAGAAGGATATATGGATGCAATATCACTTCATCAAAGAGGTATAACAAATACAGTTGCTTCTTTAGGAACTGCAATGACAGAATCTCAAGGTCGATTATTAAGAAAAAGTAGTGAACAAGTAATAATAGGATATGATGCTGATGGTGCTGGACAAGCAGCTACTCTAAGAGGTCTCGAAATTTTGCAAAACTTGGGATGCGATATTAGAATTCTTCAAATAGAAGGGGCAAAAGATCCTGATGAATTTGTTACAAAATATGGTCCAGAAAGATTCTTAAAATATGTCGATAACGCTATTTCATTAGTAGAATATAAAGTAAAAGTATTAAAACAAAATTTAAATATAGATAATACAAATGATAAAATAAAATTTTTAAAAGAAATAGCAAAAGAATTATCAAAGATATCTAATAATATAGAACGAGAAGTGTATATTGATAAAATTTCTCTAGAATATAAAATTTCAAAAGAAGCAATTTATTCAGAAATAAATAAATTAATATATGGAAAAAATGATAACGAAAAAAAATCTGTAACCAATAAAATGGTAACACCTCAAAAAAAGGTTGTGGAAGAAACGGATCAAGCAATAGCAAAAAGAGAAGGACTAATAATCTATTTATTAATAAATTATCCAAGTGAAAGTTATTTAAAGATAAAAGAAATAATATCAGTAAATGATATAAAAAGCCAAAGAAATAAAAAAATATTAACAAAATTGTATGAAGAATTAGAAAAAGGACATAGTAATATTGATAATATATTAGATTGGTTTGAAGAAGAGGATATTATTAATTATTTAACGAGCATTATGGCATATGATTTTGAAATAACAGAAGTAAATAAATGTATAGAAGATATACTAAATATATATTTAAAAGAAAAATTAATAAAAAACAGGAACGATATCATTAATAAGTTAGAAAATAAAGAGCTCACAAAAGAAGAAGCAGCTAATTATGAAAAGCAATTAAGTGAAATAATTGTTAAATTGGCTAAAATAAAATAAGGAGGGAAGATATGAAAAAAACAGAAAAAGAAGAAGTAGATATAGAAAAAAATAAAAGTTTAGATAATATTAGTGATAAAAATAAAGAAAAAATAATGGAAATAATAAAAAAAGCAAAAAAAGATGGAAAAATAACATATGGAGAACTTGCTAGTCAATTAGACAATGCCAATCCAGAACAAATAGAAGAAGTTTTTGATGCTTTTGAAAATCTTGGAATTAATGTTTTAAAAGATGAAATGGACGAAGAACCAGATCCAGATGATTTAGAAGAAGTAGAAGAAGTTAATTTAGAAGAAATAGATGTAACAAACATAGAAGGCGTAAATATAGATGACCCTGTAAGAATGTATTTAAGAGAAATAGGAAAAATACCTCTTTTAAATTATGAAGAAGAAATTGAACTTGCAGAAAAAGTTTTAAATGGAGATGAGGAAGCTAAACAAAAACTTGCAGAATCAAATTTAAGACTTGTTGTTAGTATAGCTAAAAAATATGTTGGAAGAGGAATGTTATTTCTTGATTTAATACAAGAAGGAAATATGGGATTAATAAAAGCAGTAGAAAAGTTTGATTACACAAAAGGATATAAATTTAGCACATATGCAACTTGGTGGATAAGACAAGCAATTACAAGAGCGATTGCAGACCAAGCAAGAACAATAAGAATACCAGTTCATATGGTAGAAACTATTAATAAATTAATTAGAACATCGAGACATCTACTTCAACAACTAGGAAGAGAACCTACCCCAGAGGAAATAGCAAAAGAAATGGAAATTCCTGTTGAAAAAGTATTAGAAATACAAAAAATAGCACAAGATCCAGTATCATTGGAAACACCAATTGGTGAAGAAGATGACAGCCACTTAGGTGATTTTATTCAAGATGAAGATTCACCAGCACCTCAAGATTCTGTTGCATATACTTTATTAAGGGAGCAATTAGAAGAGGTAATGAGTACATTAACTCCAAGAGAAGCTAAAGTTCTAAAATTAAGATTTGGACTTGAAGATGGAAAAGCTAGAACTTTAGAGGAAGTTGGAAAAGAATTTATGGTAACACGTGAAAGAATTAGACAAATAGAAGCAAAAGCTCTAAGAAAATTAAGACATCCATCAAGATCTAAAAAATTAAAAGATTATATGAGTTAAAAAAGGGAGGAATTTTAAAATGAAAAAATTAAATAAAATTGTAGCTTTAATAGGAATAATGGTAATAATGGCTATAGCACTTACAGGATGTGAAATGAAATTTGGTTCTAATAAAAAGAAAGCTATAGATAAAAAAGAATTAACAGGATACACTGAATATACACATTCATCAGGTGTAAAATTCTCATATCCAGAAGATTGGACAAGTTTAGGAACTACTTCAAAACCAGTTTTTGCAGATGCTAATAATGGAACAAATGTAAATTTACTTTCTGAAACAGTACCAAGTGCATATAACTTAACTTCTTATATGAGTGCATCAATAGCAAATATTAAATCTCAAATGGGAGATAAAATTAAGGGAGAAATTTCTGAAGAAGATGTTAAATTAAACGGAAAAGATGCTTCAATTATTACTTATGTAATGACACAAAATGGTATAGATGTTAATATAAAACAAGCTTGTTTCATAGATGATAAAACAGCATATATTTTAACAACAGCTACAACAGAAGATGAAAATGATACAGAAATAATAGATAATATCATTAGTTCATTTATGAAATAATAGTAAAATAAATTAATATATTTAAATTTGAAAGTAGATGTTAAAGAGTAGATTACTATAATAAAGTTTTCTACTCTTTTTTATATAAATAATAAGATGATTTGCTAAATATAATTATAAAATGCCTATAAATATATTAACTATTAGTATGTTAATATATACTTTTGAATAATCTAGGATAACTATAAATAAATTATTTGTTATAGATAAGCAAAGTATTTCAAATTAGTATTGATTTTTTATAATTTTTATGTTAATATATAAATAGAGTTTTATATATTAATGGAGGTGAACTCTAAAATTATGGAAAAAGTTAGTGTTTTAAGTGCTTTATGGAGAGTTTGCAAAGGGAATGGACAAAATAATACAGAAATACCAGAGTTAGACGAAATAACTGGTGTAAATCCAGAATTAATAGAAAAATTAAAGAAAGCTAAAAATATAGCAGAAACAAGAGCCGAAAATCGTTTTAAAGATGAATTATATAAGAAAGCTAGAAGCAATTCTCATCATAAAACTAATAGTGTAGAGATAACTAGAAGTAAACAAACAACAGAAACAAGAGATAGAAAAAAAGGTAAAGATGATCAAATGACTATAGGTTAAATAAAAAGGAAAATAAATTTTGATATTTTCTTTTTTATTTACTTGACAAATTTAATGATAACTATTATAATAGCTATTGTGTTTAATAAATGGCGAGATAGCTCAGTTGGCTAGAGCATCCGGTTCATACCCGGCAGGTCGATGGTTCGAATCCATTTCTCGCTACCAAAATGCTAGAGACAAGTAGGTTTTAAGAACTTACTTGTCTCTTTATTTTTATATTTCCCGACTATTTCCAAATTTAATTTATAATTTTAAATCTGTTAATAAAGAAAAGCCCTATCAAAAGATAGGGCTTTAACACAATAAAAGTGTTAATTTGAGGTTAAAAAAGTCCATACGGTGTGCGCCTATTGGAGCAGTCTAGCTTACATCTAGAACAGTCTGCGTCGCAACTAGGACACCGATCGGTACATGCATCACAATTACGAAATTGTTGTGAAGGGTTTGCATAACAGTTTATGCATTTTTTACATTGAGTATACTTACCACAATCTTTTGTATTGAAGTGGCATTTCATAATTATAGCCATTTAAAAGACCTCCAAAAAGTAGAATTGTATAATCATATTGTAACATAATTAACATAAAAAAGCAAACATATGTCTTAATCTAACCTTTTATCTTGTCTCCCTGAGTTTTCAGGTCTTGAACAAAGTTTTTCATATTCCTTACATTTTATTTTATATTCTAATGCTTGAGTTAAATATCTGTAATACATATAGCTTTGTTCATATTGCATAACAGGATTGAACATTGGATTTTCAATTCCGAGGAAAATCAGAATTTGTTTCAAAATTCATATAAGGTGGAGGAAACCCTCCTAAATTATTAAAGTCCATATTTCGATCCATAAAATTAAAACCTCCTTAAAATAAACTTACATTAATAAATAGTATTCAAAAGTATACTAAATATGAAAAGTTATTAAAGTTTTATATACAAAAAGAAAAATAAAAATTATAGTTAATATCTATTAACTATAATTAATTTACAATAATTATTATGTAGTATAAATCTGATTATTTAAAAAGTTTTTTGTCTTATTTTACTTCCATATGACTTTTTTATTATTAATGATTTTTTTGAATTCCTTTTATTAATTATATAAACATACATGCATAAAATTATAGCTATAAACAAATAAATAATTGTTGATATATTGCTAATATTACAGTCAATTGAATTTGAGTAATTTGCAAATACAGTTTGTATATCAAAATTGAAAAAGTAGATATTTTTTATAGCAATATAGGTATACAATGCTGCAAAAAGTCCTTGCATTAATTTTCCAATTATATAAGGCTTAATTGAAAGGTCTGTTTTTGATGTTATGCTAAGTACCTGAAGTAATATTGAAAAACCTCCAAATCCAAGCAAAAATGCGCAAAGTATTATATTAGGTGATATTAATTTATTATTTAATGTACATGTTATTTTTACACCATTTGTTAATTCTATAATTCCTGTAACAAAACCAGAAGCTAAACTTGTATCAATATTAAGATATTTGAAAATTATGCTTATAAAATTAGAGAATATATCAATAATATGACTATTTTGTAAAATCGAAAGAATAACAGAAAATAAAACAATAAAGCCACCAATCATTAGAACAGTAGATATTGCATTATTAATACTTTTTCCTAATATTTCTCCAAGATTAGAAAAAGAGCAAGTAAGGTTACTATTTGCAACTACTGTAGTGCTAGCATTTTTATTATTTATAGTTTTCTTTTCTCTTTTGTTAAATCTATCGATTATTCCAAGTAATATTCCAACTGTAATACAGGCAAGTATGTGTGTAATTAGAAGTAAGAAGCCTATAGTAGAGTTTCCAAATAAGGTAACACCAACAGTTCCTATAATAAAAAGTGGACCAGAATTATTAGTAAAACTAAGCATTCTTTCACCTTCAGATTTTGTACATAAACCGGTCTTGTCTGAGTTTTGTAACTATTTTTGCACCAACAGGATAACCACTAATCATACCTATTATAAAGGCAAAAGCTCCTTCTCCAGGAACATTAAAAACTGGCCTCATAAATTTATTTAATATTTTTCCAATAAAGTTTATGATATTAGTATATGATAACAATTCTGTAGCAATAAAAAATGGGAGAAGTGATGGAACAACAGCCGTTGCCCATAATAATAGTCCATCTTTTGCTGAACTTAAGTTCGTTTTGGAAAAGATAACTAAAAGTAAAGTGAAAATTAAAAAAGTAATAGGAAGTATATTGCGCTTTAATGAAATAATATAAAAGTTTGATTTCCTCATAAAGTTTCTAAAAATCCTTTCTGTTATTAATGATTTATATAATCATATTATACTAAAACTAAAAATATGATTAGAGTATTGAAAGTTATGTAAAATTCATATATAATATTAAAATAAAAATATATAAAACAATTAGCCAGGCTAGTAATGAGCTTTTAAATGAGCTATGAATAGTAATACTAAAATATATGAAAGAAAGTGGTAATAATGGAATATGTATATATACCAGAGGGTGTATGTTCACAAAAAATGATATTTAATATAGAAAATAATATAATAAAATCACTAAAAATAATTGGTGGTTGTGCTGGAAATACAGTAGGTCTTAGTAAAATGTTAGAAGGACAAAATATTGATGAAGTTATAAAAAGATTAAAAGGTATTCCATGTGGATATAAAGGAACTTCTTGTCCAGATCAAATTGCTAAAGCCTTAGAAAAATACAAAAAAGAGGTTTAAAGTAAAATGAATTTTTTATTGCGCGATTTAGGAAATTTACCTTTATTTGCATCATATTTAAAAGGAATTAATAAAGGCCCGGTATTAGTATCGGGTCTAACGGACGTTTCAAAAGTTCAAATTGCATGTGCAACAAATGAATTTTCTGATAAGCCAATATGTATTATTACATATAATGAATTGCAGGCTAAAAGAATTATAAATGATTTAAAGTTCTTTGAAGATAATGTGAAATTTTTTCCTAAAAGGGAGATTGTTACATATGATTTCGCATGCGAAAGTAAAGATTTGCCATATGAGAGAATAGAGGTTTTAAATAGTATTCAAAATGGAAATGTAAATATAATCGTAACAACAATAGAAGCTATAATGCAAAATATGATTTCTAAAAAAGCTTTATATAAAAATATTATAAATTTAAACTTAGGTGTAGAGTATTCTTTAGAAAAACTTAAAAATAAATTATTAGAACTTGGATATGAAAGGGTAGAGCTTGTAGAATCTAGAGGTAGCTTTAGTGTTAGAGGTGGAATTATAGATGTTGCTATTTCGGAAATAGAAGGAATTAGAATAGAGTTCTGGGGTGATGAAGTAGATTCTATAAGAACTTTTAAAATTTCATCTCAAAGATCTATCCAAAATTTAGATTGTGCATGTATATATCCTGCTCATGAGTTTATATTAGAAAAATCTTTAGAAGAAATTACAAATAATATATTAGATGAATCTATGGCAAATACAGATATACAAGAGATTGTTAATTTAGATGTAGAAGAAATTAGAGAAGGAAATTATTTTAGCAAAATTGATAAATATTTTAATTCTTTCTATTCAGAAAAGAATAATTTCTTAGATTTCTTACAAGAAGATACAATTATATTTTTAGATGAAGATTCTAAAATTTCTAAAAGAATGGAAAACATAGTAGAAGATAACAAGAATCTAGTAAATAGCCTAATAGAAAAAAATAGAGTTGTACCAGATTCTATAAAAAATATAAGTGAATATCAAGAAAATATTAAATGGGATAAACTTATATATTTAGAAAAACAAGATATATCAAATAAAAAGAATATTGAAAGAGAATATCATTTTCATTATAGAGAAGTTAATTTCTTTAAAAGTGAAACAGGTATGCTTATAGATGAATTAAAATCTGCTATAGATAATAAAAAGAAAATTGCGTTATTGGGTGGAAATGAGAATAGTGCAAGAAAAATGTCTCTTTTACTTGCAGAATATGATATTCCTCATGTATATAATGAGAAACCAGCAGAAAATAGCTTAAAAGAAGGTATTTGCTTGGTAACAAAAGGGGCACTCGCAGTTGGGTTTGAGTGTTATGATTTAGATTTATTAGTTATTAGTAGTGAGGAATTTTTTAATAATGAACATAAGAAAAGAAAACAAAGTAAGGCTTTTAAAGATGGAGAGAAAGTTGTATTTGCAGATTTAAGAATAGGGGATTTTGTTGTTCATAAATTCCATGGAATTGGGCAGTTTATTGGTGTGAATACAATTAAAGCAGATAACGTAACAAAGGACTATATCAAGATAAAATATAAAAATGAGGATGTATTATATGTTCCTACTAATAACTTAGATACAGTTAGAAAATATATTGGTGGTGGAGAAGTAGCACCAAGACTTAATAAACTTGGTGGAAAGGAATGGGATAGTACAAAAACAAAGGTTAAATCTAATTTAAGAGAAGTAGCAAGAGAGCTTATAGAATTATATGCAAAAAGACAAAAAGTAAAAGGATATGCCTTTTCAAAAGATACTGAATGGCAAAAGCAGTTTGAAGATAGTTTTCCATATTCTGAAACAGATGACCAACTAAGATGTATTGAAGAAACTAAAAAAGATATGGAAAATGAAAAGCCAATGGATAGACTTCTTTGTCGGAGATGTTGGATATGGAAAAACAGAGGTAGCAATAAGAGCAGCTTTTAAGGCTATAATGGATCAAAAACAAGTAGCATATTTGGTACCAACTACAGTCCTTGCTAATCAACAATATGAAGAATTTAAATCTAGAATGGAAGGTTTTGCTGTTAATGTTGAACTATTAAATCGTTTTAGAACTAAAAAAGAACAAGATGAAGTTATAAAAAAGTTAAAACTTGGGGAAGTGGATTGTGTGGTTGGTACACACAGAATTCTTAGTAAAGATGTAGAGTTTAAAGATTTAGGTTTATTAATAATAGATGAAGAGCATCGTTTTGGTGTAAAAGATAAAGAAAAAATAAAGGGATTAAAAAATAGTGTTGATGTACTTACAATGACTGCAACTCCAATACCTAGAACACTTCATATGTCAATTGTTGGTGTGAGAGATATGTCTGTTATATATGAACCACCACATAATAGAAGGCCTGTTCAAACATATGTATTAGAATATGATGACGAAATAATAAAAGAGGCTATTACAAAGGAACTCGAAAGAGATGGTCAAGTTTTTTATTTATTTAATAATGTAGAAGGAATAGAGAAAAAAGCAGGATTTATTTCTGAATTAGTACCAGAATCTAAAGTGGCATACGCACATGGTAAAATGACAGGTAAGCAGTTAGAAGATATAATGATGAGTTTTATAAAAAAAGAAGTGAATGTATTAATTTGTACTACAATATTAGAATCTGGAATTGATATACCTAATGCAAATACAATTATTGTAGAAAATGCAGATCGATTAGGTTTAGCACAACTTTATCAAATAAGAGGAAGAGTTGGTAGAGGTGATAAACAAGCATATGCATATATTACATATAGACGTGATAAAATACTTACAGAAGTAGCAGATAAAAGATTAAAAGCAATTAAGGAATTTACAGAGTTTGGATCTGGATTTAGAATTGCGATGAGAGACTTAGAAATTAGAGGGGCAGGAAGTTTGCTTCGGAGAGATACAACATGGTCATATGGAACAAGTTGGTTATGATACATATTGCAAATTATTAGATGAAGTGGTAAAAGAAATGCAAGGTGTAAAAATGGAAGAAGAAAAAGATGTTCAAATAGATATGAATATTTCGAGTTTTATTCCAGATGAATATATTGAAAATAGTAGTCAGAAGATTGAGATATATCAGGATATTGCAATAAGCAAAAATGAAGATGACTTGATAGAAGTAACAGATGAAATAATAGATAGATATGGAACTATGCCAAAAGAGGTAGAGAATTTAATAGAAATTGCTAGAATAAAGAGAATGTGCAAAGAATCGAATATTTTGAAAATTGTACAAAGAAAAGATACTGCAGTTTTCTATTTTGATGTAGAAAGCTTTAATATGGAAATTATAGATTCACTAATAAAAGAGTATAGAAATTTAATTAAATTTTCTCCTGGAAGAGAGCCATATATTACATTTAATTTAGGAACAACTTCGGAAGAGAAGATTATAGAGAAAGTTAAAGATTTTTTGAAAAAATGCTTAAATAAATTATCTAGTTAATATCAAATATACATTTGGAAAATAATTGTATATCTTAATTGTATTTTTACATAGTATTAAATAAAAAAGTTATGAATGTAAATGAGTAAAAAAGTTAATAATATATATGAAGAGGAGTATATATGCAAGTAATAACAAGTAAAGAAAATGATTTTATTAAAAAGATAAAAAAGTTGAAAGAAAAGAAATATAGAGATGAAGAAAATTGCTATATAATTGAAGGAATTAAATTAGTAAAAGAGGCAATAGAAGAAAATCAAAATATAAAGTCTATTGTGATTTGTGAAGATTGTATAAATGATGGGAGTATAGACCAAAAGACATTATATGAAATTGCAAAATTTGATTGCGTTTATGTAAGTGAAAAAGTATTTGGATTTATAACAGATGTTTCTAATCCACAAGGAATTTTGGCAGTACTTGAGAAAAATAATCATAGTGATAAAATAAATTATTCAGAAGATATAATAGTTGTGCTTGATGGATTACAAGACCCAGGAAATTTAGGAACAATTTTAAGAACTATAGATAGTGCAAATTTAAAGCAAGTTATTGTTTCAAAAGATACAGCAGATGCATATAATCCAAAAGTTGTAAGATCAACAATGGGAGCAATTTTTAGGGTTAATATTATAGAGAGTAAAAATTTAGTAGAAAGTTTGCAAGATTTAAAAGAGAATGGATATGAAACAGTTGTTACTTCACTAGATACAAAAAATAGTGTGTATGATATAGAATATACAAAAAAAGTAATAGTTATTGGAAATGAGGCAAATGGTGTTTCTAAAGAAGTTCAAGAATTAGCAGATTATAAAGTTAAAATTCCTATGCTTGGTAAAACAGAAAGTTTAAATGCATCTGTGGCTACAGGAATTATGATTTATGAATATGTAAGAGGTGTAGTTAAAGGAGATATTTCTAAATAAGTGTTCATTTTTTAAAAATTATTAAATAATGTAATATAAAGGTTTCTGAATTACTATTTATAATTTAAATAGTTGATTCAGAAATTTTTTTATGTTACTATATGATATGAAAAGGAAAGGGATGTATGAGATGGAAGAAGTATTTGATATATACGATTATGCAGGTAATTATTTAGGAATTAAAGAAAAATCTTTTTGCCATAAGGAAAATCCAGGAGTATATCATAAACCAGTTTGGATTTGGATTATTAATAATAAAGGAGAAATATTAGTACAAAAAAGAGCTAATTGTAAAAAGAATTATCCAGATTTATGGGATATGCCTTGTGCACGGACATGTTCATGCAGGTGAAAAGAGTATTAATGCGTGTGTGAGAGAAACCGAAGAGGAACTAGGAATTAAATTACCAAAAGAAAAGTTTGAGTTTATTCAAGAATTTATTTATCAAGATGGATGGGAGATAGCTCAGATATATTTTGTAAAAGAAGATTTAAAGATTGAAGAAATGAAACTTCAAGAAGATGAAGTTTCAGATGTTAAATATATAAAATATGAAGATTTTATAGAGTTATTTTATTCAAATGAGTTTGTACCATTTAATAAAGAATATAAAGATTTGATTGTTAGATTATTAAAGAAAAAAATAGCAGAATTATATAATTCATAATAAATATTATTTTATAGAAAAATATAATTAAGAGAGGGATATATAATGAATTTAAGAAAAGAAATAGAAAAATATGTACCATATGATGAAGTAGAAGCAAAAGATAAAGAAGTAATTTTAAAATATATGAATACTTTTGATAATTTGTTAGTAAGAGATAATGAATTTGCTCATTTTACAGCTTCAAATTGGATAGTTAATAAAGAAAGAACAAAGGTATTAATGATATATCATAATATTTATAAAACATGGGCATGGACAGGTGGACATAGTGACGGAGAAGAAGATTTATTAAAAGTAGCATTAAAAGAAGCAGAAGAAGAAACTGGAATTAAAAATTTTAAGTTATTAAGTGATGGAATTTATAGTATAGAAATTCTGGGAGTAAGTGCACATGAAAAAAGAGGAAAACGTGTTGCTACTCATTTGCATTTAGATTGTTGTTTCTTATTAGAAGCAGATGAAAAAGATGCGATAAAGATAAAAGAAGATGAAAATAGTGGCATTGAATGGGTAAATATAGAAGATGTAATACCAAAAATAAGTGAGGCACAAATGATTCCAGTTTATACTAAATTAAATGAGAAGTTAAAAGGATATTAACTAAAATTTAATCTAAAATTTTACATATAGATAAATACTAAAAATTAAATAATTATAGTGGAGGTATGTTAATATGCGTATAATACTTGCATCACAATCCCCAAGAAGAAAAGAGTTATTAGATTTAATGGGGCTAAAATATGAAGTAATTGTTAGCAATGCAGATGAAACTTTTGAAGAAGGTTTAACTATAGAAGAACAATCTAAGAGACTTGCATATATAAAATCGAAAACAGTATTTGAACAGACAAGTGGAGATAGAATTGTAATTGGTTCAGATACAATGGTTTTAAAGGATGGAAAAATATATGAAAAACCAGTAGATAATGAAGATGCAAAAAGAATGTTAAAAGAACTTAAAAATTCAAAAGTGCAAGCAATTACTAGTTTAGCTGTTTTAGTACAAGCAGGAGAACTATATAAAGAATATATAGATTACGATATTGTAGATATTTATATAAAAGATATGAGTGATGATGAAATTGATAATTGGATTAAAATTGGTAAACCATTAGATAAAGCAGGAGCATTTGCTGTTCAGACTAGTTTTTGTGTATTTATAGAGAAAATAGTTGGAAATCATACTACTGCTATTGGTTTACCAACACATAAGTTATATGATTTTATAAAAGAATATATATAAATTAAATAATAGATAAAAAGTTTTAAACGGAGATATTGGATGAAATTATCATAAATTATATATATAAATCCACTAAAATTATGGTATAAACCATTGAATTTTAGTGGATTTTTGATATAATAATACAAACTTAAAGGTAGTGACAATTAAAGAAGTATAAATCGCTATCTAAAAAATAAAAAAGGAGACAAGAATGAAAAATAGATATAGAGACCATAATTGTGGAGAATTAAATATTAAAAATGTTGGAGAAACTGTTAAACTTGCAGGTTGGGTTCAAAGAATAAGAAATTTAGGCGCAATGAAATTTATAGATTTAAGAGATGAATTTGGAATAACTCAGGGCGTTATATCAGATTCAGTAACAGTTAAAGAAGAATTAGTAACAGAATGTGTAATTTCTGTATGTGGAAAAGTTGTAGAAAGAACAAATAAAAATAATAAAATCCCTACAGGAGAAATAGAAATAGAAGTAAATGAAATAGAAGTTTTAGGAAAATGTAAAAATGTACTTCCTTTTGAAATTAATTCAGAAAAAGTAGATATTTCATCTGTAAGAGAAGATTTAAGATTAGAATATAGATTCTTAGATTTAAGAAATGATAAAATACATAAGAATATTTTACTTCGTTCTAAAATAATGAAATCATTAAGAAATAAAATGGATGAATTAGGATTTACAGAAATACAAACACCAATCTTAGCTAATTCATCACCAGAAGGAGCAAGAGACTTTTTGGTGCCAAGTAGATTACATCCAGGAGAGTTTTATGCACTTCCACAAGCACCACAACAATTTAAACAATTGCTAATGGTTTCAGGATTTAACAAATATTATCAAATAGCACCATGTTTTAGAGATGAAGATCCAAGAGCAGATAGAGCGCCAGGCGAATTTTATCAATTAGATTATGAAATGAGTTTTGCAACCCAAGATGACGTTTTTGAAGTAGCGGAAAGTGTTGTTCCACAAGTATTTAGAGAAAACACTACTTGGAAAGTTGATGCCCGGACCTTTTATACGTATTCCATACTTAGAAGCAATGGAGAAATATGGTATAGATAAACCAGATTTAAGGAATCCATTAATTATACAAGATGCTACAAAGATTTTTGTAAATACTGAATTTAATGCATTTAAAGGAAAAACAGTTAAAATAATAATTGTTCCTAATGGTGGAGTTCAAGGACGTAAATTTTTTGATGGTATGGACGCATTTGCAAAAGAAGAAGCTGGAGCAAAAGGTTTAGCATGGGTCAAAATAGATGAAAACGGAGAGTATACTGGTGGTATTTCTAAATTCATAACTGAAGAAATAAAAATTGGACTTCAAAATCTAGGTGTTAAAGTAAATGACAGTATTTTCTTTGTTGCAGATGAATTTAAAGTAGCTCAAAAAATAGCAGGTCTTGTTAGAATAGAACTTGGAAAACGTTTAGATTTAATAGAAAAAAATGTTTACAAATTCTGTTGGATTGTAGATTTCCCAATGTATGAATTATCAGATGAAGGAACAATAGATTTTAATCATAATCCATTTTCTATGCCACAAGGTGGAATGGAAGCTTTAGAGAATATGAATCCATTAGATATTTTAGCATATCAATATGATTTAGTATGTAATGGTTATGAAATGGCATCAGGTGCTGTTAGAAATCATAATCCAGAATTAATGGTTAAAGCATTTGAAATTGCAGGATATACAGAAGATGATGTTAAATCAAAATTTGGAGCGCTTTATAATGCATTTCAATATGGAACACCACCACATGCAGGTGCTGCACCAGGTTTAGATAGAATGGTGATGTTAATTTCTGATAGTCAAAATATAAGAGAAGTAATAGCTTTTCCAAAAAATAAAAAAGCAAGAGATGTATTAATGGGAGCACCATCTAATGTATCTAAAAAACAATTAAAGGATGTACACATAAAAATTGATGAATAATTACTAAAATAATGATTTAAAAAAGAAACTATTGACCACACAAATGTTTTGTGATAATATGTATTAAATTTTATTTGCAAAGAGGTGGTTATATGAAGGTATTAGAACAAATTAATAGCAAGGAAATAAAGCAAATAAAAGAAGTAGTTGACGAGATAAAATATAATCAAGAAAAAACAATACAAATCATAGAGAAAAATCATAAAACAAATATGAAAAAATTTAGTAAGTTACAGGAATATAATGAGATAAGTGACATGACAAATACTATTTTTGAAGACAGAATTTCAAGAATAGAAAAGTTGTTAGATGACATTTGTTCAAAAATTGCATAATAAAAAGAGCAAGAAACTTTAGCTTAAGTTTCTTGTTTTTTATTATGTAACAATAAATTGGAAAATAGCAAAATTATAAATTTTTATAATGAAAAAAGTAGTATTATTAATAATATAAAAATTTATTATTAATATATTACGATATGACTAGTAATTATATACAATCTTGTTGTATAATATGGAAGGTAAATGTAGAATTTTGTAAAAACATGCAACATATTATATGAGTTATGTGTATTTATATTAGAAATTATTTTGTATAAAAAAGAAAAAGGAGAAACATATGAAAAAAGTTAAATTTATTATAGTGTTATTTATAGCAAAATTAATTACAAAAATTTTAAAACTATTAAAAAGGAATGCAACAGATTTTCCAGGAAGAATAGCATTAAAATTGTGTAAAGATTTTATTGGACAAATTGAAAAGCCAGAGATAATAATTGGAGTAACAGGAACAAATGGAAAGACTACAGTATCAAACTTTATAGATGATATATTAGTGGATAATGGTTATTCTATTATAGAAAATAAACTTGGTTCTAATATTAAATCTGGAATTGCTACAAGTTTAATTAGTGGAGTATCTATAACAGGAAAAGTTAAAAAGAAAATTGCAGTGTTAGAAATAGATGAAAGAAGTTCAAAAGTAATATATCCATATTTAAAGCCAACATATCTAATATGTACCAACTTATTTAGAGATTCATTAAAAAGAAATGCACATACAGAGTTTATATATAGTATTATTAATAATTATTTACCAAAAGAAACTATATTAATACTAAATGGTGATGATCCTATTTGTAGTAGTTTAGGAAATGAAAATAAGAAGATATTTTTCGGAATAGACAAGTTACCTGATGATACAATTGAAAGCGAAAATATTGTAAGAGATATGATTGTGTGTCCTAAATGCTTTTCGAAATTAGAATATGATTATTATAGATATCATCATATTGGTAAAATGCATTGTCCAAATTGCGATTTTAAAACTCCAGAGATAGATTATTTATGTACCAATATAAATAAAGAAGATAATAGTATAATAATTAAGGAAAATGGAATTAGTGAGAAGTATCCTTTAATATCTGATAATATAATTAATATTTATAATATGATAGCAGCAATTACTGTACTTAAACAAATTGGAATTGATTCAAAAGAAATAAGAGAATCTATTAAAAAGTTAAATGTAGTTGAAACAAGATTTAGAAAAGAAGAGGATTCAGGAATAGAAATAATTATGCATTTGGCAAAAGGGCAAAATCCAATTGCATGTTCTAGAGCATTTGATTATGTAAGAAAACAAAAGAAAAGTAAATCTGTAATATTAATCTTAGACGATTTACATGAGGATTCAGAAGTAATAACATGGTATTATGATGCTGATTATGAATTCTTGAATAGTGAAGAAACAAAACAAATTATTGTTGGTGGAAAAAGATATATGGATACAGTTATACGTTTACTAATGGCAGGTGTTCCAAAAGAAAAAATTGTTTATGCTAGAGATGAAATTGAAGCTGTATCTAATTTGCAAACAAATGGTATAGAAGAAATATTCATTTTATACGATTTATATTCACTTGAATTATGTGAAAATGTAAAAAATAAAGTAAAAGAGATAATTAAAATGCAAAAGAAGATGGAGGATATGAATAATGAAAATAGAAGTTTTATTTCCTGAGTTATGTAATCTGTTTGGAGATATTAGTAATATGAAATATTTGCAAAAATGTTTACCAGATGCAGAGTTTATTAATACTTCAATAGAAGATGTACCATATTTTGTAGATAATAATGTAAATTTAATATATCTAGGTCCAATGACTGAAAAAATGCAAGAAAAGGTAATTAAAAAATTATTAGCATATAAAGAAAGAATACAGGAATTAATAAATAAAGATGTTGTATTTTTATTTACAGGAAATGCAATGCAAGTATTAGAAAGCTATATTGAAAATGAGGATGGAAGTAGAATACAAGGATTAGGAATAATTAATTTATATTCAAAAAGAGATATGTTTAATAGATACAATTGTCTTTCAATAGGCGAATTTGAGGATATAGAAATAGTTGGATTTAAAAGTCAGTTTACTATGGAATATGGAGATAATAAAGAAAATTATTTTATGAAAGTAACTAAAGGTATTGGAATAAATAAAGAATCTAATTTTGAAGGAATTCATATAAGAAACTTTTTTGGAACAAGTTTATTAGGACCAATATTAATTTTGAATCCGCTTTTTACAAAAAAGATATTAAATTTAATGGGAGTTAATGAACCAAAACTTGCTTTTGAAGAAGAATGTATGAAAGCATATGAACTTAGATTAGAAGAATTTAAAAGGTTATAAAATGACTGTTCTGCACATTTTGATGTAAAAAAATATGCAGAACAGTTATTTTTATTGCTATACTATTTAGGTTTTTAAACTCAATTATATGCAATGAACCCTATTGCCAATGATATATAAAAAATCTGAAAGAAACAAATTTGAAAATATATAAAATAATTACTACTAATTAAAGACAATTTAAAGACACTATTTTTGTGAATATTGTCTTTAGTTGTTAGATTTAAGTTCAAATATTATTCTAATAAATCATAAAAGGTTTTAAATTCATATCCTTCCGATTTCAGAAAATTTATAGATTCTTCTAAAACATCATATGTTTTATTAACATCTCCTGTATCATGCATTAATATTACTAAAGTACCTTTATTTTTAACACTTTTCTTTAAATTGTCTAAAAGTTCTAAATTTGAATATTTTTTCATAGAATCATTATTTAAAGCATTCCAATCTACATATGTATAATCTATTTCTTCTAAATATTTTATAGCTTTTTGTTTATCAGAATAATTAATCTTACTCATAGAGCCATTTGGAAATCTAAATATATGAGAACAATAGCTATCTTTTCCAATAGCTTTAGCAACCATATTATCTGTTTTTAATATTTCATTTATAAAATCTTGTTTACTCTTATAGAGTTTTGAATTATTATGAGAATAACCATGATTTGCAATAAAATGGCCATCTTCATATGCGTGTCTTACTAATTCTGGGTATTCTTCTACATGTTTTCCAACAACAAAAAAGTTTGCTTTTACATTATTTTCTTTTAATATATCTAGTATTTTTGGAGTTACAACTTTACTTGGTCCATCATCGAAAGTCAAATAGGCTATTTTTTCGTTATTTTCATATATGTTTTTTATTATATCTATCTTTTCTTCAGATAAATACTTTTCAGATGGGTTTGCATTACTACTATTGTTATCTAAATATATAAATGCAATTGTAGAGAGTAATAAAATAATAAAAAATATATATAAAAAATTTTTTATAGTTTTTCTATTTATTATTAAAAGTTTCATAAAGTAATTAATTCCTTTCCTAACTAGAAGTAAAATGAATATATAGATTTTGAGAATTTATATTTTTAAATTAATGTCCTTTTTTATAATATATAAAGTAAAAATATAAAAAATTACTAAAAAATTGAATTATACAAATATATATTAACTATTAGTATGTGGTAATAGTACCAACCAACAAACCATTTTAAAATTACAGCAGTACACTAAATAATTAATAAACAGCTTGAAAAATTTATACTTGTGTGATATAAAAAAATAGAATAAATATAAAGAAGAAAGAATAGAGAAAAATGAAAAACATAAAAGATTATAATTTGGAAGATTTGAAAAAAGAGATAATAAATATTGGAGAAAAAGGGTATAGAGCAGAGCAGATTTTTAAATGGCTATATGTAGATAAAGTAACAAGCTTTGATGAAATGACTAATCTTTCTTTAGAATTAAGAGAAAAATTAAAGATGAATTTTTCAATTTGTAATTTCAATATATTAAAAAAGCAAGAGTCATCAGATGGAACAAAAAAATATTTATTTGATGTTTTAGATGGTAATGCAATAGAAACCGTTTTAATGGAATATCATCATGGAAAAACAATTTGTGTGTCATCACAAATAGGATGTAAAATGGGATGTAAATTTTGTGCATCAACAGGAATTAAATTCGTTAGAAATTTAAGTTCAGGAGAAATTATAGAACAAATTTTAGCTGTAGAACAAGATACAAAATGTAATATTTCGAATGTTGTTTTTATGGGAATAGGAGAACCTTTAGATAATTATGATAATGTAATAAATGCAATTCGAACAATGAATAATCCTAAAGGACTAAATATAGGAGCAAGACATATTAGTGTATCTACTAGTGGATTAGTACCAAGAATATATGATTTAGCAAATGAGAATATACAATGTACTTTATCTATATCGCTACATGCAACTAATAATGAAAAAAGAAGTGAAATGATGCCTGTTAATTTAAGATATAATATAGAAGAATTAATGAAGGCGTGTAAGGATTATATAAAAATAACTAATAAAAGAATATCATTTGAATATGCACTAGCAAAAGATAATAATGATAATTTAGATGATGCAAAAGAATTAGTTAATTTATTAAAAGGCATGATTTGTCATGTTAATTTAATACCAATTAATAAAATAGAAAATGGTAAGTTTACAAAAAGTACAAATGAAAACATAATAAAATTTAGAGATTATTTAAATTCAAAGGGAATTGTAGCAACAATACGAAGAGAGTTAGGTTCAGATATAGATGCAGCATGTGGACAATTAAGAAGAAAGAACCTAAAATAGGAGGAATATATGAAAGTTTTTGCTAAATCAGATGTAGGAAAAGCAAGAGATATGAATCAAGATTATTATTATGTATCAAGTCCAGAAGAACAATTAAAATTATTTATTTTGGCAGATGGAATGGGTGGATATAATGGTGGAGAAATTGCAAGTAGCCTTGCAACTACTTCTGTGAAAAATTATATTTCTAATAATTTTTACAAAATAGAACATGATAAAGAAAGCATATTAAATCTAATAAAGAATGCTGTAGAATATGCTAACATGATTGTATATGAAAAATCTAAAGAAAATAAAGAATTAGAAGGTATGGGTACTACTTTAGATGTTTGTTTAATATATAATAATAGAGTATATATTGGACATGTCGGAGATAGCAGAGTATATAGAATAAGAAAAGAGTTTATTAGAAAACTAACAGTTGACCACAGTTATGTACAAGAGTTAGTAAAAGATGGAACTATAACAAAAGAAGAAGCGTATAATCATCCAAAGAAAAATATGCTTATGAAAGCTTTAGGATGTACAGCATATGTTGAACCAGATGTTATGGTAAAAGGATTTATAAAAGATGATATTTTACTAATGTCATCAGATGGATTAACAAATATGCTAAAGGATGAAGAAATATATAATATTATAAAAGAAAATCCAGAATTAGCTTCAGAAAAATTAGTACAAAGAGCAAATGAGCTTGGAGGATATGACAATATTACAGTTGTAATAATATTATAAAGGGAGAGTTTTATATGATTTTAGAAGGTAAAATAATAGGTAATCGATATGAAATAATAGAGAAAATAGGAAATGGTCGGCATGGCTACAGTTTATAAAGCAAAATGTCATGTTCTCAACAGATATGTAGCTATAAAAGTATTAAGAGATGAATTTACAACAGATGAGGAGTTTATTAAAAGATTTAATTCAGAAGCACAAGCTGCCGCAAGTTTAACACATCCTAATATTGTATCTATTTATGATGTAGGAAATGAAGGGAATTTATACTATATAGTAATGGAATTAATTCAGGGAAAAACATTAAAACAAATTATTTCAGAAGATGGCACACTTCCTTGGAAATGGTCTGTTAATATTGCAATACAAATAGCTTCAGCTCTAGAAGTTGCACACAAAAATAATATAGTACATAGAGATATAAAACCTCATAATATTATTATAACAGAAGATGGAATAGCAAAGGTTACAGATTTTGGAATAGCAAAAGCAGTTTCTAATTCTACAATTACGGCATTTGGAACTACTATTGGTTCTGTACATTATTTTTCACCAGAACATGCAAGAGGAGGCTTTACAGATGCTAAGTCTGACTTATATTCTTTAGGTGTTGTTATGTATGAAATGTTAACTGGAAGAGTTCCTTTTGATGCAGATACACCAGTATCTATCGCTTTAAAACATATGCAAGAAAAGGCAGTTGAACCGATAAAACTAAATCCTGCGATTCCATTTGCAATAAATCAAATAATAATAAAAGCTATGCAAAAAGAATTGAACTTAAGGTATCAATCTGCAACAGAAATGTTAAGAGACTTAAGCTTGGCATTAAAAAATCCAGATGGTAATTTTGTAGTAGAGCATAATTTTGATGCTACACTTACACAAAGAATACCAACAATTAATAGTGAAGTATTACATAGTAAGCAAAGAAGTAGTAATGATAAAAATAACGATAATGATAATAATGAAAGTTATTTTAAGAAACATCCTAAAGCTAAAATTGCTATGTTTGTTATAATATTTATAATAGTTTGCTTGCTTTGTTTTGGTATACCATACTTTTTAATGGTAGGACTAAACAAAGCACCTGAAAATGTAGATATGCCAGATGTTACAGGTTTAACTGTGCAAGAAGCAGAAAGTAAATTAAAAGATATAAAAGTTACATACAAAATATCATCAGAAGAATATAATAGTGAAGTGGAAAAAGGAAAAATTATTTCTCAAGATCCACCAGCAGGTTATAAAGTTTTAGAAAATAGTACTGTATCAATAGTTATAAGTAAAGGAACAGAACTTGTTAAAGTTCCAAAATTAGCAGGAAGTACATTTGAAGAAGCAGAAAGTAGCCTAAGCGATGTTAATTTGAATGTAGAAAAAATTGAAGAAACTAGTCAAAAAATACAAGAAGGGATTGTAATAAGACAAGATCCAAAAGAAAATACTGAAGCTAAAGCAGGTGACACTGTAAAGGTTTATGTAAGTAAAGGAACAGGAATTAAACAAATAGCAGTTCCTTCAGCTATAGGAGAAACAGAAGAAAATGCTAAAAAGAGTTTAACAGATGCACGGATTTGAAGTTTCTGTTACATATGAAGAAGATACTAAAAAATCTAATGGTGTTGTTTTAAAACAAAGTTTAGAAGTAGGAAAAACTGTAGATGAAGGAAGCAAAATAGTAATTACAGTAAATAAATTAGCAGAAATAAAAAAAGGAACAGTTAATGTAAATGTAAAGTCAATTACAAAATATAAACCAGAAGTTGATGAAGATGGAGAAGAAATTCCAGCAGACGAAGTAGAAGTTATGGTAAAAGTAACATCTGCTGGAACAGAAGATACTGTATATAAAAAGAAAATTGGAAAAGATACAGAAAATATAAATTTAACAGTTCAAGGAGTAGGAACAATTACAGTTAAAGTATATGTTTCAGGAATTTTAGAAAGACAAACTCAAATGAACTTAAATGATACAAATACAGTTTGGACAGCAGAATAGTGGGGAACATTGGGGACGAGGTTAAATGTTCACTTAAATTGAACACTAGGGACTGAAGATAAATGTTCATAATATACAAGTTAATACATAATATTACTTAGTATATTAACAAATCTTACTCTTGTAGGTACTTTTTAGTGAATATTTGACCTTGTCTCTAATGTTTTTTATAAGTGAATATGCAGGTAACCCTGTCCCCAATATTTCATTACATCGAACATTTAACCCCGTCCCAAATGTTTCAAGAAAAGGAGTAAATAAATAGTGTCAAAAGGAATAATTATTAACAATATTTCTAATATGTATCAAGTTGAAATTGATAATAAAATAATTAATTGTAATGCAAGAGGAAAATTAAAAAAAGAAGCTATGATTCCAGTTGTAGGAGATATAGTAGAAATAGAAGTTATAGATGAAGAAAAATTATTAGGAATTATAAATAATATAGAAAATAGAAAAAATTATATTAAAAGACCTAAAATGGCAAATTTATCACAGATTATTTTTGTAGTTTCTATAAAAATGCCAAAAACAGATTTGCTATTATTAGATAAACAAATTGCATATGCAGAATATAATGGGATAAAGCCAATTATTTGTATTAATAAAATAGATTTAGATGAAAAAGAACTAGCAAATAAAATAGAAGATACATATAAAAGTATTGGTTATACAGTTATAAGAACAGTTGCAAATAAAGGAATAGGGGTAGATAGTTTAAAGGAAATTTTGAAAAATAATATTACAGCTTTTTCGGGAAATTCGGGTGTAGGAAAGTCTAGTTTAATTAACTCACTTTTTAGTAATAACCAAGCTAAAGAAGGATTAATTAGTGATAAAAATAAAAGAGGAAAGAATACTACTACTTCGGTTAAATTATATAAATTATATAATAATTCTTATATAGCAGATACTCCAGGTTTTTCTAGTTTTGAAATTAGTGAAATAGAAAGTAAAGATTTATATAAATATTTTAAAGAGTTAAAGCAATATGACGAACTTTGTGAATTTGTTGGTTGTAGTCATATTAAAGAAGAAAACTGTGGAATAAAACGAGGGCTTGAAAATGGTAAAATAAGTAAAGATAGATATGAAAGATATTGTAAAATTTATAATGAATTAAAAAATAAGGAGGCACGTAAATGGTAGATGTTTCAACATCATTATTATCTGTAAAAAAAGAAGATATAATAACTACTATATATGACTTAGAAACTGCGCATACAGACTATTTCCATATAGATGTTATGGATGGAGAATTTGTAGAAAATAACACATCAAGGTTAATGCTAGAATATAGTGAATATATAAAACAGATATCTAATATACCATTAGATGTTCATTTAATGGTTAAAGATGTAAAGTCTTATGTAACAAGTTATTTAAGTTTAAATCCAAATATAATTACATTTCATTTAGAAGCATGTAAAGATAAAAATGAAGTGATGGAATTAATAAAATATATAAAGGAAAATAATTGTAAAGTAGGTATTGCTATTAAACCAAATACAAGTTTAGAAGAAATATATAGGTTTTTACCATATATACATATGTGTTTAGTTATGACTGTAGAGCCAGGAAAGGGTGGACAAAAATTGATTCCTTCTACTATAGAGAAGATAAAAGAGTTAAATACTTATATAATGGAAAATAATTTAGAGATAGATATTGAGGCCGATGGTGGGATAAATGTGGATAATATAAAAGGAGTCACGAGCGTAGGTGTAGATATTTCTGTAGTAGGTAGCGGAATATTGAATTCGGATAATTATGTTGAATATATGAAAAAATTGAAGGAATAGTTTAATCAGAAACTTATGTTGTAAAAAGATTATTAAAATGGTATAATTATTTTGAAGTAAAGCTATATTTTATATTAGAGAGGAGATACAAATATGAGTAATAAGGTTTACACTATTGAAGAGATAAAAGCAATATTAGAAAAAATACTATATAATACTCCAGTATGTCAAGTTATATTGTTTGGTTCTTATGCTAAACAAAATGCAAATAAAAAAAGTGATTTGGACTTTATTATAGATACAAAAGGTACTCTTATGGGATTTAGTTTATTAGAATTAATTGATAAAATTGAAAAAACATTCTCTAAAAATGTAGATGCATTTGAAAAAACAGAAATTATAGAGAATTCCAGAATAGATAATGAAATTAAAAAAACAGGGGTTGTAGTATATGAAAAATAAGGAGTATTATTCTATCAAAAAAATGTTAGAGTATATTGATAAAGTCGAGAAATACACAAATGAGCTTTCATTTGAAAAATTTGAAAGTAATGATATGGTTATAGATGCTACAATATTTGCAATTAGTCAAATTGGGGAATTAGTAAAAAATATTAGTAAAGAATTTCAAAAAGAACATTCTACAATAAAATGGTCTATACTAAAAGGTTTAAGAAATAGAATAGTACATGATTATGAAGGAATTAATTTAAAACTTATATGGACAATAGTTAAAGTGGATATACCAAAATTAAAACAAGACTTACTTAATATATACAGACAAAGTGGAAATGATGAATAAGTAAAAAACAAAGAACAGGAGCCTAAAAAATCTGTTCTTTGTTTTTAGCTTTTCATTCTTCTTTTTTTCTCTCAGTCAAAGCTTTTAATATCTTAGGATAAATAGATTCTGCATTAGATTTCCAATTATCTACGATTTCTTTTGCTTGCTGTCTTGAACCAGCAAATGTTTTTACTTCAAAAACAGTCTCGCTATTTTCTACTATTTTACAAAAAACAATATAATTATTTTCACTGCGAGGTGTATATTCAGCTACAACAGAGTACTCTTCTTCAGAACTTTCTAATTCTTTCTTTAAATTTGTATCTGCTTTTAATTTGATAATACCTGGAAGGATATCCATAGTAAGTGCAAGTGTATTTTTTCCACTTTCGGTAATTTCGTAAACACTTCCGGCTTTCTTTATGATAATTTATTACAAATTTTGTTTCTATTAAATCTAAAAGAAATTGTTGAAAATAGAAATAATTCATATCAAGTGCAGATAGCACTAATTTGTAAAGGCTATCGTTTGTTATTGGTTTATTTACTTTGTCTAATATATATAAAATTAATACTTTATTTTCAGCTAAAGCTTCGCTATCAGATGTTAACATCAATTTTATTCAACTCCTATGTTTATAAATTATAAAAATCTAAAAAGAATTATATCATAAAAAAAAATAAAATACTATTGTTTTATGAAGAAAAATGATATACTTTATATAAATATGTTGCAAAATACAGACTACTTTTGGTTTTAGAGGATATATAAGATGTTTGTAGAATATAAGGAGGATGAGATATGAAAGATTTATATAAAGTTTTGGAAGTTGATAGGAAAGCTTCAATAGATGTAATTGAAAAGGCATATAAAGTTCTTGCAAAGAAAAATCATCCTGATTTACAAAGTACTCAAGAAGCAAAAAAGCAAGCAGAAGAGAAGATAAAGAAGATAAATGAGGCATATGAAATTCTAAAAGATGAAGAAAAAAGAAGAAAATATGATTTGGAATTAGAACAAGAAGAAAAAAGAAATACAATAAATAATACAAACTATAATAATTCAGGTGTTAATGGTGTTACCTACAATAAAGTGAATTATAATCGAAATGTAGGAACTACAAATAATACAAAATGTAATAATAGAACTAATTATCAGTCAAATTATGAGCAAAATAATCAGAATTCAAACACAGAATTAACAGATAAACAAAGAAAAAAGTTAAATAAAAAATTACAAAGAAAAATGGAAGATGAATATTTAAGGGCATATGGAGATTATCTTACTAAAAATGGGTATAAAGTTGCTTTTAGAGTAAATTGGAGAAAGTTGCCATATTTATTAATTATAATCTTAGTTGTTATTGCAATAGGAGCCTTTTTATGGTACTTTCCAATAACTAATAAATATCTAGTTTCTTTATATGAAGATAATATAATAATAAAAAAGATAGTTGATGTAATAATTAGTTTGTTTAAGTAATTTGTATATAAAATTATATTTTGGATATAATTTATATAAAAAATTTAAGGTAAAGGAGATGTTACAAAAGATGGAAAGGAAAGTAAGAGTTGTTCAATTTGGTACAGGAAAGATGTCAGTTTATACTATGAGATATGTAGAGGAAAAGGGTGGAGAGATTGTTGGTGCAATTGATGTAAATCCATCAGTTATAGGAAAAGATATAGGAGAAATAATTGGAGAAGAAAATAAAAATGTAAAAGTAACAAGTTTAGATAATGCAGAGGCAATATTAAAGGAAGTTAAGCCAGATATATGTATTGTTACAACAATGAGTTTATTAAAAGATGTAGAAGGTGCACTTATGTTATGTGCAAAATTAGGAATAAACGCAATTACCACATGTGAAGAAGCTTTTTATCCATGGAATTCTAATCCAAATGTTACAAAAAAGATAGATGAACTTGCAAAACAAAATGGTTGTACTATAACAGGAAGTGGATATCAAGATATATATTGGGGACAGCTAATTAGTTCTATTGCAGGCTCAACACATAAAATTACAAAAATAAAAGGTAGTTCAAGTTATAATGTAGAAGATTATGGTATAGCATTAGCTAAAGCTCATGGTGCAGGGCTTACTTTAGAGGCCTTTGAAAAGGAAGTTGCTTCAGCGGATAATATTGAAGAAGAAGAGAGAACAAGATTAATAAAGCAGGGAGAGTTTATGCCATCATATATGTGGAATGTAAATCGGATGGCTTTGTTCAAAATTAGGGTTAACTGAAATCACTCAGAATCAAAAGTGTGTGCCACAAACATATAAAGAAGATATATATTCTTCTACATTAGATATGACAGTTAAAGCAGGAGATGCTACAGGAATGAGTGCTGTTGTTACAACAACTACAAAAGAAGGTATTATAATCGAAAGTGAATGTATAGGTAAAGTCTATTCTAAAGAAGACTATGATAAAAATGAATGGACTATATATGGTGAGCCAAATACATCAATAGTGGTTGCAAGACCTTCTACAGTAGAATTAACTTGTGCAAGTGTGGTTAATAGAATACCTGATGTAATAAATTCTGCTCCAGGATATGTTACAACTGAAAAATTTGGAGAATTAAACTATAGAGTAAAACCTTTAAATGAGTATGTAAGATAGATGTATTAATACATTCAGAAAATTAATATTATAAAAAATCAAAGACGACTACAAATAAATTGCAGTCGTCTTCTTTCGGATTTGCGTGCAGTAAGTTATTTAACGATACGCTTTAAAATCTCTTCATAACCCTTACTAACATCACCTAAATCCTGACGGAAACGGTCTTTGTCCAGTTTTTCGCCAGTCTCAATATCAACCAAACGACAAGTGTCTGGAGAGATTTCGTCACACAGAATAATCTGGCCAGATTCGAGTCGACCAAACTCAACCTTAAAGTCGATAAGTTTAACTCCAAGATTAGCGTAAAAGTCAGACAACAATTCGCCAATTCGAGAAGTATAATACTCAATTAAATTGAGCTCCCTCTCGCTTTCGATTAAAGTCTTCTCTGGAAGTGCCAGAATAGTCTTTCTGTCGATAGGTGGGTCTCCAGCAGAGTCAGATTTGTATGTGAATTCAACAAATGGTTCGTCAAACTCTAAACCATCTTCACATTCGTATCTCTTGCAGAAACTACCTGTTGCTATGAACCTACAGATAACCTCCAAAGGAATCATTTCAGCGGACTTAACGATTTTAGAAGCAGGATTGCTCCCTTCACAAACATAGTGAGTGGGAATTCCGTGTTCTTCCAGATATTTGAAAGTAGCAGAGGAAATCTGATTGTTTGCGATTCCTTTGTTACTTACAACATCTGTTTTTGCACCGTTACCAGCTGAAATTCTGTCTGAAGCTTCAAGCTCCAAATAGTTAGGGTTGGTTGTGGACCAGACATTGTTTGCCTTGCCCTTATGAATTAGATCTTTCCGCATAATTGTATTTTGCATAACAAATTCCTTTCTACCAGTAATACTGGCTTGTCATGACCTTATAAAAAGGTCGGTTTAAAATGCGTATGCATTATATAATACCAAATATACATAATATTGTCAATGCTTTTTGATATATTGTTGCTTAGGTATTTAGAGCATTGTAAAGTGTAATTTATATTAAAATACACTTTATTTCTTATGAATTTTGTAGTAGAATTGTAAAAAGTGATGTAAGGAGGAAATCAAATTGGTTAATATTGGTATAATTGGAACAGGAGTAGGTATAAGAACATATTTAAATACATTTAAAAAACTAGATGATGTTAACTGTTTAGCTATAAGCGGAAGTACAGAAGAAAGAGCAAAAGAGTTTGCAGATAAAAATGAGATAAAAATTGCTTGCAAAGATTATAAAGAACTAATAGATTTAAAGGATATAGATTTAGTTTGCATCACAGCACCAAACAAATATCATTTTGAATATGCAAAATATTGTATTAATTCTAATAAAAATATGATATTAGAGAAGCCAGCAACAATGGATCTAGAAGAAGCGCAAGAATTAAAAAAACTTATAAGTACTAGTAATAAAATCAACATAATAAATCATCAATTAAGATTTAATCCATATTTAGTAAAAGTAAAAGAAATGATAGAACAAGGAGTGTTAGGCAGAGTCTATTATATAAATGTACATCAACAAAGTACAGGATTTTCAAATAAAGATATGAAATGGACTTGGAGTTTAGAAGCAAATGAAGGTGGCGGTGTAAGGCTTGCAATGGGAGTTCATTTAATAGACCTAGTTAGATTTTGGCTAAATAAAAAGGTATTAACAGTAAAAGGAAACATGGATGTTGTAATACCTGAAAGAAAAGATAGTAATGGAATAATAAAAAAAGTAACAGCTTGTTCATTTTTTAATTCTAATCTGAATTTTGAAGATAACATTACAGTTAATTTATCTGCAACTTGTAGTGCAATAGGAAAAAGTGAGTTTAATTTTCAAATATATGGAGAAAATGGGGAATTACATTTCAATTTAGAAGATAAATTAATAGGATATTTTATAGATAAAAGAGGTGTGAAACAAGAAATATTAGTAGAAGGTGTAACTGATGAAGAAAGAGAAAATAAGGTATCAATATTTAGTGGTTCATTTATATATTATGCAAAACCTATATTAGAAGCTATAAAAAATAATGATATTGCTTGCCTAAAAAATGCATCAACAATAGATGATGCAATAGAAAATCAAAGAATATTAGATGCAATTAGAGTATCTTCTATTAATGGAAAAACTGTTGAGATAAATAGAGGATATGCATGTAATGTTAAATGTTAGGAAAGAAAGATATGAGACAAATAGATAATACTTTTTATACTAGAAACAATAGACAAGATGATGTGAGAAATAAATCAGTAGTAGAATATATCAGAAACAACACAAAATAAAGTGGAAAAATATTAATAATATTAAAGATAGTAAAAAAATTGCAAAAATGACCAATTAGTATAGTGACTTTTTACAAAATTTGTTATATAAATAATAATAGATTTTTTATAATATAGATTAAATGCATAAAAAGAAAGGTTTAAATTCATGAATTTTATAGAAAATATTAAAGAAAAGGCAAAATCAAATAAACAAACAATAGTATTGCCAGAAGCTACAGATGTGCGTATATTAAAGGCAGCAAAAATTGTGGCAAGTCAAAACTTAGCAGATATCATTTTAGTAGGAGAAAAAGAAGATATTTATAAAATAGCAAATGAGCAAAATATAGATATTGAAAATATAAAAATAGTAGAGCCAAGTAAAGATTCAAGACATGATTTATATGTAGAAGAATTTTTAAAATTAAGTAAAAGGTGTAATTACACTAAAGAAGAGGCAGATAAATTTTTGCTAGACCCACTATATTTTGGAATGATGATGGCTAAATTAGATGAAGCAGATGGATTGGTTGCAGGAGCTAACCACTCAACAAAGCAAATCTTACATCCAATGATGCAAATATTTAAAACAAAAAATACAAAATTATTATCTACATTTTTTATTGTAGAACACGAAAATGAGGATTTTGGAAATAAAGATTATACATTTCTATTCTCAGATTGTGCATTAAATGAAGAACCAGGATATCTTGCTTTAGCAGAAATTGCAAAAGTATCTGCTAGAACATATGAATGGTTATTTAAAAAACAGGCAAAAGTTGGATTTTTATCTTATTCTACTTTGGGAAGTGCTAAATCAGCTTCTACAGAAAAAGTTGCAAAAGCAGCCATGCATTTAAAAAAGAAAGTTCCAAATTTGATTTGTGAGGGAGAATTACAAATAGATGCTGCAATAATGCCAGAAGTTGCTAAAATGAAATCACCAAATGGAGAGTTAAAAGGTGAAGCAAATGTATTAATATTTCCAGATATAAATGCAGGAAATATAGCATACAAGATTTTCGAGAGATTTTCTAATGTGCGTATGTATGGACCTGCATGTCAAGGATTAGAAAAGCCAATTAACGATTTATCAAGAGCATGTAGTGTAGAAAGAGTTTGTGATACAATTGCAATTACAGCAGTACAAGCACAAGAAAAAGATAATATCTAGAGGTACTAATTAAATTATGTTATTGTAGTAAATTATGTCCAATAATACATAAATATTTTTAAAAATTGCGATTATATCTATAATAGCATAAATTAATGTAAAATAAAGCAATACAATAAAATGTGGGGTTATAGGTAAATTCCTAAAAGTAAAAAACCTAAATATATTATATAAGGAAAGATAAAATGGAAAGAAGAGTTGTAGTAACAGGTATGGGTGCAATAACACCTATAGGAAAGACAGTAGATGAGTTTTGGGAAGGTATAAAAAATGGAGAATGTGGTATAGATGAGATTAGTCAGTTTGATACTACAGATTATAAAGTAAAGCTTGCAGCAGAAGTAAAAAACTTCATGCCAGAAGATTATTTTGATAGAAAAGGTGTTAAGAGATTAGAAAGATTTTCTCAATTTGCTATAATTGCAGCAAAAGAAGCGATGAAGGATAGTGGAATAACAGAAGAAAATACCAATATGAATAAAGTAGGAGTAATTATTAGTACAGGTATTGGTGGATTAAGAACTATAGAAGATCAAACTAATTTATTATACCAAAAGGGTCCAGATAGAGTATCTCCAATGTATATTCCAATGTGTATTGGAAACATGGCATCAGGAAATGTATCTATAGAGTTAGGTGCTAAAGGAGAATCTTTTGGAATGGTAACTGCATGTGCAAGTTCCACACATTCTATTGGTGAAGCATATCGTTTAATTAAACATGGATATCAAGATGCTGTTATTGTAGGAGGAGCAGAAAGTACAATTACACCTACAGGCGTTGCAGGTTTCACAAACATGAAAGCTTTATCTCAAAGTACAGATAAATTAAGAGCAAGTATTCCTTTCGATAAAGAGAGAAGCGGTTTCGTAATGGCAGAAGGAGCAGGTGTTTTAATACTTGAAGATTATGAACATGCAAAGAGAAGAGGTGCAAAAATATATGCAGAAATAGTAGGATATGGAGCAAGTTCAGATGCATATCATATTACTTCACCAGCACCAGGAGGAGAAGGTGGAGCTCGTGCAATGGTAAGCGCTATTGAAGATGCAAAAATATCTAAGGAAGATATAGATTACATAAATGCTCATGGAACATCAACACATTTAAATGATGCATTTGAAACAGCTGCAATAAAAACAGCTTTAGGAGAAGCAAGCAAAAAAGTTATGGTTAGCTCAACTAAAGGTAATACAGGACATTTACTTGGAGCTGCTGGAGCAGTAGAAGCAATTGTATGTATAAAAGCAATAAATGATAAATTTGTACCACCAACTATTGGATATAAAGTGCCTGATGAAGAATGTGATTTAGATATTGTTCCAAATAAAGGAAGAAATACTGAAATTAAATATGCAATGTCTAATTCATTAGGATTTGGTGGACATAATAGTTCTGTTGTAATAAAAAAGTATGAAGAATAGAAATATAATAAGAAATAATTTATAAAATAGGAGAAAAATAATATGAAAGAAGTAAAAGAAGGAGAAGTTTATAGACATTTTAAAGGTCCATTTTATTATGTAATATGTATTGCAATGGATTCTGAGACACGGTGAAAGAATGGTTGTTTATAGACATTTAGATAACTCTGGAAAGATATGTGTAAGACCTGAAAAAATGTTTTTAGAAGAAATTCCTGAAAGACCAGATAATATTACAGGTCAAAAAGTTAGATTTGAGTTAATAGATAATTTGAAAGATTATAATCAAAATAAATAGGAGGATAAAAAAATGATTTTAAAAGATAAAACAATATTAATAATGGGACTTAGAAATAAATGGAGTATTGCTTATGGTGTAGCAAAATCAGCATATGAACAAGGTGCAAAACTTGCATTTACATATGTAGGAGAAGAAAATAAAGAAAAAATAGAAGAACTAATTTCTGAATTTGAAGGAGCAAAAGCTTATACATGTGATCAAGCATCTGAAGATGATGTAGTTAGAGAATCTTTAAACAAAGTAAAACAAGACTTTGGAAAAGTAGATGGTATATTACATGCAATAGCACATGCTAATACAGAAGATTTAAAAAATGATTTTATAAATACAAGTAAAGAAGGATTTACACATGCAAATGATGTTAGTGCATATTCTTTTGTAGCAATTGCTAGAATTGCAAAAGAAATTGATTTATTAAATGAAAATGCAAGTTTAGTATGTTTAACATATCATGGTTCTACTAAAGTATTACCAAACTATAATGTTATGGGTGTTGCAAAAGCAGCATTAGAATGTAGTACTAGATATTTAGCAGATAATTTAGGAAGAGAAGGAATCCGTGTAAATGCAGTTTCTGCAGGGCCAATTAAGACATTATCTGCTAAAGGTATTAAAGATTTTGGTTCAATACAAACAGTTGTAGAAGAAAAATCACCATTAAGAAGAAATGTTACAAAAGAAGAAGTTGGAAATGTTGCAACATTCTTATTTAGTGATATGTCATCTGCAGTAACAGGTCAAGTGCTTTATGCTGATAGTGGATATTCAATAATGGGAATTTAATTTTTATAATTAGTTATACAGAAAAAGTTAATGAGTTAGTGTAAAATATGTAGGAAATTTAAAATTTGGCTTAAACATATGTAACACTAACTTTTATTCTTAATTTAATAGATGCTTTATAATTGTAAGTAAGAAATTAATTTGATTTTGTACTGGATAAAAAATAGATACTAATATCTATAGAAATGATAGTGTTTGGGAGGAAAAATATGTATAAGAAAATATCAAAAAATGAAAAGATAACAAGAAATATTAGTGATGTACATTTTGCAGACAATTATTTAACTAAAGAAACTACAGAAAGTGTTAGTGTAGCAGTTACCAGATTAAGTGGAAAATTAGAATCTAGCAAGATTATAAATGAAAGAGTATATTATTTTATTAGTGCAGATGTTGATTTTATGATTGATGGGGAAAAAATTCATTGTGAAAGTGGAGATGTATTATATTTAGATAAAGATACTAACTACTCTGCTGAAGGAGATTTTGAAGCAGTCACTATCAATGTACCTGCTTTTGGAGTAATTAAAGATGATTAAATTTTGTGATAGTTTATTAAAGCAAATAGTAATTAATTGAAAGGAGTATGAAAATGCAGGAGATAAGGTTGTGTGATGATGGAGATATAGAATATACTTCAAATTTATGTAGTAAAAATAATCTAGGAATAGAAATACAAGGCTTTTATAATCCATATATAGATAATAAAGAGGAATTATTAAAAAAGTATAAAGAATTATTACCTACAATATCCAAAGGAAAATCATATCATGCGCCTTTTTGGGATTTGAATTTAGGAACTAAAATAATTGAATTACAAGACGCAATGATGAAAATATATAATGAAGCATATTACATTGCTAAAGATTTGAATTGTACTGAGATGGTAATTCATAGTAATTATAAGCCAGGTACAGATTGGTATAGTGGTTGGATAAATAGAGCCAAAAGTTTTTTAGAAAAGTTTTTGAGAGATAAAGATGATTCAATTATAATTTGCATAGAAAATCAATTTGAATCAGATAGTGAATTATTTATAAATTTAATCGATGAAGTATATGATTCTAGAGTTAAAATATGTTTAGATATAGGACATGTAAATGCTAATTCTAATATGAGTGTAGAAGAATGGATAAAATCTTTGAATGATAGAATAGCATATTATCATTTACATAATAATCATGGTAAGCAGACTATTTTAGGATATAATAAAGATGATGAACATTTAGGAATTGGTAATGGTAGTATTGATATAAGTAAAATATTGAAGCTAGCAGAAGAATATACTCCAAATGCTATATGGAATATAGAATGTAAGGTTAAATATTTAGAAGAGTCTATAGAAATATTAAAAGAACTTAAATATATAGTTTAAAATTCTAAATTTTATTATAGGAATAAATTACAATTTTCTTAAGGAAAAGATGTTCATTTAGGAAATTCCAAGTATTTGTAACAAATGAAAAAATCAGAAACATAGCAAAATTATAAAAAGCTATGTTTTTTAATTTGATAATAAATAATATATAGAATTAATTAAAAAAGTCTACTGATATTGAAAATGCATAAAGTATACTGTAAAATATTATTAGTCAATTAAGTAGCAAAGAAAATAATATAAGAAAAGTGAAAAAATATATAAACTAGTTGATAATAATATAGAATAATATTTTTTATGCTAGTTAATATCAGAAAGGAATGAAATAAAAAATGAGAATAAGATTTAAACCATGGGCTAGACCAGAATTAGAAGCAAGTAAATTTTATATAGATAATCCAGAAGACTATAAAGGGAAATGGAAGGAAGTTTTTAAAAATGATAATCCAATTCGTCTAGAACTTGGATGTGGTAAAGGAAGCTTTATGGCAAATTTGGCTGTAAAAAATCCAGATGTAAATTATATTGCTATAGATGTAGTTGATGCAATGCTAGGGCTTGCTAAAAGAAATATAGAAGAAAAGTATAAAGAAGAAAAAAAGGAAGTTAATAATGTTTATTTAACAAGATTTGACATTGAAAGAATATTATTAATAATGAATGAACAAGATAATATAGATAGAATATATATTAATTTTTGTAATCCATGGCCAAGAGGAAAACATAGAAAAAAGAGACTAACACATACAAGACAATTAGAAAAATATAAAACATTTTTAAAAGAAAATGGGCAAATATATTTTAAAACAGATGATGATGGATTGTTTACAGATTCTTTAGGATATCTTGAAGAATCTGGTTTTAAAATTATAAAAAAGACATATGATTTGGAAAATGAAGAAGATTTTTGGGATAATATTCAAACTGAACATGAAAAGATGTTTATGGAACAGGGAATAAAAATTAAAGCTGTTATTGCACAAAAAATAAGTAAATAAGTTTTAAATAAATTCAAAGATATATACTAATAATTGTGAAATGAATTTTTAAAGATATTAAATATATGAAAGGAATAAAATATATGGAACAAATAAAAGAAATAATAGGCTTTTTTCAAAATATTGGGAAAAATCAAATAATTGATATTCTAATAGCAATAGCAATTATCATATTATTTAGTATGGGAAGTTCAATTATATCATATTTAGTTGTAAAACTATTTAATTTAAAAGAAAAACATAAGAATAAAATAAAGTTTAATCCTTGGTATAAGTTAATTAAAAGTATATTGCTTTGTTTAGGAATATATTTAGCAATTCTAATACTAGGTCTTCCAGAAGATATAAAAGGCTTAGTTATAAAAATTTTTAAAATCGCAGTTATAATAATAATATCAAGAACAGTTACAAATTTCTTTAATCCAAAAGAAAAGCTCTTTGTTAAATTAAAACAGAGTGATAGATTTTCTGGAGATCAGACATTAGTAAATTTTATAAGTAAAGTTGCTAAATGTATAATCTATATTATTGCTTCTTTTTTAGTTATAACAGAACTTGGATATGATTTAAGCGGACTAATTACAGGTTTGGGGCTACGGCGGAGTAATATTTGCACTTGCAGCACAAGATATAGCTAAAAACCTTTTTGGAGGAGTAGCAATAATTACAGATAAGCCTTTTATTGTAGGGGATTATATTGAAACTGACAAATATCAAGGTACAGTAGAAGATATCACTTTTAGAAGTACTAGAATTAGAACAAATGAAAATACATTAGTTACAATACCTAATTCAACTCTTTCTAATGCAAGTATTACTAATTGGAGTAAGTTAGAAAAGAGAAGGTTTGATATTAATTTAAAGTTACCATTAGAAACTAGTTCAGAAAAAATTCAGGATATAATTTCCAAATTAGATATAGTTTTAAATTCTAATGAAGATGTAGTAAGAGATTCAGTAAGAATTAATTTTAATAAAATAGATACTGATGGAATTAATATATGGATATATCTGTATACAACAAATACTATTTATGATGATTATTTTAGATTTAAACAAGAGATTAATGATTGTGTATTGAAAGTATTGGAAGCAGAAAAAGTAAAACTTGCATATCCAGGAAGAAGAGTATATTTGAATGAGTAAATTAGAAGATTATGATATTAAAAAAATTGCTGAGGAAATTAAACAAAAAGGTGGAAGACTTTATTTAGTAGGAGGAGCTGTTCGTGACAAATTATTAAATAAAGTAAATCATGATGAAGATTATTGTGTAGTTGGATTAGAATCAGATGAATTTGAAAGACTTTTTCCGAATGCTATAAAGAGAGGAAAGGATTTTGAAGTATTTGATTTATATGGAAAAGAATTTGCAATGGCGAGACTTGAACGAAAGGTAGCAAAAGGACATAAAGGATTTGAAATTATTTCTGGAAGAAATGTTACTTTATTAGAGGATTTAAAAAGAAGAGATATTACAATAAATTCTATAGCTCAAGATGTGTTAACTAAAAAAATAATAGATCCTTTCAATCGGAAGAGAGGATTTAGAAAGAAAAGTTATAAAGGCAACTTCTAAAAGTTTTATAGAAGATCCATTAAGAGTATATAGAGTGGCAAGATTTGCAAGTAAATTACATTTTGAGATTGATGAAAATACAATAAATATTATGAAAGATTTAAAATCAGAACTTAAATATCTATCAGCAGAAAGAGTTTTTGATGAATTAAGAAAAGCATTAAGAACCAGTAAGCCATCAATATTTTTTGAAGTACTAAAAAAGGCAGATGTATTAGATGTGCATTTTAAAGAAATAGAAAAGTTAATTGGAGCAGAGCAACCAGTAAAATATCATCCAGAAGGAGATAGCTATAATCATACTATGCTTGCTCTGGATATGAGTGCGAAACTTACAGAAAATGAAAAAATAAGATTTAGTGTATTAGTACATGATTTAGGAAAAGGTTTAACTAAAAAAGAGGAGTATCCACATCATATAGGACATGAAGAAAAAGGAATAACGCAAGTAGAAAACTTATGTAAAAGATTAAAAATACCGAATTCTTGGATGAAATGTGGAAAAACATCTTGCAAAGAGCATATGAGACGGCGGAATATTTTATAAAATGAAGGCAAGCAAGAAAGTTACATTTATAGAAAATGTTGCTAAAACAGAACTTGGATTAGATGGTTTAGAAATAGTAGTAGAATGTGATAGAAACTGTAGAGGAGACCAAAAAGAAAAAATAGAATTTGGAAAAATAGGTAAAGAAATGTTAAAAGAGATTGATGGAGAATATGTAAAAAATAAATACAATCTTTCTCCGGGACCTGAATTAAGAGATAAAATGCATCAAGAAAGAATTGAATGGATGAAAAAGAAATGTTTATTTTAGATATATAAGATATGCAGAATAATAATGAAAAGAGGTAATAAATATGATAGTAGTAACTTCGGGTTCAAAATATATGGATATAGATGCATATGCATGTAGTATAGCATATGCGCAATTATTGAATTTATTAGGTATAAATGCAAAAGCTGTAAGTACAGCTAATTTGAATAATTCTATTACAAAATCATTAAGAAACTTAAATACGAAATTAGATAATTATCAAATTAAAGAAGATGATAAATATGTAGTAGTGGATGTTTCGAATCCAGATTTTTTTGATAAATTTGTAAAACAAGAAAATATTATTAAAGTGATTGACCATCATGTAGGATTTGAACAATATTGGAACAATAAAATTATGGATAATGCTAATATAGAGTTTATAGGTGCTGCAGCAACATTAGTGTTTGAAGAATATGAAAAAAATAATATGCAAGATAAGATGAATATTGATGTGGCAAAATTATTAATGGCAGCGATATTAGATAATACTTTAAATTTTACTGCAACAGTAACAAGTAATAGAGATAAAAAAGCTTACAAAAAGATGCAAGAAATAGCTGGTTGTAAAGATTTTGATAAATTATATTTTAATGAATGTCAATTACAAATAGAGGAAAATTTAGAAGATACAATAAAAAATGATACTAAAACAGAAAAAGTAAGTGAAAATTTACCTAGAGTATTTGCACAGTTAACTGTTTGGAATAAAGATTTTTTATTAGTGAATATACACAAGATTAAGCAAATACTTGGAGATATAGATGATGAATGGATGTTGAATATAATTTGTTTGCAGGATAAAAGAAGCTATATTATAGCAGATAATAAAAATATACAAGTAAAATTACAAGATTTATTAGAATCTCAATTTGATAATTTAATAATGCCTCTTGAGAGCGTTATGTTAAGAAAAGAAATTATAAAGAAAGCAAAATCAATTTAAATATTAAATATGAATATAAATAATATAATCAAATATTTCAGAAGTCCATATGTTTACTCGAATTATACATATTGCATAGGAAGTCTAGTTAAATAAGAAATGTAAGATACCTTTAAAATTAATGATTATAATTTTTGTATTTTGAAGTTAATTAAAGTGCACATGTTTTGACTATAGGATGTGCACTTTTTTGCAATTTATATATGTATTTTTTTTATATAAAAGGTAAAAATACTTTTATGGAGGATAAATTAATGTTTTTACCAAGAGAAATATTTTATGAAAAAGATGCATGGAATTATGAATTAGGGAAAAGATTATTATCTGAATACCAAGAAAAAGGTATACAGTTAAAGGAAATTGAAAATCACAATAATATAGAAGAAATGAGAAAAAAGGAAAATTCTGAGTTTTGTAATATGAAGAAAAATTTGATTATTGGAATAAGAAAAACACATAAATTTGTAGAAAATCATAAAGTATCAGACTATTTAGTTCCATATACATCATCTCGGATGTATTGCTATGTGTTTATATTGTTATTTAGTTTGTAATTTTAATAAATGTTCATATTTAAGATTATTTGTAAATAGGAAAGAGATGCTGGATAAAATTATTAAAGTAGCCAATAAATCGGATAAAAATCTTACATTTGAAATAGGTAGTAATAGTGATTTGATATTAGAAAATACAATTACAAATAATCTTGTTTGGACAATTGAAAATTTTAGAAAATCGCCTAAGGGAATGCTTACATTTCCTACAAAATTTGATATGGTAGATCCAATTTTACCATTAAATCATGATGGTAAAATAATAGTAAGAATGAGTGTAAATCCACAAGATATTATAAAACAAATTGAAATAGGTACATCACCACTAAAAAATAGAGTGAAAGCAATTAATAAGCTAAAACAAGCTGGATATAAAGTTGGAATATTAATAGCACCAGTAATTTTGGTGGATAATTGGAGAAATTTATATGAAGAGCTTATAAAGTACTTAGATGAAAATTTAAGTATTGAAGTAAAAAAAGATGTATTTTTCGAAATCATTTTTATGACATATAGTTATGTTCATAGAATGATAAATAATGATGCTTTTCCAGATAGAATCAATTTATATAATCAAGATATTATGACAGTAAGAGGAAGAGGAAAATATATGTATAAAAAGGAAGTTAAAGAAGAAGGAGAAGTGTTTTTTAGAGATAAATTAAAAAGATATTTTCCAAGTAATGAGATTTTGTATATTGTTTAGAATTTATTTCCCACAATAATGTTTTTTGTGGGATCTTCTTGCATTATAGTTTACTTAACTTTATTAAGTAAATATTTATATGTAAGTATAATGCAGGGAGCAAAATCATTTTCTTGTATGTTTAAATATAAAATAGCAAAATTTTAAGTTTTAGTTTGTAATTAAAAAGATATCTATTTTAGCTATAACAAACTAAATGAATAGATAATAGGTTTTAATCATATATATAATATAAAATAGCAAAAAGGATTTGATTTATGAAAGTGAGAAAATGTTTAATAAGTATAACAATAATATTAGTAGTTATAGTATCGATACAAATAATATATAATAATGTTATTGCAAAAAATAAAGATACATATAAAATTTTGGTAGATGTAGAATCATCTAGGTTATATTTATTTAAAAATGATATTTTAGAAAAAGAATATAAATGTGCAGGAGGTAAGCCAACTACACCATCTCCAATAGGAACGTGGACCATAATTTCAAAAGGAAAATGGGGAGAAGGATTTGGAGGAAGCTGGATGCGGGTTTGATTGTCCATGGGGGCAATTTGGAATTCATGGAACTACAGAAATTTATTCTGTGGGATGGAGTAGTTCTCATGGTTGTATAAGGATGAATAATGATGAAGTTGCAGAACTATATAAAATTATACCAATTGGAACAAAGGTTACTATTGTAGATGGCATATATGGAGCTTTTGGAAAAGGTTTTCGAAATTTAAAATCTGGTATGTATGGTTCTGATGTTATGGAAATTCAAAAGAAGTTAAAAGAGCTTGGATTTTTTTATGGAACTCCAAATGGGAAGTTTGGTTCGGAGACAGAGGAGGCTGTGAAAAAATATTGCAGAGAAAATAATTTGTATGTAAGAAAGACGATTGATATTGACTTACAAAAACATATGGGGTTTGAGTTGATAGATTGAAATTAATAAATGTATATAGACCAGACTATTTTTATTGATAAGACTAGAAAAAAGTGTTATAATATTTTAGTATAAAATTAGAAAGAGAGTAAAAAAATGAGTTGTAATAAAGTAGTAGAAGCAAAAAAAGTAGCATTTTGTACTTTGGGATGTCCGTGTGTATAAGTAAATATGATTTTATAAAACCCATGTGGCTGTAAGAAAAAGCTACATGGGCATTTTTGTATTTTTTACTGATTTTCCTTATACTCAAAATGATGAGTAAGTCCATTTTTAAATGTGATATGATGGATTTTTTTATGATCTACTACTACTTCAGTTATGATAGTAGATAAGAAATCTTTAATAACAGACTTATCAACATTTTCTAATAAATATCTAACATCTATATTTTTTGAATTACCAATTTCTTGTGTAATTAAATAGAAACTAGCTTTTGCTTGTAAAGAAAATTCCTTATTATCAATAAATGTATTTTCTTCTGCATGTAATCCTTGTATTTTAGAATTTATTTCTTCAATTTTATTTGTTATTTCTTGTCTCTTTAAAACAAAATCTTTTTTAGGCATACTATCTTCAGCATATAAAAATAAATCATCTAATCTTTTTAAAGCATTTTCATGTTTTTCTTTTTCAGCTTTATAAATATCATATCTATCTTTAAATGAAATATTTTTTTCTTCTGATTCATTTTGCATTTGATAATTTACAATAGGAAGATTATTAACTAATAATTTATATGTGCTTTTTATATCATCCTTGTTTATATGTTCAATATCCTTAAAATATTTACCTCTTAATAAGATGCTTTCCATATCTCTATAAGAATGATTTTTTGTAATTCTTTCTTGTAAAGTCATATAATTTCCGATGTAATTTATTAAAAATGGTAATACTGTTAAATCACTAGCAAAGTTATTACAAGTATATGTTTTATGAAACAGATAACAAGTATATCTAGATGGAGTAAATCCATTTTTTCTGGCTCTATCATTTCCTGCATTCATATTTGAACCACATTTGAAACATTTAATAATAGAAGATAATATATGTATATTTTTAGATTCTCTTTGTCTATTATAATCGCCTCTATAATTTCCTTTTAATATATCAGCAACTCTATTAAATTGTTCTTTTGAAATAATTGCAGGATGATGATCTTCAATAACAATCCATTCACTTTTATCTTTCCATCTTCTAGTTTTTTGAGTTTTAGTGTTATATCTATATGTACCAATATAAAATGGATTTGTAAGAATAGCACCAACAGTTCTTGCTGTCCAAGAACCACCTCTTTTGGTTTTTACACCTTCCATATTTAGTTGTTTGGCCACTTTTGTAGTGGACCTTATTTTTTCATAAAGATCAAATATATATTGAACAACTTTAGCTTCAGGCTCATAAATTTTTGGGAATTTAGTTTCTTCATCCCATATGAATCCTAAAGGAACTGTTGCACCATTCCATAATCCTTTTTCAGCTCTTGACATCATTACAGCAAAAACTCTTTCAGCAGTAAGTTTTCTTTCTAGTTCTGCGAACACTAGAATGATTTTTAACATTGCTTCACCCATTGCAGTAGATGTATCAAACTGTTCGTTTTTTGATATAAAAGTAACTTTATATTTTTTTAATTCATCATACATTTCAGAGAAATCTCTTAAATTTCTACTAATACGATCTATTTTCCACACAAGTAAATGAGAAAATTCTCCCATTCTTATTCTAGCCATCATATTTTGATAATCTGGTCTATCAGTATCTTTACCAGAATATCCTGGATCTTTAAAAATTACAAAGTCATCAATTCCCAGAATATATTTTGCATAATTAATTAAATCACTTTCTTGAAGAGGAAGTGAATCCTTGTCTATTTGGTGGAAAGTAGATACCCTTAAATAAAGGGCAGCTTTTAATTTTCTTTCCAATAAAAAAACCTCCATTTTTTCAAAATATTTTTATCAAACACCTTGAAAAATGAAGGTTTTTTGTATATAATACAAAAGTATTCACTTTTCGAAGTGTTTACGCTCTGGATAATGTGTGTCGTCTCGCAAATGAAACACATTGTCCACTTTTTTATGTTTTTGAAATTTTGCCACAATTTTGGCAAACTATAACTGATTTTGTTTTACTTCCTTTTTTTGTTATAATTGGAATTAATAATGCAAGACCACAAGTACAGAGTGCTAAAATTATCCATACTAAAGACATTATTATTCCTCTTTTTTTCAGTTTCTCTACGGCTTGTACTGTTACATTTGTACTGCCACAATGTTTACAACTAACCATTAGTACATCTCCTTTCTATTTAAAAGCACTTTTATTTTCTACTTTTATTACTTTTCCAATTACTTTAAAGTTTTTTTGCATTAATTCTTCTTCTGAAAATTTTAAAACAGGGTAATAAGGATTCATTGCATGAAATTCAACTTGTTTGTTTGAAACAAGAATTTTTCTTATATATTCACTTTGATCTAAAGTAAATAAAATAGTTTCACCATTTTCAAAAGAATCTTTCTTATATATATATGCAATATCACCTACATCTAAAAGTGGCAACATAGCTGAATCAATTGCAGAATATTGGAAAATATCATCTTGGGTTCTTAAATGATCAGGTATTCTTTCAATAGGTGCATCAAATCCCATTAACCAAGATTCATTAACATCTAATGCTTTAGCAAGTATATATATATTATCTTGTTTAGCTTTATATTTTCCTTTTAGATATTGACTAATTGCTGCTTTATCTATTCCACTTTTATTAGCAAGATCTACTGGTTTCATATTTCGTATAGTTAATGCTTGAAATAATCTTTCAGCAAAGATATTTTTATCCATAATAACACCTCCGATACCAGTATTATATATGAAAATTAAGTAAATTACAACAATTATTTAAAAAAAGTTAAAAAAACTTAATTTTTTTTAAAGAAAAGTATTGACAATGAATTTGATGTTTGATAATATAATCACAGTTAAGAAATCATAACTTAAAAGGAGGTGTTATTATGGAATTAGAATTTGACTACAGCAAGTTATTAGGAAGAATTAAAGAAAAGTTAGACAAACAAGAAAAGCTTGCAGAAAAGATGGGATTATCACAAGTTTCATTAAATAAGAAACTTAATAATCAAGTACAATTTACACAAAAAGATATTATGAGTATTGTAGTTATATTAGAAATATCAATTGAAGAAATACCATTATATTTTTTTACACAAAAAGTTAAGAAATCATAACTTAAAAGGAGAAAAGATATGAAAAATAAAAAAAATATGCGAGACGACACACAAAAAAGGAGTGATTCTTTTGGAAAAGGAAAATTCAATATGGAAAGAACTGAAAAAATATGGAATCCATAATGAAAAAGAATTAGATGATGCTATAAGCAAAACAAAATTATTAAATATAAGTTGCTTTGTAAGCAAAGAAGGAGTGAATACAAATGAAAATTGTTAATAGAAAGAAATTTATAACAAGAATATTAGAAATATTAGTGATTATAGGAACAATTATATTGACACCATTAGCAATAAATTATGCTAATCAATTAAGAGGATATGAAGCTTTTGGAGGAGAATATTTAATCCCATTGTTAGGACTAGTAGTCATATTAATTATAGAAACTATATTAGAAGAAAGTGAGAATAAGAAATATGAAAAAAGATAGATTACATGATTGCTACATTTGGCACATTATCACATTAGCCAAAATGAAGTATAAATTAAAACAACTGAAAGGAGGAAAAAAATAATGGAGGGATATCAAAAAATAAAAGATCTTATTTCAGATATTGATGAATTTCATAATGAAGCTGAATTAAGAGAAATTTTACAACAAATTCTATTCATCTGTGAAGATAACTTAAAAAATGAACCATCTACCAGCGACCAAACTGAAAAATAGATGATTCATAAAAATATTTATATAAATACTTTCTGTTTTTATTGTATCACAGAAAGTTAGAAAGGACAAGGAAAATGAAAATAAATAACAAACTAAATTTACCTCAACCTTTTGTAGATGCAGTTACAAAAGAATACGAATACAAAGAAAAGCAATATAGTGTAACAACAATATTAAAAGATGTTAGAGAAATTTTACTTACAAGGAGACATCATAATGAAATTGAACAAGATGTAGCAGATATGATTTGGCTTATTTTAGGAACTGCAACACATAGCATACTAGAAAATAGTCAAGAAGCAGATACAGAGTTTAAGGAAGAGCATTTTGTTGAAGAAGTACAAAATGGATATAAGTTATCAGGACAAGCAGATTTATATAATGCAGAAGAAAAAATGGTAACTGACTATAAAACATGTTCTGTTTGGAAAGTAATTTATGATGATTGGGAAGATTATAAAAAACAATTATTAATGTATGCTTGGGCCTTTAAGAAAATGGGATTTGAAGTTGAAAAAGGACAAATTGTAGCAATTATTAAGGACCATAGCAAAACAAAAGCAAAAGTAGATAGTAGTTATCCTCAATATCCAGTTTATAAAAAAGTATTTAATTTTTCAGAACAAGAATTTAAAGAAATAGAAGAATTTATTAAAGATAAATTTACTCAAATAGAAAAATATGAAAAAACTGCAGATGATCAATTGCCATTATGTACCGAAGAATCTAGATGGAATGATGGCGACAAATATGCTGTAAAGAAAAAAGGAAATAAAAGAGCATTAAGAGTTTATGACACATTAAAAGAAGCAGAAGAACATTTAAAACAAGATGATAGTTTGGAATTAGAAATTCGCAAAGGCGAAGATAAAAAATGTTTAGAATATTGCAGTTGTTGTGAATTTTGTAGTTACTGGAAAGAAAACTATGGAGGTAAGCAATAATGGAAGGTGAATTACTTTTAAAATATGAACCTTGTTGTGAGGACTTTATAAATATCATGTTAAGAAATGGCTATACGCTTACAATGGAATTGAAAGAAAACGGAAAACTTAAAATTTTATATTTTAAAAACCAGGAGGGAAAACATGGATATTAATCAATTAAGAAGCTGTGCTTATAACATTTTAGATAATGCACAAGCAATAATGATGGAATGCAATAGAGAAAATCCTTATGGAGGATATTTATTAGAAAAGATAAAACCAATAGAAAATGACTTACAAGTAATAAAAAATCAATGTATGAAGGGAGAAAATTAAATGGGAATACCAGTATTAATTTTAGGAGAATCAGGATCTGGAAAAAGTTGTAGCTTAAGAAATTTTAATAAAGAAGATGTTGTTATTTATAACATAGCAGGAAAACCATTACCATTCAAAAAGCAATTAAATAAAGCAGATAATGTTACATATACACAAATAAAAAGTAATATGCAAAAAGGAAATTTTAAATCTTATGTAATAGATGATTCACAATATCTTATGGCATTTGAAATGTTTGATAGAGCAAAAGAGGTTGGATATAACAAATTTACAGATGTGGCTCTTAATTTTAGGGGATTAGTAGACTTTGTTATTAAAAGTACACCAGATGATGTAATAGTATATTTCCTACATCACACAGAAACAACTGATACAGGAAAAATAAAAGCAAAGACAAGTGGAAAAATGCTCGATAATCAATTAACACTAGAAGGATTATTTAGCATTGTACTTCTTTGCAAAACAGATGGACAAGAACATTATTTTGAAACGCAAAGTGATGGATATAGTACATGTAAAAGCCCTATGGGAATGTTTGATTTAAAAATAGATAATGACCTAAAAGCAGTTGATACAACTATTAGAGAATATTACGAATTAAACAAATCTAAAAAGAAGGGAGTAGAAGAAAATGGAAAAGCTTGATTTAGATAGTGAATTACTAAAACCAATGAGAGATCAGTTTGAAATCGTTTTAAATAGATTAGCTGGTGTAGTAGCGACACAAAATAAAGAAGCAGAAATTGTTTTAAAAATTAATTTAGATAGTTCAAAACAATTTGAAGAAGTAGATGAAAAAACTGTTAAAGAATGGGTAGAACCTAGAATTGATTATTCTATAAGCGAAAAAATCAAAGAAACAAAAAATACTAACAAAGGACTAGTTGGATTTGATTATCAAGTAAAAATTGATGAAGAAACAAATCAAACTTATGTAGAAAAAATAAATGAACAAACAACCTTATTTGAGGAGGATAAATAATATGAGTTTTCAAAGAAAAGTAGAAAGAAATCAATTAAAAAAACAATGGAAAGAACATAACAAAGGTATTGCTAAAAGATATAGATCTGACTTTAGAGGATTTTGGCATTGGTTCCAAAAAAGGAAAAGAGGTGACAAATAATGGTAGTGATGATAACTAGTGAAGAATACAAAGAATTAGTAATTAAAGCAAACAAATATGATGAATTACAAAAACCAAAGATGAATATGGCAGAAAATAAGATTGAAAAAGTAGAAATAAAGGAAATTAAACCAGAAGAGATGGCCAAGATATTTGATGATTTAAAAAATAAAATATTAGGAGGAGAAAAATAATGGGAACAAGAAATACATTATTTCAAAAACCTACTGTTGAGATAGACCAAGATAGATATGAAGAATTAATCCAACATGAATTACAATATGAACAATATAAGCAAGCTGCAGATGAATCAATAAAAACTATTATTGAAACCAATATAAATATTGAATTACAAGAAAGTGAGGAAAAGTAAATGAATAATGAAGTATTAAAAGTTTCAAGTAAATCAAATCCAGGATCAGTAGCAGGAGCAATTACTGCACTAATTAAAGAAAATAAAAAAGTAGAATTACAAGCGATTGGTGCAGGAGCACTAAATCAAGCGATTAAAGCAATAGCAACTGCAAGAGGTTTTATTGCACCAACGGGAGTGAATCTAGTATGTATACCAGCATTTACAGATGTTCAAGTTGAAGGCGAAGATAGAACAGGAATTAAATTAATTGTTAAGAAGGAGGAAAATTAATTATGGAGAAACCAAGTGATTATGAGAATGTACAACCAATAACAGACTTTGAAACATTAGAACCAGGAGCATATAAATGTAAAATTCTAAAAGTAGAGGAATTAAAAGCTAGTAATGATAAGACATATTTAAAAATTAGTTTTGATATTGCAGAAGGAGAAAAAGCAGATTTTTATAAAAAGAGATATCAATCAGATACACGAGAAGATAAAAAATGGGGTGGAGTTTTAACGATATTTGTACTAGATTTTGAAAATAAAACAAACAGATACCTAAAGACATTAATAACTTGTGCTGAAGCATCTAACAGTAAATTCAAATTTGATTGGGAACATCCTGAAAAATTAAAAGATAAAAAAATAGGTATTATTTTTAGAGAAGAAGAATTTGAAGATTCATTCGGAACAGTTAGAACTGCAACAAAACCTTTTAGAGCATGTGTATATGACAAAACAGAAGAAGCTAAAATTCCAAATAAAAAGGCATTACCACAAAAAGGAGAAGCATTTGATAACTTTGCAACTACATCATCAGATAATGATGACCTTCCTTTTTAGGAGGTAAAATATGAGTTTAATAAGAGAAGTTAAAGAAAGAGCAGACATAGTAAAAGTAGCAGAACTTTATGGAATGAAATTAAATAGGGCATATAAATGTGTATGCCCATTCCATAAAGAAAAAACCGCAAGTCTTTCTATATCACCACAAAAGCAAATATGGAAATGTTTTGGCTGTGGTAAAGGTGGAGATGTAATTTCTCTTGTATCAGAATTATTAAATATAAATGCTTTAGAAGCAGCAAAGAGTATAAATTATACTTTAGGTTTAGGATTAGATCCAAATCAAAAAAGTAGTTATTTTCAAATTAATAAATACAAAAACAGACAAAAAACTGAAGAAATGTTTAAAAAATGGGAGTTAGATACTTTTATTTTATTAACTGATTATTTGCATTTGCTTTGGAGATGGGAAGAAGAATATGTACCTAAAAATATGGAAGAGGATCCAAATGAATTATTTGTAGAAGCAATGCATAATAGGGATTATATAGAATATGTAATTGATACAATCTTCATAGAAGGAACGAATGAAGATAAAATTTGGTTTTGGAAACACGAAAAAAAGGTGGTGAAAAGAATTGAATCAAGAATTAGAACTTACAGAACAATTAGAGAGTGAAGGATTTACACCTTTTGGAGAAATCAGCGAATTAACAAAAGAGCAAATATTAGATAAAGAAATATTTGAACATATTTTTTCAATAGATAACCAAATAGCAAGGACAACATTAATTATAAGATTACAAGATAAAGCTAGAGAACTTGGTAATATTAGAAGTTTTGATAAGCTTCTAAAAGCATATCAAACAGAATTTGTACAAAGATTTAAACAAAGGGGAAGCAATACGATTCAATTTACACAGCCTCCAATTGAAAATCTAAAGTGTGGAAAATGGGAATGTGAAGATACAGGGGTTACAAAAAGCACTATTGGTGCAGGTATGGTACCACAAACCATAATGGCTTGTTCCCATCCAATATTACCAACAGAGAGACTTATTAATGTAGATTCAGAAACAGAAAAAATAAAACTAGCATTTTTCAAGGATAATAAATGGCAATACATAACAGTTGAAAGAAGTATGGTAGCAAATAAATCTAATATTATCCAATTATCAGATCGAGGCATAGAAGTTAATTCAGAAAATGCAAAGGACCTAGTTTCATATATTGCAGATGTAGTTTCTTTAAATGCAAAAGAAATTCCAGTAAGTCGTAGTACAGATAGATTAGGTTGGATAGAAAATGAATTTGCACCTTATGTTGATGATTTAAAATATGATGGTGATATAGCATTTAAAGATGTATATGCAAGTATAAGAGAAGTTGGAGAATATGAGGAATGGAAAGAAGTATGTAGGAAAGTTAGAAAAGAGAGCAAAATTGCACATTTACTTTTAGCATCTTCATTTGCTAGTACACTAAATCAAATGTTAGGAGTATTGCCTTTTGTTGTACATATATGGGGTGGAACTGGAACAGGTAAAACAGTAGGACTTATGCTTGCAATGAGTGTTTGGGGAAATCCTGAAGTAGGAAAGTTAGTAAGAACATTAAATGCAACACAAGTGGCATTAGCAAGATATGCAGCATTTGTACACGATATTCCATTTGCAGGAGATGAATTGCAAACTATAAAAAACAGATGGGATTCATTTGATAGTCTTGTAATGTATTTAACTGAAGGTGTTGACAGAGGCAGAGGTAAAGCATATGGAGGGATAGAACTTTTAAAGGAATGGAATTGCTGTTTCTTATTTACTGGTGAAGAACCAATTACAAAAGCAACATCTGGTGGTGGAGTAAAAAACAGAGTTATAGAGGTAGAAGCTACAGAGAAAGTAATTGCTGATGGTAATTTTGTAAGTAATTTTGTTAGAAAAAATTATGGACATGCTGGAAAAGAATTTATAAATAATATGCCTAAACAAGAGGAATTGCAACAACGATATAGAGAAATTTTTCAGAACATTTTAAAAGAAACTGATACTACAGATAAACAAGCAATGGCTATGGCCACAATTTTATTAGCAGATGAAATATCTACAGAGATGATATTTAAAGATGAAAAATTAACGATAGAAGATGTAAGTAAATGGCTTACAAGTAGTAAGGAAGTTGATGTTTCTACAAGAGCATATGAATGGACAATGAACTGGATTTCACAAAATATAAATAGATTTAGAGAAAATGAAAACGGAGAAATCTGGGGTAAATATATTGAAAGTGATGATATTTGTTTAGTAAATAAAAGTTTATATGCTGAAGCATTAAATAAGGCAGGTTTTGATTTTAATGCAATAATAAGAAATTTTGCTGATAGAGGGCAAATTGAAAGGAATACACAAGGAAAATTTACTCATGCAACAAAAGCATTTGGAGTAAAAGCAAACTATATAAAATTTAGATTAGAACCAGAAAAATCAGATCTTGCTTATGAAGAAAATTATAAGCAAGAAGAAATGGAAGATTTACCATTTTAATGTCTAACCTAAAAGCGAAAGGTTAGACAAAGGTTAGACCATAAAAAATCCTAGAGATTAGTGGACTACATAAAATAAAAATATAAAAGTCTAACCTCTAACAAATTTATTATTTACATATGGAAATTTTTAATTAATATCTAAAAAATAAAATTTTCATAAAAATATAAATATATTCACAGAAAAAGGTTAGACAGGTTAGACCATTATATAAATAAACTATTTGAAACACATAAAAAAATAGAAATGGAGGTTAGACCGAATGAAAAATAAAGAACAAATTATAAATGATTCTATAAAACTTGAAACACCTCCTGCAGATTATAATTTATTAGAAATACATTGTTTTCTAGCATTAAAACAGTTATTAGTTATGTTTCATAATAAGCAGATAACTACTGAAAATGCTACAAAAACAAAACAACTAATATTAGCAAATTATGAAAAAAGATGTAAAGAATATGAATTTCAAACATCAATGTTTCAAGAACACATAGATCATATAAAAAATACTGAATTGCAAAGAACTAAATTAAGAAAAATATTAAATGGAGAAGCTGAAGAAGCAAAACCGATTACTGAAGAAAGATTATGCGAAACATTAAATCTTGCAGTAGAAATACTTGCTACTGTATTTAAGGGGGAATTTTTAAATGATAATAGTTAGTCAAATTAAAGAAATGATAGTAAATTTCGATACTATATGTGTATTAGGAATAAATAAAAACAATCCAAAAGAAATATTATCAACTACAAACAATGGAAATACTCAAACATTAGGTGCTTATGTAACAGCATCAAGGGCACAAGAAGTATTACAGGAAATAGTAAGCAAATATAGACAATACAATTTAGACAACAATAAAGCAGTAACAATACTTCCAAAAGTATATGAAATGCCAAAGGAGTAGAAAACATATGAAAAAAGAAATAAAACTAAAAAAGGCTAAAAAACAATTACAAGAAATTGAAAAAATATGGGGAACAGACAAAGTAAAATATATAAAACAAGTTTTATACGAATTAGTGGAAGGAGAAAAAAATAAAAATGCAAAAACCAACAATATGTAGATATTGTGGAGGTCCAGTCGTTTTTACATCAAATGCAGAAATATATGGCAGAGAATATGGCGAAGGAAAATGTTATTTATGTAGAAGATGTAGAGCATTTGTAGGAGTTCATCCAGGAACAGACACACCACTTGGAACTTTGGCAAATGATGAATTAAGGCAATACAGAAAAACAGCACATTATTGGTTTGACCAAATTTGGAAGAAACCATTAAGAATCACAACAAGATATAAAGCATATGGATGGTTAGCTGAACAATTAGGACTTCCAAGAGAAAAAACACATATGGCCATGTTTGAAAAAGAAGAATGTGAACGAACAATTAGACTTTCACGAGAAAGAATAGAAAAATATAAAATGCAAAGGAGTGATGTACTTATATGATAGAAAAACAAGGAAATAGATATGAATTGCAGTGTGATTATTGTAGTAACTGTGTAGATGACTTTGAGGAATTTCAAGAAGCAGTAGATTACAAAAAAGCAAATGGATGGAAAAGCATAAATGTTAAAGGAGAATGGACCGATAAATGTCCTAATTGTATTGGTGGTGATACCAATTGAAATTAGAATTAAGAGATTATCAAAAGGAATGTTTGGAATTAATAGATAATTTACAACCAGGATCTTATCTGATACAAATGGCAACAGGATGTGGAAAAACAGCAACATTTACAAATATAAAAAGAAAAGGTCGTGTTCTAGTTTTAGCACACAGAGAAGAACTAGTAACACAACCAATTAAATACTATGACTGTCCTGTGGGAATTGAAATGGCAAATAGCAAGTCTCACGGAGAACCAGTCGTAATAGCATCAGTACAAAGTATAGTACATAGATTAGAAAAATTCAAGCCTACAGAATTTGACACAATAATAACAGATGAAGCACATCATGCAGCAGCAACATCATATAGAAAAGTATATGAATATTTTAAACCAAGATTGCATCTGGGATTTACAGCAACACCTAACAGGGGAGATAATGTAAGGCTTGATGACATATACCAAGATATTATATTTGAGAGAGATATTAAGTGGGCCATAAAAAATAAATATTTAACTGATATTTATTGTATGAGAATAAATATTGGATATGACATAAGCAAAGTTGCAAGAAGAATGGGGGATTTTGCACCAGGAGAACTTGAAGAAGTAATGAATCAAGATGTATTAAATAATGCAATAGCAGAAACTTATAAAAAATATGCAAAAGGACAAACCTTAATATTTGCTTGTAGTGTGGATCATGCAAAGTCAATAGCTGAAAAAATACCAGGAGCAGTTGCTGTAACTGCAGAAACAAAAAATAGAGAAGAACTTATTAGAAAATTTACAAATAGAGAAATACCATGTTTAGTAAATTGTATGATTTTTACAGAAGGAACAGATATGCCACTTGTTGAAACTGTAATGATTGCAAGACCAACAAGTAATAGCACTTTATATACTCAAATGGTAGGAAGAGGATTAAGACTTTATCCTGGTAAAGAAAAATTACAATTAATAGATTTAGTTGGAACAACAGGAAGAGCAAATTTGTGTACAGCACCAACTTTAATAGGTATTGATTTAAATGGTGTACCAGAAAATAAACAAGATGAAATACAAGGAGATTTATTTGATTTACCTAGTTTAATTGCAGAAAAGGCTGATTGTCCATCATCTTGGATAATGAATGTAGAGATAGTAAATATTTGGGCCAAAGAACAAAATTATAAAACACATGGAGTAAATTATTTTAAAATGCCAAATGGTGATTTTGTAGTAACACTTCCTAAAAGAAGAATAGTAATTCCTGCACAAGATGAACTTGGAAAAACGAGATGGAATGGCCAAAAGGTAAGTATGCAAAAGGCATTTGATGAAGTTTATTTGTATTTAAAAGAAAATTGTTCAGATCAAGAATATATATGGAATGTTGACCTAATGAAAAAATGGGGAAAAGTAGCAGCAAGTGAAAAGCAGAAAAGTATGATTAAAAGATTTAAACAAGATTTTAATACAGAAAACTTAACAAAAATGCAAGCAACACAGATTTTAAATAGATTATTTTATAGGTAGGTGATTTAGATGAGTGTAAAAGGAAAAGTAAAAAGAGCTAATAGAAAAATTGAAGAGTTAGAAAAGAAAATTCAAGAATTAGAACAATTTAATAGAGAATACAAATTTATAACTATAAAAGCAGAAGATGAGGAATTAAAAATAATTAAAGATAATTTTATAAAAATGATATTAAACCAAAGAAAACCATTAGAAGATAACTGCTGCAGATGTACTATTTCAAGAGCACAATTGGATACAATGAAAAATGCAAGATTAGAAGTAGAAAGAAATTATATGTTTAGAGATAGTATTGATTTTATATTAAAAGTATGAGGTGATTAAATGCCAAGAAGAGGATATCAATTTGAAAATCAAATTCAAAAAGTGTGTAATTATGTAGAAGCAATAGGTGGACATGCACACAAGAATCATGCAGAAAGATTGCAAGATGGAACATATATAAAAGGTGAGCCTTTTGATTATGAAATATTTCTTCCAAATTATAAAGCTGTATTTGATGCTAAAGAGTGTAAAACAACAAAATGGCATATGGTCGATAAAGATATTAGACAATGTGATGAGATGAAAAAGTGTAAAAATGCAGGACTTAAAGCATACTTCTTAATTTGCTTTGAAGGTCAAAGAGTTAGAATGATAGATGTTGACACAGCAATAGCAACCTTAAAAAGAGGCAGTAAAACGATATCTGAAGAAGGTAATCCAAGTTGGGATCTAATAAAAATATTGAAAGAAAACAAATGATAGTATATGCAAATGAAGTATGGAGAAATATAAGCAACTCAAATTATGAAGTAAGTAATTATGGAAGATTTAGAAGAAAATACAAATATAAATATAGATATTTAAAAACATTCAAAAAAGGAGCATTATATATAATTAAATTACATATTAACGATAAAGACAAAGACTATAATGTAGCAAAGTTAGTAATTGAATCTTTTATTAGAAAACTTAAGCCAGATGAATGTGTGTATCATAAAAATGGAATTATATCGGACAACAAATTATCAAATTTAGAAATTTTAACAAGATCTGAAGCAGGCAAAAGAACAGGGTGGCAATCAAGAAGAAAAGGAATTGTTATGTTAGATAATGAAGGTATTATATCAAAAGTTTTCAAAGGTACAAGAGATGCTGCAGATAAATTATTTATAAGTAGACAGACAGTAAGTGATTATTGTAATAAAAGAGTAAAGAATCCAATGTATAAATTATATTGGGCAGATGAATTTATAGAGGAGGAAAATTAAAGTGGAATGTGGAGATAAAGAATGGCAACATTGTAGAGTAGAAAAAATGGGATGTCCTGGATGTTATTATGATGAAATAAAAATAGGGGAATATGTAAGAACTTATGAAGGAACTATAGGAAGAATATGTAGATATTTTAAAGATACAGATGTATATCAAATACATATTAGTATGGATTATGCAATGAATAGAACATTAAAGGATATAAAAAAACATAGTAAAAACATAACTGATTTAATAGAAGTTGGAGATATATTAAAAATTGAAGAAGATGATGAAATTGCATATATAGGATTAGAAAAAGATACAACAATAATAGCATATCAAGATATTATAGATGAAATAAAAAATAATAAAATTAAATTACTGGCAATAGTAACAAAAGAACAATTTAGGAATATAGAATATAAAATTAAGGAGTAGAAGTTATATAAAATGGATGATAGAAAATCATTAATACAAAGAATAAAAACACAAAATGGTATGCTAAAGAAACAAAATAAAATTATAGATGCAATGGCAGAAGAATTTGTAAATAAAACATTAATGTATAGTGATAAGACAAAACAAGAAGTTAGAGAACATTTTGAGAGGATGGTATAGTATGTGTAAAAATAATGGAAGTTGTTATGTTTATTCAGAATTAGTAGTTAAAGAAATAGTAAAAAGAGATGATGAATATACAAAACAAGTTATAAAAGATTATTATAAGAGAAAATATCCAAAAGAAAATGTAAGAATAGACTTTTTAGATGAAGAAGTAGTTGATGAAATCATAAGATTAGGAATTGAAGAATATCAACAAAGACAAGCATATAAAGAATTTCTTAAAAAAGAAAAAGAAAACAAATAAGAGATTTTATAATGAAAAAATAAAAAACGAACTCGATAACCAAGAAATAAGGAGGTGTGTGTAAATGGCTATAATTAAAGCAATATTTATATTTTTTACTGGACTTTATGCTTTGGCTAAAATGGTGGATGGAATGAATAATAAATATATAAACAGTAAGGATAAAATCATAAATTTAATAGAAATAGTTGTTAGTGTATTATTAACATTTATTATATTTAAAATTTAGGAGGTGCAGAAGATGAAAGTGCAGGAAGTATTAGAAAATTACAATTCTTTAAAAGCGAGTATTACAATAACAGAAGGAGAAATACAAGAATTAGAAACAGAAGTATTAGATTGTAAAAGTGCAAATTTAGATGGTATGCCTAAACCAAAAGGATTTGTTGGTTCAAATATAGAAACTTATATTGCAGAAAAACAAGAGAAGATAGAAAATAAAAAAAGATACATAGAAAAAACAAAAACAAAACTAAAAATAGTGGAAGATTTGGTTAAAACATTAAAAAAATATAACCAAGATGTTATAAAAGCACGATTTTACGATATGGAATTAATAGAAGAAATTGCAGTAAGAAAAAGTAAAACTTATGGTGCTATAACAACAACAATAAAAAATTCAATAGCAAAAATGCAACGAGAATATAACAAAAATAAAAAATTATAGAAAAATTATATAAAATTTGTATATTTTTTCTCTATTTTTTGAAAAAGTAATCTGTTATAATTATAATTGAGAAAATTGTAAATACCTTTTTGTTTTTCATATTTTTCCTTATTAAATTAATGTAAAGTCACTAGAAATAGTGGCTTTTTTATATTGCAGAATAGCTTAATTGGTAAAGTAGCCAGCGCACATGAGCTGTAATTTGTAGGTTCAAATCCTACTTCTGCAACCAAAAGAAGAGGGTATGCATATGAATTTAGGAAAATGTATGTTAAGAGAATGCAAAGTATGTAAAAATCAAATAAATTGTTTTAAGGAGAACGATCATGAATATTCAAAACATAAGCGTAAAAAAACTAAAAACAGCAGAGTACAATCCAAGAAGAGATTTAAGACCAGAAGATGAAGAATATCAAAAGATAAAAAACAGCATAAAAGAATTTGGATATGTAGCACCAATTATAATTAATTCAGATATGACTGTAATAGGTGGACATCAAAGATTAAAAGTGTTACAAGATTTAGGTTATACTGAAATTGAATGTAATGTTGTTAATTTAGATAAGAATCAAGAAAAAGCATTAAATATTGCATTAAATAAAATTAGTGGAGATTGGGATTATGATAAATTGGAAGATTTGCTTGCAGAATTAAAAGAAGCGGATATGAATTTATTATCTACTGGTTTTAATGAAAAGGAAATAGAAAAGATTTTTAAAGAATCGGAAGAATTAATTAATGATAATCAAGAAGTAGATTTATCGGACTTTAAAGATGAAAAGTTCCAATGTAAGTGTCCTAAATGTGGATTTATGTTTGATGCAAAAAAATAAGAGGTGTAATTATGGCAGAATATGAATGGAATTTAACAGATATTAAACAGATTCATAAAAATAACTATAAAGTTTTTTCTTGCTTTTCTTGTGGTGGTGGATCTACTATGGGTTATAAATTAGCAGGATATAATGTTATAGGTAATTGTGAAATTGATAAGAAGATAAATGAAGTATATGTAGAAAATCATAAACCTAAATATAACTATTGCATACCAATACAAAAAATGAATACTTTAGAAGATTATCCAGAAGAATTATATGATTTAGATATATTAGATGGTAGTCCTCCATGTAGTACATTCTCTTTAGCAGGAGAAAGAGAAAAGAATTGGGGTAAAAGTAAAAAGTTTAGAGAAGGTCAAGCATGCCAAGTGTTAGATGATTTATTCTTCGAATTTATAAAACTGGCTAAAAAATTAAGACCTAAAATAATAGTTGCAGAGAATGTAAAAGGCATAATAATGGGAAATGCTAAAGGGTATGTTAATTTAATAATAAAGGAATTAGAAAAAGCAGGATATAGAACACAAATATTTTTATTAAATTCAGCTAGAATGGGAGTTCCACAAAAAAGAGAACGAGTTTTCTTTATTTCAACAAGAGAAGATTTAGATTTTCCAAAGTTACAGTTAGAATTTAATGAAAGATTTATAACATATGGAGAAATAAAAGATACAGAATATAAACCAATAAATAAAGATACTATGTTATATCAAAGATGGTTAAAACGAAGCAGAAAGGATAATAGTTTATGTGATACCATTGAAAGAACTGAAAATGGTAAAATCAGTAGTTTTAATACACAATTTGTTAAAGATAATAGAATACCAAACACATTAGCATCTGGAAGTTTGTTCTTAAGGTTTGATGTACCAGCATCAATAAGTGACAGAGATATTAAATTAATACAAACATTTCCACAAGATTATAATTTCCTAAATCAAAATGTTCAGTATATATGTGGAATGAGTGTTCCGCCTATAATGATGAAAAAAATAGCAGAACAAATAAAAATACAATTATTAGATGAATTAAAAAAATGATGGAGGTGGGTGATATGCATTGACAGAAGCGAAAATTGAAAATATTAAAAATGATTATTTACAAGGAATGAAATATAAGGAAATTATTGATAAATATGATATCACTCAACCAGAATTAAGAAGCATTATTCGAAAAAACAAATTAACTAGAAGTAAAAGCGAAATACAAAAAGGTAATCAAAATGCAATAGGAAATAGTGGTGGACATGGAACAGAAGGAAATAAGAATGCGGTTACAACAGGAGAATATGAAAACATTTTTTCTTCAGTTCTTGATGAGGATGAAAATACTATAATGAAAGGATCTTCAAAAGGAACAAGAGCAACATTACTTGAAGAGTTAAAGATATTAACTATCAGGGAAAAGAGAATGTTATCAAGAATTAAAACATTAAAAGATAAAAATAGAGATTTAACCATTACAAAAATGCAGAAAAATCAAGATAATAATTCTACAGAGGCTCAAAACACTTTGCTGCTTATTAATAAAATTGAAGATGGACTAACAAGGGTTCAAGAATCCAAAAGAAGAATGTTAGATTTATTATATAGAATAGAATGTGATGATGGTGCTATAGTGGAAACACCAAATGAAGTAGCATTAAAAAATAATACTAATATTCTTGACAGTATAAACAAGCAATTATTAGGTGGTGGTGCTAATGGATAATGAAGAAATATTTCCACTATCTGAAAAATATATAGATTTTTTGAAGTATGAATGTAGTACAGAATTTTTGGAAGGGACAACATATGCAGGAAAGACCACAGTTGCAGCACCTAAATTCATGTTTAAAGTAGCACAAAGTCCTAAAAAATTACATATTATTTCAGGATTAGATTTAGGAACAATTGAAAAAAATATTATAAACAAAGATAATGGTCTATTAGATATATTTGGAGACTTTAAGGATGGAGGATTAATTGAATACAATGCAAGTGGTAGAGGAAAACATTCACTACCACATATTTTATACCATACGCCAAATGGAGTAAAAGTAATTTACATTGTTGGATATGATAATAAAACAAGATGGAAAAAGGTTTTAGGTGGACAATATGGTTGTATTTTAATAGATGAGTTTAATATTGCAGATATAGATTTTGTTAGAGAAATATTTATGAGATGTGATTATAGACTATGTACTATGAATCCAGATGATCCAAATAAAGAATGTTATAAACAATATGTTAATAAATCAAGACCAATAGAAAAATATAAAGATGATGCACCATTAGAATTACTTAATATGTTAAACGAACCTAAAACAGATGATTGGACCTGGTGGTATTTTACTTTTGATCATAATAAAAGTCTAACAGAGGAGAAAAAGAAAAATATTATTGAATCTGTACCAGTAGGTACAAAGTTATGGAAGAATAAAATAAAAGGATTACGAGGCAAGTCCACAGGGCTTGTTTTTCTTAATTTTGATAGAAGAAAACATTGCATAACGAAAGAAGAGGCAAAGCAATATTTAAGAACATCAGGAACAGAGCAAATTCAGTTAACAACTAAGCCAAAAGCAATAAAACAAACTGGAGAACATTTTGAAATATTTACTGCTGCACTAGATACAGCTTATAGTTCTTTAAGTCCTGATACAATAGCGATGTCATTTGCTGGAATTACCAATAAAGGTAAATATATTCTTTTAGATGAAAGAGTTTATAACAATGCTGACTTAGATGAACCGCTTGCACCAAGTGATACAGTTAAGAATTTTATTGACTTTCTTGAAAGAAATAGAAAAGAGTGGGGATTAGCAAGAAATACATTTATTGATAATGCAGACCAGGCAACAATTAAAGAATTTGCAAAATATAAAAGAAATAATCCTTGTATTTATGTGTTTAATGATGCTTGGAAAGCTAAAATGCAAATAATAGACAGAATAAACACTCAATTAGGATGGTTTAAAGATGAATGTTATTACATTGTGGATACTTGTACGAACTATTGTAATGAATTAGATGTTTATAGTTGGAAAGAAGACAAGGACAATGAGCCAGAAGATGCAAACGATCATATGGTTAATAGTTGTCAGTATAGTTGGATTCCATATGTAAGCAAGATAGGAGTTAAAAAATGAAATTAGGAGAAAGAGTGAAGAATATGATTAGATCGTGGTTAGATATAAGACCTGCACAAGGTCAAACATTTTTAATAAACGAAAATATGGATTTTCAAGCTAATTGTATAAGAAACAAAATATGGTATAGAGGCGATAGCCACGAATTAGCAGAATTTTATGGGCAATTACCATATTCAGATGATACCTTTTGGGGTGCAGCACAAACAGCTGATATTAGAATGAAAAAATCACATTCTGGACTTCCAAAATTAATTGTAAAGACAATTATAAATACAGTAATGACAGACTATGCTGGTGATGATGTAGAAGATGAGTATTGGAAAGAGGTTAATCAAGAAAATGAATTTGATGCTAAAATGCTAAAAACATTATTAGCAGATTTATTACATATAGGCGATGGTGCTATAAAGATAAATTATGATGCTAATATATCTGATAAAGCTATATTAGAATGGGTTGAAGGTTCAAGAGTTGATTTTGTTTATAAAAGAGGTAGATTAGTAGAGCTTATATTTAAATCATATCATGAAGAAAATAATACAACATATCTATTAGAAGAACATTATGGATATGGATATATAACTTATAAGTTATTAAAAGATGATAAAGAAGTAGCTTTGAAAAATGTAACAAGTTTGGCATCATTAAAAGATATTCATTTCGATAAAAGTGTTATGTGGGCAGTCCCAATAATGCTTAATGAATCTGCAAAATATAAAGGTAGAGGAGAGTCTATTTTCGATGGAAAATATGACTCTTTTGATAGTTTAGACGAAATAATTTCACAATGGCTAGAAGCGGTTAGAGCAGGTAGAGCAATAAAATATATTCCTGAAGATTTATTACCAAAAGATTCTGAAACAGGAGAAATCATTATGGGGAATCCTTTTGATAATAAATTTATAAAAACAGAAACAACTGCAGGAGAAAATGATAAAAAGCAAATAGATGTTGCACAGCCTGAAATTCCAACAGAACAATATTTACAATCATATATAACATTTTTAGATCTATGTTTACAAGGAATTATAAGTCCATCAACACTTGGAATCGACAATAAAAAATTAGACAATGCTGAAGCACAAAGAGAAAAAGAAAAAACAACTTTATACACTAGAGGCTTAATAATAGATACATTGACAGAGTTTATTCCAAAAGTTATAAATGCTGTTTTAAAATCAAAAGACTTAATGGAAGAGAAAGCTGTTCCTGCAGATATAGAAGTAAATGTAAAATTTGGAGAATATAATAATCCATCATTTGAAGCACAAGTCGAAACAGTAGGAAAAGGAAAAACACAAGGGATTATGAGCATTGAAGCTAGTGTTGATGAATTATATGGAGATAGCAAAGATGATAAATGGAAAGCTGAAGAAGTTGCTAGATTAAAAGCAGAGCAAGGTATTGTTGATATAGAAGAACCAGCTGTTAATTTTGATTTAGAAATGGGAGAAAATGAAGATGATACCGACACAAATGTCGATACCAAAGTAGAAGGTCAAAAAGAAGAAAAAGAAGACCAGGAGAAAGAAGTAAATGAGTAATGAGTATGATATTGGCAAAGCATTTCAAAGAATAGAAGAGACATTAATAAAATCTATGAAAAGAAATCTTACCAGGCATTTAAATGAAGAAAAACTGGAAGATATGAATTGGAGTGCTTGGCAGACAGAACAATTGAAATCATTAGAGCAATTTAAAAGAAATAATAAACAATTATTTAGAAATGACTTTTCTACAATAAATACTGATATTCAAGAATTAATAAAAAAAAGTTATGAAAATGGAAAATTAGAACAAGAAAAGATTATTCTTGAAGCAATACAAGAAGGTAATTTTAGTAGTAATAATAAACAAATAAATAAATTATGGCACATTTACAAAACAAGTAAAAACAATAGAATAAAGAAAAAGCAGCTAACAAGAATTTATGATTTAGTTAATCAAACCGAATCTACATTTTTTAAGATAAATGAAAGGAAATTAAAGGCACTTATAGGAGAAACAGTAGATAATTTTGAAAAAGCAGAAATGTCAATATTAAGATACACTAATGATCAGTATAGGAAAGTAATATATCAGGCACAAGTCTATGCAAATACTGGTGCTGGAACAGTGCAACAAGCTGTTGATATGGCAACAAAAGATTTTCTTTCAAAGGGAATAAATAATATTGAATATGCAAATGGTGCAATGGTAAATATCGCATCTTATGCAGAAATGGCAATAAGAACTGCGAATAAAAGGGCATATCTACAAGGAGAAGGAACTAAAAGGGCAGAATGGGAAGTTCATACTGTTTTAGTTCCCAATCGTGGTGGAGGATGCCCTTATTGTATTAAATTTCAAGGAAAAGTATTTATTGATGATGTTTGGAGTGGTGGAACAGAAGCAGAAAGTAAAGAAACTGGTTATCCGCTTCTTAGTTCTGCAATTAAACAGAAATTGTTTCATCCTAATTGTAAAGATACAACAGTTACTTATTTTCCTGGAATTAGTACAAAACCGATTCCACCAACAAGAGAGCAACTAGAAATAAAAAAGCAAAACTATATGAAACAACAAAAATTAAATTATATAGAAAACAATATAAAAAAATATTCAAGGCTAGAACTTGGAAGTATTGATAATGAAGAAGTAGAAAAATATCACGATAAAAGAATTGCTTGGCAAAATTACAAAGAAAGATTTAAAAATAATGATCAAGCAACATTTTATGATAATTGAAAGGGGTGAGAGAATATGGGAAACGAGGAATTTATTAAAGAATGCATACATCAAGTTGTTTTTTATCATAATGATCATGTTGATACATTAAAGGGCGAAAATAACTTTATAGAAAATAAAGATGTATTTGTAGTATGGCAATGTAAAGCATTGCAAAATAACAAAGCGTTATTATCTACTAATCAAAAGGATGGAATGTATTATGAACTTACTTACAATGGAGATAAAAAAGAATTGTATTTAGATGCATACAAAAAAAGTGAAAATAAATGTATAAAAATTGAGGAGGTAAATTAAAATGGCTAAAAAGAAAATTGAAGAAGTTAAGGAAAATGAAGAATTAAAAGGAAATGTTGCTACAGAAGCAACAGAAAATGAAAAGACAGTTGAAGATGCAAAAGTTGAAGAAAATGCATCTAATGAAAAACAAGACACAGAGGTGCAAGTTACAAATGAAGTAAATAAACTTCTAGTTGTAAGAGAGAACTTCAAAGACAAATACGATGAGAAAGTTTTTTACAATCCAGGAGATGTATTTGTTGAAGATGAAACATTATCAGACAATAAACCTATAAAAGCTGAAAAAGGTAAATACAAAGTATCAAAAGAAAGATACGAAGAATTAAAAAGAAGTTTATATGTTGATTAATTAAGAGCCTTAGGGTTCTTTTTTTATATGCTCCAAACACTGATGAGGGTAAAAGCTTGTGCAATATAGTCATTTCAAGACTTAAAAAAGTAGGAGGTAGTGAAAATGGATGGAGATAACAACACAAATAATAATGTGAATAATAATTCAAATCCAAATGCCCAAGGCACTACAGGGCAACAAAATAATAATGCAAATCAAGCATCTAACACAATTGATTATAACAAAATTCAAGAAATGATAGATGGTAGAAATGCGAAAACAGAAGATAGTGTATTAAAAAGCTATTTTCAAAAACAAGGTTTGAGTGCTGAAGAAATGGAAAGTGCAATAAATGCATTTAAAACACAAAAAGCAAATCAAGCCAATGCTCAAAATAAAGAGCTTTCTGATGTACAAGCATCTTTACAAAAAACACAATTAGAAAATCAAAGATTAAAAGTTGAAAAGAAAGCTTACGACTTTGTTGATGATTTAAATGTAGATATAAAAACAATGCCATATCTTCTAAAAATGGCAGATCTAAATGGCTGTGTTGGTAAGGATGGGAATGTATTAGAAGAAGCACTAAAAACAGCACTAGAAAAGGTTATTACTGATGTACCAGGATTAAAAAAACAAGTTCAAGGAACTGTTGGTATAACAGTTGGTGCTGACACTAATAACGGTACAAACTCAAATAATGGAACATTTGATTTTGGCTTTACTGGTGTAAGACCTAAAAAACAAAATTAAAAATAGAAGAAAGGAAGGCGATTTACTATGCCATTTGAAAAAACAGGATTAAATTATGCTAAAGAATATTCACAAGCTTTAGCTCAAGCATATCCATACACATTATTTTTTGGTGCTTTATGGAGTGCAGTAAAACCAGATGTGAAATTTTTAAGAAATGATACAGTTATTTTACCAAGCTTATCAGTAAAAGGTAGAAAAAACGGAGATAGAGATTCAATAGGAAGCTTTGGAAGAAACTTCAATAATGATGAAGAACCAAAGAAATTGAAAACTCATAGAACTTGGGACACACTTATTCATCCAAGAGATATAGATGAAACAAATCATGTTGCCACTATTCAAAATATTACAAAGGTAATGAACGAGGAACAAAAATTCCCAGAAATGGATGCTGAAATGATAACAGCATTATATAAATTAAAAAATGAAATTGAAAGCATTACAGAAGATGATGTTCTTACATTAGCGAATGTATTAACAAAATTTGATGAAATGATGGACAAAATGGATGAAGCAAGAGTTCCTGCAGCAGGAAGATTACTATATGCTGATACTCCTACAAAGACTTTAATTGATACAGCTAAAGAAGCTGCTAGAAATTTATCTGCACAAGATACAGCAGTTGCTAGATCATTAGATAGAATTGGAGAAGTTGAAGTAATTGGTGTTCCAAAATCTGCAATGAAATCAGCTTATATATTTACAGATGATGGATTTGAAGTTGCATCAGATAAATATGAATTAACTTCTGACACAGATATAGTAGCAGGAAAAACATACTATACAAAATCAGGAGAAACATATACAGCTGTTACAACTCCAGCAAAAGCTAATATTGGTACATATTATGAAAAAGTACAAGAAGGTGCAAAAGATATAAAAATGTTCTTAATACATACATCTGCTGTTATTCCAGTAATAGCTTATGACTTTGCTCAATTAGGTGCTCCAAGTTCTTTATCACAAGGAAAATGGACTTACTTTGAGGAGTCTTTTGAAGATGTATTTATTTATAACAAAAAGCATAATGCTATTCAATTCTATGTAGAAAGAAAAGCCTAGTAGGAGTGGTAAGATATGAGTAAATATGTAGATATTACTTATTATCTAAACACCTATAAAGGAAAGACAATTCCTGAAAAAGAGATTGAAGAAAAAATAAAAGAAGCAAGTATGCATATAGATACTTTAACTTATAATCGAATTGTTGGAAGAAAATTTGAAAATTTAACTAAATTTCAACAAGATATTATAAAAGAAGTCGTATGCAAACTTGCTGATTTTGAATATGAAAATGCAGATGTATTAAAAACACCGCTTTCAAGTTATTCAATAAATGGTGTATCTATGAGTTTCGGAGAAAGCTGGAATGTACAAATACAAAATGGTGTTGCAATACCGAAAGACTATTATTGCTTATTAGCACAAACAGGGCTAACTTGCAGAAATGTGAGGTATTAATATGAATTATCCAAGTTTAGTCAGAGAAAAGGATTGTAAAACTGATATTCATCTTATTTTATATAGTGAGGATGTATCAGAAGAAGGAAGTCCTATAATTGCTTTAGAAGATGATTTTAAATGTAATTATCAAGATAAGGCAAAGAGAGTTCTTACTACTGAAAAAGTAATAATTCAAATAAATGCAGTTGCATTGTTTCCAAAAGATATTGCTCCTAACTTACCAGTTATAAGCGGTGGAAAAGCCATGATTTTTGGAGAAACAAGGGAAATATATCAAGGAACAAAAGCAAGGAATCCTGATGGAACTGTTAACTATGTGAAATTGGAGATTATGTAATATGAATAAATTTGTTACTTCTAAAGTGAGATTAAATATACCAAAAATCAAACAATTAGATAGAGCAACAATTACTTCATTAGAAAAAACAATTGATGCTTTATATACAGAAGTAGTACAAGCTCAAGTAATGCCTTTTGATACAGGAAATATGCAAAATGACAGTACATTTCCTGATTATTCAGATAGTAAAAAAGGAAAAGTGAGTTTAATTACATCTACTCCATATTCAAGAAGAATGTATTTTCATCCTGAATATAATTTTCAAACAACAGAAAATGCTAATGCAAGGGGAAATTGGTATGAACCTTGGATAAGTGGTAAGGAAAAAAACTTTTGTAAAAATGCATTTTCACAATTTTATAAGAAGGAGGCTGGTTTGTAATGTTAGAATTAGCAGATATAAAAGATTGGCTAAAAAAGTTAGATGCAATTTCAGTTTCTGATATTCAAAAAATGTCTGTAAAGGAATTGAATGATTTAACATTAAAGCAACTTTCAAAAGATAGTTGCATTATAGCAGATCACTTCTATATAGGAAAATTAGATAATAAAAAAGAAAAATCAATAGGAGTATATCAGCTAGAAAGAAGCAGTGCTCCTGGAGTAGCAATTGGTGGTCTTGATACTACCAAAACTATGGAAAAGTCTGTTAGCATACTTATCCATTGGAATAACAATGCGAAAGAAACTGAGTTAAAAGCAATGGAATTATATAGTAAATTTCTTTGTTTAAGAAATTTTACAATAAATAATATAAAAGTAAATTATATAAGGTTGCTTGTACCTGAGCCAATAGATGTTGGAACTGATAGTTCAAATATTTATGAGAGGGTGATTCAAGCAACTTTTTATTATGAAAAAAAGGAGGAATAAAACATGGCTACTGTAACAAGTGGAGTATATCCCGTATTCGATAATATTTTTAAAATTGGTACAAAAGGTAAAGCTTCTACAGCACCAGGAGATATGAAAACAATTGCAGATTGCGAAACATTTTCATTATCAATGGATAATAATGTAGAAGAATGGACACCAATGACAACAGAAGGTTGGATTAGAAGAATGCAAACAGGTAAAGGTTTCTCTATTAGCATTTCAGGAAAAAGAAATGTTGGCGATGAAGGAAACGATTATGTTGCATCAAAATTATTCGCAACTGGAAAAGATGTTGAGTCTGTATTTGAATGGGAATTTGCAGATGGTACTACTGTTAAATTTGATTGCTTAATTTCTGTAAGTAATGCAGGAACAGGAGACAGCACAAATGTTGCACCTTTAGAATTTGAGGTAATGTCAAATGGAAAACCAACTGTAACACCAGCAGCTTAAAAAGTGCCTCAGTATAGAAATATACTGGGGCATATTTTTTTTATTAAATTTTAAATAAGGAGGAATTAAAAATGTCAGTTATTGATATTAGTTCAAAATTAGGAAAAGAAAAACAAACAATAAAAATAGCAGAGGGAAAGGTATTTGAAGTAGATAATAGTGCAGATACATATTTGATAGTACAAGAAAAATTAAAAAATCAAGATTTCTCAATAGCTAGTATGTATGAAATGATTGAAGTTTTAATGGGAGAAGAAGCATTAAAAGAAATTAAAGATATGAAATTAACGATAGATGGGTTAACAGCTGTTGTAATTGCTATTTCTGCAATCGTAAACGAAGTGCCTTATGAGGAAATGGAGAAACGATTTCAAGACGAAAAGTAATTATGAGACCTGGTATGACTTATTTGAAGATTGGCATTTAATAGAAAGTTCATTTGCACAGCAATATGGTATTAGACTAAGAAAAAAGATGGATGATATGGAATGGGGAGAATTTAGTAGCCTGTTAGCAGGTTTAAATGGTGATACACCATTAGGAAACATTGTAAGAATACGAAGCGAAAATGATCCAGAAACATTAAAGAAGTTTACAGCATCTGAAAAAAAGATAAGGAGTGAATGGCTTAACAAAAATGCTACACAAATAAGTGTAGAAACCTATAAACAAGCAATGAATAACTTTAAAGAAATGTTTATTGCTTTAAGTGAAAACGGAAGTAGGTGATAAAATTGAGTACAAATGTTGGAGAAATTGATTTAAGCTTAATACTTAATAGTGATAAGTTTAGTTCTCAATTAAAAGATATTGATGGAAAAGCAGATTCAGCTGCAAAAAAACTCACATCTACTTTATCTAAAATAGGCAAAGCAGCACTGGCTGCTTTTTCTGTTGCTGCAGTAACTAAATTTGGGAAAGAATGTTTAAAAGTTGCGAGCGAAACATCAAATGCTTGGATAGGACTAAATTCTATATTAACAGGTCAAGGCAAGAGTTTTGAACAAGCAAAAAGTTTCATAAATGATTATGTTTCTGATGGATTAGTTCCTTTAAATAATGCAGTAGCAGCATATAAGAATCTTGCATTAAGAGGATATAGTTCTGACCAAATACAAAAAACAATGAATGCACTAAAAAATAGTGCTACATTTGCAAGGCAAAGTACATATAGTTTAGGCGATGCAGTACAAACAGCAACAGAAGGTTTAAAAAATGAAAATTCTGTTGTTGTTGATAACGCAGGTGTTACTAAAAATGTTGCTAAAATGTGGGAAGATTATGCAAAATCAATAGGAAAAACAACAAATAATCTTACACAAGCAGAAAAAATACAAGCAGAGGTAAATGGAATATTAGAAGAAACAAAATTCCAAAGTAATGATGCTGCTATTTATGCTAATACATATTCAGGTAAAGTTGCACAATTAAATACAGCTTTTACTAATATGAAAACAGCAATAGGAAATGTAATACAGCCAATAGCAAAATTATTTATTCCTATAATAACAACTGCTACAAATGCAATAACAAAAATGTTTACTGCACTTGCAGGTTTATTATCTTTGTTTGGACTAAAAGCTGATAGTGTTGAAACGGTTTCTAGTGGAATGGGAGATATTGCAACAAGTGCAGAAAATGCTTCAGATGCAGTTGGTGGAATAGGTGATAAAACGGCAAAATCAGCAAAAAAAGCAAAGAAAGCATTACAAACAGCAGGATTTGATGAAATAGAAAAATTAAGTGACAATAATGATTCTAGTGGTAGTGGATCAGGAAGTGGTGGTGGAGGTACATCAGGAATAACTGATAAATTAGATGTAACAAGCACCATTACAGAAGATACTGGGGCATTTAATGGACTATTAGATAAAGTGAAAGAATTGGCAAGTATATTCAAAGAAGGATTCGATGCTAGTTTTGGAAATACTAACTTTGATGGTATTTTAGGACATTTGCAAAATATTAAAAACACAATTATAGATATATGGACAGATCCTGATGTAATAAATTCAGCAAAACAATGGGTTGATACTTGTTTATATTCATTAGGTCAAATGGTTGGCGGAATTGCAAGAATAGGCATAAATATTGCAGAAGGGCTCATTGGAAGTATAGACAAATATTTATCTCAAAATACGGATAGAATTAAAGGTTTTATTTGCAATATGTTTGATATTTCTAGTGAAGATATGGCATTAACAGGTAATTTATGGCAAGCATTAGGAGAAATTTCTGATGTATTTAGTGGTGATGCTGCTAAACAAATTGGTGCAAATATAATTGCTATGTTTGCTAATCCCTTTATGAGTGTAAGCGAATTAATAGCAAAATTTGCAAAAGATTTAAGAGCAGTATTATTACAACCAATTATAGATAATGTTGATAAGATAAAAGAAACACTTAACAATGCATTATCTCCAATTCAAAAAATAACTGGAACTTTAGCTGAAGCTATGACTTATGTAGGAGATAAGTGGAATGAAGTATATGACAACTATATACATCCATTTATGGAGAGCCTAAAAACAGGTTTAAGTGATACCTTTAGTAAATTTTTAGATGCTTATAATACATATGTAGTCCCATTTTTAGAGAATTTAGCAACCAATATTAGTGCTTTATGGGAAGAACACTTAAAGCCTTTTGTAGATAAAGTAGGAGAGTTTATAGGCTCTATTATGCAAGCATTAACTGCTTTATGGGAAGGTGTATTAAAGCCAATAGTTGACTGGATAATAGAAAATATTATTCCTGTATTAGTTCCAATTTTTGAAAGTATATATAATACAATTATTTCTGTATTTGGATCTATTGCAGATACAATAGGTGGAATAATTGATACTTTTAAAGGATTAATAGATTTTATTGTAGGAATTTTTACTGGTGATTGGAACAAGGCTTGGGAAGGAATAAAAACATTTTTTACTGGAATTTGGGAAGCAATAAAGGGCTTTTTTGAAACAATATGGAATGCTATTAAGGGAGTAGTTGAAACTGCAGTAAATATTGTTGCTGGAGTGATAAGCTCTGTATTTAATGCTATAAAAAGTGTTATAGAAACAATATGGAATACTATTTTAAATATAATTACAGCTGTATGGACAGGAATAAAAAATGGAATATCTACAGCAATAAATGCAGTAAAAACAACTATTTCAAATGTTTTAAATTCTATAAAAACAACTTGGAATAATATCTGGACAAATATTACAAATACAATTTCAAATGTATGGAATACAATTACTACAAAAGTAAAAGAAGGAGTTTCTGGAGCTTGGAATGCAATTACATCCGTTTTTGGAAATGTAGCAAACTGGTTCAGGGACAAATTTAGTCAAGCTTGGCAAGCTGTTAAAAATGTATTTTCTACAGGAGGAAAGATATTTGATGGTATAAAAGAAGGTATATTAAATGGACTGAAAGCAATAGTAAATGGAATTATAAGTGGAATCAATAAGGTTATAAAAGTTCCATTTGATGGTTTAAACGCAGCACTTAATAAAATAAAAGGAATTGAAATAGTTGGAATTAAACCTTTTGATTGGATAAAGACTCTTGGTGTTCCACAAATACCTATGTTGGCACAAGGTGGTTATGTAAAAGCCAATACACCTCAATTAGCAATGATTGGTGATAATAAACACCAAGGAGAAGTTGTTGCTCCAGAAGATAAAATGCTTGAAATGATAATGACAGCATTGAAACTATTTAAAGAGCAAAATGATGATAGACCAGATGGAGATTATGATCCTAATATAAATGTAAATGTAATTCTTGATGGAGAGGTAATTCAAAGAAGTAGCAGAAAAAGAAGTGACAGACTCGCTTTAGCAACTAATGGGAGGTGTTACTAATGATATATAGTGGTGATTTAATAAAATTAAATGGAAAGTCATTTAATAGCATAATAAGTTATAAATTGGGAAGGAACAAACTATGGAGTTCGGATACAGGAAGAAATATGGCAGGAAGTATGAAAGGCTCATTAGTAGGTAACTTCCCTAAAATTATGCTAGAAATAGAACCATTAGATGCAGAAGAAATGTCAGAGTTAGAAATAATATTCGATTCTGCAACAATAGAAGTGGAATATTACAATAACAAATATAAATGCACTTGTACAGCAGATTTTTATGCAAATGATTATGAAGAGGATTTATTAAGAAGATCAGATATGAAATACAAATCTTTCTCTGTTAATTTGATACCAAATGAAAGGGAGGATAAGCATGTTAAAAATAAATGATACTTTTAAATCTAAAATGAAGAAATATGGAAAGCAAATGAATATGCTTTTAAATTTTGGAAAAACAACTATTGATAAAACATACATAAAAAGTGCTGAACCTTCTGTAAATGGAGAGATGTTTACTTCTATAATGAGACAATTAACATTAGAAGTTGAAAATTATACAAGTATAGAAGTAGATAAAATATTAACAGTAAGACAAGTAAACGAAAGAAAAGTAAGGAACATAAATAACACTCGAGTAAAATATATGGCAACAGACTTGGATAAATCTTATACAGTAGATGAAGTTAATAAAATGTCATCAGGGATGTTAAGCAGTACAAGAGTAAAATATTTAATAGAAAAAGAAAGCAGAGAAAATATAGCCTCTGCTTCTACAATAAATGTAAAACTTGGGGTTAGAATATCAGAGTTTGAAGATTATGAATATGTAGATTATGGAGAATATGTTGTTTATGATAAAGAGGATGTAGTAGATAAAGATTCCACAAAATTATATTTATTCGATCACTTGATAGATACACATATTAAATATGATGATGAGCCTTTAAGTTTAGATTATGAAAATGAAGAAATAACAGTCCTTATGCTTCTACAAGCTATTTGTAATAAATTTGAGTTTCAATTAAAGACAACTAATTTTGTAAATAGCAATAAAAGAATTTATGAAGATAAATATTTAGGCTTAAATCTAACTTATAGAGATATATTAGATGAAATAGCAGCAGTAGCTGGAGGATTTATCAAGATATTTAATAAAGACTTATATGTAGCATATCCTCAAGAAACAGGAGAAACTATTGATGAAAATGATCTTGAAAAATTAACACTAGGAAAGAAAATAGGAGCTTTTAATTCTCTTGTCTTAGGAAGAAGTCCACAAGAAGATAATATTTACTATCCAACCAATATGAAAGACGAAGATAGAGTATCAGTTAGAATTGATAATAATCAAATAATGGATAGAAATAGAGAAGATTTTATTGTAGATATTTATAATCAAATAAATGGCTTAGAATATTATGTATTTGAATTTACTTCTTTTGGGTTTGGCTATTTTGAGTTTGGAGATATAGTTACTCTTAAGAATCTAAAAGGTGAAGAATTTAAAACTATATTATTTAATATAGTTGAAAACATAAATTCTGGAATAAAAGGAAAAAGCTATACTGAAGAAACAAATTATTCAGAGACAAAATATGAGTATGCAACAAGTATTGAAAAAAGACTTACTAATACAGAAATAATTTGTAATAAACAAGATAATCAAATTAAGTTGTTAATAGAGCAACAAGATAATAATGAAAGCAAAATGAACTCTATTACAATGGATTTAGAATCTACAGAATTAAAAATTCAAAATGTAGAAAACGAAACAAAAGAAGCGGTCGAAAGTTTAAAACAAACTATTGATGGACTTACTAATACTGTCTCTACTACTGGTGGAGACAATATTTTTGCGTATGCTTCAGATAATTTTAGTGGTCATATAGAAGAATATTCAAATACAGAAATTAAAAATAATTCCATAAGTGGATTAGGTTATAAAATAAAAGTTGGAACTGCTAAACAAATAATTCAAATAAAAAATGGTATTTATACAATAAGTTTCTTGTATAAAAAATTAGTAACATTAGCAAATGGAAGAGTTACTATAAATGGAAAGAATTATGTATTAGAAAATACAGGAGATAATTTTAAAGAAAAAGTAATTACAATTGAAGTTACTTCAAATACGATTGAATATAGCATCTACTCTGATACAGAGGATGCTTTTATTTTGTGCGATTTAATGGGTAACTTAGGAAATACGAAACAAACTTGGACACAAAATGCTAATGAAACAATAACAGACACAGTACAAATTGGAAAAGGCATTAAAGTAAAGTCTAGCACAAAAAATACAGAACTAAAAGCGGATGCAGATGGTGTAAGAATAGATAATGTAAATACTAACGAAACAGTAGCTGAATTTACTGATAAGGGAATGGAAACAGAAGAAATGATTGTTAGAGGTAAAGCTCAAATCGCTGGTATGCTTGTTCAACAAGTAGATTCTCAAATATGGTTAAGCAGTCTATTGTAGAAAGGAGCAAATATGGCAAGTAGTGGTTCTTTTGGAACTAGTGGATATAGTGGTCGATATTTAACTTTTAACTGGTGGACAAATGGTAGAAGTATAGATGGAAATTATACTGATATAGGATGGAATTTAGTTGGAAGCGGAAATGCAAGTTCAAGTTGGTATATGGCTGGTAATTTTAAAGTTGTTATTGATGGAGAGCAAGTTTATTATTCATCTGGTCGTATAAAGTTATATAATGGTACTACTGTTGCAAGTGGTACAAAAAGAATTTATCATGATGGTCAAGGAAATAAACAATTTAGTGCATATGCTGAAGCAGGTATATATACAGTTGCCGTAAATTGCTCTGGTAGTGGTAGTTGGTGGCTAGATAATATACCAAGATATTTGAATAGTATCAATATTTATAATAATGGAAATGCCTTAAATTCTATTAGTGTAAAATGGACTTGTGATCCTAGAAGAGATTGGACGCAATACTCACTTAATGGTGGAGGCTGGACTGATGCTAACGATTCAGTAGCTGGAGATGGAAAAAGTGGAACATTTACTATTGGAAATTTAGCACCTAATACTTCTTATAATGTAAGAGTTAGATTAAGGAGAGCTGATAGTGGATTATGGTCTGAAAGTGGTACGATTACAATTGCAACTAAAAATAAAGCAACGATAACTTCTCCAGGAGCGAATTTTTCTCTAAATAGTAATAATTCATTGACCGTTAATTGTACAAACCCTAGTGGAAATCAAATTGCTTATTTTTTAGATTGTCCTTCAGGCACAAGAAGATTAACATCAGGAAAAACAACAGCAACTTCTTATACTTGGACTGCTGCACAAATTCTTTCAATGCTTCAGTATTGTAAAAATGCAAACTCTGTTTCAATAAAAGTTGGAGTAATTACATATGGAAATAGTGAATATTATGATGAAAAAGTAGGAACTTTGAATGTTGTTAATTCAAATCCTACTTTTAATAATTTTGTATATGAAGATGTAAATTCAAAAACAATTGCATTAACAGGAAACAATCAATATATTGTAAAAGGATATAGCAATGTAAAAGCAATAATATCTACTGCAAATAAAGCAGTTGCAAAGAATTATGCAACAATGTCTAAATATAGGTTTGTAATAGGTAGTAGTCAAGTAGATGTAAATTATTCAGATACTGCAAATGTACAAGCTACTATTAATTCAGTAAAAAGCAACATTTTTACAATGTATGCAATTGATAGCAGAAATAATAGTTCATTTAAACAAATATCTCCAGCACGATATATTGATTATTCAGCAATTACAATAAATAAAGTAGAAGTTACAAGAGAGAATGGAATTGGATCTATTTCAACTCTTAAATTTAATGGATCTATATGGGAAGGAAGTTTTGGTGCAGTATTAAATGAAATTAAAAGTTGTTCATACAAGTATAAAGAAACAACAGCATCATCCTGGAAAAATGGAGGAACAGTATTAAATCCAATTAGAAATGGAAAAAGTTTCTCTTTTGAAGGACTGATAAAGGGAGACTTGGGAGCAAATGGATTTGATATAAATAAAAGTTACAATATTCAAGTTACTATATCAGATAAATTAACAACAACAACATATGACTTCGTTTTAGGAAGTGGAAAACCAGGCATAGCGATAACTAAAAATGGAATTGCTATAAATGGAATGTATAATGAAAATCTAGGAGGGGCATTACAAATATGGAATGGTAATGTTTATATAGATGGAGTGAAAATAAATTAAGATAGGAGGAATGAAGATGCCTAAATTTACAAGTTTTTTAAATCTATTCATGTGGGATACAAACAACTCAGAAGATTTAGATTCTAATTATGATATTGACAGGGCAACAAATGACAACTGGAAAGCAATAGATGCAAAAATGAAAGACTTACATGATAATAAAGTAGATAAAGTATCTGGCAAAGGATTATCTACAAACGATTTTACAACACTATTAAAAGATAAATTAAATGGAATAGCATCAGGAGCTCAAGTTAATGTTTTAGAAAATCTTACATTAGGAGGACAAGCACTAACAAAAAATAATAAAACAATAGAGATAAAAGATGCTGAAGTCACAAATGCAAGAGCATCCGCAATTAAAAATAAAACTTTTACTAGTGTAGATGCTAGAATTGAAGAATTAGAACAAGATGTTGAAAACATAGAATCTTCAAGAGGTCATGTATATGGAGTAAGAAGAAAAAAATCAAACAATACTTCAGTAGCATGGGAAAGAATAGAAGATGGTGTTGGACTAATTGCAAATGCAACTAAGAATGGAGGAACAGTACAAAACGATTTTGACAACTTATCGCCATGGAAAGATATTATATCTTTTAATTTAGATTTAACAACAGGAAAGAAAAAAGCTTACTTTGGAGATGCAGATTTTAAGTTTGATGGAACAAATGGAGATGTATATACTCATATTCCTACATTTTGGCTAAAAATATATGAAGAAAATGATTATATGTATATTTTAATTGCAGATTATGCACGAAGCGGATTTACAGAAATAAAAGAATTTGATATTGCTAGATATTTAACAGGTATTGGGGCAGATGGAAAATTACATAGTTACAGTGGATTACCTGGAGCAGATTTCAAAAATATAAATCAATATAGAACATTGGCAAGAAATCTTGGAGACGATTATTGTTTATTAGACTGGAGATATTTTGCAATACAATGTTTGTATTTAGTAGAATATGCAACATTTAATTCACAAAGTGCATTAGGAAATGGTATGTCTTCAATGAGACATAATAATGGAGATGTTGCATTAGTAGCAGAAACAAATGCGAATAGAATTATAATAAATACTTCAGGAGGTAATGCATTTATAGTAGGACAGCAAGTAAAGATTGGAGGATACGATAATTCATCTGCAGCAATGAGAACAATAACTGCTATAAATAATTATGAAGATAATAATATTACAGGAAAAGAAATTATTTTTGATGGAGAACCAATAGCAAGTATTACATTATCTACATATATTTGGACAGGTGTTCAAAATGCAGGTGGTTGCGATACATTAGGAATGAAATCAGGTTGTCTTGTAAATGACAATAAACACAATGTTATATATAGAGGTATAGAAGGAATATTGGGAAATATATTCCAATTTGTAGATGGAATAAACATAAAAGATTGTGAAGCCTATATTTGCTATGATCCTACTCAATATGTTTCAGACAAATTTGAAGCACCATATGAGAAACTGGGATATGTGAATTCGAAACAAGAAGGATATGGAAAAACATTAGGATTTGATATAAATCATCCACTTATACAACTTCCTAGTGAAATTGGAGGAAGCACTACAACTGGAACATCTGATTATTATTGGTGTTCTGCAACTGGAAACAGGGTGGCTCGTGTTGGGGGTAGTTCGAACGTTGGTGCTTACGATGGCTTGTGGT
>CAJMRY010000005.1 GCA_905215935.1 uncultured bacterium
ACTACCGCTTTTGGTTTCTCTAAAGGTTTATTGTTTACTTTTCAATGTACTTTTTATCGCTTTTTCTTTTTATGTCAGCGACGTTTTTTATTGTACTATATCTTTATAAGTTTGTCAATATATTTTTTTAATTTTTTTAAACTTTTTTGTCGATTTTCAAAAAGTGCAAAATAATAAACTAGTAATAACGTTTTCTTCAAATTGATGTACAAATTTTACTAATTTATATAAAAAAATTATATATATTTTTTTCTGATGTTTAGTACTTAATTATAATAACACGATGCTCATTCAAAGTCAATACTTTTTTTAAAGTTTTTTAATTTTTTTAAACTTTTTTTCAGTTGCTTGTTACAAATATTATATTATCACTTTTAGTTCTAAAAATCAATACTTTTTCTTTGGTAATTTATACCTTTCACTATTATGTTAATATTACGTCTCTACAAGACATTTTCAATCCTTTCTTAAGCTATTATTTTATTATATTTCTACTAATATTACATCATCGCCTATGCATTTTATATTCTGCCATTGTATAACTATATCGTTATTACTAGAAAACATATTTAATATTTTGTTGTTTCCAGGAACTATTATTGATGTAATTCTTCCTGTCTCAAAATCGGCACATACATCTTGAACAAATCCGAAGTCTTTTTCCATCATTTATATTTATCACTTCTTTATGTTTAAAATCTAATCCCTTCTGTCCCATGTCTACCTCCTTCATATTATATAGTATATTATAAAATAAAAAAAAGTTGCCTTTTTTTAGCAACTTCTATTTATATATTCTCTTTATGTGATTAATTGCACTTTTTTCAAGTCTTGATACTTGAGCCTGGGAAATTCCTATCTCTTCTGCAACTTCCATTTGTGTTCTTCCTTCAAAAAACCTCTTCGAAACAATCATTTTTTCTTTATCATTTAATTTTTTCATTGCTTCAGCAATTGTTATACTTTCGACCCAATGCTCATCTGTATTTTTCTTATCACTTACTTGATCCATAATGTATAAATTTTCACTACTATCTCCATATATAGGTTCTTGAAGAGAAACTGGCTCTTGAATAGCATCTAAGCTAAAAACAATTTCTTCTTTATCTATATTTAACTCTTTAGCTATTTCTTCTATTTTGGGTTCCTTCCCGAGTTTCTTTAATTATCTTTTCTTTTACACTTAATACTTTATATGCTAAATCTCTTATAGATCTACTCACTCTAATTGGATTATTATCCCTTAAATATCTCCTTATTTCTCCTATAATCATAGGAACAGCATACGTACTAAATTGAACATTTTGAGATAAATCAAAATTATCTATAGCTTTTATTAAACCTACACATCCAACTTGAAACAAATCATCTAAATTCTCTCCTCTTCCATAGAATCGTTTAATAACACTTAATACTAATCTCAAATTTCCATTTACAAATTCATCTCTTGCTTCTTCATCACCATTTTTTATTTTAATTAATAATTCATTTTTTTCTTTATTTGATAGAACAGGTAGCTTAGCAGTGTTTACTGATGCAATTTCTACTTTTTTTATCAAATAAATACCTCCTTTGGTTTATAATTATTATAATTATTTCCAAAGAAGGTATTTTTATTCAGCCTGTTTTACTCATTATGTCTTTTTTCATTTTTCCTATAATTTTCTTTTCTAGTCTAGAAATGTAACTTTGAGAAATGCCAAGCATATCTGCAACCTCTTTTTGAGTTTTCTCTTTTCCACTTATAAAGCCAAATCGTAGCTCCATAATATTTCTTTCTCTGTTACTTAATTTTTTTATAGATGCCTTTAATAAGGTTTTATCCACTTCATCTTCTATTCTCCTTGATGTGACATCCGAATCAGTTCCTAAAATATCTGATAAAAGAAGTTCATTTCCATCTCCATCCTGATTCAATGGTTCATCTATTGAAATTTCGCCTTTTATCTTATTGCTTCTCCTTAAATACATTAATATCTCATTTTCTATGCATCTAGATGCATATGTCGCTAGTTTTATCTTTTTATCAGTATTAAATGTATTTATTGCTTTCATTAATCCTATGGTACCTATTGATATTAAATCCTCTATTCCAATTCCTGTATTTTCAAACTTTTTAGCTATGTATACAACTAGTCTAAGGTTTCTTTCTACTAAAGTTTGTCTTACCGTATCATCTTTAGATGACAATTTATTTAGTAATTCTTCCTCTTCTTCCCCGAGTAAGTGGTGGTGGTAAGCTTTGACTTCCACCTATATAATAAATAGGTAAAGTTTGAATTCCATCTTTATTAACACATTTAACATATAATGTATTAATACTAGACTTTAATATTTGAAGTAAATTCACTATCATTCCTCCTTTCTAGCAAATCTAATCCCACTAGTGCTGTATATTTTTCATTTTTATCAAGATGTTCATTATAAATTCCAATAATAGAATTCTGTATGAATATGTTTTCTTCTTCAAAAAAAATCGTTACTTTATCTGCTTTTATTCCGAGTAGCATTCCATTTTGCTTACCTAAAGATGAAAATGGTATCACTCTAAATTTAGGTAAGTAATATTCCAATTCATTATCTGTATCTTCATTTGAATAATTCCCTTGTAATATTTCTTTTAGATTTCCTAGTATATTTGATGGTAATATTCCAACTAATTTATATTTTTCTACAACTATTACTGGATACCCAGAAATTGGCTCCTTAAGTAAATTTCCACTATCTATCAAAGCTTTTGCATTTGTAGTCTTCTGATTGATTTCAATACTTATTTCACAATACATATTTTTTGTAGAAATCTTATTTTTTACTAATTTAAAAGCAATATGAGTAATTGTAAAACCCACAATTCCACCAAGCAGTGCTATTTTCAAAGGATAATTTCCTACATAAACGCCATTTCTTATCATAATATTCTCTGGTTTTACAAAATACAAAAGTGCAAAAGCACTTCCCCCAAATACAAAAGAGATTAAATAAAACATTATTAATTCTTTAAATAACTTTTTAAAGTTATTTGGTAAATATGCAATATATACCATGATTATTGATAAACAAATCTTAACAAAGAGATTAGAATAGAGCCTTTCGTTTTGCAAATAAACGACTACTACATATATACTGCCGAAGTATACTTGAAGTAATAATTAATAATTGTTTACTTTTTACCTTCATAATATAACTAACAGCAAAAAGAAGTATATAATTCATAAAAAAGTTTTCCAAAAATATAATGTCTAAATATACAGTCAAATTCATTACTCCTTACTAAAACAATTCTTAATAATTAATGAAACCATACAGTGTTAGTTTTCCTGTTGCTATTTACAGTTTGATTGTGTGTATTACATAGTGTATAATTTTCAACATATTGCTTGGCAACCAATATTCTAACTCTTATACAATTAAAAATCTGTCACTTCTTGATGCAGAAAAAAAGAAATAATCTACAAATTAAGATTATTTCTTTTCTATTATGATATTTAATTTTTGCTTTCTAGTTTTTATTCATAATTATGATATTTTTTATTTATTCATTCCTTTATTTTTTCTTAAGAATGATGGAATATCTAAATCATTTGATGAACTAGCTGTTTCTTGTGAAGATGGGATTGAGTTTATCTTTTTATCCCATGCTTTACTAACAATCTCTCCGACAGGAACTGTATTTCCTACTGTAGATTCTCTTTCAAAACCTGTAGCAATAACAGTTATTACTATATCTTCATCTAAAGTTTCATCTATCACAGCACCAAAGATTATATTTGCTTCTGGATCAACACTTCTTTGTATTAATTCAGCTGCTGTATTTACTTCGTGTAATCCTAAACTTGGACCACCTGTAATATTTATAATAACTCCTCTTGCACCTTCTATTGATGTTTCAAGCATTGGACTTGAAACAGCTTGTTTTGCTGCATCTTCTGCTCTATTTTCTCCTGAAGATCTTCCTACACCCATATGTGCCATACCTGTATTTAACATTATTGTTTTAACATCAGCAAAATCTAAGTTTACAAGACCAGGAATTGCAATTAAATCTGATATACCTTGTACACCTTGTCTTAATACATCATCTGCCATTTTGAAAGCTTCAACAATTGAAGTTTTTCTGTCTATTACTTGTAATAATTTATCATTTGGTATTACAACTAATGTATCAACTTTTCCTTTTAAACTTTCAATTCCTCTATCTGCTTGAGATAATCTTTTCTTTCCTTCAAATGTAAATGGTTTTGTAACAACTCCTATTGTTAATATGCCCATTTCTTTAGCACATGTTGCAACTATTGGTGCTGCACCTGTTCCTGTTCCTCCGTCCCATTCCAGCTGTTACAAATACCATATCTGCTCCACGAAGTGCTTCTGTAATTTCTGCTTTGCTTTCTTCTGCTGCTTGTGCACCAATATCAGGATTTGCTCCAGCTCCTAATCCTCTTGTTATTTTTTCACCAATTTGGATTTTAGATGCTGCTTTAGATAGTAATAATTGTTGTCTGTCTGTATTTATAGCAACAAATTCTACTCCTCTTATTCCTGAATCAACCATTCTGTTTACAGCATTAGTTCCTGCTCCACCAACACCTATTACTTTAATTGTAGCAGTTCCATCTATCATGATTCCGCTCTCTTCAACGCTATCCATTATCATAATGTTTCCTCCTATTATATATTTTTTAAAATTAAAAACGTTTACCTTCACTTTTCTATACAAAATCACTTCATTCTATTAGTAATATTCACTTTTACTTCCACAAAACACTCAAATCCTGTGAATATTTATTTAACTGTTTAAGTATAATTAAAAATTACCATTTTGCGTTCTTTATGAATAGAAAAATTCTTTAATCTTTTCAAGTATTTTCTTTAATATACTTTGTTCTGAACCAGAATCAATATTACTTGAGACATTTTTTGCAAAAGGTCTTGCTGCTATATATCTAACTAATGCATATGCTGTTCTATAGCTTGGTCTTATTGTACTTATTAGTCTTCCTGTTGATATCTTTACTGGTATATTTAAGATAACTTTTCCAGCAACATCGCTTTTATTAATATTACTAATTCCTTGACCTGTTAAAACAACATTATTAATTCTTGATTTAATACCTTGTGCTGTTATATCTTTATTAACTATCGAAAATATCTCTTCAATTCTTGCTTCTATTATTTCTATAAGTTCTGAACTTTTAATTACTTTATTTTTAGATTCACCTTTGCAAGTATTTAAAATTATCTCATTATCATTATCTATAAAAGATTTCATCGCTAATCCATATTGTCTTTTTAATTTGTCTGCCTCTTCAACAGAAATATCTAACACTAATGCTATGTCATTAGTAATGTTATCTCCACCTAAAGGTACTGTATTTGTATATATAAACGAACTTCCTTCAAATACTCCTATATCAGTATTTCCAGCACCAATATCTAGAATCATTATGTTGTCGTTTAATTCATTTATGTCTAATATAAGGTTTCTTTCTGCCAATGTTTCTGGTACTAATCCATCTATTTCTAGACCTGCTTTTCTAAATATATTGCATAATTGTCTAATATAATCTTTATCTGCTAATATTACTTGTGCTTTCATAGTAAAGTTACTACTTAAATTTCCAACTGGATCACTTACTATTTTTCCGTCCTCTAATATGAATTCATCTGCCACTATATCTATTATACTTTTTCCTTCTGGTATATCTATGTCTTTTGCTTGCATTAATGCAGAAGATATATCTTTTACTGAAATCCCTGCATATCTATCTCTTGATTCTTTGCTTATACTGTTTTGAACAATTGTAACATATTTTCCAGGTATAGTTACATAAGACGAATTTATTTTAAGTCCTGACTCCATCTCTGCATCTTTTATAGCATTTTCTATTGCCATTACTACTGCATCTTCATCTACTATTTTCCCTTTTTTTATAGCGCTACATTTGTGACTAGTACTGCAAATTATTTCGATTTGATTGAAGTTATTGACTTCTCCCACAACAAGACTAACTTTAGATGTACCTATATCAATACCAACTATTATATCACCTATAGCCAAAGTTAACTCCTCCATTTTTTACCGCATTTTAATTCTAGCCTAAGAATATTATATTTCTCCAAAAATGTCAATAGAATCTGTTATATTTTTGTAATATTTTCGTAACAGTTTTGTAACAATGTCGTTTCTTGTAAGTTATTGACACTTTCTATATAATTTTGTCTTTATATTCTTAGCACATTTTTTAAACTTTATCAATACTTTTTTTCTTACTTTTTTTATTTTCTTTCTTTTCTGTCAATTTTTCTATATAATATCTTCTTATAAAACCTAAATTATTAAACATTCTACTAACAAATACAAAAATAGCTGCAAGATAAATATCTACATTCAATTTTTCGCCTAAATATGTTAAAATAATAGCTAAAATTGCATTACCGAAAAAACCTGAAACAAATATTTTCATATCAAAATTCTTTTTAATTATTGATGTTATTCCTCCAAAAACAGTATCTAATGCTGCCATAATAGCAATAGCTAAATATCCTGAATATGTGTATGGAATTGTAGGAGCATACATTCCTATTATTGCGCCTAATATACATCCAATAACAATTGCTATAATAATCATCTTACTCTTCTCCTTCTTTTATATATTTTAAATTAACCTCTTGGTTTGTCTTATCTATAGTCACATTTTTTTGTTTCTCTACTTTTATATCTATATCATATTGATTAGTATAATAATCTATAAATCCGTTTTTGGCATTTAATGTACTATATAAGTATGTTTGATTTCCTATTGCCTTTATTTCATATGGAGACGAAACTCTTTGCCCATTAATCAGAATTAAATCATTTGTAGCTCCTGTAACGTCTGTCATGGGAAGTATTCTTATACCATTAATAGATATTGCTTCCGCTCCTGCATATTTTATTTCATTAATTATTTCTGATAAATCTGTTGCAAGAATTTTAGCATTTTCCTTATCTGTTAGTGTTACTATAATTCCTTCTCCTCTTACTGTCTTTTTTCCCAATAATACATTGGTTTGTTCTAATTCTTTTTCAACTAAATCTGATGAATCTTCACTTTTTTCAATTTGGTCTTCATATTCTAATATCTTTTGATTTATAGATTCTAGTGTCTCACTAATCTTTTCATATTTACTTTTCCATGTTGATATTTCTTTTCTTAGCTCTGTCTCCCTTGTAACTGATTCAGTTTCAAAGTCAGTTTCCTCTACTGCTTTAGCTCTCATTAATATGACAGAAACTAGTATAACACACATAAGAAATATAACAATACATATGGTAATATTCGCCTTTTTCAATCCATTCACCTCTTATGTAATATTTTTAAATGTTCATAATTAATTAAACCATTATATTTTTGTATTTGTATATTAGTAGATTTTACAACTTCTGCTTTTATACCATTACTATTTAACAATTCTATATATCCACCTGGTCTAACTAAAGCACCATGTAATAATCTTGTATCTCCTATAGCCTTTATAACAAAAGGTGATTCTATCTTTTCCATGTTTACCTTAATTACATTTCCTTCACAAGAAATAACAGAATTCCATATTAATCTTTGATTATTTATACTTATACTTTCAGCACCAGCATTTTTAAGTTCATTTATAATGTTATCCAAATAATCTTTTGTACTTTCATCTAAATGTTTTGCTAAAATATTAACTGTAACACCTTCTCCATTTACATCAGTTACCCCTAAAATAGTATTATACTTTTTTATACTTTGTTCTTTCTCCTTAAAATTTTCGTCATTTTTTGTTGCTTTTTGTCTGATTTTTTCCAATTTTTTTTCTGTTTTTTCTAAATTACTTGAACTAGTATCATACCTATCTTTCCATTTTAGAACCTCATCTCTTAAATTATCATCTGCAATTACTTTTAACACTGGAGAATTTATACCCTCTATTGTTCTAATTTGAACTAATATTGCTGCCACTATTGTAAGGCACATTATAGCTAATATTATTACAATTCTTCTTTTTGACATATAAATTAAACTCCTCCAATCTGTTAATCATTACTATATTTAATCTGTAAATTACCATTATATTTATCTATTTTTATATTATTTTGAAGTTCCATTTTCAAATTAATACCACTATCTGTGTAAGTTTGAATATATCCGTCTTTAGAGTTAAGAGTACTTGATATAAAATCTTGATTTCCAATACATTTTACAATATATGGTGATGATAATTTCTGTCCCTCTATTTGAATTATATAATTTACATCAACTATGTCTGTCATATTTACAATTCTAATTCCATTTATAGAAATAGCCTCTCCTCCTGCATATTTTAGCTCATTTACTAAATTTAATAAAGTTACTGCTGTTACCTCTCTATCATCACTATCTTCTAATGTAATAATAACTCCATTTCCTTCTACATCTGTTATTCCAATTAATTTTTCAAGCTCATTTAATTCTTTATCTAACACTTTAACTGTTTCATCACTATTTTGTAAAATTGATTCATATTCATCTATTGTCTGACTACGACTTCTAAGTTTTTGATCTATTTCATTATACCTATTTTGCCAAAGCAATATTTCACTTTTAAGTTCATCTTCATTCATATTCTTTATATCTGTTAAATTAGTCTGCTTAGCTGTTTTAAACTGCATAAACATAACACATGTTAAAATAATACACATAAAAAGTATCGTTATACTAACTATTATTTTATCCCTTTTCAAACTAATTCACCTCTATTCAATATTACTTGCATAATTAAAATTAATTGTACCATCATATTTACTAATTACTATATTATCTTGCTTCTGAATTTCCACAATAATTCCTGAATTATTTAACCTTGTTATTGTCTCTCCCAAATTTCCATATAATAATTCTGGTGAACCTATTGCTTTAATTTCAAATGGAGAACCAACTTTCCTGTCATTAATTCTTATCACATTTCCAGAACATACAATAGATGTTGAACTGGCAACCCTTTCATTGTTAATTGAAATAGCTTCTGCTCCAGATACTTTAAGGTTTCTTACTATTTCTCTCAAGTTTGCGTCATGCACTAGATATGACCTAATATCATCAGTTATGCCAATATTTTCATTAGTAATATTTTGATTGTCTTTTAAAGTAATTACCACTCCTGAGCCAGTCACGTCTGTAAGACCTAACGCTATATTATTATTTTTTAAATCTGATTCCTTTTGCATAAGTTCTGGACTATTTTGTATTGCGATTTGTCTAGTTTCTTCTAATTTTTTTTCTGCCTTTTCAAGTTCTAAATTAGCATTGTCATATTTTTCTTTCCATTTTAATAAATCATCTCTTAAATCTTCATTTGATAAAGTTTGTATTACTATAGAATTCGTACTTTTTATTGTTTTTACTTGAATAACTATTGCAAGTACTAGAATAAAACATATCATTCCTGTTGTTAGTGCAAGCACCTTTTTATTCATTTAAATCCTCTCTTTCTTTATGCTGTTTTAGTAATCTTCAAACATGCATCAATGTTTCTAGCTATATTTTTAGTTCATCTTAACATTTTTTCATAATAAATATATTAAAATTTACTTTTCTAAACAATTCTTTAATCACTTTTATATTCCTTATTGTTTAAACCCTCTCCCTAAAGAATGGTTCAACCCTTTCTGAATTTAAATTCATATTAACAAAAATTTCTCCTGGTAAGTCTTTTATTTCATTTAAAATAGTCTTTACCCAAAGTATTCGCTCCTCTAACATAGAACAGTTGCCTAAATGAGCTATTTTCTGATCTTTCTCCATTATTATTTTGTAATCATATTCATCTTCAATATCTATTCCAGTTATTTTATCTAATATTTGTTCACTTTGCGAAAATTCGATTATTTTTAGTACAATACTTAATTTATCTAAATCTTCGTTACATAGTCTTTTTCCTGTCACAATATCCTTCTCTTCTGTTTTATATCCTTTTATTATTGGTAAATTTATGTTTTCATCAGATATCTCTAATATATATCCTTGGCTATTTATATATACATATGCATTTCCAAATAACAACATTAATTTTGCTGTTCTTTCTTTCACTTCTATTTCAAAAATATCTGGCAATAGTCTTTTTACTTTTACATCTTCTATATATGCATTTTCCTTTATTTTATTTTTTATATCGTTTTTAGAATATTTAAATATATTATCATTTACTTGTATAGAAGATAAACTAACAATTTGTTCATACGATATTTTATTATTATTTTTCACTTTTATATTCTTTATATTAAATATTGGAGACAACATTATACAAACAATAATACCAATTATTATTACACCTAGGCTTATCCACTTTATAAGTTTTAAAATCAACTTTCTTCTTTTAATTTGTTTTTCAGAAAGTATTCTAGGCTTTTTTATTCTATTATTTGGGGCCTTTTTTTTTGCATTTACCTTTTTCTTTTTACTAACATTTTTTTTTGTCACAGTATTTCTTTTATCAGACATTTTCTCTTTATAAATTCTATTATCAATATTAGGAAGTCCTATTATAATTTCGTTGTCTAAATCGATAGGTTCTCTTTTCCTATTTTTTTCTGTTTGATTTATTGATCTATGGGCAGACTTATTATCTGCCCTTTTATTTCTAATTTTATTTGTATTTTTATTTACCTTTTTCTTTTTATGTATAATATTCAAAATATTTATTCACCTTCTTCTAAAACTATAGAGGCACCTAACTTTATAAGTTTTTCATCTAATTTTTCGTAACCTCTTAAAATATATTCTATATGACTTATTTTACTTTCACCTTTTGCTGTAAGCGCTGCTAAAACGAGTGCTGCTCCTCCTCTTAAATCTGGACTTTGAACACTTGCACAAGACAATTTTTTTACACCTTTAATTATAGATGTCTTTCCTTCAATTGTTACTTTAGCTCCCATTCTTTTTAATTCTGTCATATATTTATACCTATTTTCAAAAATATTTTCTACAATTACAGATGTTCCTTTTGCTGTAGTAAGCATAGCTCCAAAAACCTGTTGTAAATCTGTAGGGAATCCTGGATAAGGCATTGTCTTTATCTCTATAGGTTTTAATCTCCTTGGTGCTTTTATTGTTATATTATTTTTTAAAATAGTTATATTAGAGCCCGCTTCTTGTAATTTATGAATAACAGGAACTAGATGCTCTGAACATACATTTAAAAGTTTAATATTTCCGCCTGTGGCCGCTGCCATACAAAGTAATGTTCCTGCTTCTATTCTATCTGGCATTATTCCATATGATATAGATTTTAATTTCTTAACACCCGTTATTTTTATTTCATTGGTTCCTGCTCCTTCAACTTTAGCCCCCATTTTATTTAAACAATTTGCTAAATCTACAATCTCTGGTTCCATTGCCGCATTTGTTATTGTTGTAATACCTTCTGCATATACTGATGCCAAAATAATATTTTCTGTTGCTCCAACACTTGGAAAATCCAAATTGATATCATTTCCTATTATTCTATCACATGTGCAATGTATAAATCCAGATTCTTCCTCTATTTGTATTCCTAATTTTCTAAAGCTACTTAGATGTAAATCTATAGGTCTGGAACCAATATCACAACCTCCTGGATATGAAAATGTTACTTCCTTAAATCTACCTAATATTGCTCCTGCAAGAATTACTGTTGATCTCATTTCTCTCATTAATTCTTCTGGAATTTCCTTTTCAGTCATATTTTTTGAATTAATTTCTATTTTACCACTATTTTTCTTAATCTTGCAACCTAAAAGACGCAAAATCTTTAAAGTTATTTGAGTATCTCTTATATTTGGAACATTATATAGTTTAGTTATATTATCATTTAATATACATGATGCAATAATTGGAAGTGATGCATTCTTAGAACCAGATATCTTTACCTCTCCTTCTAGTTTTTTTCCTCCTTCTATTATGTAAGACTTCATTTTATATTCACCCTTTCTATTTTAGAATACGATATATATTATGTTTCATTTACGTAAGTGGTGAATATAATGAGAGATATGTTTATTTTGTTATCTATTATTTTTTACTTATTATATAAAAAGTTCTAAAACTTAAATATTATTAAAATTTTAGAACTTATATAAAATATATTTGTGTTTTACATATTTAATTTGCTTATCTCTTTTGTATTTTTGTCAGATGTAATATTATCACTTGTATCCTTTTAATCATATACTTCGTTAATTCTTTCTCTTCTCACTTGTAAAAAACATAACTTAATTAAATGGCTCTGATTTTTTATACGATATTAATTTGTATTAATCTTAAATTTATTGAATACAATTAGATCTAGATTTAATGTCCATCCCCTTAAAATTATCTATACTTTATTCCACACTCTATTTACATTTTCCGCTTCCTTCTTCTTCAATGCATCTAAGATATTGATATCTAACTTATTACATACACATGATAATACATAAAAAACATCAGCAATTTCACTTTCTATACTTCCATAATTGCTTAATTTATTAACATCTACTTTCATATCTGTATAATCTTTTCTTATAGCTTTTGCAAGTTCCCCTATCTCTTCTGTTAATAATAACATTGTATCTTGCAATGCCTGGTTTTGAAATCCTCGCAATTCATTTACTTGTTTTACATAGTTTTGTACATCACTTAAGGAATCCTTTTTACTTAACAATTTTAATAGTGATTTTTGTTTATTTTTATTGTTAGATTCTTCTTCTAAATTTTCATTTTCATCAACATATTCTAAATAAATTTTATTTTTAAATCCGCCTTTAAGTTTTACCTTGTTGTCTCTTGCTTTATTAACTTCATCTATATTTATATTAAAAGTTTTAATTTGATACTCTATAATTTCGAGTAAATCTGCCATTTCTTCTACCGAATGACTTTCTATAAACTCATTTGATTCTTCTTGCAGTTTCTTATCTAGTTCATTTTTGTATTCTTCATCGTTTAATATCTTATAACTACATTTTTTATTATCTTCCTTATTTATCTCATTTGGAATATTGTCCCTAACCAATTTATAATAATTGTATCTCATATTATTCTCTCCTAACTATATAACATTTTAATTATATTATCTTAAATAATAGAACTTTTGTTCTCTTTTGTCAAGTAAAATTATGCATAATCTTAAATATTTTTCATATACTATCTGTACAATATATTTATATGTCTAACTATTTCTAATAAATTTATATTCATACTTACAAATTGTAGGTAATTTTATGTACCCAGAATATCCTTATTATGGATTTAAAAATGAAAATGAAAGAACACCTGTTACATCTCCTAAACAACATCAATCAGTTCAGTCAGGTATAAAATCTATAATGAATCCTTTGCCTATTTTTGAAAATCCAGATTATATAGCAAGTAATAAATTAAAAAGTAAAGTAATAATACTATCTGGAGGAAATAGTAGAATTGGAAGGGCAACAACTGAATAATTAAAAACACATTTATATAAAAAATTATGCCTTCAAATATTAGATTTTCATCTAATATTTGAAGGTATTTTTCACAATCAAACCTTATTTTTTCATATTTTCTAACTCACATATTTCTTCTTTCTCACCATTTTCATCTTTAATCTCATCTATTGCCACATCAATAAGTGCATTAAATATTTTACTATTAACCTTCCCTCTTTTTACTTCTTCATCAATTATTTTTATTGCATCTAACCTCTTTATTTCTGGTTTATATTGTCTTCTACTAGATATCGCATCATAAATATCTGCTACTTTTACTATTTTAGCTTCTAATGGAATAGCTTCTCCTTTTAACTTATCTGGATAACCTGTACCATCTTCATTTTCATGATGATATTTTACTGCATTTGCATATTTTTTTAAATCTTCGTGTGACATACAAAGTTCATATCCTTTTATAGTATGTTGTTTCATAATATCAAATTCTTTATTTGTTAATTTACCTGGCTTTTGCAATATTTCATGTGGAGTAAAAATTTTACCAATATCATGTAAATATGCACAATTTATATAAAATCTAGTTTTATCCTCTTCTAATCCTAATTTTTTACATAATTTAAGAGTTATTTTAGGAACATTGTGTATATGTTTATTGGTATATATATCTAATCTTTCTAGCTTTTCTACCTGTTCTTTAATATTTTTTGCTAGCATTTTAAACATATTTTCATTCATATTATTGCTCCCTTATCTCTCTTCTTTATATATAGTATTTTGATTTTGTTTTGAATATTCTATATATTCTGATAATAACTCTAAATATGAACGTTTTGCATTTCCTAATTTATAATACTCATTTGAAGTATCCATCGCAGTTAGACTTGATAAATCTATGTAACTTGTTTCAACCATTGTTGCTACTCCATCAATTTTGCCTGAAATATAACAACCTGGAATTGGAAGTCCAGATTCATATTTTTCTTTACTTTTCAATAAAGCCTCCCAATCATCTATCTTTTTCATTTGTACCTCCTTACATTGGTATAACCAATTTATTAATCTTACTTTTAATATAATTTTGCAACTTATCCATAAAAACTTCTGGTTTTATTTCCTTTTTAGCAACCATATCCAATCCTTTTTCCCAACTAGCTGTTAACTTAGGATTTAACATATCTGGCATAGATCTATATACAACATCAAATATAGTTTCACCTTTCTCTGTTGGTGTAATAATCTGTGTTTTTGTATTAATTTGTATATATTTTATTCTTTCCAACTTTTTTATAATCTCTGCTCTAGTGGCACTAGTTCCAATTCCAGCCCCTTTTATTTGTTCTCTTAGTTCTTCTTCTTCTATCAGCTTACCTGCATTTTCCATAGCTAAAATCATAGAACCAGAATTGTATCTACTAGGTGGTGTTGTTTCAGACTCTTTTGTTTCAAAATTTATTACATCAACATTTTGTCCTTTTTTAAGTTTTTTTAATAATTCTTTATCAATTCCATTATCTTTTTTGCTATCTTCTTTTTCCTCTTTTGAATCTTTTCCTTTTACAATCTCTAAATATCCCAAATCCACACATACTTTACTACTTGCATAAAACTTCTCACCATCTATATCAATAGTTATAGAAACTTTCTCATATTGAGCAGGTGGATAAAAAATACATAAAAATCTTTTTACAATTAACTTATATATATCCTTATTCAATTTTGGCAACTTTTCATAATTTTCGAAACCTTGTCCTGTTGGTATAATTGCATAATGGTCTGTTATTTTACTATCATTTACATATTTAGTTTTAAGTAAATTAGTAGAATACTTTTCACTTACCATTTTATTAATAATTTGTTTAACTTCTTCATCGTTAAAATTTTTAGCAAGTCCATTTAAATTTTTAGAGATTTCTTTTGCAACTGCAGAAGATAAAACTCTTGCATCTGTTCTTGGATATGTAACTAATTTTTTTTCATATAAATCCTGAATAACTTCTAGTGTCTCATCTGGTTTTATTTTAAATTTTTTAGTACATTCATTTTGAACTTCTGCTAAATTAAATAATAATGGTGCATTTTCCTTTTGTTTTGACTTTTTTAATTCTTCAATTATAGCTTTTTTGTCTTTTAAAGAAATTATAAATTGTTTAGCATCCTCTTCTTTTCTAAATCCTGACTCATTGTATAATTTGGTAGACTCAAATAATTTAGACTTTTCTTGAACTTTCCATTCCGCAGATAAATTATTTTCATCATCACCAAATTTACCTATAATTTTATAATATGGAGTTTTAACAAAATTTCTTATCTCTCTTTCTCTTTGCACTACCATTCCAAGTACACAAGTCATAACACGTCCAACTGAAATTGATACTTTATCTTCATTAATTTGCTTTGCAACTCTTCTTCCATAAATAATAGATAATAACCTTGAAAAATTAATTCCTATTAAGTAATCTTCTTTTGCTCTTAAATATGCAGAATCTGATAAACTATCATATTCTGATAGGTCCTTTGCTTCTTTAATACCTCTTATTATCTCATCTTCTGTTTGAGAATCAATCCAAACTCTTTTCATTTTAGCATTTGGATTTGGCTTTGCCATCATAAAAACTAATCTTTGAATATATTCTCCTTCACGCCCTGAGTCACCTGCATTATATATGGTATCTACATCTTCTCTTTGCATTAATTCTTTTACTATATTAAACTGATTTTGTACATTAGGTATAATCTCATACTTCCACTCTTCTGGGATAAACGGAAGTGTATCTAATCTCCAAAATTTCAAATTCTCATCATATTTTTCTGGATAACTCATAGTTACTAAATGACCTACACACCATGTAATTATCCAATCATTTGATTCTAAATATCCATTTTTTCTATTTGTATTTATTTTAAGTGCCTTAGCAAATTCCATTGCTACAGATGGCTTTTCTGTAATTAATAAACTTTTTGACATTTTTTACTTTCCTTTTGTTTAATTTTTTAAGCTTTCCTCTATATATTTATTTGCAATAATGTTAATTTCTTGTAAATATTTAATAGCTTGCTCATCTTGTAAATTTACTTTATTTTCAATTTTCTCTATATACTTGTTTTCTTTAACAATATTTAAACTATAGCTATAATAAAAATCAAAAATATATGCTATATGAGCAACTAACATATCAGCATTTGTCTTTAGATTCTTATAATTAATCATATGATTTTCCTTGAATTCTCTATATATTTCATCAGTTATCTTTTCTTTGCTCATATCTGTACATCCATAAGAATTCTCTAATTTTTCTGTTAATAAAGTATAATATATATCTAATTTATCTGCATCTCTTATAATTTTTGCATGCATGAGTTCTCTATCTGTCATTCCTTCTTCTTTTATTCTTGGCTTATTATGATTTAATATTGCTTTTTTTATTATTTCATCATAACAATCATCTTGTATAAATTTTCTAATCAAGTTATCTTCAAATAAGATTTTTACTCCATACTCTCCATGATTTATACTATCCTTATCATAAAAAGTATTATAAATTCTTACTTGCTCAAATCTACCTATATCGTGTAATAATCCTATTAGCTCTGCTAAATTAATATCTTCTGCTTCCAAATTTAGATTTTCTGCTATTTCTCTGCTCTTTTCTGTAACTCTTAAAATATGCCCTATTTTTAATGCTATTTTGCCATCTTCTGGATTATAATTTTTTACATATTCTTTAAATACATTTTTTGCTTCTTCGATATTTATCATTTCTCATCACTCCAAGGTCATTATATATGAATAGATTTTATAAATCAACAGTAAATGACATGAAAAAATTTAAATGTTGTAGGTTAGTAAATCATATGTCACACTTTATTACAGTTTATTAACGAAATGCTTGCTTTTTTTGTAAAATATGGTATAATTAATTATGTTAATACTTAATATTTTTATATATTAGGAGGATTCACTTATGAATAAAAAAGAAGATAAAAATAAAACACAAGAGCAACTAAAGAAGAATATAGAAGCTTTAAAAGAAGGAGAAAAAGCTTTAGAAAGAGCTTTAAAACTTTTAGAAATATTAGATAAATAAATTATAAAGGGGGATTTTTTATGCCATCAAAAACTACTAATAACACTACTTCAGAAATACAATCAAATGTTAATTCTGCACAAACTGAATATAACAGCAGTTATGCTCAATTATTAACTGACATAGAAAGCTTAAATACTACAGTAAATAAAACAATAAATGATGAAGTCGATAGATTAATTCCTAAAAAGGAAAAATCAAGAATTATGAGAAATACTTCTAGTAAAACAATCGACTCTCTTATAAGCGGGTTAAAACCAAGCGACTACTTTACTATCACAGGAGTTGATGCATCTTCAATTCCAAATGCAATGCAAATAGCTAAAGATTCCATGAAACCAAGTGATATAATAAGACCTTCAAATGTAGATGAAACAACATGGAATAATTACTCTCCTGATCAAAAGAAAGATGCAGTTTTAGCTGATGCTTCAAAATTAGAAGAATTTGTATTTAAAGGTATGCCTACCACAGAAAAAAGATCTTATATTAAGGCAGATCCTGCTATTTATTTTGATATGTTACCAGATTCTGAAAAACTATATCTAATTGCTCAATACACACAAAGTGAAGATGAAGAATTAGGAAACACCTCAAAATTTATGGATAAACTAGATAAAAGTCAAAAAAGAAAAGATCAATTAAAATCTTCTATAAAAAAGAAAGCTACAAAATTACTTACAAGCCTGCAACAAACTATAGATCAAAACAAAGCCTTAATTAATACATTAAAATCAGAAATATCAGCCGAAAAAGCAGAACTACATAAATTACAAACTACACCAATTGATATAACAAAGTTTTCTGAATTTTATAAATCTAAAAATCCAAATGTTAAAGTACCACCTATTGATGAATTGAAAAAATTAGCTAAAGCTGATAGAGAAGATACTATTAAAGCTTTAAAAAAGAGTATAAAAGACAAAGAAACTGATTTACAAAGTGCAATAACTGAAAATTCAAAAGCTATAGAAACTATAGAATCTCTAAAAAAATCACTAGAAACAAAATTAGCTAGTAAAGATATATTTGTAGGAGATCAAGCAATTTCTGAAGATTCACAATCTACAACAGATTCTACATTACCATCTATGGCAGCAAATACATTTGGTTCTGAAAATCCAGATCCAAATTTACCACAAAGTAAAAAAGCAAAAAATATGATGAAGAATATGATAGAAAAAACAGACCTAGAAACGTTTAGAGATTATTTACAACAATATTCTTATCAAGATTTAGTTGCTATGGCAAAAAAATTAAAAGGTCCTTTTAATAAAAACAATTTAGATGATTTTCTATCTGTAGCTTACAACGATATGAAAAAATCAGATACAGATTCAAAAGCATTTGGACCAATAAAAAAATTATTAGAGAAAAAATGTGGTATTACTAAGGTTTCTCAATTGACAGATATGAATTCATTATCAAATGAACAACTTCAAAATGTTCAATTCTTACTAATGGATTTAAATAATAATTATAGTACAAAACCACAAGCTGAAAAAGATCAAATTGATTTATTAATGCAATATGTTAAACTTGGTATGTTAAAGAGAGAATGTGAACATTTTAAATTCTTTAAAAATCTAGTTAGAAATAGAGAACAAAAACAAAGATTTAATATGCTTACTACTCAATTAGAAAAACATGCTGAGAATCAATATACTGAAAGAAACTCTATATTAGATAATTTAAACGAATTTAGAAAAAGAATTAAACAACCACCAATTGATAAAAGCAAAAAACTTAGATCACCTCAAACTCCACATAGAAATACTTATGATGCTCACGAATTATAATGTGTGTTTAAAAAAAGAAATAAATCTTAAAGATTTATTTCTTTTTTACTATTTTAGCAGAATAATTACAGTTATAAATACATTAATTACTTCATAATATAATGCCAATTCTCCCTATTAAATAGAACTATTTAACAAAACTTCTATATTGACTATATTTCAAATTTAATGTATTATATAATAATATTAATGATAAAAAAGGAGACAAAATATATGCTATGTTCAATATGCAATAAAAATACAGCTGTAGTTTTTGTTAATAAACCATCACCAGATGGTAATAGCAAATTAGAAGGACTTTGTTATGAATGTGCAAAGAAAAAAGGAATTAATCCTATAGACACATTAGTAAAACAAGCTAATTTATCTGAATCAGATATAGAAGATATGACAAGACAATTCGAAGATATGTTTAAAGACATTTCAGGAGAACTAGATAATATAAATCCAGAGGATTTAGGTTTAAATGATAATGGAGATTTAAATAGTGCATCACTTGGTTCAATCTTTTCTGGTATTTTTAATAATGATTCTAACTCTTCAGACGAAGAGCCAAATAGCTCTAGTACAAAGAAAGTGAAAGTAGAAAAGAAGAATAATACTAAAAAGAAAAAAGCTTTAGATACATATGGTACAAACCTTACATATAAAGCAAAAAATAATGGATTAGATAATGTTATTGGAAGAGCTAAAGAAATACAAAGAATTATTCAAATTTTAAATAGACGTTCTAAAAATAATCCATGCTTAATAGGAGAACCTGGTGTTGGTAAAACCGCAATTGCCCAAGGGTTAGCAATAAAAATTGCAAATAAAAAAGTTCCAGCTAAATTATTAAATAAAGAAGTATATTTGTTAGATATGACTTCAGTTATTGCAGGAACACAATTTAGAGGTCAATTTGAATCAAGAATGAAGTCTATAATAGATGAATGTAAGTCTTTAGGAAATATTATATTAGTTATAGATGAAATTCACAATATCATGGGAGCTGGTGATGCTGAAAACTCTATGAATGCAGCAAATATTTTAAAGCCTTCTCTTTCTAATGGTGAAATTCAGCTAATTGGAACAACTACTTTAAAAGAATACAGAAAACATATCGAAAAAGATACTGCTTTAGAAAGAAGATTTCAACCTGTACTTGTTGAAGAACCCTCTATAGACGATTCTATTGGAATTCTTGAAGGAATAAAAAAATATTATGAAGATTTTCATAAAGTAAAAATTTCAAATGATATTATAAAACAAACTGTTATAATGTCTGAAAAATACATTCACGATCGCTTCTTACCTGATAAAGCAATAGATATCTTAGATGAAGCTTGTTCTAGAATAAATTTAAATAATAAAGATTTATATGAGCTAGAAGTCTTAAAAAATGAATTAAAAAGCATTCAAGAAGAAAAAGAAGAAGCAGCTCTTGCAGATTCTACAGAAGACTATAAAAAAGCTGCAGATTTAAAAATGAAAGAATGTACTATTCAAGAAAAAATAGATAATTTAACTAAAAAACTAAAAGTAAAAAATCTTACAGTTTCAGATATAGCCAATGTAATAGAACATTGGACTAAAATTCCAGTTCAAAAAATTACAGAAGAAGAAACACATAAACTTCTAAATTTGGAAAATAACCTACATCAAAATGTAATAGGTCAAAACGAAGCTGTAGAAGCTGTTTCACGTGCTATTAGAAGAAATAGAGCAGGTTTAAAAACAACTAAAAGACCACCTTCATTTATATTTGTAGGACCTACAGGTGTTGGTAAAACACAGCTTGCAAAATCACTTGCATATGAAATGTTCGGTGATGAAAACTCTATTATCAGAGTGGATATGTCTGAATATATGGAAAGCCATTCTACCTCTAAACTAATAGGTTCACCTCCAGGTTATGTTGGATATGATGATGCAGGTCAATTAACCGAAAAAGTAAAAAGAAAACCTTATTCAATCGTACTATTAGATGAAATAGAAAAGGCTCATCCTGATGTATTTAATATACTATTGCAAGTATTAGATGATGGAAGACTTACAGATTCACAAGGAAATGTAATTAATTTTGAGAATACTATAATTATCATGACATCAAATGCAGGTTCACAAATTAACCACACATCTATTGGTTTTGGAGCAAATAAAGAAGCAAATAAAAATAAAATTTTAGACTCTTTAAGAGAAACTTTTAGACCAGAATTTTTAAATAGAATAGATGAAATAGTAGTCTTTGAACAGTTAGATAATAGTCAATTATTACAAATTATAGAATTAATGTTATCTGAAACTAAACTTGTGTTATCTGATAAAAATATCACAATGAATGTATCAGATGAAGCAAAAAAATTCATATTGCAAAAAGGAACAGATGTAAAATATGGAGCAAGACCTTTAAGAAGAGCTATTCAAAGGTATGTAGAAGATGAATTATCTGACCTTATATTAAAACAAGATTTGCAAAATGGTGGAACAGTAAACATTGTTTTAGAAAATAACGAGTTACAATTCAAAATAGAAAATTAAATGTACTAATGGAGGAATTTATATGTTTAAATATGTACCTAATATATTAACTATGTTTAGATTTGTATTAATACCTTTTATATTTACTTCTATAATTCAATCTAATTACATAGTAGCATTTATTCTCTTAACTATTTCTGGAATTACAGATATATTAGATGGTTTTATTGCAAGGAAATTTAATTTTATAACTAATTTCGGAAAATTAATAGATCCTCTTTCTGATAAAGCAACACAAATTTCTGTTTTAACAGCTTTATGTATAGAGAATATAATTCCTCTATGGATTTTGTTTGTTGTATTTTTGAAGGAACTTATAATGATAGCAGGAGCCTCTTTCCTTTATGGAAAAGAATTAGTTGTTTCTAGCAAATGGTATGGAAAACTTGCTACAGTACTTTTCTATATAGCAATAGTATCTTCATTTATTGTAAAATACTTCGAACTTAATTTTCATTTTGATACTTATATTTACTATTTTGCATTATTTATGACTATTTTTTCTTTGATAATGTATTTCGAAGCATTTTACAAACAAGGTTATTTAAAAAAGGAAAATCTAAAAATTGTTGATAAAAATAATATAAATAAATAATATAAAATAGATTTTAGAAAAATAAGTTTTGTTCAAGACTTAATTTAATAAAGACACAATCCCAAAAAAGAATTGTCACTTCAAAAAGTAACAATTCTTTTTTAATAGGATTTTTATTTAAATTATTCAAAATCCTCGATAATCTGATTTAGTCTATCTAATCCATTTACTTTTATGCCATCTTTTAATTGTATTAAATCTGCTTCTGGCAAATATTTTACTTCTATAGGCGTAATATCATATAATACTTCCCTACCTTCATTATCTAGCTTAAAAATAACTATATTCCCTTCTTTTTCTTTTATTATATAATCATTATCACACACATTATTAACTTCTTTGTATAAAATTATATTATCTGCAGAAAATTTCTTTATATCCCATTCAATATATTTTTCGTTTATATCTTGTTCATTCTTATTTATAATATCTTCTTCTGCGTTCTTTTCTTCTTTGATTGTATGTCCGCAACCCTTATAATAAGTATTAAAACTTAAGATTGCATCTGGTGATACCTTAGTACTTGAATAACTTGTAGTAATAATTTCTGTATCTTTTGATATATAATCATCTTCCACTTCAGCAAATTTATCGATACTTTTCATATTAGAACCTTTTGTATTATTATATGATATAATTAATAATATAATACTGCTTATAGATATTATTAATAAAATTGCTATTATACTATATAAAATCCACTTTTTCATATAATCACCTACACTTTATAGTAGTATGTACATGATTTAGCAATTTTATACATTTTGTATTATTATTGTAGATGTTCTTATATTATATATTGTTTGAAAAATTTATTCTTTTCAGAAATTTAATTTTATACTAAATTACTATTTCTTAACCACTATAACTGGGACTTCCATCTCATCTATAGTTAAACCACAATGAGTAGATTTTTTTACTGGTTTTCCTTCTGCTAAGAACGTTTCAAGTCTTATCATACTTCCAGAAACTGATAGAGCTACATAATTTCCAATAAAATCATCAATTTTATAATGTTTATCTCCATACCCCAAGAAATTATATTTATTCAAAAATTCATCTTTTGTCATTAGCCAAAATTCATCTTTAAATACTTTATTAAATCGTTGTACAAATACTTCCTTCATTTCTTCTTTAACCCAGAATGTTAAAATTCTTGACTCTAACGATGCAGGCATAATAAGACATTCCTGAATTTCTGGATAATCAATTAAAGTATATGATTTTTCTATATCTTTATGTCCATGATCTGCAGATACAATTAAAATTGTGTCTGCATCAAACTCTTGAACCATCTGGGCTATTTTATTTTCTGTCTCTTTAACAAAAGTCTTAACTTCTTCTGAAGTAGTTCCATATTTATGTAATAATCCATCTGGATTATCCGAATAAGCAAATATAAATTTTCTATCTGGTATTGTACATAAATCTTTTATATTCATTATTAATTCATCTATATTGTTTGCTTTTATAGAGCGCACTGCTCTTCTTTCTGCATATTCTGGTTCTATTTCATATGCTTTTACATTAGGAGAAGCTTTCTCAATTCTATTAAATATAGTTTCATAATTTACAACTGTTTTATATACATCTATTAATGGTTTTTTTAAAGGTTCCCCCATATATGATTCGTTATGTGAAAACATATCAAGAGCTCTTCCATATTCTTTAAAATATTGAGACCATGCAATCCACCCTGTCTCATATGGTGGACGCCCAGAATAATATGTTGTTAAAGCTGCTGTTGTTGTAGAAGGATAAACAGAAGTAACACAATCTATTTTATTTTTATTTAAATATCCCTCTGGAGAAATACTATTTAATATTTGTTCTCCTAATCCATCTAATATCAAAAATATAACATTTTTATATTCTTTTTCATTTAATAAACTGTCAATTTTTTTAGATGATTTATGTTTTGTTTCAACATTGTAATATTTTAAAATAGATGTTATTGTTCCTAATATACAATGTTCATAATCTGGTAATACTATATCTTTATACTTCATATATTATTCCTTTCTAAAATAAAATTTATTTTAATTATTATATAGTAAAATAAACTAAAATTCAATATTTTAAAGATGTCAAATATTTTTGTACATCAAAACAAAAGAAGACCCCATTATAGTGGTCTCCATTTGTTTTTGATACGCTTTTGTAATTATCCAATGTCAAATCCACTTCTCATAGGATATCCCTTTACGAATCCAGCTGTTGCAACTATGATTCTTTCCGAAAGAAATGACTGATACTTTTTAAGGAACTGATACAAGTCGTTAAAAGTATCAATTATGTTTTCTGCAAAAGGATCTTTCCTCCAGTTGGTTAAATCATTATTAATGCCAAGCATTTTACCAATTACCTGTCTGGGGAATTGCCTTTGTACATAAACATTCGGATTGTTAACTACCATTAACTTTCCATTTGCACCTTCCTGATAGGACAGATACTTAGAGTCTTTTGTCTCTCTGATATTCTCAATTGGCTCTAAACAAACCATATCGAGATACTTCTTTCTAAATTTTATCCCCCAAGCAACATGTGTATGCGCATGAACTATCGACCTTTTATGGCTCGAAAAACCATTAGGATTTGAACCATGTTCAAAAAAGATAACAGGTTCATCTCCATAAGTCATTTTCAGTATAAACTCCACATCTTCCATCACCTGATGATATTCAGCCATTTGTTCATCTGGAATGTTTGCAGCTGACAAAACATGAGACTTAGGGCAAATCATAACCATACCCTTTTTGAGACAGCCTAGTTCAATCTTTACAAAAAAATGCTCTGACTCATAAATGATGACATCATTCACATATTTTGTTGACTGATTATATAGATACAATGGACCTTTAATGTCCATATGTTCCGCAATTCTGCACAAGAAACATCTATCCTCTGCTGTATCAAATTTTTGACCAGACACATATTCTCCACACTCAAAACCATTTTTGTGACAAAATATAGTGAAATCTTCGTTCCCAAAGATAAATTCGGGAACCTCTAAAGTTGGATACTTATTTTTAATGTCATCAGTTAAATGCTTTGCTAATATCAGTGGAGTCTTATTGCAACTCCATGTGACTTCAATTTCTTTAGCATCAGTTATAATCTGAATTGCTTCAAAATTGAATTCCCTCCGAAATTCTTCGTTATCCTCGTAGTTTGTTGCAACAAGCACAACATGTTTTTCAGTAATCATAAGATTCTCCTTTCGATACTGTTGTTTAAAATTTCTTACAAAAGCTCAAATTAGATTGTAAAAATTTGTGCTTATGTTACAATTATACCACCTTTTCTAGCGAAAGGCAAATTATGTCTACAAATTGTCTCAATCACATTTTTAATTTTTCTCCCTTTTTATTACTACAAAAAATACTCTTATATCTACAATATTAAAATTAGATTCATATCACTTCTTTATTCACTTTATAAATTTCTTAATTTTAGTCTTTCCTTTATTATCTATAACTATTGAAACTTCTCCCATTTCATCTGTTCTATAAATTTTTACTCCGTAAATCATCTAATCTCTTAATTACACTATCACTTGGATGTCCAAAATTATTGTTTTTCCCAACTCCAATTAAAGCAATCTTTGGATTTACGGTTTCCAGAAATCGCTGTGTACTTGAAGTTTTGGAACCATGATGTCCAATTTTAAGTATAGTTGATTTTAAGTCTCCTGTATTTTTATATTCATATAATATATGGTCTTCGGCAACTTTTTCTATATCTCCTGTTAATAACATAGAAAAATTATTATAATTAAATTTTATTACCAGTGAATTGTTATTTAATATATTTTCTTGTATTAGTTCTTCTTTTGGCCATAAAATTTCAAGTTTTATATTTTCTTCAATTTTTAGTTCATCTCCGCTTTTTAACAACAATAACCTTTATTTTTTTTTCATTCACAATTCTTAAAAAATTTTGATAGTTTTTTGAATCTTTACCTTGTTTGCTTATAACAACCCTTTTTACTTTAATTTTTTTCATAATAGTTAGTAATCCCCCGAACATGATCTGAGTCAAAATGAGATATAATTACATAGTCTATATTTTTTACTTTTCTACTTAATAAATATGGTAGTAAAGTTTTTTCTCCAACATCAAAATTTCCAAATTCACTTCCACCTCCATCTATTAGAATTTTCTTATTATTTGGTGTAATAATTAAAGTACTATCACCTTGACCAACATCTATAAAATGTATTTTTAATACATTTAAATTATATTTGATGTATATAGACGTAATTGAAAATATAACAATAATTGTAGACACAACTAATATTTTTATTTTACGTCTAATCTCTTTAAAAAATATCTGTATATTATATCTATTAAGTAACTTCTTTTTATCCAAAAATACTAAAAGACACATTATAAAATAAATTAATATTAAAATTTTTATACTTGGTGTTGTAACAAGCAATTTAGAAAATGGAAAACTAGAACAAAATTTAACAACTTGTATAAAAAGATTTACTGCCATATTTGTAAATATTGAAAATAATAGTGCTAGTTTTATTGAAATAAATGAAATCACTATTTGAATAATTGAAATAATTATAATATAAGATAAAAGTGGTTGTACTAATAAGTTACAGATTATAAAAGTAAATGAAAATGAATTAAATATATACATAGATAATGGAATTAATAATAAATTAGCAGATATTGTTACAATAACTATCTGTTTAGCTCTACCATATATATTATTAATTATTAAACAAAATCTATTTTTTTCTTTTGGTACATGCATTTTTAGTCTGCCAGAGAATCTTATTTCAAAATAGTCGAAACACTTATTTATATATGTATTAAATATAATTATACTAATTGTACCTACATAAGAGAATATAAAACCTACATTATAAATTATTAATGGATTAATTATTAATAATATTAATGCTGAAATAGATATATTGGTAAACATATCTGACTTTTTATACAATAAATGTGAGATTAATATTATTATTTGCATTACACATGCTCTAAATACTGAAGGAATAAAATTAGTTAATATCATATAAAGACATAAAAAAATAATGTTTAATATTCTAGAACTTCTTTTGCCAAATTTTATCAAAATATAATTTATTATTATATTAATATATGTAACATGAATTCCAGATATAGCAAGTAAATGAAGTAAATTACTATTTTTAAAATACTCGTTAATATCCCCTTCAATATCTACTTTATACCCAATTATTAAGGCTAAACAGATACTTGAGCTTGTTTGTGTAAGTGTTGCCTCCATTTTATTTATAATCATATTTTTTAGAGACAGAATATTTAACATATTATTTTCTTTCACTATATTTACATTTTTAGCTTCAATTACTGTATAAATGTTCTTACTATTTAAATACTTTTTATAATCAAAACCATTATAATTTCTTCTTATTTCTGGCTGTTTAATCTGACCATCTACTTGAATTATATCTCCTAGTTGTAAATTAATTTTATTATTCTTTTTCACTTTTATTATTATGTTAGTACCATTAAATTTCTGTGAATTATTTAACTTCTTAATCTTAACTTTATATGTTACTGTATAATCATTTTTACTTTCTATATCTACTATTTTTCCTATTAATTTTACATCATCTATACCTTTGTATTTTTGATCAAATAGATTACATTTATATCTACTGTATAATGATGAAAATAATATTATAAGTATTAATATTATTATTTGTATTCTTTTTACCTTTGGAAATAAGATAAACATTAAAATCATAAAAGCAATACATAACAAAAAGACTATACTTATTTGTAAGTATAGCCCCATTATAATTCCTATTATAAATATTAGGGTTGTAATAATACCTATGTTCTTCAAATGCAATTTCTCCTTTTTATTGCCCCCTAATTTATAATATATAATTATCTTTTAAAATAAATCTATCTATATTTTGTTTTATATAACTCTTCTTCCTGTTACATATCTAGTATTATAATATGATCCAGATAATGAAGAAATTATTATTTTTCCGCTACCACTAGATGCATGTATGAATTGTCCTCCACCTACATAAATTCCAACATGACCTATAGATCTATTAGCACTATCATTGAATATAACTAAATCTCCTGGTTGTAAATTACTCCTAGAAACATATTTACCAATTCCTGCTTGTGTAGTAGCTGAATGTCCCATTGAATATCCAAAATGTTTAAATACATACATTGTAAAACCTGAACAATCAAATGTATTTGGTCCTGAACCTCCATAAACATACTTACATCCAAGGAATTTTTTTGCATATGCTACAATTTCTTCTCCTTTTGATGTATTAGTAGCTGTAGCTTCTTGCTCTTTTTTATTATTTGCTGCTTGTTCTTTTGCATTACTATTATTTGAAGCTTTTCTTTCTGGAGTAGAACTTCTTGAAGTTACTTCTATCTTATTTGCTGAAAGTAAACTTTTTAAAATATATCCTGATTTTCCGTTTACTTCAACTTTATACCAATCTCCTTCTTCTCCTACAGCTTTTACTTGTGTATTTTGGCTCAAAGTTGTAACAACACTTGAACTAGTATTTGATTTTTCTCTAACATTTACTGCACTACTTTTTATATAATAATTCTTTGGTGTATATTCCTTTTCATTACTTGTAGTGGTTTTATTATTATCTGTTTGATTGTCTGTCTTATTATCTGTTTGATTTCCTGAGTTATTTTGACTATTTATTTGTGCTGAATTATCTTTATTATTATCTGCATTTTCGTTTTGTGTTGTATTTGAATCTGTTACAGATATTTTATCTACTCTTATCCAACCAGCTAAAGTCTCTGTTTTTATATAAGCCCATATCCCAGTTATATTAACTATATCTACCTTAGTATTCTGTTTTAGATTTCCAATAATATTTGAGTTTATTAATGGTAAAATATATACATTTAAATCACTATTAGTTGTAGCTTGTTTACTAGTTATTTCTTTATTATTTGTATTATTTTCATTATTTGTTGTTTGATTTGTATTATCATTAGGTGTTTTGTTTGTATCTTCATTATTTTCTTTTTCGTTATTATCTTCATCTTGTTTAGGATTTGAAATTTCTTCTGAATTACCATTTTTGCTTATGTATTCTTTACTAACATATCCTGTATAAGTTTTAAAATTAACTTTGTACCAATCTTCTTCTTCTGATATTATTTCAACTTCGTCATCTTTAGATAAAAGTTCTAATACTGTTGACTCTATTGAAGCTTCTTTTCTTAATCTTAATGTCTCTGTAGTAACTTTTCCTTTAGATTTTGTTACAGCAATAGTCACACTAGAAGCAAATATTATTAATGCAATGACAATTGTAACAAGTGATTTTTTTAGTATATTCATATATTATTACTCCTTTAATGTTTGTAAAACTAATACTACTATAGTATATACTTTTTTTCCAAAAATGTCAATTTTTATAGAAAAATATTTTGCATCTAATTTTACTTAAAGACTACTGTTTGAACCAAAAGTAATCTTCTGGAAACTACAATCTAAAATTTAACTATTTTATCTAGTTTGCGAATATTTATTCATTTTTTAATAAACTATTAATTATCAATCTAATTCATTATACAATTGACTTAATAATATATTATTAGAAGGTCGATTGAAAACCTCTGGTTTCACAGTTGACCTTCACTTTTTATATTCTCTTATACGAAAAAAAAAAGCAAGATAATTCTGTTAATAAACTAAATTATATTAAAAAAACTAAAGTTGGAAATAAAAATAGCAAGAGTGCTACAAATTTCTGTACCTCTTGCTATTTATATTTTTTAAGTTATTATTACTCAATTATTTCAGATACAACACCTGAACCTACTGTTCTACCACCTTCACGAATAGCGAATCTTAATCCTTTTTCGATAGCGATAGGAGTAATTAATTCGATTGTCATAGATACGTTATCTCCAGGCATAACCATTTCTGTTCCAGCAGGTAATTCAATAACACCTGTAACGTCTGTTGTTCTGAAATAGAATTGTGGTCTATATCCATTAAAGAATGGTGTATGACGTCCACCTTCTTCTTTAGTTAGAACGTATACTTGTGATTTAAATTTTGTATGTGGATGAATTGTTCCTGGTTTTGCTAATACTTGACCTCTTTCGATATCATCTCTTTGAACACCTCTTAAAAGTACTCCAATGTTATCTCCAGCTTCTGCTTGGTCTAATAATTTTCTAAACATTTCAACACCTGTAACAACAGTTTTTGAAGATTCATTTGCTAAACCAACGATTTCAACTTCGTCTTGTAATTTAACAACTCCTCTTTCAACTCTACCTGTAGCAACTGTTCCTCTACCTGTGATTGTGAATACATCTTCAACTGGCATTAGGAATGGTTCATCTACTGGTCTTGATGGTGTTGGAATATAGCTATCAACAGCGTCCATTAATTCTTTCATGCATGTATATTCTGGTGCATTTGGATCTGTTGCAGAACTTTCTAATACTTTTAATGAAGATCCTTTAATGATTGGAATATCATCTCCTGGGAAATCATAGCTTGATAATAAGTCTCTAACTTCCATTTCAACTAATTCTAATAATTCTGGATCGTCAACCATATCGCATTTGTTTAAGTAAACAACGATAAATTTAACACCAACTTGTCTAGCAAGTAGTATATGCTCTCTTGTTTGAGGCATTGGACCATCTGCTGCAGATACAACTAAGATTGCACCATCCATTTGAGCAGCACCTGTAATCATGTTCTTTACGTAGTCTGCGTGTCCTGGGCAGTCAACGTGTGCATAGTGTCTGTTTTCTGTTTCATATTCAACGTGAGCAGTATTAATTGTAATACCTCTTGCTTTTTCTTCTGGAGCTCCGTCGATTTGATCGTAAGCTTCGAATTTAGCTTTTCCTAATAAACTTAAGTATTTTGTAATAGCTGCTGTTGTTGTTGTTTTTCCGTGGTCAACGTGACCAATTGTACCAATGTTAACATGTGGTTTTGTTCTTTCAAATTTTGCTTTAGCCATTTAATTTTCCTCCTTAAAATTAATGTTTGTATCTTTTATGATACTATATTTTATTTTTTAAAATTAATAACTTATTCAAGCATAAGCATTTTATAACATTTTTTCTAGTTTGGCAAGCCTTTTTTAGAATTTAATTAATCTTCTTTTTTAGCTCTGCTTGCTACTATTGTTTCTAATACTGATTTTGGAACTTCTTCATAATGAGATGGTTCCATAGAGTATGTTCCTCTACCTTGTGTTTTAGAACGTAAATCTGTTGCATAACCAAACATTTCTGAAAGTGGAATAAATCCTCTTATTATTTGGTTACCAGCTCTTGTTTCCATACCTTCCATTCTTCCACGTCTTGAGTTAATGTCTCCAATAACATCTCCCATGTATTCTTCTGGAACAGTTACTTCAACTTTCATAATTGGCTCTAGAATAACAGATTTTGCTTGTTTACATCCTTCTTTGAACGCCATAGATCCTGCAATCTTGAATGCCATTTCTGAAGAGTCAACATCATGGTAAGAACCATCAACTAAAGTAGCTTTAAAGTCTATAACAGGGTAACCTGCTAAAATACCACTGTCTGCAGCTTCTCTAATACCTTCTTCGATTGGTTTAATATATTCTTTTGGAACAACACCACCAACGATTTTGCTTTCAAATTCGATACCAGTTCCTGCTTCTAATGGTTCCATTTCTAGCCATACATGTCCGTATTGTCCACGTCCACCAGATTGACGAATGAATTTTCCTTCTACTTTAACTTTATTTCTAATTGTTTCTTTGTAAGAAACCTGTGGCTTACCTACTGTACATTCTACTTTAAATTCTCTTTTTAATCTGTCTACGATGATATCTAGGTGTAATTCACCCATACCAGCGATAACTGTTTGGCCTGTTTCATGGTTTGTATATGTTTTAAATGTTGGATCTTCTTCTGCAAGTTTTGCAAGTGCAATACCCATTTTTTCACTATTAGCTTTATCTTTTGGCTCGATAGCAATATCAATAACAGGCTCTGGGAATTCCATAGATTCTAGGATAACTGGTGCTGATGGATCACATAATGTATCACCTGTAGATACTTCTTTTAATCCAACTGCAGCAACTATATCTCCTGCATATATCTTTGTAATATCTTCTCTATGATTTGCATGCATTAATAGTAATCTTCCGATTCTATCTTTTTTATCTTTGTTTGCATTTAATATTGTAGAACCTGCATCTAATGTTCCTGAATAAACTCTTAAGAAACATAATTTTCCAACAAATGGATCTGTTGCAATTTTAAATGCAAGTGCAGAAAAAGGTTCACTATCGCTTGGTTTTCTTTCTGTTTCATTTCCATCCATGTCTACACCTTTGATTGCTGGTATATCAACTGGAGATGGTAAGAAATCAACTACTGCGTTTAATAATTCTTGAACACCTTTGTTTTTATAAGATGATCCACAAGTCATTGGAACTATTGTGTTATCGATTGTTCCTTTTCTTAGACCTGCTTTAATTTCTTCTTCAGAAAGTTCTTCACCCTCTAAATATTTCATCATTAATTCATCATCTTGTTCAGCAGCATTTTCAATCATTGATGCTCTATATTTTTCAGCATCAGCTTTTAATTCTTCTGGAATATCACATTCTTCAATTTCAAGACCTTTATCATCCTTATGAATGAAAGCTCTCATTTTTATTAGGTCAACTATTCCTTGGAAATTATCTTCTGAACCAATTGGTAATTGAATTGGAACAGGATTTGCTCCTAATCTATCTTTAACTTGTTCAACACAACCATAAAAATCAGCACCAGTAATGTCCATTTTGTTAACATATATCATTCTTGGAACTTTATATTTATCAGCTTGTCTCCAAACAGTTTCAGATTGTGGTTGAACTCCACCTTTTGCAGCTAAAACTAGAACTGAACCATCTAATACTTTTAATGATCTTTCAACTTCAACTGTAAAATCAACGTGACCTGGAGTATCGATAATATTAATTCTATTTCCTAACCACTTACAAGTTGTTGCAGCAGAAGTAATTGTAATACCTCTTTCTTGTTCTTGAACCATCCAGTCCATTGTTGCAGCACCTTCGTGAACTTCTCCTATTTTATGTGTTTTTCCTGTATAAAAAAGAATTCTTTCTGTTGTTGTTGTTTTTCCTGCATCAATATGGGCCATTATTCCTATATTTCTTGTTTTTTCTAAAGGAAACTCTCTTCCAGCCATATTTTTCCTCCTTTATTTATTAATAAGGAGAACAAGTATATTGTCCACCTTAAAATTATTTTATTATTACCATTTGTTTTACTAACAGTTATGAACGAATGTGAATTACTGTTAGTTAATGCGGTAACATTGTAGTAACTATAAATTTTACCATTTATAGTGTGCAAATGCTTTATTAGCTTCTGCCATTCTATGCATATCTTCTTTTTTCTTGAATGCTCCACCGTTTCCAGCTACAGCATCTATTATTTCACCAGCAAGTTTTTCAGACATTGTTTTTTCATGTCTATTTCTAGCATAAGTAACAAGCCATCTTAAACCTAATGTTTGTCTTCTTTCTGGTCTTATTTCGATTGGTACTTGGTATGTAGCACCACCAATTCTTCTTGCTTTAACTTCAAGAACTGGCATTACATTGTTAAGTGCTGCTTCAAATACTTCTAAAGCATCTTTTTGCTCTTTTTCTTTTATGATATTAAATGCATCATAAACTATTTTTTGAGCAACTGTTTTTTTACCATCAAGCATTACGTTATTTATTAATTTTGTAACAACTTTGCTATTATATATTGGATCTGGTAAAACTTCTCTTTTTGCTATATATCCTTTTCTTGGCACTATTCTTCCCTCCTTATAAAAATTGATACTAACCGCCTAGTATCTTAGGTACTCTAAAAAGTTTAATACTAATTTACTTCTTAAAATCTTTTTAGTTAAGTGCTATATAATCTATTCTAAATTTAAGTACTACCCTTAAACATTAGTAATTATACGCACTAATTATAAAATAATCTTCATCTTACCGATTATTTCTTTGGTTTTTTAGCTCCGTATTTAGATCTAGCTTGCATTCTGTCTTTAACGCCTGCTGTATCTAATGTTCCTCTTATAATGTGGTATCTAACACCTGGAAGGTCTTTTACTCTTCCTCCTCTTATTAAAACAACACTGTGTTCTTGTAAGTTATGTCCTATACCTGGGATATAAGAAGTTACTTCATAACCATTTGAAAGTCTAACTCTGGCTACTTTTCTTAAAGCTGAGTTTGGTTTCTTTGGTGTTACTGTTTTAACAACTGTACATACACCTCTTTTTTGTGGTGATCTTCTATCTGTTAATTTTTTCTTCATAGAATTGTAACCATGTTGTAAAGCTGGTGATGTAGATTTTGTTGTTCCAGTTTTTCTTCCTTTTCTTACTAATTGATTAATTGTTGGCACTTAAATTTCACCTCCTAAAAATAATAAACCGCTAGTATAAATTTACAAAATTAGCAATTTATACTAACGTTAAATATTTTAACATCTTTTTATAGTAAAGTCAATTGTTTTTCAGTATTTTTACATAAAAAAACCAGCCACTTTTGCAAGCAGCTGGCCCAAGACAATTGTCTCAGTCTTCCTCAATGGATACTCGTCTTCTGGACTTAAACTTGGATGTTAGTTTTGTAAAGCAAACGCCCAATGCATATGCAATACTACACTCGATCCAGTTGTTCTTTGCCCATTCGAGAATCGTATCTACCCTCAAAGTCTGAAACAGTTGAAATAAGAGGATAATACCCAATACCACAAGAAGTGGTATAAAAGCACTGAGAACACTCCACACCTTCTTCATACAAATCCTCCTTTCTGTAATAAGATCATTTTTTTAGTAAAACGATTAGTATGACGAAGTATTAAAGCTTATGCTCTATTATAATCATATTTTAACACATTTGACATAAAAAGTCAATTTTAGTTTACATTCAAATTATGTATAACTTCTTAATTCTATTACTATAATTCCATTCTATTTTTTACAAAATAATAGATTCGCTATATTCTTTTCATCTATATGTATATTATTACTTATCAAACCAACTTTTCTATAAAAAAATTAGAAAACCAACCATCTTATGTTAATTTTCTAATCTTTTATAAATTTACATTTCATCACGTGATGTATCAGTTAATATTCCATTTTCATATTTTCCATATTGAGCTTTTAATTCATGTTCTCCAGGCCTTTTATCTGGATTATTTAAGTTGTGTTCTGTAATCTTTTGCCTATTTTTATTAATTCTATTTATCATCTTGTTTTCTAATCCATTAACAACTGCATCTTTTGCTTTTTTTACTCCACCTATAATTGATCCAAATGTTTTACCAACAGTCTTTACAGCCTTGCCAGTCGCCTTTGCTATATCTTGTCCCCTTTTCTTGGCATTTTTTTCCATATTTTCAATTTTTATTGGTAATGTCTCATTCTTAAATCTATCCATTTTCTGTTTTAATGGACTCATAACATTGTTATTAAATTGTTTCGCACTACCAAACATCTTTACTAATAGCTTTTGAAATATATTTTGCTTATCAACCTTTGATAAAGCTCTTTCTTGACTTCCTATAATATTCTCTACTTCTGTTTCAAAATCTTTTTCACAATGTTCAATGTTTTTATTTTGTTCTTTTATATTTTTTCTATAAAATTGAATTTGACCTTTTATCTTTGCTAATTCGGTATCACGTTCTGCTAATTTACATTCTCTTTGTAAAGTCTTTAGTGTTTTCATTTGCTTTTCTGCAGTTTCTACATCACCATTTTGTATGCACAAAGAAATTTTAGTCTGTAATGCTTTTAGTTTTTTAGGCAATCCTGCTTTATATTCATTAAATTCATCTCTTTTTTTATCTGCTTGTTTTATTTTTCCTTGTTTTCTTAATTGATTAATTTCTATTTTACGTCTTGAAAATTCTTTATATCCTGGCATTTGCTTAAATTCCTGTTTCTTATCCTCATATTCTGAAACAGCTTCAGCTTCAGCTTGTTCCCATTCTCCCTTTTCCTGTATAAGTGCTTTTTTCTCTTCTTTAAATGCTTTTTTTGCACCGAGATAATATATCCTCATAATATTCTATTACACTTGCAACATCAGTCTTACTTTGTTTATAAATTTTAGCTTGATCATCCACATATTCCTTTAAACTAGTTATTTTTTTTGAAACAAAATTTTTAGTACTTGTTTGAAAATGTGCAGCATCAACTTTACTTGCTTGTGCTTGTGTTGTAACAAGTTCTCTTAATAGCTCTGTAAGTTTAAATTTTTGTGCTGTTGTAACACTATTTCCACTTTCCATATTTTCCCCCTTTATTTTTATTAATCTTCTTCATCTAATATTTTATCAATTTTTTCTCTAAGTTCTGCTTCTCTTATTTTTAATTTCTCCTTTAGCTCTTCTAATTCCTCTGGAGAAGCTTTATCTAAATTTATTATTTTACCATCAAAAATTATTGTTCCAAATTGCTCGTCTTTCTCATCTTCCATAATTATATCCTCCGTTTTCTTTAGTTAATTCTACTCTTTTATTATAACATTACAAAACGATATAATCAACATAAAATAAAAAAAATATTACAAAATATGTAATTATTTTGTAATATTCCCTATTTACAGTGCATTATCTAATTCCTCTAATGCTCTATCTGCAAGCTTAATATATCTTAACTTTTTGTCTTTTATTTTTTCACCTAATTCTGGTAAAATTCCAAAATTGGCATTCATAGGTTGAAACTTTCTATTTTCTGTAGAAATATATTTTGCTAAAGCTCCTATCATTGTTTTATTTGAAAACTTAATATTCTCTTTTTTCCCTAAGAATCTATTTACTGCATTTATAGAAGCCACAATTCCAGAAGATATAGATTCTACATATCCTTCTACACCTGTAATTTGCCCTGCAAAAAATATATTACTATTTTGTTTAAATGCATATGTTTCATCTAATAAATATGGAGAATTAATATATGTATTTCTATGCATTACTCCATACTTCATAAATTCTGCATTTTCTAAACCAGGTATTAAACTAAATACTCTTTTTTGCTCTCCAAATTTAAGATTTGTTTGAAATCCTACTAAATTAAATAATGTACCTTCTTTATTATCTTGTCTTAATTGTACTATAGCATATGGTCTTTTTCCTACTCTTGGGTCTGTAAAACCTACTGGTTTTAATGGGCCAAATCTTAATGTATCTATTCCTCTTTTTGCCATTATCTCAATTGGCATACATCCTTCAAATATTTCTCTTTTTTCAAATTCATGTAGCTCTGCTACCTCAGCCTCTATAAGTTCTTTACAAAATCTCTCATATTTATCTTTATTCATTGGAAGATTTATGTAATTTTGATTTTCCAAATTATTGCTTCTATTTCTCCAATCCTCTATAGACTCTTCTTTTCCTCTTTCTTGCTCATATCTATCTCCCCAAAAAGCAATATTCATATCAATTGAATCTTTTGTAATTATTGGAGCTGCAGCATCATAAAAATATAATCCATTATCTCCTGCAAGCTCCATTATTTGTTTTGCAAGCGTTTCTGAAGTTAATGGACCAGTAGCAATTATAACTATTCCATTTTTTGCAAAATTTTTAATAGATTCTTCTTTTCCAAACTCTTTCCTAATAATTTCTATATTAGGATTCTCTTCTAATTTTTTAGTAACTGTTTCAGAAAACTCCTCTCTATCAACTGCCAGTGCTTGACCTGCAGGTACACTTGTTTTATCTGCAACATTTATTAATAAAGAATCTAGTATTCTTAATTCTTCCTTTAATAATCCGACATGCATTAGTATGTAAATTTGATTTAAAAGAGTTGCTACACACAACCTCTGCTAAATTGCTACTTGTATGAGCTTCACTAAACTTGTTTGGTTTCATTTCGTATAATTTAACTTTTATGCCTCTTTTTGCAATTTGATATGCCGCTTCTGTCCCTGCCAAGCCTCCACCTATAACAGTTATATAATTATTCATATTTATAATCCTTTCTTTTAACATTTGGTGAACAATGTTCATTTAAACAATTCCATAATCTCTTCTTTAGACAATCTGTTAACAAAAGTTTCTTTTGTAGATAACATATTATCTATTAGTTTTTCTTTCTTTTGTTGTAATTCATAAATTCTTTCCTCAATCGAATTCTTAGTAATCAATTTATATACCTGTACATTCTTCTTTTGACCTATTCTATATGTTCTATCTGTAGCTTGATTTTCTGCAGATATATTCCACCATGGATCATAATGTATAACCATATCTGCACCTGTTAAATTTAAACCTGTCCCACCGGCTTTTAAAGATATTAAAAAAACTTTTATATTATCGTTTTGATTAAATTCATCTACTAGTTTTATTCTTTCTGGCACTTTTGTTTGACCTGTTAATTTAAAATATTCAATCCCCTCTTTTTTTAGTTCTTTTTCTAAAATATTAAACATTGATGTATAACCAGAGAAAAGTAGTATTTTATGACCACCCTCTACTGCATCTTTTGTAATTTGCATACATTGACTAAGTTTACTGCTTTCACCTTCATAGTTTTCTATAAACAAACTAGGGTGGCAACATATTTGTCTCAATCTCATTAATAAAGCAAGTATTTTCATCTGGCTTGCTTCAAATCCTCTATTTTTTATCTCTACCACTACTTCTTGTTTTGCTTGAGCTAAATAAGACATATATACATCTAATTGTTCTCCTTGCATCTCATTGTTCAATACAGTAATTGTTTTATCTGGTAATTCTGTTAATACATCTTTTTTTATTCTTCTCAAAATAAATGGTGATATTAATTTTTTAAGTCTTACAGTTAAAGATATATCATTTTCTTTTATAATTGGTAATTCATAAATCTGCTTAAACTTTCTATAACTAAATAAATATCCTGGCATGATAAAATCAAAAATAGACCATAATTCTGACAACGAATTTTCTATTGGCGTCCCTGTAAGCGCAAACCTTGTCTTTGCATTTATTTCTTTTATTGCTTTTGAATTTTGAGTATTATTATTTTTTATATATTGAGCTTCATCTGCAATTATATATTGAAACTTAATATTTTTCTCTTTATATAAATCTATATCTCTTTTTAATAGGTCGTATGACGTAATAATAACATCATAATTATTTATCTGTTTTATTTGGCTTTCTCTTTCTTCAACATTTCCATGTATAACTTGTACTTTAAGATTACTTGCAAATTTATTAATTTCTGATTGCCAATTTAATGTAAGAGAACTAGGTGAAACTACAATAGAAGGATTTGTATTTTCATTATTTTCTTTGTAATCTAAGATTAATGCAAGTAACTGTACTGTTTTACCAAGTCCCATATCATCAGCCAAGATTCCTCCTAAGTTATATTCATCTAAACTTTTAAGCCATTTAAATCCTATCTTTTGATATAATCTTAAATCAGCATTTAATGATTTTGGAACTATAACCTCGTCATCTAATTCATCAATATCTATATCTTTTATTATTTTCTTATATTGTTCATCTTTATTTACATTAATGCCTTTTAAGTTTTCTAATAACTTATCTAAATATAATGACCTATATATAGGTAATTTTAGACTTCCTTTCTGAAGTTCTTTATAATCAATATCTAAACTTTCAGTAATATTGTTCATAAATTCTAAGTCTTCATTATTTTGCAATTCTAAAAAGCTACCATCTTTTAACCTATAGAATTTCTTTTTTAACTTATATTTATTTAATATATTAACTAATTCTGTTGGATCAAAATCAAGCTTAGTTAAATCTATATTTAATAAATTATTTTCTACTCTTACTCCTAAAGATACTATTTTAGGACCTCTAACCTCTTTTTGTTTAAAATTATCTGTTACCAAAACTTCAAATTTTTGCATATATGTTTCTATATCATTTGTTAAAAAATTATATATTAAGTCATCATTTACTAAAATAAGTCTTGCATTTACACTATCAAGCATAAAGCCTGTTTTTCTAAACATTTCTAGATTTTCAGATTCTTTTAAAACATCTCTTGGAATTTGTATATTATTTTCTATAAGTGGATTGAACGAATATTCCCCATATATAAATTTTATATCTGCTGTAATAAAATTATTTTTATCATAATCTAAATATACTTTTACATATAATTCCTTTGGAACATATTCTTCTATTTCTTCTTCACTTAATTTGTCTAAGTCGATATATTTTTTAGTTGTTGGATATACTATAGAGAGTAAATTTTTTAAATCTTCTTTATATAAATCTATTTCCCCAGTAAAGTTTTTTCTATATATACCTAAAATTTGTAATATATCTTTTTCTCTTTCTTTATTACATTTATATATTTTATCATCAATATAAAAGTATATATAATCTTTACCATAAAAAACATCATATGAATATATATCAATATTTGGTTTTAAAATATATTCATCTTCATTTTTTTCTTGCAAAATAAACTTAATATCTGGTTCATTATCAATAAATAATATCTCATGTTCTTCATTTTGATTTTGCATAATTATATATCTATTTTTTAATATACTGAATAGTTCATCCATTCCAGTATTAGAAAGTAAAATATAGCTATCACTTAAAGCTCTTGCATAATAGCCATAATTGTTAGATGATTCATTAGCATATCTGATTATCTCGCCATACTTCATCATAAAATTCAAAATTTCAATATCTTCTTTTGCAAAAGCTTCTTTTATGTGCCTAAATTCTAAATTCGCTCCATATTTAAAAACTTCTTCTTTCATCATTCTATCAAAAAAGTCTGGCAAACTTTTAATTTTATATAAATTCTTATTACCTATCTTAAATTCGACTTTAATATTTTTATTTTGCTCATTGTATATTAATTTAGGATATATCTTTATATTTCCCTCATTTATTATTGTTTTCTCTGTCTTTTCACTTTCTGAATCCTCTATATTTAAATAAAATTGATTTATTAATTGTTTAAATATTCTGTGATTATTTTTTAGTTTAGAATTTACTTTTTTATTTCTTGTCTTATCTTCTGTATTAACATTATTTAGTATATATTTATTATTTTTTGAAAATTCAGTCATAGTCGCAATAATATGTTTACATGCACAGTAACTATCTTCATACTCTGCACATGTACATCTTAAATCTTCTATCTCATTTTTAATTACTTTTATATATACATCGTATACATTTTGACTTCCAGCTACATTTGACGAAACTTCAAAATTTGAACTATTATCATATATTACTTTTGTAATATTTACCTTTTTATCTTCCACAATTTTTTTAGCTTTAGTTATTTTTTCTTCTCCAGATTCGCTATACAAATCTTTTAATAACATTTCATCTACAATCATTTTATTCTCCCTAAAACCCAAAAATTAATTATTTAATTATACTATGCAATTCTTATTTTTACAAGTGAATGAAAGAACTTTTTAATATTTATATACTTGTGTTAATTTATGCAAAAAAAAGACAATCATTAAAATGACTGCCTTCTATATATTTTAATAATTTTCTGCCTTAATTTCAAAATATGCCTTTGGATGGTTACATACTGGACAACTATCTGGTGCTTCTTTTCCAATTACTATATGTCCACAATTTCTACATTTCCAAATTTTATCTCCATCTTTACTAAATACTAATCCATTTTCAACATTTTCTAATAATTTTTTATATCTTTCTTCATGTTCTTTTTCTATTTTTGCAACTTCTTCAAATAAATATGCAATATGGTCGAATCCTTCTTCTTTAGCTTCTTTTGCCATTCTATCATACATATCTGTCCATTCGAAGTTTTCTCCTTCTGCTGCTGATTTTAAATTAGCTTTAGTTTCAGATATTTCTCCACCATTTAATAATTTAAACCACATTTTTGCATGTTCTTTTTCATTATCTGCTGTTTCTAGAAAAATAGCTGCAATTTGCTCATATCCTTCTTTTTTTGCTTTGCTTGCGAAATATGTATATTTATTTCTTGCTTGTGATTCACCAGCAAAAGCTTCCATTAAATTTTTTTCTGTTTTTGTTCCTTTTAATTCTTTCATATTATTTCCTCCTTTTTCTTCTTTTACTTCGAATTTTTCTTTTGATGCACCACACATAGGACATCTATCTGGAGCTTCTTCTCCCATATGAATGTATCCACAAATCTTACATACATAAGCTTTCATAAACATGCCTCTTTTCTTTTATTATACTTTCACCATATATTATTACATTTCATTATTTTTTTCAAGTATTTTATATAATTTTATTTATTTTTACTTTTTTGTATGTTAGAATCAATACTATAAAAAACTTCTTGATCTTAATATTTTTAAATGGAAGTTTTTAATAAAATTTATTAGAGTATACTACTGCTCTGGATGGAGGCTTTTATGGAATTAAATAAATGTACAAGATGTGGTTCATTTCATACTTCTGAATCTGCTGTTTGCCCTATATGCACTGAAAAAGATAATTCTGATATCGACAAATTAAAAGGATTTCTATCTGAAAATGATATGACTTCTATTGACGATATCGCTTATCAAACTGGTATAACAGCCAAAAATTTAAATCGTTTTTTTGAATTAGATGAATTTAAAAAAATGAAATTTTAAATTTAAGTCAAATAATAAAAATTAATCAAAAAGAAAAAAACGAAATACTACTAAATAAAGAGAGAAACTTTTAGATTTAAAATCAGTCCAAAATTCTCTCTTCTTTACTTCGTCTTCTTATTTTACATAATAATGTTTTTAGGTAATAGAGTAGTCAAACATTTATATATGGATGTTTAATGGCTAATTTTAAACCACCTACATTATTTTTGCAACATTCCTTAATCTATTATATTTATTAAATCATTTTTCGTTCATATTACAAATTCTCATTCCATTGTTCATCAATTATTTTATAATTCCCAAAATACTTTTTAATTTCTCTGTTTTTTCATTTGTAATATTATAACATTTTTTTATCTCTTCTACTGCTTTATTTCCAAGACTCAAATTATTTGCGTACACATATGCAAGCTCTTCATTTAGATCTATTTTATCTCCAACCTTCTTTTTTACAATTATTCCAACTTGACTATCTATTTTATCTTCTTTTTTTAATCTTCCTGCACCTAAATCACAAGAGATTTTTCCAAGCTTTTCTACATCTATACTTTTTACATATCCTTCTTTATCTGAAAATACAGGTATTTTATATTTAGCAAGTTTTAATTTTTCTGTATTCTGCACAAAATCTATATTTCCACCTTGATTACTTACAAGCTCTATAAATTTATTGTATGCTTTTCCATTATTTATATTTTCTAATATATTCTTTTTATTAATTTCTATATCATCACCCTTACCAGCTAATTTTATCATTTGACTACCAAGTTCTAATACAATATCTCTAACATCATCTTGCATATAACCTTTTAGACTTTTAATTGCCTCTATTACTTCTAATGTGTTTCCTATAGAATATCCTATTGGTTCATCCATGTTAGTTAATACACATACAGTCTCTCTTTCTGCTAATTTTCCAATTCTAATCATCATATTAGCAAGTTCTTTAGCTTTATCTAATGTTTTCATAAAAGCTCCGCTTCCCACAGTTACTTCTAACACAATCTTGTTTGCTCCTGCTGCAATTTTTTTACTCATTATGCTAGAAGCAATTAAAGAAATATTATCTACACAAGATATTGTATCTCTTAATGCATATAATTTTTTATCTGCTGGAGCTAAATCTAAAGTTTGGCCTATTAGACTTATTCCTATATCCTCTACATTATTTATAAATTTATCAATAGGTTGATTAGTTTCATATCCTGGTATAGACTCTAATTTATCTATTGTACCACCTGTAAATCCGAAGACCTCTTCCAGACATCTTAGCTACAGGAATACCAAGTGATGCTACAATTGGCATTAATATTAAAGTAATTTTATCACCAACACCTCCTGTACTATGTTTATCTACTACATTTTCTCCAAATTTTGATAAGTCTAATACACTACCTGAATATGCCATTGCTAATGTAAGGTCTTTAATCTCTTCATCTGTCATCCCATTTATATATATTGCCATAACTAGTGCAGCAGCCTGATAATCTGTAATATTTCCTTTTACATATGAATTTATAAAATACTCAATTTCTTCTTTTGACAAAACTTTTTTATCTCTTTTTTTAGCAATTATCTCTAATATATTCAAAACAAATAGCCCTCCTTCTACTTATAACTTTATTATTTTATCTCTTTTAATTTTGTTATTACTACATCATAAAAAATAGTACACATTAATCTCCCAAAACATTTTATATATATAATATTTGGGGAGGCAGTAACATTGCCATCCATTACAAAAGCAATCTGTAAATAGCATATCTCTCTAATTTATTTACAAATCAATTAAGCCATCCATTCATCTTTATATAATTTTTTTTACAAAACTTAATCTATGTAATGGACATATTCCATTTTCTTTAATAGCTGCTATATGTGCTGCTGTTCCATAGCCTTTATGCTTAGCAAATCCATATTGAGGATAAACCTCATCCCACTGTCTCATTATTCTATCTCTTGTAACTTTTGCAATTATAGATGCAGCAGCAATAGAATAGCTTTTTGCATCACCTTTAATTATTGATTGATAAGGTATACCACATGTATCTATATTAGTTAATGCATCAACTAATATTAAACTAGGTTTAACATCTAAATTTTTTATTGAAGTTGTTAATCCAAATTTAGTAGCATTTAATATATTAATTCTATCTATTTCTTTTTGGTCTATTATTGCAACCCCATAACTAATTGCTGTTTTAGTTATTTCTTCATATAATTTTTCTCTTTTCTTTTCTGATACCTTTTTTGAATCATTTACTCCTTCTATTATAGAGTCTTTTGGCATTATTACACTTGCAACAACAACTGGACCAGCAAGTGGTCCTCTTCCTGCTTCATCTATTCCACAAATATATTCTTCTCCTTTTTTATACCATTCTTCTTCAATTTTTCTAATCTCTTGTAATCTTAATAATTCTTTTTCTTTCATTATTAACTTTATTCCTTTCTTATATTTATTAAATACTCTGTTTATTATTTTAAAATTATAATTTATCTTTCTATTTGTTTTATATCTGATAATTTATAATATTCAAATTTCATCTTTTTCCTTCATTTTTCTTATTATATATATATTAATTTTATTTTTCAAGTTTTAATATTATATAAGTATAACTAATACTAATCTAATAGTATTTCCTCATTAAATATTAACATTTTTTTCATCAAATTTTCACAAATGTATTGTATTATATTATCAATTTAGGATATATTAATAATAATAATTTTATGGAGGTATTTTATGGAAAATAATGAATCTAATAATAATTATATAACTAATGAACAAAAAATAAATAATGAACCTGTAAGTACATATACAGCTATCAATTCTCATAAAGAAAAGGTAAAAGTAGGTTTTGGAAAAAGTGTTATAATGCCATTTTTATGTGGGGCATTAGGCACTGTTATTGTAATAGGTACATGTTTTGGTATTCCAACTATAAGAGAAAAACTTATTCCTAATAATTCTAACAATAACCAAACTATATTTACAAATACTACTAAAGAAGTACCTACTCGGAGAAGTTAATGATAATTTAATCTCCCTTTCAAATTACTCTGAAACAGGTATTAACGTTGCAAACAAGGTAAGACCATCTATAGTTGGAATCACTGTAGAATATTCTGTAAATTCCATTTTTTATAGAAGCTATACTACTAATAATACAGCAAAAGCAGAAGGTTCTGGAATTATAATTAGTGAAGATGGTTATATATTAACCAATAATCATATTGTTAATTCTTCATCAAATTCATCTTATTATGAAGTAGGTAAAGCAAATAAAGTTATAGTTTATTTATATAACGATGAAACAGCTTATGAAGCCAAAATTATTGGTACAGATGAACAAACAGATTTAGCTGTTATAAAAATAGACAAAACCGGTTTACAAGCAGCTGAACTTGGAGATTCAGATTCTGTTCAAGTAGGAGAGTTTTCAATGGCGATTGGTAACCCTCTTGGTATGCAAAGTAGTGTAACTGCAGGAATGATTAGTGCTGTTAATAGGGAAGTTACAGATTCAGATGGTAAAAATTACAAACTAATTCAAACAGATGCTGCTATAAACTCTGGTAATAGTGGAGGAGCTTTAGTTAACAGTAAAGGTCAAGTTATTGGAGTAAACACATTAAAACTTTCTGGAACTGGAATTGAAGGAATGGGATTTGCAATTCCAATTAATTCTACAAAAGATATATATGAACAATTAATACAATATAATAAAGTAAAAAGACCATATATTGGAATAACAGGTAGAGACCTTGATGAAGCTTTAGCAAAAGCAAATAACTTAGTAGTAGGTATATATGTTCAATCTGTAGAAGATTTTACATCAGCACAAAAAGCTGATATTAGAAATGGTGATGTAATAATCGAAGCAGATGGACAAAAAATAACAAAAATGGATGAATTAAATGATATTAAAAATAAGCATAATATTGGTGACGAAATGAATTTAAAAATATATAGAAATGGTACAGAAAAAGATTTAACAATCACACTTGGAGAACAACCTTAGTAACTTTTAAAAGATATGAGTATATAAAAAACTTTATTATATACTCATATTTTTTTATTTAAGGTATTTTATCCATTTTTTTCTTACTTATCACATTTAGTTCACAAAATGAACAAAAACAAATAGTATATTATTAATATAGTTAGTAACTAATTACTCCAAGTTACTAACAAATAAAAGAAAAACATCCCCTTTTATTTTAAAACGACTACTAATAAAGTAGTCGTTTATTTATTACAAAATAATACTTTATCATTACGAAGTCTTCAAAACTTCATATACATAAAACAAAAACTCTTAAAATATAAATTAATCTATATTTTAAGAGTTTTATTTTAATTATAAACATATCTTTGTGGATTTATTTGACTTCCATTTTGTCTAATTTCAAAATGCAAATGGTTACCTGTTGAACGACCTGTCGAACCAACAGCTGCTATATTATCACCAGCACTTACACTTTGACCTTTTTTTACATATAATTTACTACAATGTCCATAATATGTTTCAATACCATTTCCATGAGAAATTATTACTAAGTTACCATATCCACCAGAATTGTAACTTGCATAAGTTACTGTACCATCTGCTGCAGCATATATTGGTGTACCATTAGGAGCTCCTATATCTATTCCTTTATGTGCACTTTTTCTTATACTTTCTTTACTTCCAAATCTGGACGTAATTGTTCCAGTTACAGGTTTAACACTAAAATATACACCATTAAAAGTTTTATTATTTTTAACCTGTTCTTGCTTCTTTTGAGCTTCTTCTTGTTTTTTCGCTTCATTTACAGTATTGCTAATACTATTTTCTGCATCTGCAACTTTTACTGTATTTAATTCTTCTAAATTTGTAGTATATACTTCTGTTATTCCTAATTTTAAATCGCCTTTTGAATTATCTTCTTTAATTTTTTTAACAACTTCTTCTGCTTCTTCCATTGTATTTACATATGATTGATTATTACCATCTAAAGTTATGGCATACATTTTATAAGTTGTTTCAGAACTTTTTGCTATTTTATCTAATATTTCTTGTTCATTTGTATTACATGTTTTGTCAATCCATTTAAATTCATAACTAGGCAAACTATCTAATGTAATATAAGCTACATTTACTTCATCAGAAGTTAATATATCATCTTCAATAATTTTTTCAAAACCATTTTTATTAGTTATATATCCTACTTCTTCTCCAAAAAAAGTAACTTTATATACTGGTTTGTATTTAATTAATATAATACTAACTGCAATAGCTGCCGCAATTATTAGTAAAGTTATTAATTTAAATGATCTTTTAAAATAATATAATATTCTACTTTTTAAAATAAAATTCACTCTCCTTTTAATACAAGCGACATTATTATTATACTACATATTTTTAACATTTTCAAATTTAATATACCAAAGTTTATTAAATTATTATAAATTTATGCAATCAAAATAACATTTTTTCTCTGCTTTTCAAATATTTTACTCTGATTTGCTCCTGTTTCCTCTTATTTTCTTAAAATTATATCTCTTATCCATATCTCTTCATTATTTTCATTAATAAATCTTATATTTGGAAATGTTTTTAGCATTTTATCATTTGAAAATAATGTTTCTTCTATCTTTTTTACAATTGTAGATTCAGTTTTTGATTCTTTATTATAATAAATATACATTGCTCTTTGCTTATAAGAACTTACTCCCCATATAGTACAAACTACATCTATAATTAGAAATATAATAATTAGTTTTTCTATTATATTAGTGTATTTAAAATTTATTTTTACCATGCATTTATCTATTAAAGGTTTTACAAAATAGATTAACAAAATTGATAAAATAGCCCAAAACACTGTATATATAAGACATATTCTTCCATTTAAATTAAAGTTTGTATATGAATAATCCCAAAACCTCGTGGAATATATAGCTTCTAATCCATAACTCATTAAATATTCTATTACATCTCCTATTATTCCACCATATATTAATAACTTGATTTTACTTTTTTTGAATCTATTTAAAAACAAGATTAATAAGCTTGCTCCTACTCCATATACTGGACAAAAAGGTCCCCATATTAAACCTTTTCTACTTTCTAAGACTCCTGTTGTTATATAACAATAAATTGTTTCTATTAAAAGTCCAATTACACTAAATATGATAAAATACCAAAGTAATTGATGAATACTTATTTTTTCTTTTTCTTCCATTTAATTTCTCCTAATTTTAGTACATTTATTTTTAAGGATTCTTAATATTTTATTATAAAACATTATATATAAATAATATTAAAAAGTCTATAATTTTTAAATAAATTTGAATCTATATTCCAAATTTATAGTTACCAATCACCCTTAATCAAACTTTAACATTTACATCAAAGGTGTTTAGATGGCTAATTTTAAAGAACTCATTATAGAACTGAAATTTCTAAAATATATTTGACAGATAGCAAAAATAGTATATTATAATTAGGTAAAAAATAACACATCAGCGTAGTCATAATAAGAAAAAAAGAGATAGTAAATCGCACTTACTATCTCTTTATGATTAGCTATGTATTAATCTTTTGCATGACTCTTTTGGTTACCAACTGTTTTTTCTTCTTGTTTTTTTCATCAACAAACTCTTCAGGTTAATCTCCAAATAACATCAGCATATGTCATAAGAATCACCCCCTTCAAAAAGATTTCCTTTATGAAAAGGATGTTCTTATTATACATAGCTTATATAAAATACAATTACTTTTAGATATATTTTCAAACATATTTTCTATTTAGTTCATTGTCAATTCTTTTACATAACTACTGTAATATTATAAACACTAGATTTACTTTCCAATCTAAATCTTTTTTCCTCTATCTCTTCTCCATTTACCACAAATTTACTTACCCCATTACTTTTTCCATCTGGATTCTCCACTTTTATATTATATATACTCTCTCCATGTTTATATCTCATACTATATTCCTTCCAATCATTTGGAATACTTGGATTTACCGCCAAAAATCCACCTTCTATTGTTAAACCTAAAATATATTTAATGCCAGCTGTATATATCCAACTAGAAGACCCTGTATACCATGTCCATCCGGCCTCTTCCAGCAAGATTACCTTGTCCATATATATCTGCCGCAATTACATATGGCTCTACTTTATACTTATTTGCAGCTTCTTTAGTTCTTGCATGTTCTATTGGATTTATCATTCTAAAATATTCTAAAGCTTTTCCTCCAAAACCTAATATACTTTCTGCAATTATTGCCCAACAACTTGCATGTGTATACTGCCCTCCATTTTCTCTTGTACCTGGAACATAAGCTTTTATATAACCTGGCTTCAAATTTCCCTTTTCAAAAGGAGGATCTAATAACTTTATTATTCCATTTTCTTTATCTACTAAGTGATTTTCTAAGTTTTCTAGTGAAATATACTTTTTATCGTTATCTCCAGCACCAGATATTGTTGCCCAACTCTGAGCTATACTGTCAATCCTACATTCTTCGTTTTGCAAACTTCCTAATATATCCCCACTATCCATAAAAGCTCTTTTGTACCATCTTCCATCCCATCCATTAGTATTTAATGCTTTTTTTAAATTTATCATAACATTTTTATATTTTTCTATTCTTTCTAAATCACCTTTATATTCACATATAGTAATAAAATCATCTAAAACTTTGTACATAAAAAATCCGTAGCCATACACTTTCACCTTTACCTTTATTACCTACTGTACTAAATCCATCATTCCAATCACCACTACCTATTTTAGGTAATCCATTATCACCAAATTTAAATGAATGTTCAATTGCTCTTATAGCATGTTCATATATAGTTTCTTCTATTTCAGAATATTCATATTTATCGTAGCGTTCATCTATTCCTTCTTCTAAAGGTTCACCTTTTTTATATTTTGTAACAACATCCAATATAGAATAATCATTTGTATATTTAATATAATCTGAAAGTACAAATGGAAGCCATAACAAATCATCAGAAAATCTTGTTCTAATCCCTTTTCCAGTCTCCTCATGCCACCAATGTTCTACATCACCTTCTACAAATTGATGCTTGCTATGAGTAATAATTTGCTCTTTTGTAATATTTGGATTTACATATTTAATTGCAATAGCATCCTGAAGTTGGTCTCTGTAACCGGAAAGCTCCTCCAGATTGATAAAATCCTGTTTTTCCCCATAATCTACAGCTAAGAGTTTGATATATAGCCCATCCATTTAATAAAATATTTGTAGATTCAAGTGGTGTATAAACTTGAAGTCTCTCTACAAGTTCTTGCCAAAATCTTTTTACTTTATTAAGTTCATCATTACAATAATTTAATTTCTTATATTTATAAGCTGTATCTTGACATTTAATTTTTGTTTTTTCTTCCCCTAATAATAAACATATTTCCTTACTTTCATATGCCTCTAAATCTATTTTAAATTCAATTGCAATAATAGAATTTCCACCAAATTTTAAATCTCTATTTAGTTCTGTAGCAGTAAGTCCCTCTGGATTTCCTAAATAACCTCTTCCAATAAAAAATTTATTATCACCTGTATATGAATTTATTTTTTCACTACTACTAACATAACAAATATTATCAAAATCTGAATTTGCCAAATTCTTTGCCAAAATAATATTAGAATTTTCATTAAATTCTAAATTAATATATCCATTAGATTTTATCTCATCTTCACCTAAAACTGGTTTTATATAATAAACTAATTTTAATGTTCTCTTTCTTGGAAGTGTATTTTTCAAATTTAATATATTAACTTTTACACTATCTTCATTTGGTACAAAAACTGTCAAATTTTGTACTATATTATTACTATTATGAAGATATTTTGCATACCCAAATCCATAAGTTATATAATAATCATTGTTGTCTGGCATTGGATTTAGTCCGAAGAGACCATTTTCTATTATCTTCTAAATCCTCTAAAAAAATTATCTCTGATGGAATATCTAATATACTATTATTTGACCATGCACTTATTCTATTTAGCTTGCAGTTTTCATTCCAAGTATATCCACCCATACTTTCAGTAACTAATGTTCCAAATCTAGGATTTGCTATTACATGACTCCACACATTTGGTGATCTATTTTCTTTATTTACTTTTATTAGATATTCTTTCCCATCCGCTGAAAAACCGCCATATTCATTATAATATTTTAGTTCTTGCATATTTATAAGTTCTGTTTCCTTTTCTTGCTTATTACTAATCACTATTTGTTTATTTGGTTCGTAACTTGCTGTTTTTAAACTTTCTAAATATTCATCTTCCAAATCTTTAATTTGTAACTTTATATTTCCTAAATGACTATCTAAAACTAAATTTGCTCTTATTTCCAAAAACTTTATCTCTTCTTTGGTTAAATTATTTAAAATAAATATACCTGCATTTTGATTCTGCATATATGCAATATCTTTATTAAATAATATTTTTTCAATCTCATCTTTTACATAATTTTCATAAGAACTTTCTTCTTCATTTATAATAACTAAATCTATATAAATATTTTTAATTCTGTAATATTCATATGCTTTTATAACATCTTCTAAAACTGTAACATCATTTATATTTCCTACTTTTATTAATAAAATAGGTATATCTCCAGATATTCCATATTTCCACAAGTCATATACAGAATATTTCTCATTCATATTAGCATCAATTCTAAATTTTGATATAGGACTTGCAAATAATAGATATGAAAGCATCTTTTGATAAACTTCTATCTTACTTCCTGTTAATCCTAAATATCTATTTTCTGCTTCTACTCTTGCTTTTGATAATTCAAAAGTTCTTTTAATATTTTCCTCATTCCTAAATTTCTCTAGCTGCTGCAAAGCAATTTCTCTATCTTCATTTACAGATATTATTAAATGCATCGTTTTGGCATCATTAGGAGCTATTTTAATTGTTCTTCTTAATGCTACTATTGGGTCTATTGTTAATCTGGCTTTATTTGTAAAAGGACTTGAATTTTTAACAAGTATAGGAAGCCCTAAGTTTCCTCTTCCATTAAATTTTTCTTTATCTATTTCAAACTCTAACTCCCCAATTGTTTCATCTTGAGAATATAAATTAACTGCTAAAAACATATCTTTTTTATTATTATCTCTTGCAGTTCTTTTAACTAAAATCGTCCCAGAATCTTTAATATATTCATAAGTTAAAAATAAATTATTAAATGCCATATGAGCATAATCTTGCTCTTTACTAGAAAGCACTGGCTCTAAAAAGCTTGATATTTCTAAAAGTTCCTCTTCCATGCCATAATTTTTAAGTTCTATACTTCTTAGTTCTACTGGTTCATTTGGAGCAATACATACTTTAGTAGTAGTTTCTATACTTCCATCTAATCTAGTTATTTTATGTTTATCTTGAGTAAATTTAATCTGATATTTATCTGGTTTAGAAAGATAGTTTGTATAATTTGATGTCCATATTCTTTTTGTGTTTACATTTTTTATAAAAAAGAAAATTCCTTGCATTATATCTTCTGTTTCTTTGTATCTATTAATTATAATATCTTTATATTTGCTATAACCATTTCCTTTATCTCCCATCACTACAGTATAATTATTATTTGAAATAACATTTGATACTGGTAACTCTCTACTTACCTTATCTTGCATCCTTTCTGTATATACCTCCTCTGCCAAATATTTTATTTTTTCTACTCTTTCCTTCTTTTCTTTTGTTATAATAACGTTTTCTGGCATTCTTTCTTCTAATAAAATAGCTATAGATTGCATTTCTGGATTTTGCATAAACCTTTTTTGAATAATTTTATCTTTAACTAAATTATTAATAGACAAAAGTATCAATCCCTGATGATGTGCCATATACGTTTTTACTGGATGTGATTTCTCACCTTTTTTTAACCTGCTTGGAGTATAATCTATAGACTCGTAAAATCCGTATTTTTGATACATTCCTTCATTTTCTAATACTTTTAAGTTATTTATTACTTCTCTAGGTTCATCTGCAATCCACATTATACTACCATAACTAGACACGACTAATTCTTCTTCTAGTCCCCTTTTTAATCCGTAGCCATGGAATACCAAATGCTTTATATTGATAATTGTTTGATAAATCTTTTAAATTAAAAGCAGACTCTGATATTCCCCATGGAATGCCTAATTTTCTTGTATATTCCTTTTGACTCATTATCATAAACTTGCAAGATTCATCAAGCAGGCTTGCCGGGTATTTTGGAATATTTACATTTGGCATTAAATATTCAAAAGCAGTTCCAGACCATGATATTAATCCTTTGTATCTATTTAATATAGTAAGAGTTCTACTTAAGTTATACCAATGTTTTGAGGAAACATCTTTTTTAGCAATTGCAACTAAACTTGCTTGTCTTGCTTCAGATGCTAATAAATCATAATATGATTCTGTAAGTTTATTTTCTTCTACATTAAATCCTATTGAAAATAATCTAATTTTCTCATTATATAATCTACTAAAATCTGTTTCATCTATTAATTTATCTATTTGTTTAATAATTCCGTTAAAATTTTCATTATTTGCAAGCCCCAAATAAAACTGTTTTACAATATATAAATATCCGAACAAAATTACCACTATCTACAGATGAAACATATCTTGGTATAAGTGGTTCTAGATTTTTTAAGTTATACCAATTATATAAATGTCCATTCCACTTTTGTAGATTACTAATCGTATTTATCATTTTTTCTAATAAATTTAAAGTATCTTCTAATTTTTCATATCCTAAATCGTAAGCTGATATTACAGAAAGTAATCCGAAGACCAATATTCGTTGGTGAAGTTCTAAGTGCAAGCTTTTCTTTTCTATTTTCTTGGTAATTATCTGGTGGCAAAAAATTACTTTTTTCATTTATATTTTCTTTAAAAAAGTTCCAAGTTCTTTTTCCAATCTCTAAAATATACCTTTTGTCTTTTTCATTTAAATCGTCAAACATGTTTCTTTCTTTTATTTCTTTACTTATACAGTACATAACTATTGGAGCTATTATCCATAATATTGATATTATAAAAACAAAAATAGAGGTTAACTCTTGTTTATTAAAAAATACTAATATTAGTCCTGAAACTCCTAATATAACATTTATATACATAGATTTATAATAAGATATTAAATCCTTTTTAGCCGAAATTTCCGCTTCTTCAGAAGTAGTCCATTCAAGTAAATTCCTTTTTGAAATAGTCATTCTATAAATAGATTTCATTCCAGCAGAAATAGACATTCTAGCTTTATCTGGAAGTGTCATTATGCACATACATCCTCTTAAAATACTTCCCATTAAACCTGTAATTGCTTTTTCAAAAGTATGTTGTTTTTTTTGCCCATCTTTCCTAAAAATAATTCTATTAATAATATCTACAAAACTTGAAATAATTATAGATATAAGTAAAATAACTAAATATGGCCATATTGTTATTTTATATATATAGTTTAATATTATTAAAAATATAATAGATATTAATGAGAAAAATTCTGTCTGACTTCTCAAAATATTATCTAACATTTTATATTTAGATAATAAATTCAAAGGATTTTTCTTTATTTTTCCTTCTTTATTTTTTATATTACTTTTAAGCCATGATAAAATTTGATAATCTCCTCTAATCCATCTATGCAGTCTTGTTTTAAAACTTGTATAACTTGTTGGATATCCATCCATTAGTAATATATCTGAAACTAGTGCGCATCTTAAATAACTACCCTCTAATAAATCATGACTAAGTACTTTATTTTCTGGAATCTCTTTATCTAAACAAGTATAAAAAACATTAACATCATAAATTCCTTTTCCTGTAAAAATGCCCTCATCAAAATTATCTTGGTAAGTATCTGATATTGCATTTGTGTATGAATCTGTTCCACCGAAGACCAGCAAAGATTTTTGTAAATATACTTTTTCTACTTGCAATAAGCCCGAACTCCAACTCTTGGTTGCATTAAAGCATGACCATCTAAAACCATGTCTTTTGTTTTATTTAAACTTGGCAAATTAAGTACATGTGCCATAGCTCCGAACTAACTCTAATCCAGAATTAAGAACTAAATCTGTATCTGAATCTAATGTTATAATATATTTAATTTTAGGTATTTTAGAATTACTTACCTTTTTCCAATCTTCTATAGTATTTGTTTTAAATGGATTTTTTGCCTTTCCTAATATATACGAATTAAATTGATTTATAAAACCCCTTTTTCTTTCCCATCCTAAAAACTTAGCTTCACCTTCATTCCAAAATCTTTCTCTATAAATAAAATTAAATTTAGGAAAATTTTCATCTTTATATTTTTCATTTAGTAAATTTACCATATTTACTCCAGCTTTAATTACTGTATCATCAAAGCTCTCAACTTCTTTATCACTACTACTACAATCACCAAGTAGTGTAAAATATAAATTTTCACTTTTATTAGCCAAATAATACACTTCTAGTTTTTTCATTAATTCTTCTGTCTTATCCTTAGATTTTATAATTGTTGGTATTATAACCATTGTAGCATTTGCTTTTGGTATTCCATTTGTAAAATCTAGCTTTGGTATCATTTTAGGGCTAACTAATTTGCTAAGCAAATATTGAGTAATTTGGGTAACAATTGTTTGAATAGGAATAAAAATAAGTAATCCTAGAATAACAGATATTATTATATTTTTATTTTGAAAATACATAGTAACCATCAATATAAAAGTAAATATAAAACTAATTATACATATGCTAGAAATATATATTTTTGCTTTTTTCTCATTACTTGCAAATTTTATCTTCTTATTTAATAAATTAGATAATAATTCTTGTTTCCCATCATCTATTAAATAATATCCAATATGTGATTTTTTTAAATCTATAACTTTATTATTATCTTCTATTATATCTAGGTTTCTTTCATCTATATCTAGCTTGTTATATGAATTTTGTGCTAAATCCAAACATTTTTTAGCTATATATATTTCTGATATTTTTGTCTTTTTAGAAATGTCTTTTATTGTATCTCTATAGTAAATCTTCGTTTTATAATCCATATTTTCATAAATTTTAACAGGATCATTTTTTAATATCTCTTCTACACCATTTATTTCTTCAAATATCTCTAAAAAGTTTATACGAAGAATAGTATTAATACTAGTTATAGAATTCCCCATAGAAACTTTTTTTACAGCTATATCAAAATGTTCTTTTTTAATAACTTCTGTTATATTAGTTCCCATCATTTCTACTTGATTTTCTAATATTTTTAAAAAACTATATGACTGCTTTCCATAAGACTTCAGTCTATATGACATATATTCAATAAACGGATATTTCATTTCCCCATATCCTAAAATCTTTGTTTTATAACTAGGCAAATTCTTATATTTTAATACATCAGGCTTTTTATTTTCTACTAATCTCTCTATAATATTTTCAGCCTTATATTTTTGCAACTGTGAGGAATATATTTTTTCGCACAAACCTCTTATTTTTTCAATTAATGCTATCTGCAAAAATAAACCTATATTCCATATTTCATCCATGCTTAGTGTATTTTTATTTTGATAGCTCTTTAATAAATTACTTAAAATATCACCATCTATTTTAGAATCTGTATATGCAATAATTTCAGATGCTAAAACATAAATTCTTGCAAATCCTTTGTAATTACCATTAGATATCCCCAAAAAATTTTCGTATTTTTTTAAAGATAAATCTCTAATTATTGTTTTTACAGTTTTTTCTATTATATAAAAATTATCTAGAATCCACTCACCTGCTGGATGAATAGGAATATTACTTTTTAAATGTTCATTTAATAATATATATACCATATTTATAAATTCATAATTTTCTTTAACTCTAGGAATTGGATAAGTATTTTTATCAGATTTACTTTTCAAAATGTGGCTTGATGCTACTTTTTGTAAATAATTTTCCAGTTGATTTTTATTTAAAACTGCGCCGTTTATATTTAAAACTCTATATTCCTTCAAAATTTCCACTCCTTGCATAATATGTTTTACACATATTTTCTCCAAGTAGTGGAAATTTTATACATGAAAAAAGTTATCAAATTCAGACAAAAGCAAATAAAGGGACAAAAGCTTCTGTCTCAAGATTTTGAACATTTTATATATAATTAAATGTTAATTCAAAATTTAATTGAAATTTAGCATTTTCCCAATGTTCAATTTTTCTTAAGACAAAAACTTTTGTCCCCTTGTCTACCTGATTCCTGTTTAATTTACTTTTACCATCTTGATCGATTATTTGGATTAAACGGATCTGCTATTGGAGGTAGTCCATCATCATCGTCATCATCTCTATCTAATTCTTCTTCTACTTCTTCCTCGGATTCCTGACTTTCTCCATCATCATCATCAATATTATATATATTTGCTTCTCCGCCCTCTATGAGTTATCTTTTCATATTTATCAATTTCTGTTGTAATATCTTCATTTGTTGTATTTTTCATCATCTCGTCTACTTCTTTTGTTGTCGTTTGTCTTATATCTCCTTTTGTTTCTAAATCTGAAGACATATATTTTTTATTTATATCATCCCATCTAAGTTCTTGAAACTCTAAAATACCTGTTGGATTTAAATTCACTGCAAAATCATATTCATTATTTCCTCTTAATTGTAAAATAGCTGAGATACTTTGAGTTGTTACTGGATTTCCATTATTATCTAAGTCTACTGATGTTTTCATTGTTCCTTTTCCTGGCATGATTGTTTGTGCTTCAACTATTTTGCCATTATCTTTTCCTACTATTATAAATTCATTTCTACTTTTACAATATGCCAATCTTGCATATCCACTAAATCCTTTTGCCTCTGGAACCTTATCATAAAATCTTTTATCTACAATCTCTGTACAAGACTCTATATCTCCTTCTTCTAATCCTAAATCCGATTCGATTTCTTGTGGTTTTATTGTTTCTTTATCTTCCTCATTGTCTACTTTATTGCTTTCTTCATCTTTATCTTTTTCGTCTTTTGGCTTATCTTCTTCTTCTTGCTCAAGTATTCTTTCCAAATCTTCTTTTGTTATAACTGTAGGTTCTCTTCTCTCTAAATTTAATGCATTATAAAAATCCTTTGAACCGCAATTTCAAAAACTTCTTATAATCTTCTGAAAGGACTAATTCTCCACTTTTATTAGTATTTGCTATAAGCTGTCCATCTTTGTAGAATTCAAATATAGATATCTTTTTGCCATTTTTCCCTTCTACTTCTTTTTCTACAATCATAATATCTGTTTCTCCAAGCCCTAATCCATCTTTACTTGGAGCCATAAACTCAAATTTATCAAATTGATAAAAAGCTTTTATATTTTGCTCCTTTAAATATTCACTAAATCCTTCATTTATATCTTGTATCCCTGTAGAATTTCTACTTTTCATATCATTGTTTTTCATATATCATCACCCTAAACCAATTTTAACATATTGTAACAAATTAAACAATCAATTTGTAAATATATTAATTATTAAAATTTGATTTTATTATTCATAACTTATTTAAAATCACATACTAGCCTAGCTAAGAGTTTGATATATATTTTTTAAAACCAATCGCAGATAGTACGCATTTAGCTAATGTCTCTCAAATTCTCTGCGTGGTATAAAACTTATCTTTAGCAATTACTGACACGCTTCAAGATTGGTTTTAAAAAATATATATCAAACTCTTAGCTAGGCGGTAACTATTTTCTCCTATATAAAATTACCATGAATTGTAACTTAATTTTTCAAATTGTAACACATTCCAATAATAAATACAAAAAATATAATACTTTATTATTACATGAATAATCTAGACTGCTTATATATAAATTCCCCATAACCTCATCTCTGAAATATAATAAATCCAAATTGTTAAACAAAAATTTTAACAATTTGGATTCACTTCAAAACTATTTATTTTATATTATTATATCTGGCTCATTATCTACAAAATAACTTTAATTCATATATATATATACGAAATTAAATCGTATTCAATAACACCATCATAGAGATTTTAACATCTAGATTAATTATTAATATTTTTTATAAATAAAATATGCTGCAAATGTTATTAAAAACATTCCTATAATAACAAATATTCCACATTTTAGCATATTATCAGCTTCTCCTGTCTGAGGAAGAATACTTGGTTTTTTAACTTTTACATTTTCGAAATCTTCATCATCTTCTAATCCATTTATTATAGATGTAACACTTGAATTTTCTGCCTCTTGTCTTTTATATTCTGAAAATTTCTCTGGTAATATTGTATTATCTGGGCTAGAATCTTTATCATCTATATTATCTTCTGCTATAAAAGCTATATTAACTAATCTGCCTTCTTTTTCTGCCTCTTGAGTTACCTTTAATACAACTTTTACATCTAAATATGCAGGACTTCCTTCACCTGAATATGCAGGTATAACACTTCCATTTAAATAATCTGTTGCAATAAATACTGCATCTTTGCTGTTATTAGTAACTTTTCCATCTTTGTCTAACATCTTCCAATTATATTGGTTGTTAACAACATTATTTTGCACAAATTCAAGTCCTTGAGGTAAGTAATCTTTAATAACATTAGCTGTACCATCTATAGCACCTTCATTGTATATTCTCATAGTATATAATATATAATCACCAATTTTTACATCTAATGGTTTCTTTGTTTGAGAATATTCTATATTTCCAGTTATTTTATTCAATTTTGCTACTGGAACTCTGCTTACATCTAATGGTTTTTCATTAACACTTGTTATAAATTTTCTTAAAGCCAAATCACCTATTTCTTTAGTTGGATCATTTGGTAATATTATTATTAAAGTATTAGTTCCTTCATATTTTTCTATTTTTACTTTACCTGAATAATCACCAATATTTTTTACTGATTTTATTTCATATTCATCTTCTTCTTCATTTAGTCCTACTTCTAACTCAAAAGTAATTGGTCTTTCAAATTTTATATATCCATTGATTGTTTCTATTTCTTCTATTTGATATTTATGAACTCCAGATTTTAAAATAGAAATATCATTAATTTGTATATATCCATTTTCATCATTTATTTTTTCTGTTACAAAATCTTTGTCAATAATATTATTATTTTCATCATCCATAGCAACTATATGAAGTTTTACACCATTTAATCCTTCTTTTGTGTTTGAATTTATCTTTCTTATTATGATATTATATTTACCATCTATTTCATAATCTGGTGCTATTTGATCATTAACTACATTTACCTGTATTAAATTTTCATCAAATATAACTTTTCCATTATCAAATACTTGCTCTGCTTTAGTCTCTAAACCATATTCTTCATTTACTTTTACTGTTTTAACACTAAATCTAATAGGTTCATCTATAGAAACGTAACTTTCTGGAGCTTTCTTTTCTGTAATAGTAAAATTATATGTTTCACCTTCATTTTGTATTTTTGTTTGTGGTATGCTTATATGTCCATTTTCATCTGTTGTAAGTACTTGATTATATATTTCTGTCATGTCTTTAGTTATTTTAACTTCAAATTCTGCTCCTCTTAATCTTTTGTTTGAATCTAGTCTGTCTGATTTAATTAGTTCTAGATCAAATGCCCCCTTTATTTTTTGATTTTTAACATCTAATAATATTGTATTATTTTGTTCATCTAAAGTAACATCTTCTCTACTTCCATCTTTAAGCTTTAGTTCGTTTGCATCTATTACATAATTGCCATTTTCTAATTTTGTTTTTACATTAATCTTTATAGGCTCTAGTTTTTTATAGTTACCAGATAATCTTTCACTTATAATTAAAGTATAGTTTTCTAAGTTGTTAATATTTATATCTTTAATCTCTATAATACCATCATCTGCTGTTTTTCCTGTTTCTAATCCTGTTGAATTTACCTTTTTTCCATTTAGGCTATCTACTAATTCAATTGGATTATTATTACTATCTACTGCTGTAATATCAAATACAATTCCATTTAGAAGATTTTTTGTATCTGAATCTCTTTTTGTTAATTTAATTCCATAAGAACCTTTTATTTTCTTATTTGGAACAGTTACATCGATTAACTCATTTTGTACTATTACAATTGCTCCATCTTCTTTATGCAAGTCTATAGGATTTAATACATATTTATTATCTTTTACTATTGAAGTAACCTCAAATTCGATTTTTCCATTTGCATTATATCCATTTGGAGCCATAGTTTCTTCAACACTTACTGTATAAGTCTTTCCTGCGCCAGATATTTCTATTCCATCTAAACTAATTACACCTAAACTATTAGTTTTATCAGTTTTTCTTGCTATTATATTTTCTCCATCTTTTACTATAATTTCAAATGTAGCATCTGATAGCTTATTTCTGTTATTTTCACTATCAACTTTATTAACTTTTATTAATAAACTACCTTTTTTTGGTGTCTCTTTTGTATGTAGAACTCTAGTTTTTAGCATTTTTTGAACTGAACCAAATTGTGATTTATGTATTTCTCCACCTGGATTAGATGCCTCATTTGAAATTAAACTTGCATTAATGGTAGTTCCAACTATAATATTGGCACTTGGAGCAAATAATGTTCCTATTATATTATTTTTATTAATTACTATTTTACCATCATATGGAGTATTTGAATCTTTATTATAAAAATTCCATAAAATTCTTGTACTTAATGAATTCCAAGAAAAATCTCCATCTAGATCTCCCCATTCAATTGTGTTTGATAAGTTTATCTCATCTAATCCTGACATATCTACATTTATAACTAGATATTTACCATTTTCTAAGTATTTACTTAAGTCAAGAGTTTCACTTTGAGCTACACCATTGTCTAATCCATTTACTTGTCCATTTTCATATACAGCTCCATCTGCATCTAAATTTATTACATTAACAGTTTCAGAGCTTGCTACATTATTATATAATTTACTAGAAAATGCATTTAATTTTGTAAATTCACTTGCAAAATCTATAATATTGTAATCATTTTTTCTATCTTGTATCTCATATGAAGTTCCATTCCATATAACTTTATAATTATCTCCATCTTTTAATTTATATTGTTTTGCAACATTTACAATTGCAGAAACATATACTTCATTTGTATTAATATCTTTCTTTATTCTTACATATGTTGGAGCTTCACTAGATTCTATTTGTACTCCACCATTTCCCCATTTTCTTGTCCATTTTACCTTTTTTAATGTTGTAATTTGTTTATTATTTTCCATAGATTCTGTAACAGTAACAACTTCGTCTACATCATTCCATGTATCAAATTTAATATATGTTGATTTTTGATTCTCATTAGGAATATATTTACTTAAGTCCTTTCCTTGATAATCTGTTACATCTTCCATAGTACTTATATTAATATATGAGGTAAAGTCTGGAGCTATATCTTGAGAATTAACTTTGCTATACACCTCATACACAGGCTCTAATGTAGCATTAATACTATAATTATTTACAATTTCTTTTACACCACTATTTTGAACACTACTTTGTATTAAAGGATCATATGTAATTTCATCATATGATGTATATATAATATTACCACCTGCATTTTCTGAAGCAACATATTTTATAGTTCCATCCTCATTGTATTTGTAACTATTTGTATATCCATTTTCTTGCATAACTTTATCATAGTTATTAAAATCTCTTTCAGCAACTACAACAAGCTCAAAATTCTCATCTGTTGCTGCTAATATAGTTCCATAATTAGGATGAGTTAAATTCTTATTATTTTCATACAACTCTAAAAATGCTGTCATTGGTATTACTAATTTTGGACTTTCTCCTTTATTTCCATCTGCTGCATGGTTTGCCCATTGTAAAATATTTTGAATATAAGAAACATTTCCTAAACTTGCTTCATTAGCAATTATTGTTGTTTCATCATCTTCATATGTTACAGTAACTCCCTGTGATGTAACAGTATTATTCATTATAGGATTATTATTTTCATCTAACTCAAAAATATAATATTTAGTTTCTGAATCTAAATCAGTAAAAGTTGCTGTTCCTTCTCCATTAACAGTTGTAACAGTAATTATATCATGATTTGTTTTTACATAGTAACTTTCTCCTGTTGCAGAATTAGTTTGTTTTGTAAATAACCCAAATTTAAATGTTCCATCTGTAAGATTTCCATCAACTTTATTAGTTACAGTTATAGCATAATCTTTATTTTTATAAATTTTTAATACTGCATCTGTAAAATTAAATATTTGGTTAATATATGCATTTTTTACAGCTATATTTCCTTCCATATGACTTTGTAGATAAAATGTATTTGCAAAAACCGAATAATTTATAGAAGTTCCTAAACCTTTCATTATGTCCGAAACTGATATTGGTATCTTATTATACAAATCATTTTCCTGTTCTGATACATTGGATTTACTTTTTGATTCTTCTACTGTTGCTTTTACACCATTTACAACATTAATCATTTGAGAAGCTACAATTATAAAACATGTTATAATAGCAGTAATATAAATATACTTTCCTACTTTTTTCATTTGAATTTACCTATTCCTTTCATATAAAAACCTTATAAAAAGTTTCTAAATAACTATATTTATCTATACTTAAATTACACTATTTAATAAGTAAATTCAATATAAAAAATATTACAGAACTGTTAATCTATTGTAAATTTCGCAAATCTACTTACGGAACTATGCATAACTGAATTTATATCTATAAATATTAAATTTATATTACAAAATATTTATAACCATAATTAGATAAGTTAATAAATATAATATAACTCTTTAAACTGTAACGTTTAGCAAATATTACAATAATATTACAAATTTTTAGATTGTAATTATTTATAAATGCATCCAATATATATTAAATTTTTAGTTCTAAATCACAAATCATTTTATATATTTATATTAAAAGATATTGGGGGAGTTTTTTATGATAGTATTAAATAAGAAAAGAATAATTGCAATTATCTCAATGGTATTTGTTGCTTTATTTGCTTTTGTAATTCAAAGAGCTAATATTAGCCAAACTATAGAAACTGTTAGCTTACCTGTTACAAATAAAGTAATTGTTATAGATGCAGGTCATGGTGTGCCAGATGAAGGGGCACAGAGTTCATCTCGGAACTACAGAAGCCGAAACCAACTTAAAAATAGCTCTAAAGCTACAAAATTTATTAGAACAAAGTGGTGCAACTGTAATATTAACTCGTTCAGATGAAAACGCAATCTACGATTTAGATAGTAAAACATTAAGAGAAAAAAAAATATCAGATATTCACAACAGAGTAAAAATAGGAAATGAAAATCAAGCTGATATATTTGTATCTATTCATCTAAATAAAATACCTCAAAGCCAATATTATGGATGGCAAACGTTCTATAAAGAAGGAAATGAACAAAGCATGAAACTTGCAAAAAGTATACAGGGAAATCTAAATGATTCCATTCAAAAAGAAAATAACAGAGTTGCAATGAAAATAGATAACATATACATAGTTAAACATGTAGAAATCCCAATAAGTATAGTAGAATGCGGATTTTTATCTAATCCAGAAGAAGAAAAATTATTACTTCAAGATGACTACCAAAATAAACTTGCATGGGGAATTTATAATGGAATAATGGATTATTTTTATCAATAAAACAAAAGAGATGCAATGTAATGAAGTGAATCCCAAAATGTTCACTTCATTACATTGCATCTCTTTTTTACTATATCACTTTTGCAGAACTTTAGTCAATTCTTAAACTACTTATAGTATACTACTTAAAGCTGGAATTATCAAATATTTTAACAAATAATTCTAATCCAAATGACTTCTTTTATCAATCACATATGTACTTCCAGGTATCGTCTTAGCTAGATGTTTTACTTGTGCACCAGCCTCACCTATTTCCAATATATTTTTAAATCTATTTTTATTTACTTCCACTACTCCAACAGATATAGACACAATAGGAAATTGCTCTATAATTCCTTTTCTATTTTCCACTTCAATATATCCTCTTATTGCATCTTCTTCACTATAATAATTCATTACATTTTTATCAAATTCCGCAATAATATTCTGACAGGCCTCTTCACAATTAATTCCAGAAACAATAGCAATAAAATCATCTCCACCAATATGTCCCACAAAGCTAGATTCAAGTTCTATATTATGTAGATTTTTTAGTATAGTTTTAGCTGTAAACTTGATAATCTCATCACCTTTAAAAAATCCATATATATCATTATATGCTTTAAAATTATCTAAATCAAAATAAATCATAGAAAAAGTTTCTTCATTAAGTAATCTTTTCTTCATTTCTGCTTGAATTCGTATATTTCCTGGAAGTCCGAGTTAATGGACTTACTCTTCTGTTAACATCTAATAAATTCAAAAGATTTACTATAGTATAGTAAAAATATTCTTCATCTATTGGTGAAATTATATAATGTTCTACACATGTTCTTAAGATTTGTAATCTATGCTCTTTATCTCTATTAGATGAAACAACAATTACAGGTGTTATAATATTATCATCATTTTGCTTTATTTTTTTACAAATACTAATAATATCTTCGTTTATATTATCTTCATTTATAATTATTAATGATGGTATGTTTTTTAAAGCTATATCTACTTGTTTTGTAACAACCTTTCTAAATCTATACTCATTATTATCTTTAAAAACATTAACTATAATATTTGTTAAATTATTATCATCATCTATGATATAAATATCCTGAATCATTATTATATCTCCTTATTTCTTTTGTTTACCTTATCTTTTATTTTTTCCTTTATAACCTTAAAATCTAGTTTTTGACTTAAAAGCATGGTTATATTTTCAGATTTCATTGTAGGGAACGCTTTTTTTAATCTTCTTGCTCTTTTATATATTTTAAATTTAAGAATCTCTTGTTTAAACTTCAAATCTTCTATTATTGTTTCTATATCTTTTATTTTCTCTATAGCATCTTCTTTTGTATCTTTTAGTTCCTTTAACTTCTCTTTTATTGTATCACCTATATCTTTAATCTTTTCTATTGTAATATTTAAAGAATTCAATTTTACTATAGTAATAATGCAATCTGTAACTATTGCCATTCCCAATATAATATCAATATATATTAAAGCTTCTTTACTTAAAAATATAACATATTTTTCTATAAAAGGATGTATATAAATTGTAAATAACACACCTAGAATTCCCCAAAAAATAGAATTCATTAGACAAACTCTTCCTTTTATATTTAAAAAGTTTTCAGAATAATCCCAGTATTTAGTATGAAATTTTTTTTCTAAGATTACACCAACTATATATTCCCAAACTGAAAGTACAATAAATCCTGCAATAAATAACATTACGATATTATCTTTAAATGTATTTAAAAATAATAACATTATAATTGCACCAAATCCATATATTGGACATAAAGGACCATATAAAAATCCACTATTCACAATCTTCCTTTGGAGTATAGATTTAAAAATTGACTCTAATACCCATCCAAAGAAAGAATATATAATAAAATATAATAACAATCTTAAAATTTGCATAGAGTCAATATTCATCTTCTTCTCCTCATTTTTTTATAAATTATAGCCCTATAAATTTGCCTTTCCTGCAAATTCTTGAACTAAACCACTTTTGTTATATGCTTTTATTACTATAACATTTTCTCCTTGCTTCATTCCTACTTTAAAAACAAATTCCTTTTTATTATCTCCTGTATTTTCTTGTGTATATTGTGAACCATTAATAGTATACTCTACCTTTGTAACTTGTTCTTCATCTGTAACTTTTATTACTAAATCTGATCCTGATTTACCTACAACAATTTTAGGTTTAGAAGCACCTAATATATCTCTTTCATCTTGTTTTGTATTTCCTGCTTTATCTGTTGCAACAACTTTAAGTGTATTTGATCCTTTTTTCACCTCTATTTCTTGTACTATTTTGGTACGATCCTCTCCTGATACTTCTACTTTAACCTCTTGTTCATCATTCCATTTATATGTTATATATCCCATTTCCACATTATCTTTGGCTTCTATAGTAATTTTACCTGGAACAGCAGATATATTTATTTCTGGTGAAGCTAAATCCACACTAGGATCATATTCGAATTTTTGCTCATATTTAGACACTAGTCCATTAGAATCTATAACTGAAATATTAAGTGTACAATCTCCATTAGGAACAACTACTGTTTCTGCAAGCTCTGTTTTATTTTGCGCATCAATCTCCATTGATTCACCATTATCCCAAGAATATAAAACTTTGCTTATACTTTTATTATTTTTCACATTAATAACAGCACTTCCACCTTTTGAATCTATTGATACATTAGGTCTATCTGCATTAGAAATAATCTTTTCATTCTTGCTTTTAACTAATGCGTATGTTCCCTGAACAATAAAAAATATAGAAAATACTATAATAATTACACAAAAAATCCTAATTATATTATTTATATTTGATTTTTCTTGTTTATCTCCTGTAGAAAGTATTTGATTCATCATTTCACCTCTTAATATTATTTAAAACCCTATAATTTTCCTATTATACGAAAATTATAGCATAACGTTTTTTCAAAGTAAACCATATTTATTTAAAATTTTAAACCATAAATACTATTTAGGTCTTATCCTCTACCTAGTGATAGTGGGTATATAATTTATAAAATAAATTTTTAGCAGGTAGCTCCGTTGGGACAGAAAATTTATTTTATAAATTATATACCCACTATCACGGAAACATTGGCACTAAATCAATAATTTGTCTCTCTGATTACAACTCTTACACTTATATCTTCTAAAAAATAGCTCTCAATCAACAATTAATATACCTAAGCACTATCCCTTTATTTAATTAATATTTTTAGCATAAAAAAGGAGAAAAGTTAAATTTTAGCTTTCCTCCTTCCAAATTATTTTACTAAAACTTTTTTAACAACTATAATTCCTACCACAAGTATACCCAAAACTGTAACAGTTAATACAATATACATTACAATTTGTCCAGTAGTTGTCGTAATCATAATTTGCGAATCATCTGTATCATCTTCATCTAAATTCATGTTATCAGGTATTGAATCAATATCTGGGGTATCATATTCATTACTATCTTTACTAATTTCTGCTATATTTGTTTTTAATCCCATATTGTTTTCACCATTTACCCATGTTAATTTTATTGTTACATCTGCACTTTCTCCTGGCATTAATAAAGTATCTGCTAAACTTTCAGTTGTTACTTTTCCATTATTTTCTTTCCATAATGGATTATCTTCTGCTACAAATTTTAATCCTTCTGGAATATAGTCTGTTATTTCTTTTGCATATCCTGGTATTTCACCTTCATTTGTTACTTTTATTAGATATTCAAGTTTTACTACTACATTTTCTATTTCACTAGTTTTAATATCTACTTTAGCAATCTTTTCTTTTCCTTGTCCATTTCCAGTATGTACTACTTCTTCTTTTCCATTTCTTATAACAATTGTCTTAGTAGCATATTTATTTAAACTCAAATCAAAATATTTAACTCTAATTTTTTCAGTATCTTGGTCATCTTCTCCATCAACCCATACATTCGGAGTAGAATCAATATCTTTTGCAGATTTATTATCATAATCTCTTGCTTCAACAATTTGTGCTTTATTTTCTACAATTCTGTCTTTACTCTTTGGTTCTTTAACTTTAAACACAACCTGTATATCTTTATAATCTGGTTCGTCCATATTCTCTTCATCAAAAGCCTTAATCAAATTAGATTCTCCACCTTTTTCTTTAGATAAATATGGTGTCCAAATTTTTACAGCCTCTTTTGCATCTTCTGTTATCTGATTTTTATTATTTATCATCTTCCATTTGTATTGTTTATTTATTTCATTATCTGAAACAAATTCTAATCCATCTGGAATATCATCTTCTATAACAGTTGCATATCCATGACAATTTCCTTCGTTATATACTCTTAGTGTATATGTTACTAAATTATTATTTTCTACACTTACTACTTCATCATTTTCTTTATATGTATATTTTCCATTTGAATCTTTAATAAATTCTGGCTCTCTTGACTCCAAATTATTATCATTAACTTTTGTAATAAATTTCTTTAAACTCATATCAAATTTTTGCTCTATATTTGGTATTACAATAGATATTTGATTATCTTTAATCTCTGCTGAAACTAATACTTTTTGACCATTTTCTAATTGTACATATTTGCTAATATTTTGCTCAAAATCTTTATCTTTGTCAAATGATATACTTGTTACTTCTAAGTCATTATCCACTTTATCTTTTGCTACATATAAACTTAATGGTTCTGAAATCTTAATATATTTCTTTTGTCCATAATCTCCAGTGTATGAAATTTCTTTTATTGTTAATTCTTCTATACTATCATCAAATATCTCTTCACTATCAATTACTTCAGCTTCACCATTTTCATCTGTAGTATATATCTTATCATTTATATCAAAGTTTACACCAAGAATTGGATTATTATTTTCATCTACTTTTCTTAAAGTTAAACTGTATTCCCCTAATATTTCAGAGTTAGTAATAGTAAATTCGTAATCAATACCTTCTTGTTTTTCTGTTATTTCATTAGATTGATAATACCAATCTAATGAGTCTACTTCCTCTACTCTATATGTAATTCTATTTCCGTAATCATCATAAATTGGTAAATCTTTTATTACATATATCCACTTATTATCTACAATTTGACAATCAGCTTTAGCAATTGTAATTTCTTCTGTTTTATCTGCATCTTGTTTAATTATATGTAATTTTACTTTAATAGAGTTTGGTCTCATTTGATATTCATCATTTCCATCATTCCAAACCTTACTAATTGTAATTTGAGTAGTTTTTAATTTATTTATTATTTCTACATTTCCATCTGGATTTCTTCCAGTAATAGTTATATTACCACCATCACTGCCATAAGAAACATCATAATCTTTAGTTATAGTATCAAATTCATTTCCTTCTGAATCTGTTTCTATTACAGTATATTTTTTATCTAAATATACATTTTCTATTGTAACTGCAGATACAGAATTATTACCGGTTCTTATAGTAAACACTACTTTTGAATCTTGCAATTTACCATCTGTATTCAAATATTTATCTTCAGATTTTACTATAAAATAATATTTAGAGTTTATTGTATTACTTATGTTTTCATTATTTGCATTTTTAACAGTTTTTGTAATGGTTAAACTTCCTGTTTTTAATATATTTTTTATTGTAATATATTTATTTTCTCCTGCAAAATTTTTATTTATTACATGTGTTTCAAAATTGTCAATTTCCTTTTCTATTATTTCATATGTAATTTCTCTTCCTGTATTAGAATCATACTTTGGTAAATTGTTTATTACATATATCCATGTTCCATCATTATCAATTGTACAACTATTTTTACTTATAACTATATCTTGCGCACTTATAGCTTGATTATCTATATATCCTTTTAATGTAACTGTAATAGAACTTGGCACATAACTTTCTTGTGCTTCCCACATCTTATTAACTGTAATCTTAACTTTATCATTAGGTATTTCAAAAGTATTTGTTATTTCATAATCTACTTTATTTTGTGTTAATGTTTCTATTACCTTTTCACCATTTAATGTTACTGCATTTGCATTAGTATAATAAATACTATCTAATACTACTTCATACACTTTATATTCTATTTCAAAACCATTTTCATTATATTTTAATAAGTTATCACAAGAATATTTCCAATCTGTATCTTTATTTATTGTAACTCTTCTTACTTCTTCATTTGTATCTGTTCTTACTATTATAAACATAATAGACTCTGGTCTAAAGTTTACTTCGTTTTCGTTTCCCTTATTATCCCAAATTTTAGTTATATTTAATCCTCTATATTCTACTTTTGTTGTAAAATTATTTATTATTGTAAGTCCATTTATATTTTGAGAATAGAAATCATAACTAGAATTTTCAGATACTGTATAAATTATTTCATTACCATTTTTATCTAATACTGGTAAATCATTAAAAGTATATTTCCATGTATAATTATCTGTAGCATTTGTATTTTTAATTTCAATATTTTCTAATCTGTTTCCATTTATGTCTGTTGCAACACTAGAATTTGCATATAATGTAACTAATATACTTTCTGGTCTATGACTATTATTTTGACTATCATTCCATTTTTTCGCAATATCTAAACTCTTAGTTTTTATACTATTAGTTATTGTTACTTCTGGAACTTCTGCAGGATTTGTAATTGTTACATTTGGACTACTATATGAAACATTATAATCAGAATTATTCTCATTTATAGCTTCACCATTACTATTTACCTCTATAACTTCATATTGTTCATTTAGTATTAAATTTGATATTCTTATACCATTAGTATTTTTAGAGTTAACTTCCCATAAAGCTTTATCTAATTTATCAGATTCTATAAGTTCTGAAATTGCTTCTATATAAACATTTCCATGTACATCATGTAAAACATATCTATTACCTGACATTTTAACCACAAAGTAGAATGTTTTATCTATGTTATTAGATATATCTTCTTCATTATATTTTACTTTTTTATTTACTCTAATAGTTCCAACCTGCTCAGTATTTTCAATATTTATTTTATAACCATCTTCTGTTTCCACAATTTGTCCAATAGATTGTGTATAATTCTGGTTGTTGCTTACTTCTATAACATTATATTCGACTTTTTTACCATTTTCATATTTTGGTAAATCCTCAAATGTATAAATCCATTCATTTAAATTGTCTTGAGATTGATGTTTTGAAGCTTCTATTGTTACTGGATCACCTGAATTAACATATTCTGTTTCTCCTTGTAGTCTCTTTTGTAACTGAATCTGTATTGAACTTGGTCTTATATTGTGAAAATTATTATTATCATTCCATTTTTTAGTTACAACAAGTCTTTTATTTATTAACTTATTTATAATTTCAACATTTCCATTTGGATTTGCTTCAGAAATAGTAACAGTATCAGATTCTTTATATGAAATATTATAATCTTCAGTGCTATTTCCTAAAGGTGTACCATTTATATCTGTTTCGATAACAGTATATTCCTTATCTAATAATACATTTTTTATTGTTACTTTATGTTGTCTATTAGCACCTGTTGTAATTGTAAATATTACTGGATTATTTTGCAACTCTCCATTTGTATTTAAATATTTGCTTCCAGACCTTACTATAAAGTAGTAGCTTGCTGTCATTTCATCTGTTATATCTTTATCATGAGCGTTTTTAACACATTTTGTAACTGTTAAATTTCCTTTCTTTAAAACATTCTTTATTGTAACAGATTTTTCATCACCATCATAATTTTCATTTTCTACTTGTACTTCAAAATTATTAATCTTTTTCTCTACAATTTCATATCTAATTTCTTTTCCTGTAGAACTATCATATTTTGGTAAATTATCTATTACATATTTCCATGTTCCATCATTATCAATATCACAATTATTTTTAGATATTGTAACTTCTCTTGTATTTGAAAGATTATTATCTATATATTCATTTAATACTACTGTAATTAAATCTGGTATATAACTTTCTTCTGATTCCCACTTTTTATTAACTTTAATTTTTATTTTATCTCCTGGAACTACAAAATCATTTGTTATTGTCATTCCATTTATAATTGTTGAATAGAATTCAGAGTTATAGTTTTCTACAATTGTATATGTTATTTCATTACCACTTTTATCTAATATTGGTAAATTATTAAATGTATACTTCCATGTATAATCATCAGTAGCATTTTCATTAGTTAATGTAACTCTCATTTCATTTCCATATATATCTTTTGCGATATTAGAACCTGCATATAGTATAACTTCAATGCTCTCTGGTCTATGAGTATTATTTACACTATCATTCCATATTTTTGTAACTTCTATATTTTTAGTTTTTACACTATTTGTAATTGTTACTTGTGGAGTTACACTTGAATTTTCAATGATTACAGGACTATTACTATATGAAACAATATAATTTGGATTATTTGTACTAATTGTATCTCCATTTCTTGTAACTTCTATTACTTGATAACTTTCCCCTACAATTAAATTTGTTAATTCTACTGTAGGATTATTTTTTGGGTTAATTTCCCATAATGCACTATCAAGTTTGTTTGAACCTGATAATGAAGCAATAGTCTCTATATGTGTATTTCCATTTTCATCATGTAAAACATATCTACTACCTGACATTTTAACTACAAAATAAAATGTTTTATCTATATTATTTGATATATCTTCATTATTGTATTTTACATTTTTATTTACTTTAATTTTTCCTGTTACTTCTGTATTTTCGATTCTAACTATAAATCCATCATCTATTTCATTTACTTCTCGATTTGTCTTTTCATAATTTGCATTTGTAAGAATTTCTATAACATTATATTCTATCTTTTTGCCATTTTCATATTTTGGTAAATTTTCAAATGTATAAATCCATTCATTTGCATTACTTGCAGATTGATATACTGATTCCTCTATTGTAATTACATTTCCAATATTAATATAATCAGTTTCTCCTTCTAATCTCTTTTGTAATTGAATTTGTAATGAATCTGGTCTTACACCATGGAAATTATTATTATCATTCCATATCTTAGTAAATTTTAGTTTAGTTAGTTGTTCCTCAACCCAAACACCAACTTGAGAAGATTCGGCTACTATATTTTCAGAGATTATATCACTATTATCTTCATATTTTACTGCAGTATAACAATATCCAAAGTTATTCCAAGCAATATTTTCTTCTCCAGAATTTTCTATTTTATCTCCTTCTGGAATAGTTACTAATAGTTTAGCAACTATTCTTTCACCTGGATTAATATATAATCTATCTGAAAAGGTTATTCTTATATTAACATCATCTTCTAAATATGTATCATGCCAAGTTGCTACTTCATTTCCACCTGTCCAATCTGCACCTTCAGAATTAAATCCCCTTAGTTTTTCATTTGAGTACTCTACATTGTAGTCCACTCCATTTACTAAATCTACTTCTGTTTCCTCTTTTGTTTCAGTATTTATTCTATAAAATTTGATATTATCTATATTATTATATTTTATAGAAAATTTAGAATTTCTATCATCATTTGTTAATGCATACTTATCTCCAACATATGGAAGTCTATCTATTATAACAAGACTCTTCATTGTATCTTCTGAATTATTTTCTATATTTAAAGTATATTTAATCTGCTCTCCAGCTTGACCTTGCATTACACGTTTTTGTTGATTATTACTAATTGCATAATCATATAATGGACTGTTTTTGTCATATAATGTTTCTGCTTCTTTATAAGAAGTTGTAATAATTGCTGAATATGTTGTAACAGAATCTTGTGCATGTATTGCCTTTTCACCATTAAAATATTTAACTGTTCCACTACATACATTAGCATCCTCAAATCCATCTTTAATAGTTAAATAAGCATTATTTATAAATTTTCCAGCTGTAGCAGTGTCTATTTTAGTTGAAAAAGTTATTTCCATTTTATATCCTGGTTCTAACTTATATTCTTCTCCATTAAATACCCATTTAAGTAAACTCTTTTGTTTATTATCTTCTGTTATACTTTGAATCTCTGGCTCAATAAAACTTGCATTATATCCATTTGTAGTTTCATCATATGCTTTTATATTTTTTATAACTGTTCCATTATCATCATATATAACTATACTTGGATAATATTTTACTTTATTACTTTGTGCATCTTTATATGTATTATCATAACTATATAAATAAGGTAATACATCTTGCAAAGTATAATTTACCATAGCTTTTGAATTTCTAGCCTTTGCATTTGTTAAAGATACTTTCCAAACCATATGTGAACCTTCTGTTGCACTTAAAGTTAATTTTGGATTATATCCTGTTTCATCTTTCATTGAAGTATTATCAAAATATGCACCTTGATAATCCTTTTGAATTCCAGGATAAACTTGCTCTTTTATTACACTTACTTCTGCTGTATCAGATACAGTTTTATCACCTATAGTTATTGATGCTGTATTTATTGATGTTATATTTCCTGAATAATTTTCATCTAATTTTACTAAATAATAAATTGTATAATATGTGTTTTTATTTTCACTACTATCTGCACCAGGAGTAATTGTAATTTGCATATTATTTCCATTTATATTAGTTTTATATGAAGTAAAATCTTCATCTCCCCAACCTATAGATTTTTTTATATTTACAATAGGTAAATTGCTGTTATTTTCATCTGTTACATAACTTAATCTACTATTTCCTAAAACATCATTTATAGTAAATTCCTCATCTAAATACCCCCCTGTGACAATATATAATTTATATATGAAATACTTATTTTTCATCTCTTTATATAGATAAGATAATCTATCTTTATATTCATTATCTACTGAAATATCATTTATATCTGTTGTTGCAACAGTTTTTTCTATAGATTTTATCTCCTTTGGTGCATACAAAGTTTCTGATGGATATATTATATTATCTTCTTTATTTTTTACAAAGTTAGTAACTCTATGAAATTCTGTATTTGATGTTTTCATTGAATATTCCCAGGTTATTTGCTCATTTGGTTGTAATGAAAACTCACCAATTCCTGTAGAATAATATCTTGAAAACTCATTTCTATCTTTGTAGTCTTCTGTTGTTAAATCAACATTTCCCCACCAAAATATAACTTGTGAAGTAAACCATCCTTGATAATTTCCATTTGAATCATATTGTTTTACAACAATACTTGAATTACCTGTAGTAATTGTAGAATCACTAGTATCTATTAAAGTATAATATGAATTATTTATTAATAGTTGTGAAGAATCACTTGCATATTCATTTAAAGTTAATTTATTTATTTCATTTTCCCCAACATTTTTTATCTTAACTCTATATACTACTGTATAATTCTCTCTAACTAAAGTATCAATATTATCTACTTTTCCACCTGTAGTATTTTGATATATTAATGTATTTTTATCATCATAAATTCTATATACATATTTTTCACATTCTACCTTTTCAGCAGGTTTTACATATATAATAGCTGTAGATTCACGATTTAATGTTTCACTTTTAGCTGTATTTCTTATTTCTAACGTTTCATTATCTGGTTTAATATTTATAGTACCAGGAACATATAATTTTATCTCTTGCCATTGATGGAATATATTATCTTCAAGTCCTGCTCCTGTATAATTCCAAGTAATTTCACTTCCATTTATCTCAATTCCATCTGTATACTTAGTACCATTTACTGTATAATATACCTCATTTTGGTCCCATAATATTTCTTGTGGAATAGTATCTTTAACAACAATACTTCCACCTATGTCATTTAAATTGTAATCTCCTCTTGTATTTCTTAATGCAATTGTATATGTAATTTTATCTCCATAATTTGCTGTAATACTAGAACTTCCATTTACTAATTTTGTTAATGTAGTTTGTTGTTCTGGATCTACTACATATACATAATCATCTGCCCACTTTTCGTTATCTCCATCTTCATCTACTACTACTTTATTAATAATTGTAGATGGAGCACCTTCTTTAATTTTACCAACTAATGTATATGTAATAGTCTGCCCCGCTTTTATTGAAACATCACTCCATGTTATTTTTGTTATATCTTTACCAACTTCATTAACTGTATTTTCAATTATTCCTCCGTCACTGTCAGTAACTTCAAAACCTTCTGGTATATAATCTACTATATCTGTAGTTGTATCAATTACACCATTATTTTTTACTTGTATTGTATAAGTAACTGTATCTCCAATATTTACATTATCTATATCAGACACTTTAGAAATTGAAAAATCAATTTTTTTCTTTTGTGTCACATCTGCAAAATCAACCATAGTATTATTAGACCATAATTCATTTCTTAATGTACTATCAAGATCTCCCATTACATCTACAGTTACCGCAAGTACAATTTTTCCACCTTTATTTATATATGCAGAACCTTCTATTTTTCTATTTTCAAATTCATTTTTTGCCCATAATACATCATTTGCTCCACTTGTTTCAACTATCTCTGCACTAACAAATTGTGTACCATAAGGAATCCAATCTTCAAAATTAACATTTCCACCTTCTGAACCAGAATTCTCTATTGTTATATAATATTTAATTTTATCTCCTTGTACTATATAACCTTGTCCATTATTCCAAGTTCCATAATTATCTGTAACAGAGTTAACTTCTTTATCATATTCAAATTTAACGCCTTCTTCTTTTGTTATATTTGTATCTACTGTAACCTTTTCTGCTGTTCCTTTATGGAAGCTTGATATATATGAAGATTCAAGTTCATTTTGTACATTTAAAGTAGCACCTTTATTTATTTCAGTACCATTATTCTTTATAGCACTTACAATATCAAAATACATTTTATTTGAATCTGAATATAAATAATTAGTTATTTCATTTGATGTATCTAATATATAACTTATATTTGCTTTTCTTATATATGTCCCATCTGTTGTTCCCACAGAAATTTTTATATCATCTTCATTAATTCCAGAAAAACTTAAATAACTTTTTAATGTATCTAAATCTTCAATATTTATTCCTGATGGAATTATTATTGTATCATTTACAGTTATTTTTGTTATTTTTTCATTATCTGGATTATTAGTTAAATTTCCTTTTAATGTATACTCTAATAATGAATTATTCGTAACTAAACTATTTCCATTAGAATCTTTAATATCTGTTCCATCTTTACTTATAACTAAAGAATCATAATTAACAGTTTTAGTATTACTATATTCAATTAAATTTTCTCCATAACTTTCAATTTCTGCTGTTAATAAACCATTACTAAATGTTTCATTTGTTACCATTGTAGCTATAGTCTTTCCTTTTTCGTGGAACTCTCCTGTTAAGTTAAAAGATAATGTTGTTCCAGAATTCCAACCAGAAACTATAATCTCTCCAGTTCCATCTCCTTTATCTCTAACTTGACATTCAATTGTATTACCCTCAGATGCTTGAATAGTTATTTTATTCTCACTATTTAGATTATAAATATCAAAATCCAAATTATCTAAATTAATCACATAATATTGATCATTTGTAGCATTAGCACTTAAACCAATAAATACATGTAATGATACTGGCTCATCTATTGGAACAGATGTAACCTTTTGGTTTTTACTCATGAAATATAAATCACCTGAGATAATACTGTCATTACCATATACTTCACTTATGCTATTATAACCAACTACGGCAATTACTGCACTCATAACAATTATACAAATTGCTACAATAATAGAAATCACATTCTGATTTAGTTTCTTAACTTTACCTTTCATATTAGTATATCCTTTCTTTTTATGTCTTTTATTCTATAATAATTATAAAGACTTATAGTTTGCATTGTAAATCCATCAAATGTTGGTAATTCTTCTATCTATATACGGAAATAGGTTTTCAGCGTTTTATTACATTTAGTTTACATTTTTATAATATATTTATAATATTTCATCAACTTTCTAGTAGCCAATTATCATTTGCCAAAAAGCTTACGGCTAAAAGCCTTTGCTATCTTTGTTCAAATAATAAAAAAAGAAGAACCTAAAATTTAGATTCTTCTTTTTTTATTTAAGTAAGTATTTCAATTATATTACATATAAAAAATTTATTCTAATTTCATTTTACCTATTAATACAAGTTTAATTTGTGCTAAATCATTAATTGTAATTTCTCCATCATTATCTGTATCCCCAATAACAATAAGATTATACTGTAATTTATTACCCACCTTTACAACACTACCAGTAGTAATAATACTATCATCTTCCAAAGTCTTTCCATTCTTATCCACAAATACAAGACTTTGATTTGTCTCAACATTATTTTTAAATTCTTTACAGGTTGTTTTTGGTATAATTCTAGAAATAAGTTTTTTATTTCATACTTCTTTGAAGTATAAATCCAAAATTTAACACTATTACCTGATGATGAAGTTTAGTTAATTCCTGTACAGATATATTGTGAACAAACTAAAATAACTAATAATATCACAATTCTTGTTACAAATCTTGTTATTTCATATTGTTCATAACCATCCTACTTAATAAATATTTAACTCTATTTTAGAATATTGTGTATATTCCAGCACTATTTCCATATATATCTAAATATTTTTTTAATTGACAAAAAAATTTAATTTCTAACTTAAAATCTATTTTCTATTTATCTTTCTAGATTTTGTTTCCTTATTTTAATATATAAAAATATTGTTATACATATTAATACGATCATAAGTATAATTATATAATTTGTATATTCTCCTGTTTGAGGTAATTTTTCCTTTGCAGTATCATCTGCATAGTTTATTAATGTACTTTCTTTTTGGTTTCCATTTATAGTTTGGTCATTTTCACTTTTCTCTGACTTTTCATTATTGTTTGTATTATCTGTATTTTCTGTTTCATTTTGATTATCTGGGCCATTTTCTGTATTTCCTTGATTATCTGAATCATTTCCCGTAATTCCTTGGTTATTTGAGCCATTTTCTGTGTTTCCTTGGTTATTTGAGTCACTTCCTGTGTTCCCTTGGTTATTTGAGTCATTTCCTGTACCTTCTTGTTCTTTATTTGTATCTGTTTCATTTTTATTATTAGACTCTTCTTTTATTGTAATATTTTTGTTTATATCCTTAACTCTTGACATTTCTCCATCAGATACTTGAATATTTTTTAATGAAATTACAGTATTATGTTTGCTAGATTCTTTAATCTTGAATGTTATACTAAAAACTGTTTCATTACTTTTTCCAAGTCCATTTCTCGTAATTGCTATTACTCCATTTTCAGAATTATAAGAAGCCCCATCTGTTGGAGTTTCCCATCCATTTTTTCCTTCTATATTTTTTAATTCTAAAACATCTTTTTCATATTCTAATATTGCACCTAATGAAATAATTCCGCTTTTGTGTTTTTAAATTAGAAATTTTTATATCCACTGTAAACTCTTGATTTTTACTAAAATTCGTTTCTTTTGTGTGTATATCCATATCACAAGTAGATAGTGCATATATATTTGTTATGTTACAAATTATTAATAGCATTATAAAAATTAAACTTACTATTTTCTTCATACATCTCTCTCCTTTTGATTATTATAATATAATGGAACTTTTCACTTTTTTTCCAATATTATCTATATGATAACACATTTTACACGTTATGTAAAGTTTTTTTGCTATTTTGGTCCATATTGCTTTAGACAAATGAACGGTTCTTTTGTCCACTAAATGTTTATTTTTTAAGTATCTACGTAAAAAGAAGAACCTAAATTTTAGGTTCTTCTTTGAAACTATAAGTAACTATTCTATTTTATTACATATTTCTTTATTCCAATTATTCCTCCAGCTAGTATTCCTAATACTGCAATTGTAATTCCTATATAAACTACTACCTCTCCTGTTTTTACTGTTAACATTACTGGTGCATCATCTATATCATCTTCTCCAGGTACTTTATTATTTGGTGTTGAGTCGATATCAGGTGTTCCATATTCATTATAATCTTTACTTATTTCTGCTACGTTTATTTTTAGTCCCATATTATCTTCTCTATTTATCCATGTTAACACTATTGTTACTTCTTTACTTTCTCCTGGCTCTATAATTTGTCCTGCAAGCTGATCTGTTACTACTTTTCCATCTACTTCTTCCCATTCTGGGTTATCTGTTGCTACAAATTTTAGTCCTTCTGGTATGTAATCTGATATTTCTTCTACACTTCCTGCTATTTGACCTTCATTTGTTACTCTTATTTGATATTCAAATTTTACTACTACTTTATTTATTTTACTCTTCTTTAAGTCTACCTTTACTACTGCTTCTGGGTCATCTTCTGCTTTATGTCCTGTATTTGTTACTGTTTCTTTTCCGTCTTCTATTACTATTGCTTTTGTTACCCATTTTCTTAAAGCTAAATCAAAGTATTGTACTTTTATTTTTTCAATATCTTGGTCATCTTCTCCATCTATCCATTCATTTGGTGTAGAATCTTTATCTGTTACATCATTTCCATCTTCATCACTGTCATCTGATATTTGTGCTTGATTTATAATTATCTCATCTGATGTATTTGGCATTGTTACTTTAAATGCTACTTTTACTTCTTTGTAATCTGGTTCTTTTATACTTCCTGCTTCGTAACTGCTTCTATCAAATGCTTTTAATAAATTTTCACCATCTGTTTCTTCATTTTCTTTTGATAAATAATCTGTTGTTATGTATTTTGCTTTATTTACTTCATCTGTTTCGTTTCCTTCTTCATCTAACATTATCCATCTATATTCTTTATTTAATTCATCATTTGGTAAAAATTCAAGTCCTTCTGGTATATCATCTTTTATTTCTTTTGCATATCCATTTACTGTTCCTTCATTGTATACCCTAATTGTATATTCTACTACATTTTGATTTGCAACTAATACTGGTTCTTTTGTATGTTCATATACATAATTACCATTTTCGTCTACTTTAAATACTGGTATTCTTGTTGTTACTTCTTGTTTTTCTCCATGTCCATTTGTTACTCCTGTAATGAATTTTCTTAATGCTAAATCAAATTCTTCTATTAAAACTTTTTCAAAATCATCATCATCTTGTTGTCCTGGAATATATTCTATTCCATTTTCTATGTTTTCATCATTATAACTTGGTAACTCACTATCTGCTGGTAATCTTACATTTCCAGCACTAGAATCTCTATCTGTAACAACTCTTCCACCTTCACCAATATATTTACTTATTTCTGCTATATTGGTTAATTTTAGATTTGCTGGTGTATTATCTTTAACTTTACATTTAATTTGTATTTCTTTATAGTCTAGTTCTCCTGTTTCTTTATTAAATGCTTTAATTAAGTTTCCTTTTTCATCTCTTGCTTTTGATAAATAATTTGTTTTTACTGTTCTTAATGATTTATCACTTTCATCTAATATCCATCCATACTTACTATTAAATTCATCATTTACAAATTCTAAGTATTCTGGTAAATGATCTGTTACTTCTTCTGCATATCCTGCAATATCTGCCTCGTTATATACTCTTATTGTATATATAACTGTATCTTTTGCATATAAGCTAATTGGTTTTTTTGTATGGTTATAAATTGCTGTTGTATCTACATTATTTTTTAATTCATCTGTAATAGGTTTTGGCTCTCTGTTAGTAATATTTTGTACTCTTTCGTTTTCTTGTCCTTCATTTGTAACTATTTGTGTAATGAATTTTCTTAAAGCTAAATCAAATTGCTCATTTTTTATTGTTACATCAAGTTTATCTTCAGAAGTTTTCAATTCTACCAATTCATTTTTATCTACTAAATTTGCACTTGCTAGAACATATCTTGCATCTAAACCTTGACCTTCTAGTTTTGTAGTTATAGTTATTTCTATTTTGTCTTCTAATTTAACATAACCTTCTGGGGCTGTAATCTCCTCTACCTTTATTGTATAAGTTTCTGGTTTTTCAATACGTACATTTGATATTGTTAAATTTCCATTCTGAATTTTGCCTTGAACTGGAATAATTACATTTTTAGATTTCACATCATCATTTGCTTCGTATAATTCTGATTCTTTACCATTTCTTAATACTGTCACTTTAACTTCTGCTCCATCTAGATAAATTCCCTTTAAGTCAGTTTTATTTATTGTTAAGTCATATGAGCCTTTAACTTGTTCATTTTCTACTACAATTTGTATTATTTGAGAATTTCTTCCTTCTTCACTAACTACTTTTGTATTTTCTTTATTAACAAAATCATTATCATAACTAATATCAATTATTTCATATTTACCATTAGATACTTCTATTTTTACATAAACTTCTATATCTTCTACATCTATATATCCTTCAATTGGTTTTTCATGTAATTTTAATTTATATGTTCCTGATTTTTCAAACAAGATATTATTTATTATAATTACACCGTCTTGTCCACCTATATTTGATGTTCTTAATCCTGATAAGTTTTTATCTTCCATTGTATTTGCATCTTTAAGTTTAACTTCTTTTTCTGTTTCTCCTTGTTCAAATACTGTAATATCAAATGTTACATTATTCATAAATTCATTTGTATCTTTGTCTTTCTTTAGAAGTAATATGTCATATTTTTGTGGATCTAATACTTTTACTTCTACTACACTTACCTCGTCTATTTTTCCTGTTGTGTTAATAGATACATAATTATCTATTATTGTATTATTAAAGTCTAGTTTTGTATTATCTGCTTTATATAATTCATATGTATTATCTGCCTTGTTTCCTTGTGCATCCACTGTATATATTGAGCCATCTGCAGATACATATAATCTAAATTTAATATAATTATCTGATAATATATTTATTATATCTTTACTTCCAGATTCTTTTTCTTTAATAATATATTCGTATATACCTTCTTTTACTGGACTTTCATCTAATAATATATTACCTTGTGAATCTGTAGTTAATTCTTTTGTTCCACTAACTTGACTTACTATTTCGAATTTTGTATTTGCTAAATTAACTTCTTCTTCACCAAATATTTTCTTATTTATTTTTAGCTTAATTTTGCTTGGGTTTTTAATTTCTACTTTAATATATGGCATATCTCCAGTATTATCTACATTTACAGTTACATATTCATAATATGAATCTGGCGCTTTAGTACCATCATCTTTTCTTATTTCACAATTCTTTCCATTATCATATTTTTCTAAAGTTACTGTACCTGTAGCATCTAATTTTACTTTCACATATACAGAGTAATCTTTAAATATGTTTTCATATACATTTGATGATGTTTCTGTTTCTTTAATTTTATATTCATATGCTTTTCCTACTTCTATATTTTGCTCACCAAATGAAATCTTACCATCTTCTGTTGTAGTTCCATATATTATTCCAGAATTTCTTATAGTTGTAACTCCTTCTCTATTTAGAGAAGATCCTATATATTTTCCATTTTGTTCTTTAATCACTGGACTATATATTTCAAATTTTGTATTAGCAAGTGGTTTTTTATCCTTAGATGTATCTACTTTCTTTAATTCAAACTTATATTGTAGAGGATTTAATATTCCAATATTTATTGTTGGAACTCCATCTGAATCTACTTTTGTTTCTTTTGTTACATAATTATATACATCCGCAAAATATGGTGCCATCATCCATGCATGAGCAGGATTTCCTCCTACATATACATTTACTCCAAAGTTTGTAATTCTTATTTCTCCATTTTCATCTATCTTTGCCTCAACTGACAAATAACTGTTACCTTCTTCAAGCATATTAATATGATTTTTAGCTGTAGATTTTTCTGTAATTGTAAATCTAAATGTCTCTCCTATATCTGTAATATTATCTACCACATAAGAAGATTTTCCATTATTAATTACTTCTTCTCCATTAACTGTTAATACTGCTCCTTGAAGCTCTGTTTTTCCATCTGCTTCATATTTAGTTAATTTTAATCTGTATTTTATTGGGTCTTTTATTGTAATATTTAATACACGTATATTTCCTTCTTTAACAAATTCAATATTTCCAATATATTTGCTTAAGTTTTGTAATTCTTCTTCACTAACATTTTGTAAAGTATTACTATCTTTTATAGTATATCCTTTTACTACTAATTCATATTGATCATTCATTTCTACTTCAACATCAATATATTTGTTTTCGAAAATATTATAATATGGAGATTTTACTCCTCTTTCAACTATTGTCCAAGTTTGTGTTTCTCCTGGAATAATGTAGTCTTCTGATAAATGTGTTGTTTCTCCTGTTACTGTTTGTGTTTGACTTGTTCCAGGTATTGTATATGTACCATTTATTGCGCATTTTCTTTTATCACCTGTAAATTCATATGTATTTTGTTCTTTATTATACGCATTTAAATATGCTTCTATATTAGCTTGTACAGGTTTACCATTTGTATCTGTTTTATTTAATCTTACTTTATATCCATATGTATTTTTAATTACTACTGTTACTTTATCTTTTGCATCATTTACTCTAACTTGTACAAATTCCCCATATTTTTGTTTAAACGACTCTGTTACAGAAGTACCATGATTCATTATATCTATTACTGTGTAATCTGCACTAATTATTTTTGCTGTATCATCTGTAATAACATCTAAATTTATAAGATATCTATCAAATATATTTACATATTCTGATTTAGTTGAAACTTCTTGTATTTGATATGTATAACATAGATTATTAAATGCTGGTACTGTATCATTAACTGTTCCATCTTTTAATACATCATTAATAATTCTTCCATCAAAGAAACTAAGATCTGTTGCATTTGTGTTCTTATCAGAAACTTCTCTTATATGCATTCTATCTATATTAAAATGTGCTCCTTGTAAGTTTCCATTACTGTCTTCTTCTGCTGTTACTCTGTTTCCTTTTAAATCTTCTTTTATTAATTCAAATTCTAAAGGTATAGAATCGTTTGGTATAAATACTTGTATTGTTGGTATTTTAGAATTATCATCAAATTTAACTTCTAGTCCTTGTATTGTCTCTTCAGTATCTCCATTTGTATATCTTAAAGAAATATTATCATTTAAAACTTTTCCATCATCAGTAAACTTAACACCTAAACTTATTGTGCCTGGTAACTTAGTATAGCCTAAAGGTTCTTTTGTTTCTTTAATTTCATATGTATGTGTATATCCTGGGTCTACTACACATCCTGATGAAATATTTAAAATTCCGTTTTTTGTTTCTTCTCTATTTGTTGGTATTCCTTCTCCATCTGCATTATTTGTTTGCATTCCATAACTAAATTCTGCGTTTCTAGAAGTTATTGTTTTTCCATTTTTATCTACTTTAACTAATTGTAAACTATAATAATTTTTTGGCATATTTGCTATATATAAGTTTACTTGGTTATTATTATCTATTTTTAAATCTACTAAACTTTTTAATACATCTATTTGACCATTTGTCATACCTGATGTATTTTCAAAGCTCCAATTACTTCCTGCATATGACTCATCTCTAATTTTTCCATCTGCATCAGTTCTTATTTTTAATATAATTGGAACATTTACTAATGTATCATAGAAATTATCAGATACACTTGTTTCTGTAATTCTATATGTATATGCTGCACTTGCTTTTGCTTCTGTTTCACTAAAGAATGCTCTTGCATCATTAAGTGTTCCATTAAATATCTCTTTTGTTTCAGTTGCTATTTGTTCTATTTTGAAAGTTGCTGTTCCATTGAACTTCTCTGCTTGTTCAAGATTTGTGTTACTTGCATAGTTCTTTTTATATAAATTAAAATCATATTTTACACTATTTGCCATATATAAAATAATGTTATTGTTTTCATCTGGCTGGCTTATACTTGTATGTCTTTCAAATGAACTACTATAAGATTCCCATACTTCGCTATCTTTTTGTTTTATTTGTGTTATGCTACTACTTACTTTTCCTTCTGCATTTATTTCTGCTTTTATCCTTACTCCAGAAATTTTATTTACATAATTTTCTGGTACTGTTTCTTCTATTAGTTCATAATAATATGATTTTCCTATTTCTCCTTCAGCTATATTTACTATTGTTTTTTTATTTAAATCTGTTGTAAATCCTGGTAAATCATTTATTTTGTTTCCATTTTCATCAATTTCTTTTACACTAAATACCGCATCTTTTACTGCTTTATTTTTGTCATCTAATTGATGTTTAAATAATTGTAAATTTACTGGTATTGTTTCTTTTGGGTTTTTAATCTTTAATGATATTGTTCTTGTGTCATCATTTACAAATGGAGTTTCTACATATTTCATTACTTCATCTTTCTCTTGTTGTGTTGGATTATATCCATTTACACCTTTAACTTCAGCTCTAGCAACTAAAACTCCAGCATCATTCATATTTACAGTTACATGTAAAAACATTTTATTACCTAATATGTTTTTGTATGGTGATTGTGCTGTGTCTTCATAAATATCATAATAATAAGTATAATCAGTATTTACATTATCTTCTATATGTTCAAATATTGCTTGTTCATTTTTAAATACACCATTATGTATCTCTTTATTATCTACTATTGTTGTATTTCCTTCTTTTATTGTTTCATATATTCTCATTTCTGTATTTTGTAAAAAGTCTTGATTACTTTCTGTAGATGTTTTTTGTATTTTAAACTTATATGGTTCTTGTGGTGGGTCTTTTAATTGTACTGTAATTTTATCTGAAGTAAATTTGATTTTAATTACTTCTTCAAGATCTGTTATCTCAAATTTAGATTCTTTACCCTTTTCCAATTCTGTTGAAGCTATCGTACCTCCAGTTTCTTTATGAATAATCTGTACCGATACTTTTTCTACAACATACTTTCCATTTTCCATTCCTTTTTTTACTATTAATTTTATATAACAATTTTCTAATATGTCACCCTTTGTATATCCACTTGGTGCATACATTTCTGTTATTTCATATACATCATCTTTAGAAATGTCTAATATATTTTGTGTTGTAATTCTTTCTTTTCCTTCTAATGTTTCAATTTCATGAGAATAACCTGTAGTACTACCATTAAATTTACTAACTACATTAAATGTAGCTCCAGCTAATGCATCCGACTTATCATCTATTCCTGTTGTTGATTTTGTTGATTTTTTTACATAACTCATTTGATATCTACCTGTTATCTCTTCATCTAGTGCAGTAAACGTTATTGCATTTTCACTAAGATCTATAGCACAATTTCCTATTCCTAATGCATTTAAATCACATTCTCCTGGTTTTAATCCTGAGCATAACGTATATTTATTTCCTTCTTCTAGTATCAATGCTAAATCTACCTTTTCTATTTTATATGTATTACCACTCAAAACTTTATGTACAGTTATTTCAAATTTTGTAAAACTAGGTAGATTAAATCCTGTAGGAGGAGTTTTTTCCTCAATAACTATTCTATCATTATCTTTTGTATTGTCTATTTTAATATTAGAATTGCTTTTAGTATTTGTAGGATTATCCCAGTTTATTCTTGTTATTTCTTTTTCTCTTGTTGTAACATTAATATTTTTAGTTGTTGTTGATGCATTATTTCTATATAATTTCAAATTAAATCCTGCTTGTAAACAATTTGTATAATTTCGTAATTGTCCTTGTGTTGTAATAGTCTCACTTGATGATCTTTTTGATAAATTAATATGATAATTACCACTTACCTTATTTTCATATTCTATAGTAAAAGGTATTTCTGGACTAGACTTGGTTCTTTCTAACATTAAAAATGGTTGATCTCCATATTGTGGATTCTTCGTTTGATGTGTTGAATAATATGTAGCAGTTGTTTTGTAAGCACTGTTTTTTACTTTAAATTTTATATTATATTTTGTATTGTCTTTAAGCGTAGTATTTAATTTAATATAAAAATTACCATTATATGTAGTAGCAAAGTTATTTATCTTATCATTTACATTTTTACTTTTACATATAGTATATGTATATCCATCAACACTTGTAGAAATAGAACTCTTGTTATTATTTCCACTTATTTTTAAAGGTCCTACCCATCCATCTTTGGTTACTGTATATCCACTTGCTTTTTCTATTTTTACCTTATTATTTCCTTCTTTTATATTTCCATCACCAGAATAGTTTTTATTTTGTTCAGCTTTAGCTTTTAATTTAGTAAAGAAAGGATCTGATGATGAAAAATTATTGTTATTATTATTTGTAAAAGACCATATAGCATATTGTTGCATTGCAAATATTTTTTCTTGACTATATCCACTTAAACTAATACCAAGTTCTTTTTCTAAATTGGCTTTATACCAATTTATTTCTTCAGCAGGCACTCCTGATCCATAACGTATCATGTTATCCATCAACCATTTTAGGCTTCCACTATATCCAGATTTTGCGTTATTCTTGCTATATGCATTCTCATGGCCAGTTATTATAGATTCTCCTGCCGAAGCATTTGAAGTCTCTAGTCCATATAAACCTGCACCTTTTTTTAGACACCAACCTGCATTACTAAAATCTATAGTATTTCTGTTCCACCCCCCTCTAAAATAGATTCTTTCTGTACCTGTATCACTCATAACTACTAAGTTCACGTACTTTTGTCCAGCATAACCTAATACTTCTTGATTATCATTACCTGTAACAAACTCTTTAATTTCACTATTAAACATACTTACAATAATTGTTGCAATAATGCATATTATAACTATGCTTGATAAAATTATAATATTCTTCTTTCCCTTCTTCATACTTTTTTCTCCTTTTGTGTAAAATTATTTATATTTATGCTACAATATTTATTCTTTCTATTCAAGTCATCAAAATTTTCCAAAATCGAGATTGCTTCTTAAGCCTTTACGGATCATCACTTTACAGTTTTTTTATTACATTTTTTAATTTTATATTACATTTGTGAAATATATATTTTTATACCCTTGTATCGCTTTCCTCTCTGTAATACTTTTGTAATATTTAATAGTATTTATTGAAAAACAGTCTTTATACTCACATCAAACATGCACTATTTCCCTGAACATTTTGGATAGGGCTTAAATGTTCTAATGTTCACTTTGTTCAGAAAAAGAAGAACCTAAATTTTAGGTTCTTCTCTAAAAAATTCTTGTAACTATTCTATTTTATTACAAACTTCTTTATGCCAATTACTCCTCCAGCCAATATTGCAAGGATAGATATTCCTAATCCTATATATATTACCGCTTGTCCTGTTGTTACTGTTAACATTACTGGTGCATCATCTATATCATCTTCTCCAGGTACTTTATTATTTGGTGTTGAATCAATATCAGGTGAACCATATTCATTATAATCTTTACTTATTTCTGCTATATTTACTTTTAATCCCATATTATTTTCACTATTTATCCATGTTAACAATATTGTTACTTCTTTGCTTTCTCCTGGCTGCATAATCTGTCCTGCTAATTGATCTGTTACAACTTTTCCGTCTACTTCTTCCCACTCTGGGTTATCTGCTGCTACAAATTTTAGTCCTTCTGGTATGTAATCTGATATTTCTTCTACACTTCCTGCTATTTGACCTTCATTTGTTACTCTTATTTGATATTCAAATTTTACTACTACTTTATTTAATTTGCTTTTCTTTAAGTCAACTTTTACTACTGCTTCTGGATCATCTTCTGCTTTATGTCCTGTTTCGCGAACTACTTCTTTTCCATCTTCTATTACAATTGCTTTTGTTACCCATTTTCTTAAAGCTAAATCAAAATATTGTACTTTTATTTTTTCGATATCTTGGTCATCTTCTCCATCAATCCACTCATTTGGTGTAGAATCTTTATCTGTTACATCATTTCCATCTTCATCACTGTCATCTGATATTTGTGCTTGATTTATAATTATCTCATCTGATGTATTTGGCATTGTTACTTTAAATGCTACTTTTACTTCTTTGTAATCTGGTTCTTTTATACTTCCTGCTTCGTAACTGCTTCTATCAAATGCTTTTAATAAATTTTCACCATCTGTTTCTTCATTTTCTTTTGATAAATAATCTGTTGTTATGTATTTTGCTTTATTTACTTCATCTGTTTCGTTTCCTTCTTCATCTAACATTATCCATCTATATTCTTTATTTAATTCATCATTTGGTAAAAATTCAAGTCCTTCTGGTATATCATCTTTTATTTCTTTTGCATATCCATTTACTGTTCCTTCATTGTATACCCTAATTGTATATTCTACTACATTTTGATTTGCAACTAATACTGGTTCTTTTGTATGTTCATATACATAATTACCATTTTCGTCTACTTTAAATACTGGTATTCTTGTTGTTACTTCTTGTTTTTCTCCATGTCCATTTGTTACTCCTGTAATGAATTTTCTTAATGCTAAATCAAATTCTTCTATTAAAACTTTTTCAAAATCATCATCATCTTGTTGTCCTGGAATATATTCTATTTTGCTTGATATTTCATCATCTTTATACTTTGGTAGATTACTATCATCTGGTAATTGTACATTACTTGCTTCAGAATCTCTATCTACAACTATTCTTCCACCTTTACCAATATATTTACTTATTTCTGCTATATTAGTTAATTTTAAATTTGCTGGTGTATTTTCTTTAACTCTACATTTAATTTCTAATTCTTTATAGTCTAACTCTCCTGTTTCTTTATTAAATGCTTTAATTAGATTTCCTTGTTCATCTCTTGCTCTAGATAAATAACTTGTTCTTACTGTTCTTAATGATTTATCACTTTCATCTAATATCCATCCATATTTACTATTAAACTCGTCATTTACAAATTGCAAATATTCTGGTAAGTGATCTGTAACTTCTTCTGCATATCCATCAATATCTGCCTCATTATATACTCTTATTTTATATATAACAGTATCTTTCGCATATAAACTAATTGGATCTTTTGGATGATTGTAAATTGCTGTTGTATCCATACCTTTTTGTAAATATTGTGTATCTACTTCTGGTACTCTATTTGTAATATTTTGTACTCTTTCGTTTTCTTGTCCTTCATTTGTAACTATTTGTGTAATGAATTTTCTTAAAGCTAAATCGAATTGTTCATTTTTAATATCTACTTCAAGTTTATTTTCTGAAGTTTTTAATTCTACTAATTCATTTTTATCTACTAAATCTGCACTTGCTAGAATATATCTTGTATTTAAACCTTGACCTTCTTTTTTTGTAGTTACTTTTATTTCTACAGGTTCTTCTAATTTAACATAACCTTCTGGAGCCTTAATTTCTTCTATTTTTATAGTATAACTTTCTGGTTTATCAATACGAATATTATGTATTGTTAAATTTCCATTTTGCATTACTCCTTGAACAGGAATAATCACTTTTTTAGAAGTTACATCATCATTTGCCTCATAAAGCTCAGACTCTTTTCCATTTCTTAATACTGTTACTTTAACCTCTGCTCCATCTAAATAAACTCCTCTTAGATCTGTTTTATTTATTGTTAAATCATATGAACCTTTAATTTGTTCATTTTCTACTACGATTTGAATTACTTGAATATCTTTTCCATCTACTTTAACAATTTTTGTATTTTCTTTATCAATAAATTCACTATCATAGCTAATATCAGCTACTTCATATTTTCCATTAACTATTTCTATAGTTACATACATTTCTATATCTTCAATATCTATATATCCCTCAACTGATGTTTCGTGTAATTTTAATTTGTATGTTCCTGCTTTTTCAAATAATATATCATTTATTGTAATTACACCATCTTGTCCATTTACATTTGATGTTGTTAATCTAGATAAGTCTTTATCTTGCATTGTATTTGCATCTTTAAGTTTAATCTCTTTTTCTGTTTCATCTTCTTCAAATACTGTAATATCAAATGTTACATTATTCATAGCTTTATTTGTATCTTTGTCTTTCTTTAGAAGTATCATATTATATTTTTGTGGATTTAATACTTTTACTTCTACTACGCTTATTCCATCTATTTTACCTGCTGTATTAATAGCCACATAATTATCTATTGTTGTATTATTAAAGTCTAATTTAGAACTATCTGCTTTATATAACTCATATGTGTTATCTGCCTTATTTCCTTGTGCATCTACTGTATATATAGAACCATCTGCAGATACATATAATCTAAATTTAATATAGTTATCTGATAATATATTTATTATGTCTTTACTTGCAGATTCTTTTTCTCTAATAATATATTCATATATACCTTCTTTTACAGGTACTTCATCTAATATTATATTACCTTGTAAATCTGTAGTTAATTCTTTTGTTCCACTAATTTGACTTACTATTTCAAATTTTGTATTTGCTAAATCAATTTCATCTTCACCAAATACCTTTTTGTTAATCTTAACTTTAATTTTTGTTGGGTTTTGAATTTCAACCTTAATACATGGTTTATTTCCAGTATTATCTACATTTACAGTTACATATTCATAATATGACTCTATTGCTTTAGTTCCATCATCTTTTCTTATTTCATAATTCTTTCCATTATCATAATTTTCTAATATTACTGTACCTGCATTATCTAATTTTGCTTTTACATATATTGAAAATTCTTTAAAGATGTTTTCATATACATTTGATGATGTTTTTGTTTCTGTAATTTTGTATTCATATACTTTTCCTACTTCTATGTTTTGTTCTCCAAATAATACTTTACCTTCTTCTGTTGTTTTTCCACATACTATTCCAGATTTATTTATTGAAGTAACACCTTCTCTGTTTATAGAAGATATATTTTTTCCATCTTGTTCTTTAATTACTGGACTATATATTTCAAGCTCTGTATTCTGTAATGGATTTTTATTATTAGATGTATCTACTTTTCTTACCTCAAAATCATATTGTAAAGGATTTAATATTCCAATATTTATTGTTGGAACTCCATCTGAATCTACTTTTGTTTCTTTTGTTACATAATTATATACATCCGCAAAATATGGTGCCATCATCCATGCATGAGCAGGATTTCCTCCTACATATACATTTACTCCAAAGTTTGTAATTCTTATTTCTCCATTTTCATCTATCTTTGCCTCAACTGACAAATAACTGTTACCTTCTTCAAGCATATTAATATGATTTTTAGCTGTAGATTTTTCTGTAATTGTAAATCTAAATGTCTCTCCTATATCTGTAATATTATCTACCACATAAGAAGATTTTCCATTATTAATTACTTCTTCTCCATTAACTGTTAATACTGCTCCTTGAAGCTCTGTTTTTCCATCTGCTTCATATTTAGTTAATTTTAATCTGTATTTTATTGGGTCTTTTATTGTAATATTTAATACACGTATATTTCCTTCTTTAACAAATTCAATATTTCCAATATATTTGCTTAAGTTTTGTAATTCTTCTTCACTAACATTTTGTAAAGTATTACTATCTTTTATAGTATATCCTTTTACTACTAATTCATATTGATCATTCATTTCTACTTCAACATCAATATATTTGTTTTCGAAAATATTATAATATGGAGATTTTACTCCTCTTTCAACTATTGTCCAAGTTTGTGTTTCTCCTGGAATAATGTAGTCTTCTGATAAATGTGTTGTTTCCCCTGTTACTATTTGTGGTTGACTTGTACCAGGTACTTGATATGTACCATTTATTGCACATTTTCTATTATCACTTGATAATTGATATATATTTTGCTCCTTATTATATGCATTTAAAAATGCTTCTATATTAGCTTCTACTGGCTTACCATTTGTATCAGTTTTATTTAATCTTACTTTATATCCATATGTATTTTTTATTACGACTGTTACCTTGTCTCTTGTATCATTTACATTAACTTGAATAAAATCACCATATTTTTGTTTAAATGTCTCTGTTACAGTAACTCCATGATTCATAATATCTATTATACTATAATCTGCACTTGATATTTTAGCATCATCATCTGTAGTAATATTTAAGTTTATAAGATATCTATCAAATATGTTTACAAATTCAGATTTAGTTGAAACTTCTTGTATTTGATACACATATTGTAAGTTTGTAAATGCTGGTACAATATCATTAACTGTTCCATCTTCTAACACATCATTAATAACATTTCCTTCAAAGAAACTAAGATTTGTTGAATTTGTAGTTTTATCAGGTAGCCTTCCTATATGTACTCTATTTATATTAAAATGTGCTCCTTGTATATTTCCATTACTATCTTGCCCTGCTATTACTTTATTTCCTTTTAAATCTTCTTTTATTAATTCAAATTCAAACGGATTAGAATCATTTGGTATATACACTTGTATTATTGGTATTTCACTTGTAGGATCAAATTCAAATCTTAATCCTTCTATTGTCTCTTCAGTATCTCCATTTGTATATCTTAAAGAAATATTATCATTTAAAACTTTTCCTTCATCAGTAAATTGAACATCTAAATTTACTGTACCTGGTAATTTAGTATATCCTAATGGTTCTGATATTTCTTTAATTGTATATGTATGTGTATATCCAGGATCTATTATAGATTTTGATGCAATATTTAAAATTCCGTTTTTTGTTTCATGTTCACTTGTTGCTATTCCTTGTCCACCTGGATTATTTGTTTGCATTCCAACACTAAACACCGCATTTTTAGATGTTATAATATTTCCATTTTTGTCAACTTTAATTAATTGTATACTATAATCATTTTTTGGCATATTTGCTACAAACAAGCTTATTTGATTGTTGTCACCTATTTTTAAATGTACTAAAGTCTTCATGAAGTCTAATTTTGTCTTTGTTAAACCAGATGTATTTTCAAAACTCCAATTACTTCCTGCATATGATTCGTTTTTAATATTTCCGTTTGCATCAGTTCTTATTGTTACTATAATTGGAACATTAACTAATGTATCATAAAAGTCATCAGATACACTTGTTTCTGTTATTTTATATTTATATGTTGCATTTGCTTTTGCTTCTGTTTCATTAAAGAAGTTCATAGCATTTTCTAGTGTTCCATTAAATATTTCTTTGTTTCCACTTGCTAATACTTGCTCTATTTTAAAATTTGCTGTTCCGTTAAATTTTTCTGCTAATTCTAGATTTGTGTTACTTGCATAATTCTTTTTATACAAAGTAAAGTCAAATTTGACACTATTTGCCATATATAAAACAATATTATTATTTGCATCTGGCTCACTTATACTTACATGTCTTTCAAAAGTATTGTTATAAGATTCCCATACTTCACTATCTTTTTGTTTAATTTGTGTTATGCTACTATTTACTTTTCCTTCTGCATTTATTTCAATCTTTACTCTTGCTCCTGAAATTATATTTATATAATTTGTTGGTACTGTCTCTTCTATAAGTTCATAATAATATGATTTTCCTATTTCTCCTTCAGCTATATTTACTATTGTTTTTTTATTTAAATCTGTTGTAAATCCTGGTAAATCATTTATTTTGTTTCCATTTTCATCAATTTCTTTTACACTAAATACCGCATCTTTTACTGCTTTATTTTTGTCATCTAATTGATGTTTAAATAATTGTAAATTTACTGGTATTGTTTCTTTTGGGTTTTTAATCTTTAATGATATTGTTCTTGTGTCATCATTTACAAATGGAGTTTCTACATATTTCATTACTTCATCTTTCTCTTGTTGTGTTGGATTATATCCATTTACACCTTTAACTTCAGCTCTAGCAACTAAAACTCCAGCATCATTCATATTTACAGTTACATGTAAAAACATTTTATTACCTAATATGTTTTTATATGGTGATTGTGCTTGTTCTTCATAAATATCATAATAATAAGTATAATCTTTATTTACATTATCTTCTATATATTCAAATTTTGCTTCTTCATTTGTAAATACACCACTATGTATTTCATTATTATCTACTAATATTGTATTTCCTTCTTTTATTGTTTTAGTTATTCTCATATTTGTATTTTTTAAAAAGTCTTGATTACTTTCTGTAGATGTTTTTTGTATTGCAAACTTATATGGTTCTTGTGGTGGGTCTTTTAATTGTACTGTAATTTTATCTGAAGTAAATTTGATTTTAATTACTTCTTCAAGATCTGTTATCTCAAATTTAGATTCTTTACCCTTTTCCAATTCTGTTGAAGCTATCGTACCTCCAGTTTCTTTATGAATAATCTGTACCGATACTTTTTCTACAACATACTTTCCATTTTCCATTCCTTTTTTTACTATTAATTTTATATAACAATTTTCTAATATGTCACCCTTTGTATATCCACTTGGTGCATACATTTCTGTTATTTCATATACATCATCTTTAGAAATGTCTAATATATTTTGTGTTGTAATTCTTTCTTTTCCTTCTAATGTTTCAATTTCATGAGAATAACCTGTAGTACTACCATTAAATTTACTAACTACATTAAATGTAGCTCCAGCTAATGCATCTGACTTATCATCTATTCCTGTTGTTGATTTTGTTGACTTTTTTACATAGCTCATTTGATAACTACCTGTTATTGGTGGATTTGTATATGTAACAGTTATAGATCCAGTACTTCTGTTTGCTTCTATTTTAATATTTCCTTTTGTAAAAGTATTTTGCAAATTTTCACTCACACGGTTATTATTTATATATACATCATATGCTTTAAATTTATATTTCAAATCGTTTTCGCATTCTTTTTTTACTACTATTTTTAAAGTATCTGTGAATCCAATTGATAAATTTCCTGTTGTTTGTGTTTCTTTTATTATATATGTATCTGATATTGTATCAGATATCGTTATATTACCAGTTAAAGAAGTAATTCCTCCATTTGCTGAAACTACTGGATTAAATTCTTCTGTAAGATTAGAAGAGCCACTTAAATATTGTTTTACATTAAATGTTGCTGTACCATTTCCACCTTGTGTCGTCTTTTTTGATATTTTAAGATTATAACTTCCATTTTGCTTTTCAGAATAACTATCACTAAACTTTGCAGAATAGTCAGATAGGCCCTTTGAAAAGGAAATTAATGGTTGTGCACTTTGCCCCTCTGGATTATATGTAGGATTATTTATATTGGCATTTGTTGTTGTCCAATATTTAGCATCTACTGTTTTTAAATATTTTCCACTAAAATCGATACTAACATTATATTTAGTTCCTGCTGAAAAAGTTGTATTATTTAGTTTAACATAAAAATCACCATTGTAGTTATCTATTGAACTTATTGCATTTTTACAATTTGCATCTTTGTATAATTTGTTTCCTACATTACTATTTCCAACTTTTGATACTGCAGATATCTTATATGGACCACCTTTTATTGAGAATGGTCCTACAACACCATTTTTATTGACTTTTGCTTTGGACGTTGTTATTGTTGGTTTATAATTACCATTTCCATTATAGCTTCCATTACTTTGAGCTTCTGCACATAATGATTCATATAATATATTCATATTATTAGTAAAACCATCTCTTTGGTCATGAAAATTTGTTAAAGTCCATAGCACACATTGTTGTACAGAATATATATTTTTATTATTTTTTATTACATCATTTACAATATTTTTAGCATCAGTATATGATTTATTTTTATGTTTCATTACAATTCTTGCTAAATTATCAACTGTTATGTTTTTTATATCTCCAGTACAGCCAATTTGATAAAAGTTATCTATTGCCCAAAATACTGTTTCTCTTCCGTTATAATTACCAGTACAACAACTCCATGTTATGTCATTTTTTTTATATAAGTCTGTACTTCCTGTAGTTGTTGATTGTGTTTTATTTCCAATATATGTATGCAATTGAGCACAATAAACATTATTGGAACCAGATAAAGTCATAAATCCGAACTCCTATTCCTTTCATCCCACTTGTATTCCATGAAACAGAAGCTTCTAACTTTTCTCCATTTTCTATATTAGAAGTCTGTGTTTCTATATTATTTTTTTTATTAACTATTGTATAATAGATAACTCCCAATATCATACATATCACTAATATTAATATAGATATGGATATAATCCTTTTTCTTTTCATAATCTAATCACCTCAAATCAATATTTTATCTAAAGTTAAATTACTTTCACATTTTACTCTTTTTCTCCTTTTTTATAAAATTGTTTATATTTATGCTACAATATTTATTTTTTCTATTCAAGTACTCGAATTTTTACAATTTTAAAATTATCTCTAAAACATTTACGGATAGTCACTTTACAGCTTTTTATTACATTTTTTTAATTTTATATTACATTTATGATATATATTTCTTATATTATTATCTTCTTTTACTGTTTGTAATATTTTTGTAACATTTAAACATTAGGCATATAGCTGGAAACATTTTGTATGCGGTTAAATGTTCATTTTATTTAAAATAGCTAGACAAGATTAATAGAAATATTTATTACATTCTAAATATCTAAACAATTGTTGACATTACTTAAAGTTATGCATTTAACACCCTCCCAATATTAAAGAAAAAGAAGGTCAAAGGAAGCACCTATGTATATTCAGAAAAAGAAGAACCTAAATTTTAGGTTCTTCTTTGAAACTATAAGTAACTATTCTATTTTATTACATATTTCTTTATTCCAATTATTCCTCCAGCTAGTATTCCTAATACTGCAATTGTAATTCCTATATAAACTACTACCTCTCCTGTTTTTACTGTTAACATTACTGGTGCATCATCTATATCATCTTCTCCAGGTACTTTATTATTTGGTGTTGAGTCGATATCAGGTGTTCCATATTCATTATAATCTTTACTTATTTCTGCTACGTTTATTTTTAGTCCCATATTATCTTCTCTATTTATCCATGTTAACACTATTGTTACTTCTTTACTTTCTCCTGGCTCTATAATTTGTCCTGCAAGCTGATCTGTTACTACTTTTCCATCTACTTCTTCCCATTCTGGGTTATCTGTTGCTACAAATTTTAGTCCTTCTGGTATGTAATCTGATATTTCTTCTACACTTCCTGCTATTTGACCTTCATTTGTTACTCTTATTTGATATTCAAATTTTACTACTACTTTATTTATTTTACTCTTCTTTAAGTCTACCTTTACTACTGCTTCTGGGTCATCTTCTGCTTTATGTCCTGTATTTGTTACTGTTTCTTTTCCGTCTTCTATTACTATTGCTTTTGTTACCCATTTTCTTAAAGCTAAATCAAAGTATTGTACTTTTATTTTTTCAATATCTTGGTCATCTTCTCCATCTATCCATTCATTTGGTGTAGAATCTTTATCTGTTACATCATTTCCATCTTCATCACTGTCATCTGATATTTGTGCTTGATTTATAATTATCTCATCTGATGTATTTGGCATTGTTACTTTAAATGCTACTTTTACTTCTTTGTAATCTGGTTCTTTTATACTTCCTGCTTCGTAACTGCTTCTATCAAATGCTTTTAATAAATTTTCACCATCTGTTTCTTCATTTTCTTTTGATAAATAATCTGTTGTTATGTATTTTGCTTTATTTACTTCATCTGTTTCGTTTCCTTCTTCATCTAACATTATCCATCTATATTCTTTATTTAATTCATCATTTGGTAAGAATTCAAGTCCTTCTGGTATATCATCTTTTATTTCTTTTGCATATCCAGCAATTGAACCTTCATTATATACTCTAATTGTATATTCAACTATATTTTGATTTGCAACTAATACTGGTTCTTTTGTATGCTCATATACATAATTTCCGTTTTTGTCTATTTTAAATACTGGTATTCTTGTTGTTATATTTTGTTTATTTCCTTCTACAGTTGTTACACCTGTAATAAACTTTCTTAATGCTAAATCAAATTGTCCATTTTCTACAGTAAGAACAATTTTTTTATTATTAAACTTACCTTGTACTGGTCCTTCTACTTTAACATCTTTAACAATATATTCATCATTTTCAATTTTTGTAGTAACCGCTAATTTAATTGTTTCTTCTAATTTTATATATCCATCTGGCACATCAGTTTCAACTATTTCATAATTATATGTTGATTCTTCAGTAATCTTTATATTTGGTATACTTACTTTTCCATCTTTATCTGTTGCAAGTCCTTTTAAATTAATTGCTTTGTCACTATTATCATATAAAACTACTTCTTTTCCATCTTTCTTTACAGTTATATCAAATTTTACACCTTCAAGTGGTGTTTTACCATCTATCTTGTCTAATTTTATTAATTCTAAATCATATTGTCCTTTTATTAAAATATTTGGCACAGTTACAGTAATATTTGGAATTTTACCTTCATTATTTACAATAACCTTAATATCTTCATATAAATCAGTTTTTGTATCCTCAATAAGCTTTCCATCTTTACCTGTAATATAATATCCATATTTCGCATAGTATCCATCTTCTACTGTAGCATTTGCTGTGTTAGAAGTTTTATATACACCTAAATTTAATTTTAAGTTTTCATCAATATAAGTTGCAACATGAATTATATTATCTCCTAATATATTAATATATCCATTTGTACTTTCATTTTCTTTAATAGTATATGTATATGTTTTATTAACAACTGCATTTTCTTCTTTTATTGTTTTACTTCCATTAATTTGTTCATTACTAACTACTGTATTATTATCTTTTGTTATTGTAAATTTAGAACCATTAAGAGGTTTTCCATCTTTACCAACTTTATTTAATGTAAATTCATATGGAACAATAGATTCTACAATAATAGATTCAAAATCATCATCATCTTGGATTCCCTCAAAGTAATCTTTTTCTACATCGTTTACATTTTGATAACTATAATAATTTTGTATATTTTTTACTCTTTTAATATTTTTAAATACATTATCTTCTTCTGAATCTCTATCTATACCTTTAGTATTTGCTTCTACATAATTACCTTCAGCATCATTGTATCCATAATTTGTAATCTCAGAAACATTTGCTAATACTTTTTTATCAATTACTGATTCTACTATACATTCTACTTGTACATCTTTCCAGAAAATATCCTCATCTGTTATATTACCTACTCCACTTTGAGACTGGTATAATTTTGTATATTTTTCTGTACCATTTGATGCCTTTATTAATTCATTTGCTAATTTATTAGTTTTAATTGTTGTTGTTCCATCTTCATTTTGTGTAGTAACCCAATTATTATCTTTATTAATCTGACTATCTTCTTTATATGTTAATCCATTCGGTAAATAATCTGTTATTTCCTTTGCATATCCATCTTTATATCCTTCATTATAAACTCTTATAGTATAAAGAACTGTCTCTCCTCTTTTAACTGTAATTGGAGCCTTAGGATGATAATAACGTGCAGTTCCAGTAGATACTAAGCTTTGTATAGATTTTACAGTAATTTGTGGTTCTCTACTTTCTTCTCCATCTATATTTTTATTATTTACCTTTGTAATAAACTTTCTTAATGCTAAGTCAAATGGTTCAACTTCAACATTTTCAAAGTCATCATCATCTTGTATCCCTTCATATTCATTTTCCATATTTGATGAAATATCATGAGTTTTTGATTGATAATTATAATATCCTATTGTACTTGCTTCTACTTGATTTTCTTGTAATTTTTGTAACACATTATTTTGTTCAGAATCGATATCTATACCTTCTCTATCTGCATATACATAAGTAATATTATTCTCATCTGGAACTATACCAGCTTCATTTGAATTAATTATTCCATATGCATAACGAGATATTTCGGCAACATTTGTTAATATTCCACCATTTTTACCTGATGAATTTACTATACATTCTATTTGAACATCTTTCCAGAATTTATCTTTATCTGTTATTTCATTACCTGCACCCTTCAATGCACAGATTTTTGCTATTCCTTGTGCACCATTTGCAGGTTTTATTATTTGATCTTTTAACTTATCTGTTTTTACAGTTGTTGTTCCATCTTCATTTTGTGTAGCAACCCAATTATTATCTTTATTAATCTGACTATCTTCTTTATATGTTAATCCTTCTGGTAAATAATCTGTTATTTCTTGTGCATATCCTTGTAAATAACCTTCATTATAAACTCTTATTGTATATGTAACAGTATCACCTAAATTAACTCTAACTGGTTTTTTAATATGATAATATGCTGCTGTTTTAGTTCTTAAATATTTTGATGCTGAAGTTATATTCATATCTGGTTCTCTACTTTGTGCTAATTTTATACCATTTACACTAGAAATATATTTTCTTAATGCTAAATCAAATTCTCCAACTTCAACTTGTTCAAAATCATCATCATCTTGTATACTTATAAAGTTTTTATCTACATTTTTAATTGTTACACTAGTAAATCTATCTATTGCACTTTTTACTTGTTCTAAATACGCATCATAAGTTTCCTTAGATGTTACAGAAGACTTTACATTTTTAAATACATTATTTTCTTCAGAATCTATATCTACTTCAGCTTTATTTGCTTCTATATATTTCCCCTGATAATCAACATATCCATATTTAGTTATTTCAGATACATTTGTTAATAATTGTCCTTGTTTTACATCATTTGTAACTTTACATTCAACATATTGGGTGTAAGAATCTAATTCATCTTCACCAGAGTATTTAGTTAATTTTTTTCCATGTGATGAAGAACTACCATATTTAAATTTTACAATATTAGTAGATTTATTATATGAATTATAATCTAAAATATTAGCTTGCTTACTCACATAATTATTAATTCCATAATTTGAAACTGTTTCTGAAATTAAAAGTTCCATTCCATTTGGTAAATAATCTGTTATTTCAGAAATATATCCATCAACATTCCCCTCATTATATGCAGTTATTTTATATCTAACTATGTCTCCTGGTAATACAGTAACAGCTTCTTTATTCATCATATATTTTGCATCACCAGATTCATCTATTGAACTTGTATCTATTTTTTTTAGTCTATCTCCATAAATTATATCTTCATCTTTATCTGATCCGTGTATCTTCTTCTTTAGTTATTTCTGAATCATAAACTCTAACATATTTTTTCTTTTCTAAATCATATCTATATATTTTTGCAATTTCTTTTGTAAGAGCTACATCAAAATATTCTTCTGGTGGATTATATTTAAATGTTACGTTTTTACTATCTCCTCCTGAAGTAAATGTCTTATTTATTTCTAGAATTGGTTGTCTATAATCTTTATAGTATACATTACCTGTAACACTGTTTAATCTTGTTTTAAAATTAGCTGAACATGAATATCTTATATTCTTGCTATTACCCATATTTTCTTTTGTTACAAACTTAATATAGAAATCTTTATTAATTAAATCTATTAAGTTTTGTGATGATAATTTTTTTCCATTTGCATCTGTATATTCTTTACTTGTTGTACTTATGTTAACAGAATCATTAATACCTGTTAACACATTTTTATTTTTTACATTTATTTTAATAGGTCCCATGATATATGTATTAGTTTGATTTTCTACAGGAACTATATTTTGCTTATTAGGTGCTGTTATAGATATTTTATAATCAGAATCATTATTTTTTGGCATATCCATACTTGTATCACCTTTAGCATATGCTTTTGCGCCTTCATATAAAGATGCATATATAGCATATCCTATTCTTTGTCCTGCTTCGTCATATCCCCATCCTTCAGAGCCCCATGTAATATTTCCCATAGACCCTGGTCCAGTTATACTGCTTTGGTAATAACTTGCATTATTAGCAGGAATAACAAATTGCCAAACAACAAATTGTTGAATAGCAGAAATATATTCATCATCTACACTATAAGAATTACAATCACTATATGATGGAGCATATTTCTTAATAATCTCATTTAAATGATCTTTCATTATGTCCTTATCATTTTGTGATTTATCAGATGATATTGTATACATATTTCTTATTAACCATTGTACCGCTTTTAAAGACTGATCTTGAGTTAATCCATTATCAGATCTAAAAACAGAACTTAATTCTCCTGGTACTGATGTGGCATTAATAATATCTATTTTATTTTGGTATACTCCATATCCATTACCATCATCTACTTTAATTCCTCCCTTTAAACAATAATAGTCATTTACAGAACTATTATTCAAAGCATAATCATAAATAGTATGATTTCCATAATAATAAGTATTACCATTAAATCTATGTTTTTTTACATATATATTATATGCATATGTTACTGCTTGACTACTGCTTATCAATATAAGTATCATTACAGTTATTGATAATACTAATTTTTTAATTACTTTTTTCATAAACTATTCCTCCCGTATTTGCATTTAATATTATCTATAATCCACTTTACTTTTTTACTTATTAATTGTCAATATAACTATTTTTATACTATAAACAGGAGTGCTATTATCTGCTTACGGAAGGTACTTCTGCCCATTTTTCATTTCAAATATTTCATTATAATTACATTTTTGTAATATTTCTTTTTATCTTGAAATATTTTATTTATATATATTTTTTTATTATAAATATTAATAACAAAAAAAGAAGAGCTTAAATTCTAAGCTCTTCTAAAAAATTATTTATTTTTATCTACCGCAAATCTCTTTATTCCGTAGGTTCCGCCAGCAATTATTGCTAATACCATAATTGTAATTCCTATATATAGTATTTCTTGTCCAGTTGTTACTGTTAACATTACTGGTGCATCATCTATGTCATCTTCTCCAGGTACTTTATTGTTTGGTGTAGAGTCGATATCAGGTGTTCCATATTCATTATAATCTTTACTTATTTCTGCTACATTTACTTTTAATCCCATATTATCTTCTCTATTTATCCATGTCAATAAAATTGTTACTTCTTTACTTTCTCCTGGCTGCATGATCTGTCCTGCTAATTGATCTGTTACAACTTTTCCGTCTACTTCTTCCCACTCTGGGTTATCTGCTGCTACAAATTTTAGTCCTTCTGGTATGTAATCTGATATTTCTTCTACACTTCCTGGTATTTCACCTTCGTTTGTCACTCTTATTTGATATTCAAATTTTACAACAACTTTGTCTAATTTACTCTTCTTTAGGTCTACTTTAACTACTTCTTCTGGGTCATCTTCTGCTTTATGACCTGTCTGTCTTACTGTTTCTTTTCCGTCTTCTATTACTATAGCTTTTGTTACCCATTTTCTTAAAGCTAAATCAAAGTATTGTACTTTTATTTTTTCAATATCTTGATCGTCTTCACCTTCGTTCCATTCATTTGGTGTAGAATCTTTATCTGTCACTTCATTTCCATCTTCATCACTGTCATCAGAAATTTGTGCACTATTTATTATAATTCTATCTGAAGTATTAGGTTCTGTTACCTCAAATGCAACTTTTACTTCTTTATAGTCTGGTTCTTTTATAGAACCTTCTTTATATGCGTCTTTATCAAATGGTTTTAGTATATTTTCTCCATCTACTTTTTCATTTTCTTTAGATAGATAATCACTTGTTATATATTTTGCTTCATTTACATTTTCTGTTTCATTTCCTTTTTCATCTAGCATTATCCATCTGTATTCTTTATTTGTTTCATTATTTGGTAAGAATTTTAATCCTTGTGGTATATCATCTTTTATTTCTTTTGCATATCCTGCTCTTGTTCCTTCATTGTAAACTCTTAATGTATAAGTTACTACATTAGTATTGTTTACAACTACAGGTTCTTTAGTATGCTCATATACATATTTTCCGTTTTCATCAACTTTAAATACTGGAACTCTATTTGTTATATCTGTATCATTAACTTTAGTAATGAATTTTCTTAAAGCTAAATCAAAATATGTTAATTTAATTTTTTCAATATCTTGATCATCTTCTCCTTCATTCCATTCATCTGGAGTTGAATCATCGTCATCAACATCTTTTCCATCTTCATCTTTATCATCTGTTATTTGTGCCTTGTTAATTATAATTTCGTCTGTTGCATCTGGCACAACAACTTTAAATGCAACTTGTACATATCTTGAATCTGGCTCGTTCATTTGTTCTTTATCAAATGCCTTTAATAAATTATCTTTATTTTCACTTGATAAATATTTTGTTCTTATATATTTTGCATCATCAGGATTGCTTGTTTCTTGTTTATTTTCGTCTAGCATTACCCATTTGTAAGTTTTATTAGTTTCATTATCAGGTAAGAATACTAATCCTTCTGGTATATCGTCTTCAACTTCTTCAGCATAACCTGCTACAGTTCCTTCATTATATACACGAATATTGTATGTTACTACATCAGAATCACCAACAAGTACTGGTTCTTTTGTATGATTATATACATAGTTTCCATTTTCATCAATTTTGAATACTGGCACTCTATCTGTAATGTCTTTATCGTCTACTTTAGTAATATATTTTCTTAAAGCTAAATCAAATTTCTCTACAAGTACCTTTTCAAAGTCGTCATCATCTTCTTGTCCTGGAACATATGATTTGTTAATTTCATCATCTTTATATGAAGGTAATTTATCATCTGTAGGTAATTTAACCTTATTAAATGAATCTCTATCTGTAACTTCTCTTCCGTCTTTACCAATATATTTTGTAATTTCTGCAATATTAGTTAATTTTGCTTTTACAGGTACATTTGTCTTTACTCTACATTTAATTTGTATTTCTTTATAATCTAATTTTCCTGTTTCTTTATCAAAGGCTTTAATCAAGTTTCCTTTTTCATTTCTAGCTTTCGATAAGTAATTTGTTTTTACTGTTCTTAATGAAGTGTCTTTTTCATCTAATAACCAACCATATTTACCATTAAATTCATCATTTACAAATTCTAAGTATTCTGGTAAGTGATCTGTTACTTCTTCTGCATATCCATCTACTTGTCCTTCATTATATACTCTTAATGTATAGATTACTGTATTTCCAACATAAACTCTTACAGGTTCTTTTGTATGATTGTAAATTGCAGTTGTTTGTGTTTTATCTTTCAATCCATCTGTCTTAGGATCTGGAAGTCTATGATCATATTTTGTTATTCTTTCATCTTGCTTACCTTCATTTGCAATTACTTGTGTAATATTTTTTCTTAAAGCTAAATCGAATTGCTCATTTTGTATATCAATTTGAATTTTATTTTCTGTATTAGATTTTGAAACAAGTCCATTATTATTTCCTTCTAGCATTTTTACATCTTTTAATACATATTTTGCTTGTTTTCCTTGTCCACTAATATCTGTTGTAATTTGTAACTTAATTTCTTCTTCTAATGGTAAATATGTATCTGGTGCTTTAGTTTCTTTTAATTTAATAATGTAATTTTCTGGTTTCTCAATCCTAATATTAGAGATTGTTAAACTTCCATCTTTAACTTCAACTTCAGTTGGAATAACTATATCTTTTGAATTTACATCATCATTAGATTTATAAACTTCAGATTCTTTTCCATCTCTTTCAATAGTAACTTTAAATTTAGAACCATCTAATAACTTTTTAGTATAATTATCTAATTTATTAATAATTAAATCATATTTACCTTTTATTCTTTCATTATCTACAGCAATTTGTACTGTTTCTGGTTCTTCCACAATTACTTTTGTATCAGAAGCCTGGATTGAATCTTCACCCTCTATAACTTTCATACTAGATACCTTATAACTTCCATCTTCTTCTACTATTGTTACTTGTACTTTTATCTCTCCATTTTCTAAATATAATTCTGGAGAATACTCTTTTAATACAAAGTTAAATGTTCCTGGTCTTTCTATTAAAATATTATTAATCTTAATTACACCATCTTCTCCATCTATATTCATAGTTTTTAAAGATGTAAGGTCTTTTGCTTCTAAAGTTTTAGAATCTTTTAAAGCCACCTCATTACCTTGTTCATCTAATACTTTAATATCAAAGAATATATCATTCATTCTTTCATTTGTATCTTTATCTACTTTATATAATTTTAAATTATATTCTTCTGGGTTTTTAATATTAACTTGTAATGTCTGAATATTATCTTCTGTAGATATGTTTGTAGTAATATATCCATATTCTGGTCTACTTGAATCTAAAACTTTACCATTAGTTTTATCAACAAGTACTTTACTTACAACTCTTAATGTTTCATCTTCAAACATTCTAGTTACAATTATTAATTGTATATTTTCTAAAATATTAACATGTCCCTTTGGTGTTCCAAGCTCACTAATACTATATGCTACAGTTTCTGTTATGTTCATAGTTTTATTTAACTCATATAAACTACTTCCATCTTTAATTACTTCTTCACCATTTAAAGTAATCTTTGCTCCATTTAATTCAGTCTCTCCATTTGATGTTACTTTTACTAATCTAAATTTAGTTTCTAATGGATTTATTACTTTTATATTAATTGTTTGTACTCCTCTTGAATCTTGTGTAATATAAACATCAACATAATTGTATACTAAGTCTTCTTTAGATACAATTACAGGAACTTTTCCTGATGTATCGAAAATCATTTTATTTTGAATTTCAATTTTTTCATCTTCTGTTAATACTACATCAAATGATAAATACTTATCTTTTAATACATTTATATATCCTGGTTTTGTATCATTTTCTTTTACAACAAATGTCTGTTTCTCACCAACATTGATAGATTTTGTTGTTTCATAACTTGATGCTCCATTATTAATTACTGTCTCTTCATTTACTGTTAGTGTTGCTCCTTCTAATGGTGTAGAGTACTTATCAGATTTAGTTTTTAATAGTTTAAATTTATACTCTACTGGGTTAACAACATCTACTTTTAATACTTTAATTCCATCTACATCTTCAAAATATACATCAACATAATTCCATATATCTGAAGAAGCCTGTACTGGCACTCTACCAGATATATCATATGCAATTTTTGACACAATTTTTAATTCTTCATTTTCATCTAATCTAACTGCAACTACAACAAATTTCTTATCTAATATATTAACGTGATTTGATACACTTGATGATTCTTGTATTACATAACTCTTAACTTCACCAATATGAATTTTCTCTGTAATTGAATAATTAGATTGTCCTCCACTAATAACTTCTCTATTATTTACAGTTAATACTGCTCCTGGTAATTTTGTTTTTTGTTCATCTGATTTAACTTTTGTTAATTCAAACTTATATTCTACTGGGTTTTGTAATTTAACATCTACAATTTGTATACCATCTGAACCTCTTGTTATTTCTGTCTTTATATATCTATATGTTTCATCTGTTGACGGTAAAAGTACTACATTATTCTTATTTGAAGTATCATAAATTGATTTGTTAATGATATTTACTTCACCTTTTTCTGACATACGAACAATAATAAGTGCAAATTTATTTTCTAAAACATTAACATGATTTGGTGCAGTTGCTGTTTCAGTTATTACAAATGATGAAACATTTCCTAAACTTACTACTTTTGAAACTTCATAACTTGAATTTCCATCATGAATTACAGTATTATTATTAAGTGTAACTGTTGCTCCTGTTAAATTATTACCATCTGTTCTTACTTTTGTTAATTTAAATTTGTAATTCATTGGATTTTCTAGTTTTACATTAATACTATATGAACTTCCTTTTACAACTGGCCCCTCTATAGTTACATATTTATATATTTCATTATCTTTAGGAACCATTCCAGTAGAATCATCATAAATTGCATAATCTTTAATTACTAGTTTTTCATTATTTTTTGCTACATCTACTTTTATGTATTTACTTGTTCCTAAAACATTATAGTAAGGAGCTTGTACACTTTGTTCTCTAATTATCCAACTCTGAGTTTCTCCATCTTTTATTTTATTTTCTGAAATTTGTAAATCAGAACTCTTATTCATTGTATATGTTTTACCATTCATTGTAGCTGTAATTACTGCTTTATCAAGTGGTTTTCCATATGTATCAACTTTATTTACTACAACTTGATACTCAAAAGGATTTTCTATATCTAATATAACTTGTCTTTTTCTGTTTCCATTTTCATCTTGTTCATCTGACCATTTAACAGTTAAATTTACTGCTTTTTTTATTTCTTCTTCATTACCTGTTCCATGTGGATTAACTTTAAACAATCCATATCTAGTATATTCAGGATTATCTGGGTCATCTGGATTTGTATCTTTTACCACTCCATTTTCGTCAGTCACAACATGTAGTATTAGAAAATATCCACCAAAAATGTTTCTATATCCTGTTTTATTTTGTGTTTCAGTTACTATATAACTATATGTTGTATTTTGCTTACAATTTATAATTCTAGATGTTGTACCATCTTTTAATACAGTATTTGGTACAATATTTGCATTTGTTCCTTGTTCTATTACGCTTAATATTGTTCCATCTAATTTACCATTTTGTTTTCTATCTGCTGTTATTAATTGTCCTTTTTCATCTTTTTTATTTAAAACAAATTCATAACTTGTTGGTTCATTTGGAATAATTATTCGAATTGTTCCATCTGCAGTAATATAATTTTTTATATAATCTTCTGGATAACTTGATGCATATTCACCCATTAATTCTACTTTAATGCGATCTTCTGTAATTTGGCTTGCCTCTGTAACATTTTCCAAATCAATAGTAACTTGAACTGTTACTCCACGTAAAATATTATATCCTTCTTGACCACTTACTTCATTAATCTGGAATATATTTGTTCTTATACCTTCTACTAATTCAATATCATTAATATTAATTACACCATTTTCATTTGTTACTGGGTCTTGTATTCCTGGAGTATCTGGATCAGCGTCATACGGAATCCATCCCGCTGCTCTACCCGCAATCATTCTAACACTAAACTGTACATCTTTAAGTCTATGCTGCATATTGTTTTTGTCTACTTTTACAATTTGGAATCCATATTTTTCTGGTTCTTTTATAATTTCTGAATCCTTCATGTTAATTGTAACAGTATTACCTTCTACTTGTACTACGCATTTCTCATATAACATTGTTTTTATTTTATCTTGTAATACTCCACCACTTGCAGATTCAAAGTCAACATTTGTACCATCTCTTCCAACAGGTGCAACATTTCCGTTATTATCTGTTCTTATTGTTAAATGTACTCGTATATTCTTAAAATCATTGTTAAAGCCTTCTGGTGCATCTAATTCTTGAATATAGTATTCATTTATACTATTTGGAATTGCATCCCATTCTGCAAAATCCCATGTTGCAGGACCATTGTATATTTCTTTTGTTGTTACTCTTCCTACAGAATCTCTATATACTCTTTCTACTTTAAATGTTCCACCATTTAGTATGCTACATCCAATTATATTTGTTGCATCCTTATTATCTGCTCTCTTCCTTAAAGTCATATGATAATAAACAGTATTTGCTATTTTTAATTCAAATTTATTTCCATTTTGTTTAATTAATTCAACAAATTCACCATGTATATTTTTATCATATCTAATTAATTCACTATTTCCTGGTAATTGTAATGTTATTATTTCTCCTGTAACTTCTCCATCTTCTCCAACTGCTATTCTTACTATTGCTTTTTGTATCTTCTTAACATAGTTATTATTTGGTAATTTTGTTTCTTCAATTTCATAATAAAATACCTTTCCTAAAGCTACCTTTTCTTGCTTATCAATCAATTCTCTAGAACTAATTCTTGTTTCAAGACATTCATGTAATAATGTCCATTCATCATCATCTCTTTGTTTCTTTTGAATCTTGAATCCAGCACCCGATATTTCTTCATCTTTGTCGCCTAAATCGTGTTTAAATAATTCAAATTCGAAATCTCTAGTTTCTTGAGGATTTTTTATATTTAAAGTAACTGTATTTGTGTCTTCATTAATAACTAATGAATCTCTAAGCATTTCATTTGCCTTTCCTATATCTCCACTAGAAATATCACTATGATTTTTTGGCTCAACTTTCACTATTGTATTTTCTTTATCTATTTTTCCATTCTTATTAATTGTTATTTCTAATTTAATTAACAAGTCTTTAAACACATTTTCATATAACTCTTGTGCATAAGTTTCTTCAATTGTATATGTATATGTTTGATTTACTTTTACACCTGTTACCTCTTTAGCAAATCTACCTGTTGCCTCATCATCTGTTTCTCTTTGTAATTCTTTATCTGTTTGAATATTTCCATCTGGTCCATTAATTGTAAATCTTGCTTTAGATAAATATTCACTTGATATATTGGCATCAACTTTGTTAATTTCTAAATTATAATCTGTAGTTTCTTCATTTGGAACTGTAATTGTTATAGTTTGTGTTTCTTTATTAACATCGATAGATACACCTTCTTCTAGCATTGCTCTTTCTTTAGCACTATTTGATGAACCATTTGTCTGTGCTATAGAAACTGTAGCATTTTTTACTATATAAGATTTTCCATCATCAGCTAATCCAGTTATCACATTTACTCTAAACTCATGTGCTTCTATTTTTGAATATCCATCAGGAACAGAAATTTCTCTAATTCTATAAATTTGTCCACTACTATCTGGTTTTGTAATTTCTACATTGTCACATAATACAGCTATACCATCTGCTCCTGTTGTTTTATTTCCAATAGATATTTGTTTAGGATTTAATCCATTAAATACAACTCCTGGTATTGGTTTTGCAGTATTATTAGAATCTACTTTCTTTATTTGTAATTTGTATTTGCCAGTTATTTTTGTATTTTTTACTCTTATTCTTATAACTTGCATATTTTCATCTATAGTAAAGCTTACTTGTTTTGATGTATCTCCTAATCCTACAGAATATGATGAACCATTTTCATATACAGTTAATTTTGTATTATTAGTGTCTAATCTGTATTCTCCATTTTCTTCTTTTACTTTTACATCTAAATTAACTCTACCATCAAATTTTGCATATCCCTCTGGTGCAATTGTTTCTGTAATTACATATTTATCATTTTGATTTTTATCTGTAATTTTTATTCCAGGTACATTATCATCATCGATAGATAAAGTTCCTCTTGATGTAGTTTGTTCTCTATCATTTATTACAAATGTTGCTTCTTTATCTTCAATTGTATTTCCGTTTTCATCTGCTTTTGCTAAAGCAATGTAATATTTACCTTCTATCTTTTTATTAGGGAATGTGACTGTTACAGTTCTTCCATCAGTATCTACTGTGGCTTTTTCTAATATTTTTCTTTGTTCTTCTGTATTTTTAGAACCATTTTTTTGCTTAATTTCCTTTTCACATTTTTCAATTACATAAGTACTTCCATCTTGTGAAATACCTTTATAAAGACTAACAATCAAATAGAAATCAGTTATTTTTATATATCCATCTGGAGCTTCTATCTCACTTATAACATATGTATCAGATCCTTCTCCACTTGTTATTGGAATATTTGTATCTACTACACCTGTATATCCTAAACCTGTTGTAACAGAATGTCCTATTTTTCTAGGATTCATTACATTAAATTTAGTTATACCACCAATTTCTTTTCCTTCTTCATTAACCTTTTTAAGTTTTAAATCATAATATGCTTTTGGTTCATTTTTTATTGTTAAAGTAATCTTATTGTTGTCTCCATTTGTTATATATGTATATTTTCTACCGACTACACTATTCCATGTAGAATCATTCCATTTTTCTATTACTCCATGTGCTATTCCATCTTCATCTACATTAACTTTTATTATCACTTCTTTAACTGTTTTATCAAAATTATCTGGAACTACTTCTTCTGTTATTCTATAACGGTATGTTGTTCCAAGTTTAACCTTTGTTTTAGAATCTATCTTTCCTTGTCCAGTTATATCAAGTTTTTTAGAACTTATTATATCTTCATTTTTTATTCCATTCCAAATATTAATATTTGGATTTATTTCTTCTATATTAAATGTAACTTTATCTGTTAATTTCAAGTCATTTAGCAAATTAAGTTTTTCTAAACTTAGTTCATAATCTGTTATAGGCTCTATTTGTAAAGTTTCAAAATCATCATCATCTTGCTGACCTGGATAATAATCTAAACGTTCTTTATCTAATACATTTTCTATATAATGATTATCTAAATTTAATACATGTTTAATTGTATCTGGCAAAGAATCTCTATCTGTATTATGTATTTGTGTTTGTCCATAATACTCACCATATTTATTTCCTCTTTCATCTTCATGTGCTGTAATTTCTGCTCTATTTGTTAAATATTTTATAGCATATCCTGCTTCATCTGTTACTTTACATTTCAATTTAACTTCTGCTGTCCATCTGTCTGTTTTTAAACCAACTATTGTTTGAGCTAATGCATTTTCTGAAAGTAAAGTATCTTTTAAGTAATTTGTTTTTAAAGTAGTAGTTCCATCACTATTTTTAGTTACTTTCCAATTATAATTTACACCATCAACTTCTGATGAATAAAATTCTAATCCTCTTGGTAAATAATCTGTTATTTCAGCTACTTTACCTTTAATATCACTTTCGTTATAAACACCTATTGTATATGTTACAATATCACCTGTTTTAACTGTTAGTGCATCTTTTGTATGATTATAATATGCTGTTCCAGTTCTATTTAGTCCAATTAATGATAGAAGATCAAGTTTTGGTACTCTACTTACCGCTGGCTCTTTGTCATTTACCTTTGTAATAAATTTTCTTAAGGCTAAATCAAATGTATCTGTATTTTTATTTGAAACTCTAACTATAATTTCATTATTTTCTTTTCTTACACTTGCATTTTCATCAGAACCTTCTCCTACTTGTGTATGAACTTTTGGTACTTCAACTTCATGTCCATCTTGATTTGTTATTTCATTTACAACCATAGTTGATATATTTGGTTTAGTATTTCCATCTTCATCTACAGAAATATTTACTATCATATTTTTTACAATTATATTATATTTATCTGGGGCTTTAACTTCTTGTATAGAATAATTATACATAGTATTAACATCTACACCTTTTACTTTTACAGTTACTCCTCCAATTGGTATAGTAATACTTCCATCTTGATTTTTTCTAACTTCATTTCCATTTGAATCTACAATACTAGTTATTGGAGAAATTCCTCCTTTATTAGTATTTACTCCACTAATTTCAAATGTTGCTCCTTCTATTTCTTGTTTAGAAACATTATCTATTTTCTTTAATTTAAATTCAAAATCTGTAATTGGTTCTATTTTAACTGTTTCTTTATCGTCATCATCTTCATATCCAGGATAATATGTATTTGAATCATATGTAATACTTGAATCATAATTTAACATATCACTTGAATGATCTGATTTTACATTATTTGGTTTAGAATCTCTATCTACAACATCTAATACCGTCTCACGTCCTTGTTCATCAATACTTACTGCTTTCTCTTGTGTAATTTCTGCTCTATTTGTTAAATATTGTACTTCGTATTTTGGATCATTTACGACTTTACATTGTATCTGAACACTAGCTTTCCATGTTGTAGTTGATTGATTAGTTAAATATTTATCTAATTGATTTTCATTTAATAATGTATTGCTAAGTTTATTTGTTTTAACAGTAGAAGTTCCATCACCATTTTTAGTTACAGACCAACCATTATTTCTATTAAAATCATTATTAATATATTCTAATCCACTTGGTAAATAATCTGTTATTTCTGTTGCATATCCTTTTACAAAACCTTCATTATAAACAGTTATTGTATAAGTTATAATATCATCTTTTTTAACACTCATTGCTTCTTTTGTATGATAATATCCTGCAGTTCCCTTTTGCTTCCAAGCCATTAATGAAAATACATTTAAGTTTGGTATTCTACTGTTAATTTCATTAGATATACCTTGTCTCTCAATTCCTGTTATATATTTTCTTAAAGCTAAATCAAATTCTTTTTCTTCATTAGCAATTCTTATATTTATGTTATTTCCATCTATAGCAAATCTATAAAACTCTGAAACATCGTTTCCATTTTCTGCATTATATAAAATTCTTGTTCTTGCAGTATCAAAACTTCCATCTTCGTTTATAGTTATTTGTATATATATTGGAATATCTATTAATATGTTAAATCCATTTGGTGCATCTGTTTCTTCTAATTTATATAAATAGGTACTTCCTATTTTACAATTATCTCTACTAATAATTTGCATTTGACTATTTCCAGTTGTTATTGGTGCAAGATTGTTTAATACTTCATCCATGTTATCTGGGTTAACTTCTGCTAAAGTAAATTTAGCTCCATTTAATGGTGTTGGAGTATTGTTATCTAATTGTTTTTTACTAACTTTCAATAAATTAACATTAAAATTAGTTCTTTTCTTTACATATACTGTTTCTTTATCATCATCGTCTTCATATCCAGGATAATATGTATTTGAATCATATGTAATGCTTGAATCATAATTTAACATATCACTTGAATGATCAGATTTTACATTCTTTGGAGTAGAATCTCTATCTAATTCTACTCTTGTTGTATTTCCAAATTCGTCAACATGAGCTGTAATCTCTGCTCTATTTGTTAAATACACAGTTTCATTTGTATTACTTAAATTTACTCTGCATTTTACTTTTACATCTGCATATCCTTCAGTAGTAAATGTTTGATAACTATCTGCAGCAGGTAAATACTCTTTATTTGCTAAATATGAAGTTTTAATTTCTTTTCCATTTGTTCCATTTACAACAGACCAACCATAATTTATACCATCTACTTCTGATGAATAAAATTCTAGTCCTTCTGGTAAGTAGTCTGTTATTTCTGTTGCTTTTCCTTTCAATTCTCCTTCATTATAAACTCTTAATGTATATGTAATAATATCACCATTATTTACTTCTATTGCTTCTTTTGTATGATAATACCCAGCAGTTCCTTCTGATACTAATTGACTCCATGAATTCCTTGAAATTTTAGGAGCTCTATTAGCAACTTTTTGGTCATTTACATTTGTTATAAATTTTCTTAATGCCAAATCAAATTCTTTAGTTTTCTTAACAGTTATTCTGTCAAAATCATCATCATCTTGTTGTCCATACCAAATAGGGTAATCATTTTCATCTAAATCAATAGTTAATCCTTTAGCAGAATATTTTCTCCAGGCATCTACTGTTGCTGGAAGTTTAACCTTATCTGAACCTGTTGTACCAGAATCTATATCAGTTGCAACAAATCCTGTTCTTGTTTGATATTCACTTATTTCTGCAATATTAACTATACTCACATCTGTTGTTGCATCATCTTTAACTCTACATACTATATCTACATATGCACTGTTAATATCTGCTTCTTGTTCTTTCATTTTATTACTATATCTGTCTATAAACCTATTTTTTAAGTAATCTGTTTTTATCGTAGTAATTCCATTTTTATCTGTTGTTGCTGTCCATTTGTAAGCTTTGTTTACAAGCTCATCTGGTAAAAATTCAAGTTCACTTGGTAAATAATCTGTAATTTCACTTGCTGTAGCATCGATATTACCTTCATTAAAAATATATATACGATATGTAACTTTGTTACCTTGTTCAACTTCTATCAATTCTTTATCCATATGATAGTCTGCTGTTGTATCTTTTCCACTTTTCAAATCTTTTGGATTAACTGTTCCTAATCTATTATATTTAGTATTATCTACTTTGATTATTGCCTTCTTTAATGCTAAATCTAACGTGTTATCTACTTTTACCTTTTCAAAATCATCGTCATCTTGTTGTCCTGGATAGTTTGCTGGTTCATTCTTCTTTCCTTTGTCTTTTCCCCAGTAATTTTCTAGACCTGTTTTATTAGAAGGTACTGTAACATTATCTTGTACAGAATCTATATCAACACCTGATTTATTAGCTTGTATATATTTACTTCCACTCATATATCCATAATTTGTTATCTCTGCAATATTGGTTAATATCCCTGTTGCATCATTATTAACAGTTAATTCTACTTCAACTTCTTTACAATTTTTTGCTAATGATGATGCATCTGTAAGTTTTGTTATCTTTTCATTAGATAAATAATCTGTGGTAATATATTTTACTTGTGCTAAATCACTATCAGACATTTTAGAATATTTTATACTTCTAAACCTTTGATCATTTAATAATCGTTTTACTAATTCTGGTCTTTTGTTTTTATCTCCATTTAAAGTTTTTACATGATTTGATACTATACTATCACTTGGAGTACTATTATGTATAACTTTATACATCAATATAACAAAATTTTTATCACTTAAACTATTTGTCTTTTGTTTTCCTTCTGTACTATTTATAATATTTGCAATTTCTGTTTCAATTGTATTTTTTCCTGATGCATAATTAGCCCAATGTCCCATAACACCACTGTCTTTTTTTAGTTGTTCTACTGTTTGACTTCTTTTTAGCACGTCTTTATATATATTAGCAAAAAATTCTAATGTAGTGTCTTGTGACCATTTTACTTCATTACCATTGCTCTTATATAATCTCCAATTATATTTTGTATTTATATTACTTGAAACATCAAATTTCATTCCATCTGGTATATAATCTGTAATTTCTTTTGCATATCCGTCTAACTCTTTACTTTCATTTAGTATACGAATTTTATATTTTACCTTATCTCCTACTTCTACATTAACAGGAGTTTTTCTCATATTATATGTAGCATTAGTAGATGTATTATTTACTAATTTTGATGCATCAACATTAAAACATCTTACATCACTACCAACATTATCACCATTTACTTGTGTTATTTGTTTCTTTAATGCTAAGTCTATACTACCAGAAAAATAGTCACTATTAAAAGAAACCGAACTCTTCTCTGGATCTCTTTCAAAGGTAGTAACTGGTTGATGTCCATTATTACCATCCCACCATTCAGTAACAATTGTCTTATATGATTTAGTAGATACACTTCCTTTAATAGTATATTTTGTTCCTTTAGATAATTTTTTATTTAATTTAATATAAAAATCTCCATTATACTTATTATATTCATCTATCTTTTTACCACTACTATCAACAATAGTATATCCACCATCAATTCCACTAAAGTTTTCTACTAAAATTCGATTTATTTTACCTTTACTATTATTTAGTTTAAATGGTCCTATTTTTCCATCATCACTTAGTTTAAAACCACTGCCTTTACTTACAGTAACTATATCTGTACCTTTAGAACTATAAGTTTCATTATCATTCATTCCTTTAATTAATGCAGTATACATTGACTTCTGGCTTCCTGAAAGTTTCTTAGAATAATCTACTCCATTTATGAAATTCCATAACACACATTGTTGTACTTCAAATATTTGTTTTTCAGTTAAACTATCAATATTGCCACTAAGTTTATATTTACTAATTAACAAATTTATATTCTTTTTGTACATTGTAATCTCATTAGACAAGTCATTTCCATACACTTTATCATTTATTGGTTGAAATACAACGACCATGTTATCAAAGAGCCACTTTAATCTATTATATTTTAAACTAGTGTTGTCTTTGAACCAGTCATATGCAGATCCCCTATTTGTTACACTAGAAGGAGCTCCATTTCCTAGATACATACAATATCCATCTTTATATGAACCTCCAACTACAAAGTTACCTAGCCAACCATTTAAGTTATGATTATAACCACTAGTATTTAATGTAACACCAGCTAATGCTTCAGTACCATCACTTAATGTTGCTATATCTGTTGCAATATCATTAGGTTCGTTATTTTTAGCACATATAAAGATATATGTACCAACAATAACTGCGATAATAGCTATTGCAATAAATAAAATTGCTTTTCTTTTTGTCTTCTTCATAACACTACTCTCCCTTTTTATTATATTAATTTTATTTAAATATTTTTTCTTCATTTGGTCAATATGCCATAAACACACATTTCTATTTAAGGGATTAATTTAATATACGGAAGATTGTTTTCTAGTTTTTCAAATTTTATATTAATTTTAAATTACAATTTAGTAATACTTCTGTAACATCTATATTTTCTAACATTTTATCTAACTTTTCATGTAATAACTTTGTAAAATTGCAACAAAAAAAGTGCAATAATTAATTCATCAAAATATAATTATTACACTTTCACAATAAGCATATTACTTAGTTATATCGCCTAAACTACGTCTTTTTATATTATCATCTCTTACTGTTTATAAACAACTTTATTATATAATACAAAAAGAATATAATTATTCCTTTAGTATAAAAATTTAATAAAATGAAAGCAGACACAAAAATCTACTTTCATTTTATCTCTTATTTATTAATTATAATACAAATTTCTTAATTCCTACTAATCCTACAGCAAGTATTCCTAGAATTGATATTGTAAGAATTGCATATACTGGGGCTTCTCCTGTTGTAACTGTTAGCATTACAGGTGCATCATCTATATCATCTTCTCCTGGTACTTTGTTATTTGGTGTAGAATCTATATCTGGTGCTCCATATTCATTATAATCTTTACTTATTTCTGCTACATTTACTTTTAAGCCCATGTTGTCTTCTCTATTTATCCATGTTAATAAAATACTAACTTCTTTAGTTTCTCCTGGTTGTAATAATGTATCTTTTAACTGATCTGTTACTACTTTTCCTTCTACTTCTTCCCATAATGGATTATCTTCTTTTACAAATTTTAATCCTTCTGGTATATAGTCTGATATTTCTTTTGCATATCCTGCAATTTTCCCTTGATTTTCAATTCTTATTTTGTATTCAAATTTTACTGTTACTTTATTAATATCTGATTTCTTTAAATCTACTTTTACTACTGCTTCTGGATCATCTTCTGCTTTATGTCCTGTTTCGTGGATAGTTTCTACTCCATTTTCTGTAACTATTGCTTTTGTTACCCATTTTCTTAAAGCTAAATCAAAATATTGTATTTTTATTTTTTCTATATCTTGATCATCTTCTCCATCTATCCATTCATTTGGTGTGGAATCTTTATCTGTGACTTCATTTCCATCTTCATCGCTATCATCAGAAATTTGTGCTTTATTAATTATTATTTCTTCTGATTTATCTGGCATATTTACTTTAAATGATACTTTTACTTCTTTGTAATCTGGTTCTTTTATACTTCCTGCTTCATATGCTTTTTCATCAAATGGTTTTAATAAATTTGATCCTTCTGTTTTTTCTTGTTCTTTTGATAAATAATCTGTTGTTATATATTTTGCTTCTGCTACATTATCTGTTTCTTTTCCATATTTATCAAGCATTAACCATCTATATTCTTTATTTAACTCATCATCTGGTAAGAACTCTAAACCATTTGGTATATCATCCTTAATTTCTTTTGCATATCCTGCTACTTCACCTTCATTATATACTCTTAAAGTATAAGTAACTATATTGCTATTTGCCACTAATACTGGTTCTTTATCATGATTATAAATATAATTTCCTTTTTCGTCTATTTCAAATACTGGCATTCTACTTGTTACTTCTTTATCATTTACACCTGTAATAAATTTTCTTAATGCCAAATCAAAATCTTTTTCTTCTGGTTTATTAGGAATTGTAATTGTAATTGTATTACCATTTATAGTTTTACTTAAACCTTTTTCTAACATTTCTTTTTCCTTAGCTGTCTCTGGTGAACCATTTTTTTGTGAAATACTTACATCAACATCTTTTATTTCATAACTTTTCTTATCCTGAGTTAACCCTGTTGTTACTCTTACAATAATTTGATGGTCTTTAATTAATACATACCCTTCTGGTACAGATTTTTCTGTAATCACATAATTGTCTATTGATGTTTTTCCTTCTTCTGTCTTTATTATATCAACATTTTGTGCAACTTTACCAATTCCATTTGTTCCTGTTGTAACTTCTGATCCTATTTTCTTTCTATCTAATACTGTAAATACTGCTCCTTGTAATGTTTTACTTGGATTTTCTGCATCTACCTTTTTAATTTGTATATTATATTTTCCAGGTATAACTTCTTTTTCGTTTGGTATTGTAATTGTTACTTGTGCTGGAGTTACATCATTCTTTAAAGCTACTTTTATTTTTTCATATAAATCTGTTTGCTTATCTGTTACAAGACTTCCATCTTGATTATTAATTGTAAATCCATATTTTGAATAATATTCATCTTCAGTGCTCATAGCAATAATTTCAGGACTTTTATAAACACCTAATACCAATTTCTTTTCATTATTCATATATGTTTGTATTGTAATGTATTTACCTTCCATTACATTCACATATTCTGGTGCACTTTCAACTTCTACTACTTTATATGTGTATGTATTATTAAATTTAACATTACTTTCTAATACTTCATAAGTTCCCTTTACTTCTTTGTTATCTAATAATACTTCATTTTTATTATCTTTAAATCTTTCAACTGTAAAATCTGCTCCAATTAAAGGATTTCCTTGTTCATCTACTTTATTTAAAACAAATTTAAATTCGTTTGAATCTGGTTTAACAATGATATTTTCAAAATCATCATCATCTTGTTCGCCTTTATAATGCTTATTATCTTCTTTGTATTGTGGTTTTACATTGTTTTCGTAATATTCATCAATATTTTTAATATTATCTTTC
>CAJMRY010000006.1 GCA_905215935.1 uncultured bacterium
TGCGAATTGGAATTGCGGTGCTCGTGTTTTTATTTTTGTAGATAATAATTTTATATTTACACATCATCTTCCTCAGCTCTAGCTGAAAATTAGTCGAACTGGACTGGCTTAGTAGTTCCTTTTGAATCGAAAAGTCGGTAGACAAAAATAAGATAACCAGGAGTAATATGAAAAGAGAAAAAGATATTTATATTAAAATTATAGATAAAAATAATATCTATAAAGCTATATTAAATGCTTCTAAAGGAAAAAAAGACAGAGAAAATGTTAAAAAAATACTAGATAATCCATATCATTATGTAGATGTAATATACAATAAACTTGTTACAAAAATATATAATCCTAGTCCTTATGTAGAAATGAAAATACATGATGGTGTAAGAAAAAAAGAAAGAATAATATATAAACCCAGATTTTTTCCAGATCAAGTTATACATTGGTGTCTAATGCAACAAATAGAATCTATTATAATGAAAGGAATGTACGAATTTTGTTGTGGATCTGTAAAAGGTCGAGGAATAATGCATGGAATGAAATACTTAAAAAAGATACTTGTAAGAGATAGAAAAAACACTAAATATTGTTTGAAATTAGATATTAAGAAATTTTATCCAAGCATAAATCAAACTATATTAAAAAGAAAGTTTATGAGAATTATTAAGGATAGAGACACTTTAGATTTGATCGATAAAATAATAGATAGTGCAGACGAGGGAGTGCCGATTCGGAAACTACACAAGTCAGTGGTTTGCAAACTTCTTTTTACAAGACTTAGATCATTATATTAAAGAAGAACTAAAAGTTCCTTATTATTTACGATACATGGATGACATGGTGTTATTTCATAGAAACAAAAAAGAACTACATAAAATTAAAGATAAGATAGAAGCATATCTAAAAAATGAAGATTTAAAACTAAAAGAGAATTGGCAGTTATTTAAGGTAGACTCAAGACCAATTGATTTTTTAGGATATAGATTTTATAGAAATTACACTACTTTACGAAAAAGTAATTTTTTGAGAATAAAAAGAAGATATAAAAAAATATCTAAAAAACAAAAAATTACTTATACAGATGCTAGTGCATCATTAAGTTATTATGGATGGCTAAAACATTGCGATTCATATAATTTTAATCAAAAATATGTCAAGCCATATGTGGACTTGAACAAATGTAAAGGAGTGATTAGAAATGAAAGCAGAAAGCAATTTACAACCAACAAACAAATTTGAAATAGAAAATATTATTGATGGAAAATGCGATATTGTCTTTTATGGTAATGTAGAAGAAATATCAACATTAAATGATGAAGAGAAAAGATATTCTTATGATATTTACAGACTAAAAGCAAATTATAGAGATGACCTTGAAAAAGATTTAAATGACAATGAAGAAAAATTTGCTGAGTGGCTAGAATTAGCAAAAAATACAGAATATAATGAATTAGCAGCAGAAGTAAGAACGAAAAGAAATGAATTACTAAAAGAATCAGATCAATATATGTGCTTAGATAGAATGAATATAGATGTTTCAGATGAAGAAATAACGATAGTTACTGTAACAAAAATTGCAGTAGCTTTTTTTAAGTCTATTTTCAATGTTTTAAAAGGAAATTATGCAAAATATAGGCAAGAACTACGAGATATTACAAAGCAAGAGGGGTTCCCTTATAATGTAGTATGGCCAACAAAAGATAAGGAGGATTAGTATGAATATAGAACTATCAACACTAATAAGTATAATATCTGTGTCAATAGCAGTAATAACAATAGTTTATAACATAACAAGAAATGGAAGAAAAGATGCAAAAGAAGATGTAAAAGAAGATGCAACTCAAATGGCAACAGTATTAACAGAACTAAAGAATATTATGGATGGAATATCAGATATTAAAAAAGAAATTACAGATGTAAAAAATGATGTGAAAGCTGATAGAGACAGAATAACAAGATTAGAAGAATCTGCAAAGCAAGCACATAAAAGAATTGACGAAATTCTTTCAAGAATAGAAAGAAAGGAGGGAAAATAATATGACAGTACAAGTATTAGTTTATATTATAACTACATTATTTACTTACATTTTAGGTAAAGTATCTAAAAGATTTAACTGGAATGAGACTTTACCAATACCGGTTCAAAATATTCTAATAGGTATTATAGCTTCTGTTATAGGATGTTTAATACATATAGAAGGATTAGATACTAATGCGATAATAACAGCAGTTATTACAGCACTTGGTGGAATTGGTACAGCAACTGTATTATACGATGCAAAAAATCAATAATTAATACAAGAAAATATTTCTTGTAAATTTAAGATACTGGAAGAAAAACAAAAATCTTCCAGTATTATTTTTTATAAGGAGGTCTTCAAAATGGAAGATGAAAATACAGAAGCATTTGATATTGAAAATCAAAATGTAGAAGAGTTAAGAAATTATGAAGAAGGAGGTACAGAGTAATGGCATATAAAGGTCCAGATATATCAGCTTGGCAAGGTGATATTGATATAAAGTCACTTGCAAAACAAGTTGATTTTTTTATTTTTAGAGCATATGCAGGAAGTTCAAAAGATAAAAAAGTAGATCGTAATGTACAACTGGCAATTGAAAGTGGAAAACCATTTGGATTATATATTTATTCATATGCATTAAATACTGCACAAGCAAGAGAAGAAGCACAAAGAATGGTAACATTAGCAAATTCATATTCTGTAAAACCTAATTTTCTAGTAATAGATATGGAAGATGCTGATGGATACAAAAGAAGATATGGAATGCCATCAAATCAAATATTAAAAGACATATGTACTGTAGAAGGAGAAATATTTGAACAAAGTGGATATTATGCAATGGTATATGCAAGTTCATCTTGGTTTAAGAATCAGCTTGCAGGCTTAACTAGATTTGATAAATGGGTTGCTCATTGGCCAGTATCAGGAGGCAAACAAAAAGGAAATGCAACAGATCCATCAGGAGAAAATGCTAATAATTGTGGTATATGGCAATTCACATCTGAAGGAACTTTAGGTGGATATAATGGAAGATTAGATATGAATTATGCTTATAAAGATTTTGTTGTTAAAGGATATATAGTAAATCCACAACCTACTAAAAAATCAAATGAAGAAATAGCTGAAGAAGTAAAACAAGGATTATGGGGAAATGGTGATGATAGAAAGAATAGGCTATCAGTAGCAGGGTATGATTATAATACAGTACAAAATATTGTAAATGGAAGTTATAATAAATCTCAAGATACAATTACTTATTATATTGTTAAAAGAGGAGATACTTTATCAGGTATAGGATCTAAATATAATGTAAATTGGAAAGATATAGCCAATTTAAACAATATATCAAGTCCATATATTATATATGTTGGACAATCTATAAAAATACCTGTAAAAGGAAATACAACGAATGTTCAACCACAACAAAATGTTCAAAAGACATATACAGTTAAATCAGGAGACACATTATCAGGTATTGCTGCAAAATATGGTACTACATATCAAGAGATAGCAAGAAAAAATGGAATAGCAAATCCAAATAAGATTTATCCAGGACAAGTATTAAAAATATAATAAATAAAGAGGAGAAGTGATCTCCTCTTATTGTATATTTTTTAATTTTTGTTGTATATTATATAATATATCAAATGCTTCCTTAAAGGTTGTATTATTCAAATCAATACTCTTAATTTTTTTGATAATTTGATCATAAGAAGTATTTTGATTAGAAGATGCTAGATTAGATATTATTTCAAAGTTAAGGTCCTTTGATTTTAATAATTGTGTATATTTTTCTAATTTGGCGATTGGAAATCCACATTTTATTATATCTGGCCCAAGATCAGTTAATTTTAATCCGATTGCATTTGAAACTTTTCTAGCATCTTCATTTAAGATATTATAAAAAATACCTACTTTAAAAATATAAATTTTTTCAGAATCTTTTTTCTTAAGATCTTCATATTGCTTTAGAAGTTTGCTCATTTCTTTTTACCTTCTTTCTAATAGATTTTTTCCTTATAATAATATCTCCTGGCTCACATTCCAAAATATCACACATTTTTTCTAATGTTTCAAAACGAATAGAAATAGTTTCATTGTTCATAAGATGTGACAAAGATTGATAGCCTCCTTCCATATGCTTAATGAACCAATATTTCGACTTATTTTTTTCCTTTAGTATTTCGTTTACTCTTACATATATCATCTTTTCACCTCTTTTCCTTATAGATATTTTAAAACAAACTGCAATTTATTTTAACTATAATGAAAAAGACTGAAATAAGTGACACCTAATTTACAATAGAGGTAAACAATGATATAATCTAAAAGCAAAAGAGGTGTATATAATGATAGAAGTTTTAATGAAGATAAAAGAAATGATAAAAAACAATGAAAACGATAAGGCTATTGAATACATAGACAAAATGTTAAAAGAAAATAAAAATCCTAATACATATTTAGAAGATTTAGTGAATGAATTAAAATAATGTATAATAATGTCAAAAGATGTCGAACTTTGTAATTGAGTAATATCAATGAAAGTAGACATTGTATCTATCGTTCAGTATAGTTATTTTTATTTACATAATATGGTAAAATATAATATAAGAGATATCTCTGAAAAGGAGGGATATTTATGAAGATATATTTGCCAGAATTAAATATATTTGATAAAATATTAAAAGTAATCTTTGCAAAATATACTGAAAAAGTATATAGACAAGGAATTAAAGATGGATTTAATTGGCATTACAAAAAAACATGGGAAAAATAGAAAAAATAAAAATCGTTGAAAGGCAGTAATAATATGGAATACAAAGAAAATAATAATAAAAAAAGGGTTGCTTTCTTTACATTGCGGTTGTAAAGTTAATCAGTATGAAACAAATGGTATGATGCAAAAATTTATGGAAGCTGGATACAAAATAGTAGAATTTCATGATTTTGCGGATATTTATATTGTTAATACTTGTACAGTAACTAATATGGCAGATAAAAAGTCAAGGCAAATGCTTAGAAGAGTAAAAGAAATAAATAAAAACTCAATACTTATTGCGGTTCGGATGTTATGCACAAGTAGCAAAAAATGAATTAGAGAAAATAGATGAAATAGATTTGGTTTTAGGTAATAATGAAAAAACTAATATATTGGAATGTATAGAAGAATATGTACAAAGTAATATAAAAGAGGAAGTTAAAGATGTAATGCATCAGTCAGAGTTTTTGGACTTTGGTAGTGTTACATATACAGAAAAAACAAGAGCTGTAATAAAAGTTCAGGATGGTTGTGATAGGTTCTGCTCATATTGTATTATTCCATATGCAAGAGGAAGAGTTAGAAGTAGAAATCCTGAAAGCATTTTAAGAGAAATTGAAGAAATAAGTGATAAAGGAATAAAAGAAGTTGTTATTACTGGAATACATGTTGCATCTTATGGAAGAGATTTTAAAAATTCATATAGATTAATAGATTTATTAGAAGATATAAATAAAATAGAAGGAATTAAAAGAATTAGACTTGGTTCTTTAGAGCCGACTTTAATTACAGAAGAGTTTGTATCAAGATTAAAGAAATTAGAAAAAATGTGTGATCATTTTCATTTATCACTTCAAAGTGGATGTGATGAAACTTTAAAGAGAATGAATAGAAAATATACAACTAATGAATTTAAAGCTTGTACAGATTTATTAAAAAAAGCTTATCCTGATGTGTCACTTACAACTGATATTATTGTTGGATTCCCAGGAGAAACAGAAGAGGAATTTGAAAAAACATATAACTTCCTAAAAGATATAGATTTTTATAAAATGCATGTTTTTAAATATTCACCAAGAAAAGGAACAAAAGCAGCTGTTATGCAAAATCAGATTGATGGAAATATTAAAGAGCAAAGAAGTGCAAGACTAATTGAATTATCTGACAATAATGAAAAAATGCATAATAACAAATATATTGGAAAAACAGTAGAAGTTCTTTTTGAAGAAAAAGATGGAGAATATATTAAAGGACATACAACAAATTATATGGTGGTTAAAACAAAAAATATAGATAAGATATTAGAGAATCGTATAGAAAAAATAAAAATAAATCATGCCTATGATTCAGAATTAATAGGTGATTAAAGAAATCCTCATCTTAAATAAAATTATAGATGAGGGCTTTTTATATAAAAGTAATAATTACATAGTTACTAGTTAATAGTTTTTTTGTAAATAGATTCAGACATTTAATATATGCTGTATATATCTAAACTTAATTTTAAGTTACTAACTTTTATTTGTTGTTAATTAACCATATTTCAATATTGAATTGTTTTTAGCATAAAACATATATTTATAATTTCTTGAAAATCTCTTAAATTTGACTTTAGATATAAAAACTTTATTAAGATAGTAACTTTTATTTAATAATTTATAGGTGATTCATAACTCGAATTATATACAATAGATAAAAATTAATATATAATAAAAAATAAAATTAATTGGAGATGATAAGATGAAGATAGGTTATTTGGGTCCAAAAGGAACATTCTCTTATGAAGCATGTACAAAATATTGTGATGAAAAATATCAAATGATAGAATATAAAACAATTTCAAGTGTGATTGAAGGATTAGAAAAAGCAGAAGTTGATGAAGCAATAGTTCCTATAGAAAATCTATTACAAGGTGGGGTAACTGAGACAATAGATACTTTAATAAAATATGAGTATATATATGTAACAAAGGAAATTACATTAAAGATAAATCAAAATCTAATGGCTAATAAAAACTATGAATTAAATAAAATAAAAGAAGTATTTTCACATCCACAAGCATTAGCACAATGTAAAAATTACATAGAAAATAACTTGAAAAATGCTATAATTAATCAAGTTTCAAGTACTGCACTAGCGGCAAAAGAGATAAAAAATAAAGAGTATTGTGCATGTATAGCAAATAAATCTTGTGCTAAAGAATATGATTTAGTTTTATTAGATGAAAAGATTCAAGATAATAATTTAAATGAGACTAAATTTTGGATATTAAATAAAGTAAAAAATAAAAATGGAAACAAAATGTCTATAATATTTTCAACACAAAATAAGCCAGGAGAATTATATAAAGTATTAGGGATATTTAATCAGAATAATGTAAATTTAAGTAAAATAGAATCAAGACCTGCAAAAACGGTTTTGGGAGAATATATATTTTTAGTTGATATTGATGTGAATAAAAATATAGAAGAAGTATTAGAAATAGTAAAAAATAATTGTAGTTATTTTAGAATATTAGGAATTTATTAAAGTAGGTGAAAAAGATATGATATCAGAAAAAATGAAAGAATTAGTTAAAAATAACTCTGTAATAAGAGAAATGTTTGAAGAAGGAAAAAGGTTATCTAAAATATATGGGAAGGAAAATGTTTATGATTTTAGCCTAGGAAATCCAAGTGTTCCCACACCAGATAATATTAAAGAAGCAATAATAAAAATTTTAGAAAATGAAGATACACAAATACTTCATGGATATATGAGTAATAGCGGATTTGAAGATGTGAGAGAAAAAGTTGCAAGCTCAATAAATAATAAATTCGGTACAAGCTTTACATCAAAAAATATAATTATGACGGTTGGGGCAGCGAGTGGATTAAATATAATATTAAAATCTATATTAAATCCTGAAGATGAAGTTTTAGTAATAGCTCCTTATTTTGTAGAATATAAAAACTATGTAAAAAATTATGATGGAAAAATTGTAGTTACAATGGCAAATGAAGAAAACTTTGAGCCAGATTTAAAAGATTTAGCATCTAAAATATCAGCAAAAACAAAAGCTGTTATTATAAATACACCTAATAATCCAACAGGAGTAGTATACTCAGAGAATACTATAAAAGAATTAGCAAAAATACTAAAAGAAAAGGAACAAGAATATAATAATGAAATTTATCTAATTTCAGATGAGCCATATAGAGAATTAGTTTATGATGATATAAAAATTCCATATATTACAAAATTTTATAAAAATACTTTTATTGTATATTCATATAGTAAATCATTATCTTTGCCAGGCGAAAGAATTGGATATGTTGTAGTACCAAATGAAATGGTAGATAGTAATAATGTGATTGAAGCAGTAACAATAGCAAATCGTGTCTTGGGTTCAGTTAATGCACCATCTTTAATGCAAAAAGTAATTGGAGAGTGTGTAGATTTAACAGTCGATATTTCACAATATAAGAAAAATAGAGATTTATTATACAATTATTTAATAGAGTGTAATTTTGAATGTATAAAACCACAAGGAGCATTTTATTTATTTTTAAAATCACCAATTAAAAATGATAAGGAATTTTGTAATATTGCAAAAGAATATAATATTTTAATGGTTCCAGGAAGTTCGTTTGCATATCCAGGTTATGTCAGAATTTCATATTGTGTAGATTATGAAATGATAAAACGTTCTCTTCCAGCTTTTAAAAAATTGGCAATTGCTATGAATAAATAAGCATTTGTTTATTATTATGTATTGTATTTTTTTATGAATTGTAATATAATTTTGAATAAATTTTATAAGAAAAAGAGGAGATTATATGAAGAGTATAAATTTAAAAGAAACATACTTAAAGTTTTTTGAGGAAAAAGGACATAAAATTATTCCAAGTGCACCAGTTATTCCAGAAAATGACCCTACATGTCTATTTAATACAGCAGGAATGCAACCACTTGTTCCATATTTAAAAGGTGAAAGTCATCCAGAGGGAACAAGATTAACAGATGTTCAAAAATGCTTTCGTACAAACGATTTAGATGAGATAGGAGATAAAACTCATCATACATTTTTCGAAATGCTTGGAAACTGGTCTTTAGGAGATTACTTTAAACAAGAAGCAATTACTTGGAGTTTTGAGTTATTAACAAAATATTTAGAAATCCCAGTAGAGAAATTGGCTGTTACAGTATTTAAAGGAAACGAAATGGTACAAGCAGATGATGAATCAGCTGGAATTTGGAAAAGTGTGGGAATAAACCCAAAAAAAATTAAGTATCTTGGAGAAGATGATAATTGGTGGCCTAATATGGAACTTACAGGACCATGTGGACCAGATACAGAAATTTTCTATTGGAGAAGCGAAGAAAAAGTGCCAGAAGAGTTTGATCCAGAAAATGAAAATTGGGTAGAAATATGGAATAATGTTTTCATGCAATATAATCATGAACCAAATGGAGAGTTCACACCATTAAAAAATAAAAATGTTGATACAGGTTTAGGTGTAGAAAGAGTAACAGCAGTATTAGAAGGTGTTACAGATAATTACAAATCATCAATTTGGAAAGATGTAATTAAAAAAATAGAAGATATTTCAAATCATTCTTATGATGATGAAAAATATACAAAGAGTATGAGAATTATAGCAGATCATATAAGAGCAATAGTTATAATTAGTGGAGATGACGCAGGAATCAAGCCATCAAATACCGACCAAGGATATATTTTAAGAAGATTAATCCGTAGAATGATTCGTTATGCAAAGAAATTAGATATAGATATTAATGGAAATTGGGAAAATGAGCTTGCAGAATTAATTATTAATCAATATTCAAAATATTATCATGAACTTGAAAGAAATAAAGAAACAATATTAGAAGTTATAAAAAATGAAAAAGTAAAATTTAATAAAACTTTAGAAAAAGGATTAAGAGAATTTGAAAAAGCAGTTTCTCATTTAGACGGAAATAAAATTAATAAAGACATAGCTTTTAAATTATATGATACTTATGGGTTCCCAATTGAATTAACAGTTGAACTCGCAAAAGAGTCTGGATTAGAAGTAGATGTAGATGGGTTTTATGATAAATTTAAAGCTCATCAAGAAAAATCAAGAGCAGGATCTAATCAAAAATTTAAAGGTGGACTTGCATCTACTGGAGATATGGAAGTTAAATATCATACAGCTACACATCTTTTAAATGCAGCACTTAAAAAGGTTTTAGGAAGTCATGTACATCAAAAAGGAAGTAATATTACAGCTGAAAGAATGAGATTTGATTTTTCTCATGATGAAAAAATGACTCTAAGTCAAAAACAAGAAGTAGAAGACTTAGTAAATGAATATATTAAAATGTCAATACCAGTAGAAAAACTAGAAATGAATAAAGAAGAAGCTGTTAAAATGGGTGCAGAAGCAATGTTTATGGATAAATATGGAGATATTGTAACAGTATACAAAATAGGAGATGTATCTATAGAACTTTGCGGAGGTCCTCATGTAACAAATACTTCTGAGCTTGGAAAATTTAAAATTAAAAAGGAAGAATCTAGTTCAGCAGGTGTGAGAAGAATAAAAGCTATTTTAGTAGATGAATAATTATGGAAAAAGTGGATAAATTAAGAATAATAAATAATAAACTAACATACATAAGAAAAATAAAATAATTATAAATTAGGTAAAATAAATCTAAGATGCTTAAAAAATATATAAGTGGAGGAAAAAATATGGAAGATTGTATTTTTTGTAAAATAATAAAAGGAGATATTCCTGCAGATAAGGTTTATGAAGATGATGAGATACTTGCATTTAAAGATATAAATCCAGCAGCTCCTATTCATATGTTAGTTATTCCTAAAAAACATATCACTAATCTTCTAGAAATAGAAACAGAAGACGAAATATTAATTACAAAAATATATAAAGTGATCAACAAAATAGTAAACGATATGAATATAGAAAAAGATGGATTTAGAGTAATAGTTAACTGCGGAAGAGATGCAGGACAAGAAGTAATGCATTTACATTTTCACTTACTTGCAGGAAAAAAATTGGGAGATAAGATTGTAGGATAGGTATATTACTATCTTATAAGCTATAGCCAAATATAGCTTAAATATTGATTATATAAAGCTACAAATGTTAGCGGAAAATGAAAAAAGTGTAGAATCTTAGATTAAATTATGTTATAATAATAATGTGATTATATTTAGGAGGAATTAAAGTAATGGCTGGGAAAAAATTTAATACTTTTTTAAATATAGTATTGGTACTAGTAATATTATTGATTTTAGCCTGTATAGGCTTTGTAGGATATGATTATTTTTATAAAAAATATAAAAATGCGCTAGATGCAGAAAATGAAATAGAAAAGATTGACCAATATATAGCAGAAAATAATAATTTAGTAGTTGAAGTTAGTAATGATCCTGAAGAATCTGATAAAACAAAAAATACAAATAGTACAAATGGAACAAAAAGAACATATAATCCTAATACAAATTATGGTCTGACATATAGAGGATATGGCGTTTTAGGAAAAATAGAACTTCCTAAAGTTGGACTTCAGTATCCAGTACTTGAAACTATGACTAATGCTAAATCTATAGATGTTTCTGTAGCTATGCAATATGGAGTAGGACTGAATAATATAGGAAATACAGTTATAATAGGTCATAATTATAGAAATGGAACTTTTTTTGGAAGTAATAAAAAAATGGTAGAGGGGGATAAAGTATATATTACAGATTTATCGGGGAACAGAGTAGAATACACAATATATAGTAAATATTTAACTCCTCAAGAAGATTATTCTTATGCACAAAGAGATACAGGTGGTAAAAGAGAAGTTACATTAGTAACATGCCATTCAAACAACAAATATAGATTGATTTTGTGTGCAAAAGAGCAATAACTTTTAATCTAATTGTAGGATAGTTAGATTAAAATAAGAACTTGTAACAAAAATGTAATATGCTATTAATTTTAATACAAAACATATTTAAAAAAGTTACTTAATTTGAAATATAGAACTGAAAAGCTAATTAATAGCAAACTAGTAATATAGTTTCAAAAAATAAATAAAATTTTAGTAATAAAATAGTTGACAAAAATATTAAAATGGGGTAAAATTATAAATGCATTTGTTAAATGGTGCAGAGTGATGGTGGATGTAGCTCAGTTGGTTAGAGCGCTAGTTTGTGGCACTAGAGGCCGTGGGTTCGAGTCCCATCTTCCACCCCATTTTAAAATACATTGGGCTGTAGCCAAGCGGTAAGGCACCAGACTTTGACTCTGGCATGCGCTAGTTCGAATCTAGCCAGCCCAACCAAAAATATCAAAACTTTCAGAGATTTTCTGAAAGTTTTTTATAATTAATTATAGTGCTTTTCAAAAACTTGTACAATATTAAGTTTTTTATTATATATATTAAAGAACAAACAAACCTACTATCCTTTTGGATAGTAGGTTTATTTGGTTAGCAAGTAAAGACAAGATTAACATTCACTGTTATCAGTAGAACAATAGCTACAGCCATAGCCACCATTTAAATAGCTGCCACAACAACAGTCAAGATCGGGACAACCACATACACAGCCACTATTGGAGCAACTGCCACATTCATGGTCATCATTAGGTTTACACTTATCATTGCAACAATCGTCACATCCACAGTTACCATTGCAACCACTGTCACACTTATGGTCATCGGTGGATTTGCAGCTATGATTAGAACAACCGCGAGATGCACAGTCTCCATTGCAACTACTGTCACACTTATGGTCATCGGTGGATTTGCAGCCATGATTAGAACAACCGCAAGATGCACAGTCTCCATTGCAACAATTGTCACATTCGCAGTCATCATCTAAACAACTTCCACATGCACAGCACTCATTACAACAACATTTACATGTACAGTTGCAACAGTCGTATTCATGGTAGTCATAAAGGTGTCCTGGAACTCCTTCTTTAGAATGATCAAAGTAGATCATAGAAAAAGATTCCTCTGGATTAGCAAAGAACCATCTTGTTACATCATAGCCATCTGCAGTAAGGTTGTTAGCTACTTCATCAAGAATGATTCCGTCAGGGAATTTGTATTGTGTTATTCCCTGATTAGTAAGCTGGTCTAATTTCTTCCGAATGGCATTCTCTTGGATTGGTACAGCCCTCATCCTGTTTTCAATTGCGTTCATAGTATTTTCCTCCTGTTGTAAAAATAAATTTTGTGTTTCAAACATATAGGAATAAGATAATGAAATGTAGAACATTCCATAATACCTGAGAAAGAAATATCTTCTTCCACATTACATAAGAAAACACTAACAATATTTTACAACAATTGACATAAAAAGTCAACTCATATTGTAACATTATGCATTGCATATTAAGTCCAAATACAAATAAATTAAATATTGTAAATAAATAAGTAAAATAAAAAGCACTAATTAGTATCATATATAGATTTGTATGATACTAATATCAAGTGCTTTATTATTAAATATTATACTCTAAAGATAACTATTTAAATTTAATATTTAGAAATCAGGCAAATTGTTTGCTAATCTTTTAGCAACAACCACCTCTATTTCCACCGCAACAACAGCAGATTAATATTAAAACGATTATTATCCAAATACAATCATCTCCGAATCCGAATCCACATCCGCATCCGCAACCTCTATTTTCTGGCATAGAAATTCCCCCCTTTCAAAATGTACAAAACTTTCTTTAGTTCTACTTTTCTTTTTAGGCTAAGAAGAGTTTTTTAGCAACCGCATCCACAGTCGTTATTACAGCATCCTCTGTTACCACAGCTGCAGAAAAGTAGTAAGAATAGAATAATGAACCATAAAACTTCACTATTGCCATTATTACAACAAATTCCCATATTACTACCTCCTATAAAGAATGTTTTTTTTCTTGTTCTTTAGTATGATATATATTATTCTAAAAACTAAAAAGTGTTACATTTCTGAAAAAGCATATTGATAAAATTAAAAAAGTATGAAATAATCTGTACAAAGAGAATAAGTTAGTGGTATAATTTCAAAAACTGAAATATTACATAATACTTCAAGTGATATATGAACTATAAAATGAAGAAATGAAACTGTTAAATATAAATAAAATAAGGTTATTAAATATTAACGAAGTATAGATAAAGTTTGGAGGCACGAAATGGGAAATATAGTATTATTAGATGATTTAACAATAAATAAAATAGCAGCTGGTGAAGTTATTGAAAGACCAGCTTCAGTAGTTAAAGAATTAGTAGAAAATTCAATAGATGCAGGTGCAACCAATATATCAATAGAAACAAGAAATGGTGGAATATCTTACATAAGAATAACTGATAACGGAAAAGGATTTATGCCAGATGATATGGAAATCGCATTCGAGAGACATGCAACAAGTAAAATAAGAAAAGCTGAAGACTTAGAAACTGTTAAGTCTATGGGGTTTAGAGGAGAAGCTTTAGCTAGTATTGCAGCAATTTCTAGAGTAGAATTAACATCAAAAACAGAAGAAGCAAGCTTTGGATATAAAATAATAGTAGAGGGTGGAAAAATAATAAGCAAAGAAGAAGTAGGATGCCCTAAAGGAACTACTATAACAGTAGAAAACTTATTTTTTAATACACCAGTTAGATATAAATTTTTGAAGAAGGATTTTACAGAGGCTGGCTATATAGAAGATGCAGTTACAAGAATTGCTCTTGTAAATCCTAATATTGCAATTAAGTTAATAAACTCTGGTAAAATAATAATTCGGAACTAATGGAAATGGTGATAGTAAAAGTGTTATATATAATATATATGGTAAAGATATTGCAGAAAATATATTAAATGTAGATTATGTATATGATGATATTAAAATTACAGGAGTAATTGGAAAACCAGTAATTGCACGTTCTAATAGATCTAATCAATTATTTTTTGTTAATAAAAGATTTATAAAAGATAAAGCGTTAACTAGTAGTGCAGAACAAGGGTTTAAAGGAATGCTAACAATAGGTAAATATGGTTTCCTAATATTAAATTTAGAGGTGGATCCTCATAAAGTAGATGTAAATGTACATCCAGCAAAATTAGAAGTACGATTTGAAGAAGAGAGTAAAGTTTTTAAGGCAGTTTATCATGCAATAAAAGAAACTCTGTTAAATTCAGATTTAGTAAGAGAAACAGAAAAAACATCAGAATATAATACAAACAAACAACAGGAACAAACATCTACAAATAATGTAGAAGAAAAAAGTAGCATTGAAAAACTAGAAAGTATAAATCCTACATTTGGAGCTTTATTTAAAAAGATAGTTAACAATAATTCAATGGAAAATCGAAGCAATATGCAAAATAATGTAATTGAAGAATTATTTAATAATAAATTTGATAAAAAAGAGATAGATAAACCGAACAATTCTACTTTGGAAGCTGAAAATATACAAGACACAATAAATATAAAAGAAGAAGTAAAAGAAGAACTGCAAAAAGGTATAAATAATGAAGAGATAAAAGAGTTACAAAATGATATAGAACAGGAAAATAGAAAAGAGCTACAAAATGATATAAAACAAGTAGAACTTGAAAAAGAAATTGAACAAGAGAATAATATAAATATAGAAGAAACAAAAATTGAAGCAGAAAGTAACAATCAAAATAGTGAGATTGTAAATAATTTAAACAATGAAGTCAATATTGAAAACGAGCAAGAGATTAATCAAGAAAATATCAAGAAAATTATAGAAAATATAAATAAACTTGAAGAAAATAAAATAGATATAGATGATAAAAATTTCGAAGAAATGTATGCTAAAATGTTTGGAAAATTACCAAATAAAGATTTACAATTAAAGGAAGATGATGAAGAATATAAAATTAAAGATTTAAGTACTTCAGTTTCAGCAGAAAATATTAGTTTGTTTGCAAATAGTAGTTATAATAGTATTCCAGATTACAAATTTATAGGAATTGCTTTTTCTACATATATAATAATTGAAATGAATAAAGAAATATATATTATAGATCAACATGCTGCACATGAGAGAATTATGTATGAGAAAATCAAGAAAAATTATTATTCAGATGGTCCAAAAGAATCTCAATTAATGTTATTGCCAGATATAATAACATTAACACATAAAGAAATGGGAATTGCTAAAGATAATATCAAACTATTTGAAAAAGCAGGATTTACTTTAGAAGAATTTGGAGAAAATACTATAAAAATTTCTGGAGTTCCTAATATATGTATAGATTTAGAAACTAAAGAGTTATTTTTAGAAACACTTGATGAAATTAATACTGTGGCAAGAACTGCTAAACAAGAAATAGAGGAAAAATTTATTGCAACACTTGCGTGCAAGTCTGCAGTTAAAGCTAATATGGCTTTAACAAAAGAAGAGGTAGATAATTTAATGAAAGAACTTTTATTATTACCAAATCCTTTTACTTGTCCACATGGTAGACCTACAGCAATAAAAATGTCAAAGATAGATATAGAAAAGAAGTTTTCTAGAAGATAAAAATAAGAGGAAAGATTTTAAGATGATAAAACCAAAAGTTATAGTTATATGTGGCCCTACAGCATCAGGCAAAACTGCTCTATCTATAGAACTTGCCAAAAAAATAAATGGAGAGATTATATCAGCAGATTCTATGCAAATATATGAAGATATGGACATTGGAACTGCTAAACCAAGTAAAGAAGAAATGGAAGGTGTTAAACATCATCTAATTGGACATGTATCTCCTGAAGAAAGATATAGTGTTGCAAGATATAAAAAAGATGCAATAAAAAAGATAGAAGAAGTATTAGAAAAAGGAAAATTCCCAATTATAGTTGGTGGAACAGGATTATATGTGGATTCATTAGTAAATTGGGTAGAATATGATGAAATCGAAATTGATTTACAATATAGGGATTACTTAGAAAGTTTAATGGAAAAAGAAGGATTAGAATATTTATACAATAAAGCAAATGAAATAGATTCAAAAGCAATGGAAAAAATAAGCAAAAATGACAAAAAAAGAATATTTAGAGTGCTTGAAATATATCACTCTACTGGAAAAACAAAAACAGAGCAAGAGATAGAATCAAGAAAAAAAGATAATCCATACGATTTTAGAGTGTTTGGTATTAATATGGAAAGAGAAAAGCTATATGAAAGAATTAATCTAAGAGTAGATATAATGATGAATCAAGGATTAGTTCAAGAGGTAGAAAATATAGTGAAAAAATATAAGCGGTTATCCAACTGCTATGCAAGCTTTAGGATATAAAGAAGTGTATGAATACTTAAAAGGTGAAATAAATAAAGATGAAATGATAGAAAAAATAAAACGTGAATCAAGAAGATATGCAAAAAGACAGATAACTTGGTTTAAAAGAAATCAAAATATAATATGGTTAGATGGATTAGAAAATAAACAAAATAATATAAAAATTATTTTGGAGGGAATAAAGTGAACAGAAAAAATACAAAAGTAAAAAATAATTTTTTAGCGAAAAATAAGAAAAAAATTGTTTTAATTATATTAATGATTATAATTATATATGCTATATGTATGCTATGTGTATTACTAAGAAATCCAGTTGATACAGTTTTAGTTGAAAAAGGAAAACTTTATTTAGAAGAAGCAACGGCAGGCTATATAATAAGAAATGAAACAGTAGTAGAAGGTGAAAATTATAAAAATGGAATTGTACCAATAAAGACTGAAGGAGAAAGAGTTTCTAAAGGAGATTCTATATTTAGATATTATTCCAATAGTGAAGATAATTTAATAGAAAAGATACAAGATTTGGATAAAAAGATACAAGAAGCAATGAGCAAAGAAAATAATTTGTTTTCTAGTGATATTAAACTATTAGATAGTCAGATAGAATCTAAATTAAATGACATATATGAATTAAATGATATACAAAAGATAACAGAATACAAAAAAGATATTAATACATATATAACAAAAAAAGCTAAAATTGCTGGAGAACTTAGCCCAGCTGGTTCTTATATAAAAAAATTAATAGATGAAAGAAGTGGATATGAAAAGAGTCTAAATAATAATTCAGAATATGTTGACGCACCAATTAGTGGGCTTGTTTCATATCGTGTTGATGGATTAGAAAATGTTTTAACAACAGATGATTTTTCAAAATTAAATAAAGAATTTTTAGAAAAACTAAATATAAAAACAAGTCAAGTTATAGCATCTAGTAGCGAAAAAGGAAAAGTTATTGATAATTTTGAATGTTATTTAGCAACTATTATTGATTCTGAAAAAGCAAAAGAAGCCGAAGTAGGAGATAGAATTAAAATTAGATTACCAAATAGTAAGGAAGTAAATGCTAAAATAGAATATATTGAGTCAGATAATGGAAATATAGTTCTTGTATTAAAAATACAAGAGTATGTTGAAGAACTTATTTCATATAGGAAAATAGCATTTGATATAATATGGCGGAAGTGCAAGCCGGATTAAAAGTGCCAAATACAGCTATTTATTATGAGAATGATTTGGCTTGTGTAGTTAGAGATAGAGCGGGATATTTAGAAAAAATATATGTAAAAGTGTTAAAACAAAATGATAGATATTCTATAGTAAGTAATTATTCAAGTAAGGAACTAGAAGAATTAGGATATGATTCTGATTTTATTAGTAATAAAAAATCCATTAGTTTATATGATGAAATTGTACTTAAAATGACGGAAGATAAGATTAAATCAATTAAATAGATATATCTACTAGACTAGTATGTGACCATTAAGGAGATGTGAAGAGTAATACTGACTAATATTACATTAATGTTACAGAAATATTAAGTTATTATTACAGAAAGTAAAAAGTATTGACAAATGCTTTGAAAAGTTAGATACTATTGCTAGTAAATTAATGCAAATGAAGAGATGTTTTAGGAGGTTATAAGGATGTCAGGAGCTATTATGAATAAAGTATGGGATTTGTTTGGTATGGATACAGCAGAGGATAAAGAAGATGATGTATACGATATGGAAGATGAATATACTGCAGAAGATGAAGAAATAGAAGAAAGAAGAGTATGGGGAAAACGTAGCAATAATAATAAAGTTGTTAGTATGCCACAAATTCAACAAGTAAAGATGGTAATATCACAACCTACCTCTTTTGAACAATCAGAAAGTATATGTGACTTATTAAAAGAAAAAAAATCAGTAATTGTAAATTTAGAATATGTAAATAAAGATGTTGCAAGACGTATTGTAGATGTTATTAGTGGAGCAGTACATGCATTAGACGGTCATATTCAAAAAGTTTCAAATTCCATATTTTTAATTGCACCATACAATTACGATATAACAAATGATATGGCTAGAGAAGAAATTAAGAACAAACTTTCAGTTTCATGGCTTAGAAACAATGGTAATGAATAATGAAGGTTTACGTTCATAAAAAAAGTAGGAGGAATTATTATGTTTACACCACTTGATATAGAAAATAAAAAATTTGCAAAACAAATTATGAACGGATATAGTGTAGAAGAAGTTGATGATTTTTTAGATCAATTAACATTAGATTATGAAAAAATGTATAAAGAAGCATCTGAGAATAAAAGAAAAATTGAAGAATTAGAAAAAAGCGTAGAGCATTATAAAACAATTGAAAGTACACTTCAAAATACTTTGGTAATGGCTCAATCTGCAGCTGATGAAGTAAAAAATATTGCAAAACAACAAGCTGATCAAATAATAAAAGAAGCGCAAGGTTCTGCTAGAAAATCTGCAGATGATTTAGATCAAGCTATCGTTCTTAAGAAAAAAGAATTAGAAGACATAGAAAAGCAATTTGATATATATAAAGCTAAAATGGAATCACTTTTAATTTCACAATTGGAACTAATTAAAGATATGAAAAAAGATTAATAAATTAAACACATAAGATAAAACGGGGGTTATTAAAAATATTAGCCTCTGTTTTTTGATTTTGGTATTTAAATTTAAACATTGAAAATATAGAATAAATAGTGTATAATATAAAATGCGTTACGCATAGATTACAAACGTATTAAATATATGTTACATTTTAGTGAATTATATTGACATATTAATAAAAAAATATAAAATATGAATAGACAAAAAGAGGGATTATGAGAGTAATAAGTGGAATGGCTAGAGGAACTAAATTAGATACTATAGAAAGTATGAATACAAGACCTACATTAGATAGGGTTAAGGAATCTTTTTTTAATATAATACAAAAAGATATAGAAGAAGATTCAGTTGTATTAGATTTGTTTTCAGGTAGTGGTTCTATAGGAATTGAATTTATAAGTAGAGGTTGCAAAAAAGCTTATTTATGTGATAAATCATATGAAACAATTAATGTTATAAAAAAGAATTTACAAAAGACAAGATTTACAGAATCAGCAGTTGTTATTAATAAAGATTATAAAAAGTGTTTGAAAAATTTAAGTGAAGAAAATGTAAAATTTGACATTATATTTTTGGATCCACCATATGATGCGAACATATCTATAGATGCTGTAAAAACAATTTTATCATTAAATTTATTAAATGATAGTGGAAAAATAATCATAGAAACAGATAAGGAAGAAAGAGAATTAAAAGGTCTTAAAGAACTTAATCTCAATGTATATGATTGTAGAAAATATGGGCGTGTAAGTCTCATATTCTTAAGCTTGAAAGGAGTTTAGTCATGGAAATATTTACGTTATTAGAAACTTTAGAAGATATATTAGAGAGAAGCAAAGGTGTTCCTTTTTCTACTAAATGTGTTGTTGATAAAGATGAAGTTTTAGAGATAATAAAAGAGGTAAGATTAAAATTGCCAGATGAATTAAAACAGGCGAAGTGGGTTAAAGAAGAAAGACAACGTATATTAGATGAGGCACAAAGAGAAGCAGATAGCATAGTTAAAGAGGCTGAAAACAGAATAATATCAATGATAGATGAACATGAAATAACTAGAAAGGCATATGAGAAAAAGGCAGAAATAATAGAAACTGCAAATGAAATGTCTAGAGAAATTTCAAAAGGAACTAAAGATTATGCAGATAATATTTTAGCAGGACTAGAAGTAGCTCTAGAAGATGCTTTGAAAATTGTTCAAAACAATAGAAAAGAACTTCAATAAATTTATTCTAAAGATGTATTTATTTAGAAATCGGGTTTAATAGTCAATTTAGAAAATTGATTTTCCGGTTTCTTTTTTTGATTTTTAATACATTGAGTAAACCATTAAATTAGAGATCATCTAACCAATAACACAAAATGATAAAAAAATTCTTTTCTTATGTAAATTTTTTGTGGAAAAAAAATTTTGTTTGTGATAAAATGTGAATGAATTTTTATACGTATAGGAGGAGACTTAAAATTGGCAAAAGCAAAAAAAGGAAGAAAAAAACAGAAGAAAGTTAATTTAGATGTAGCGGTAGTAGTAATGATAGTTATTAGTATACTATTAGCAGTACTTATATATACAGAATCACGGATATATAGGAGAACACTTAAGTCCAATGCTTGGAGGAATATTTGGATTTATTAAATATATTATTCCAATAGGGACTTTTGCAATTAGTATATATTTAGCATACGACGATAAAGATTATGTAACATCGAAATTGATACAATATGGAATTGTAATAGTATGTATATGTGCAGTAATGAGTATTTATCAGATATCGATAGGAAGTATAGATGTAGAACAAGAACTTGGTAATGTTTTAGAAGTAGCATACTCTTTAGGTGAAAAAAATGCAGGTGGAGGAGTTATAGGAACTTTAGTTGCAATTCCATTTATAAAAATGTTTGGTATGCTTGGAACTGTTATATTAGCATTAGGAATAACTGTTGTGTTTGTAGTATTTATATTTGGATTTAAACCAACAGAATTTATATCTGATTTCTTATATGATATGCAAGAAAAGAAAAATGAGAAAAAAGAAGAGAGAGTATCAAGAGAGGCTAATATAGAAGATAGAGTAGAAAGTGTAGAAGATAGAAAAAATCGAAAAAGAAATAAAATATATAATGTAGAAGAAGATATGGATATACCAGTAAAAGAAACAAGAGAAACTAAAAAAGAAAGAAAATTAAGAGAAGCAGAAGAAAAAAGAAGACAAGCTCTAGAGTTAGATCAGTTAACAATTAATAATTTAGAAGAAGTAAATGACAATCAAGATGGATGGTCTAAAAAGTTTAAACATAATAAAGATGATTTAATGCCTTTAGGAATGGAATCTTCACCAAAACAAGCTCCAGATTTTATAGAAGAAAATTTATTTAAACAAGAACAAGAAAAGAAAGAAGAAAAAGTAAAAGAAGTATTACAATTGGAGCACACTTTAACTGTAGAAGATGAACATTATGAATTTCCTCCAATTACATTATTAAGTGAAGGAGAGAAAAAGGGAATAAAAGGTGGAAAAAAAGCTGTTACAGATACTGCATCAAGACTTCAAAAAACTTTATATAGCTTTGGTGTTTCTGCAAAAGTAGAAAATGTATCTGTTGGACCTGCTATTACAAGATATGAATTAAAACCAGCAGAAGGTGTTAGAGTTAGCAAAATTGCAAACTTAGCAGATGATATAGCTCTTAATTTAGCAGCAGAAACAATTCGTATAGAAGCTCCAATTCCTGGAAAACAAGCAGTAGGAATAGAGGTTCCAAATAAAGAAAATGAAATAGTACATTTAAGAGATATTATAGATACTGAGGAATTTTATTCGCATAAATCAAAACTTGCTTTTGCACTTGGAAAAGATGTTGGAGGACAAGAAGTAGTAACGGATATTGCAAAAATGCCTCATGTATTAATTGCAGGTTCTACAGGTTCTGGTAAAAGTGTATGTATAAATACATTAATTTCTAGTATAATTTATAAAGCAAAACCAAGTGAAGTTAAACTTGTTATGGTTGATCCAAAAGTGGTAGAGTTATCAGTATATAATGGAATACCACACCTATTAATTCCAGTAGTAACAGATCCTAAAAAAGCAGCTGGTGCTTTAACATGGGCTGTTCAGGAAATGGTTAATAGATATAGTTTATTTGCAGAGAAAAATGTTAGGGATATAAAAGGTTATAATGAAGCTGTCTCTAAAGAAGGTGGAGCTGAAAAGCTTCCACAAATAGTTATAATTATAGATGAGCTGGCAGATTTAATGATGGTTTCACCAAAAGACGTAGAAGATGCTATATGTAGACTTGCACAAATGGCAAGAGCTGCTCGGAATGCATTTAGTAATTGCAACACAAAGACCTTCTGTAGATGTAATTACAGGTATAATTAAAGCAAATATTCCTTCAAGAATTGCATTTGCAGTGTCTTCACAAGTGGATTCAAGAACAATACTTGATATGGTTGGTGCAGAAAAACTTTTAGGAAAAGGTGATATGTTATTTTATCCATCTGGTGCGGCAAAACCTGTAAGAGTTCAAGGTGCCTTTGTATCAGATAAAGAAGTAGAGAAAATAGTTGGCTTTGTAAAGGAAAATGGAGAAGCAACATATAGTGAGGATATCTTAGATAAAATTGAGAATAGTACGAGTGCAGACAAAGAAGCACTCGAACAGGATTCAGATGATGATTCAGATCCATTTTTAATGGAAGCAATAGACACAGTTGTTGAAACTGGTCAAGCATCTACATCTTTTATACAAAGAAGATTTAAAGTTGGATATGCAAGAGCAGGAAGAATAATTGATCAAATGGAAGAAAGAGGTATTATTTCTGGATATCAAGGAAGTAAACCAAGAGAGGTACTAATGACTAAAGAGCGTTGGGAAGAGTTAAAGATGCAAAGTGCAGAATAAATTATCCCAAGGTTCGGAATAGGAGAGGTATATTTTGAAAAAAGAAAAAATATTATCTAAGTTAAATTTGAATATGAAAGATTATAATATAGAATTAGAGGAGATTTTAGACAAAAAAGCTTTTAATGTGGAGGTTCAGAATCTCCTTTTAAGCATGTTTTATAAAATAGAAAATTTTTATTCAGATTATAAACAAGTAAAAAGGCAAGTACCAAATAGAGATGAATTTATACAAGAACTAATAAAAACAATTTCAAATAATTGTAAAGAAATAGAAGTTATTAAACCAAAAGGAATAAAAAAACAAGAAAAATATTCTGTTAATTCAAGTAAGGGGATTATAGAGACATTTCCTAATGAATTAATACTTATATATGCTTTATACAAGATAGATCAAATAAAAAGTATAGAAGAAAAAGCATTAATAAATAATGCAGTTATAGATGTATTAAATGAAGGAAGAACTCTTAATTGTTCAGAACTAGTAAGAGATTTTAATGGCTGGTCATGGACTACTATGTTAGATAAATTAGATTCTATTCAATATAATTTAGTATTCCAGAATTTATTACTACTATTAGGTTATGAAAAAATATCGTATATAAGCAAATTAAGTGATAAAAATCAAATTGCATTAAATTTGCAAAAAGAAATAGAATCTAAATATGGTGAAGAAAATGGAAATGAATTTTCAAGATTATTTTTTAGTATATGTATTTTATTAAAAAGTAGTATGGATGAAAAATATAAAAAAGAAGTATTAAATGAGAAGAAAAAATTAACAGAAAAATTAGAAATGTTGCAAGATAAGGCAAGATTTTTAAGCAGAATAACAAACGATAAAAAAGAATTAACAAATAAAATTAAGGAAATTGATAAAATATTAAATAATGTAGATTTATTAAAAGAAGAATATAAAAAAAGAAATAAAAAGTTATCTAAAGATGAGCAAATTTTTAGCATTAGCAATTTTGTAGATATTATAGAATCAGAAAGAATGGAATTTATCCAAGATATAAAAGAATATAATGATTTAATTGATCCAAGAAAGTTTGGAGATATGAAAAAACAAATAGAACAAAAACAAGTTTTCTTTAATAAATTAGACTTATTTGAAAATAAGAAAGAGCCTATTAATCAGTATATTTTGGATATTCAAAAACAATTTCTTAAATGTTTTAAAATACAGGTAGAAAAATGTGCATTAAAGAAAGATATGATAGATTTAATATATGAATATAGATATTATAGATTTCTTAAATATAATAAAGAAAAAAATATAAAAGAAAATAGATATTTAAATAAGCTTAATCAAGATATTATAGATTCAATTATAAAAAAAGCAGAAGAACTAAAAGTACTGGAAAACATATCTAGTAATAAAGAATATAATAAAATTGTACTAGAAGAAATATTTAATACAAGAATAATTACTCTTGAAAATATTTCTGTGCAGATTATGCAAGAAGACGGAAAAATGTTTGTACAGTATTTTGATGGGAATATTTTAGAAAGTAAAAAAGAAATCCAAATTAAAGATAATAGTATTAAGTTAAGAAAAAAAATAAAACTCTTTGTATAATGGTTGCGATTCATAGCTGTTTTAGTTAAGTTACAATGTTAACGCTTAGCTAATTGTTTTATATATTTTGATGAAAATTTTTTAATAGACGAAAGGATTGGTTTTTTATATGAAAGTTACTTTTTTAGGAGCAACAAAAACTGTTACTGGCTCTAATTTTTTAGTAGAAGGAGCTGGTAAGAAATTTTTAATAGATTGTGGAATGTATCAAGGTCAAGCAGCAGATGAAGTACAAAATGAATCTCCATTTTTGTTTGATGTTAATGAGATTGACTTTATGTTGTTAACACATGCTCATATAGATCATTCAGGTAGAATTCCTAAATTATATAATGAAGGATATAGAAATCCTATTTTTGCAACAAAGGCAACTTGTGATTTGTGTTCTATAATGCTACCAGATAGTGGACATATACAAGAGATGGAAGCCGAATGGAAAAATAAAAAAAGAAAAAGAAAAGGTGAAAAAGAATTACCTCCAATGTACACAGCAGAAGATGCTGCAAGATGTTTAGAGGTTTTTGTACCAATAAAATATGATGAATTAATTGAAATAGATCCCATGATTCATGTTAGATTTAATGATGCAGGACATATGCTTGGATCTAGTATAATTGAAATCTGGGTAAGAGAAGATGATAAGGAGACAAAAATAGTATTTACAGGAGATATAGGAAATAATGATATCCCATTATTATCAGAACCTACAATGATTGAAAGTGCAGATTTTCTAGTAATGGAATCTACTTATGGTAATAGACTTCATATAAGAAATGATGAAAAAGCAGAAGAGTTTTTAAAGATTGTTTCAGAAACATTAGATAAAGGTGGGACAGTAGTAATTCCTTCTTTTGCAGTAGGAAGAACACAAGAAATTCTATATGAATTAAATAATCTAAAAGATACAATGCATGATGAAGAGTTTTATAGGGAATATGAGACAATTATGAAAGCTCCTGTATATGTAGATAGTCCACTTGCAATTTCAGCAACAGAGGTTTTTGAAGATAATATGGATTTGTTTGATGAAGATACTAAAAAGATTATGCAAAGTGGAGATAATCCTTTAGAATTTCCAGGTCTTAAATTTACTAAAACAGCAGATGAATCAAAAGAATTAAATGAGAGAAATGAATCTGCAATTATAATATCTGCTAGTGGTATGTGTGAAGTTGGTCGTATTAAACATCATTTAAAACATAATTTATGGAATCCAAATAGTACTATTTTATTTGTAGGATATCAAGCACAAGGAACTCTTGGTAGAAAAATTGTGGATGGAGCAAAAACAGTAAAAATATTTGGAGAAGAAATTGCAGTTAATGCAAGAATAGAATATATTGAAGGATATTCTGGTCATGCAGATCAAGAATGGTTACTTAATTTTATATATTCATTCTTTACAAAACCAAAACATATCTTTTTAGTTCATGGAGAACCAGAAGGACAAAAAGTATTGAGAGATAAAATTATAGAAAATACAGAAATTCCAGTTACTATTCCAGAGTTTGGAGAATGCTATGAACTAGATGATAACATAAATGTAATAGGTAAAGTAGAAAATAAACGAGCAAAAGAATATGTACGTCTTGAAGTATTAGGAAGAATGCAAACATTAAAAGAAGAATTAGAAGATATGGAATCTATAGTAAAAGAAGATATTTTAACAGAATATGCAAATGATGAGGAAATAGCTAAATTAAATGATAGAATTAAGGAACTAGAAAGACAAATTGTAAAAATTGTCGAAAATAAATAAATATGAATATAAAAGCAGTAGAGTAGTGCAGGGGGATTTATATATTAAAATGCAGTGATGCGCAGTTTGGGAGGACTCCTACTCATACAGATTAGCCAGATTAACTGTTCAAACCATGAAATTTGTATATGCGTGCTCATATGACTAGTCCGACCAGCAAAGAACGAAATTTTAATATATAAATCCCCCTGCACGGACTAAACCTATCGCTAACTTAAAAAACAAGAAAACCAAATAACAAAAGATAAAGGAAGGAATTTTATGAATAATAATAAATATATTAATGATGCTTTAATCGGAAACGGAAAAATGCTAGCAAGTTTTTCTAAACAAGGCGAACTACTTAGAATAGCATATCCCACAATAGACTATAAACAAAATATAGACTTTTTTCATGTAGGAATAAAAATAAACGATTCTGCTATTATATATTTACACGATGATATAAATAACCATTATGAACAGAGTTATATAGAAAATACAAACATTTTAACTACTAATATAGAAAATACATATTTTAATTTAAATATTAAACAAATTGACTTTGTCACAATAAAAAAAGATGTTTTAATGAAACAATATATATTTAAAAATAATAATACCATAGACATGAATATAAATTTCTTAATACATTCCGAATTTATAAGTAGTACCAATAACCAGGTATCAGCAAGAATCTTTAATGATGCGTTATTACAGTATGACTATGAAAATACTTTTGCCATTTTTTCGAGTGGAATAATATCTACTAAACAATTACATAATAGCAAAGATAATATTAGAAGTGGTGAAGTTTATGGAAAAGATTATATAGGAATGACAAAAGATTCTAGTATTTCATATAATTTAGGTACATTAAAACCGGGAGAAGAAAAGAAAATCTGTATATATATTTATGCAAAAGAGAATGATAAATCAAATTCTTTTGAAGATATAGCAAATGAAATAGATAAATTTAAAAAAATAGATATAGAAAAAGAATATAATAATGTAAAAAAATATTGGGAAAAATATGTAGAAAAATATTATTCTTTAAAAAGAAAAGATTATAATGAAAAAGTGTATAAAATATATAAAAGAACAATTTTACTTTTTCCACTTCTTACAAATATGGAAACTGGTGGGATTATTGCTGGAATGGAAATAGATGAAAAAAAAGAAATGTGTGGTGGATATCGGATATTGTTGGACAAGAGATGCAAGTTTCATAGTTAAAGCTATAGATTTATTAGGTATGCATACACAAGCAGAAAAGTTTTATAATACATTTTGTAAGAAAACACAAAGTAAGAATGGTATGTGGGAACAGCGTTTTTATACAAATGGTACTCTAGCTCCATGTTGGGGATATCAAATAGATGAAACAGCAAGTGTTATATATGGAATATATGAACATTATAAAATAACAAAAGAAGAAACATTTTTAAAAAACAATTTAAAAATGTGTGAAAAAGCTTTAGGTTTTTTAATTAAATACATTAAAAATTTACTAAATATAGAAGAAACTGATAATGTAAAAAAAGAATTAACCGAAAAATACGAATATAAAGATAGAATATATAAACATGTTAGTTATGATTTATGGGAGATGAATGAGGGCATACATTTATATTCTTTGGCAAGTATTTATTCAAGTTTTAATTCTATGATTAATATATATGATTGTGTAAAAGATGAATATAAAAATAATAGGATAAAACAAGAAAAAATAGAAAAAACAAAACAAGAATTAAGAGAGTATAATATAGAAATAAAAAAATATATACAAAATAATTTATATGATGATAAACAAAAGATATTACTAAGGAATATAACCGATGCCAAAACAGATATTAGTATGTTAGGTGCTATTTATCCTTTTGAATTATTTTCTGCAAAAGAAAAGGTAATAGCAAATACTGTAGAGAAAATAAATATGACATTAAGAACATATAGTCGGAGGATATCTAAGATTTCAAGATGACCATTATATGGGAGGAAATAATCCTTGGCCGATAGCGACTTTATGGATGGCTATGTATTATAGTAAGACAGGAAATAAAAAGAAGTTTCTAGAATGCTTTGATTTTGTTGTCAATTCTTGTACAGAACACGGATTTTTAGCAGAACAAGTTGATAATAAACTATTAAAATCAAATTGGGTAATTGGTCTTGGATGGTCTCATGCAATGTTTATAATTGCACTGGATTGGTTGGAAAAAAGTTTATGTGAATAATGTAAAAATGAATATTTATAAATTATAAATATCCTAAATAAAATGGAGGAATAATGAAGCAAAAAATACCAATAAAAGTAATAATGAAAACATTCTTATTTGTTTTACCATATATATTAGTGGAATTTACAAATACTTTATTAGTAACAATAGATAAATCGATGTCAAACTCAATAGGAAAAACAGCAATAATAGTTTTTTCTTCATTTATAACATTAAATTGGGCTATAAATACAATTCAAACATGTATAGGAACAGCTCATACTATAGTATTAGTAAGAGATAGAAAAAATGCAAAACAAATAAACAGTTCAGCAATGTGTATAGAAGTTATAAGTTCTATAATAATAGCTTTTGTAATATTTATATTTTCAAAGCAGATTACATATGTATATAATTTAGAAAATGATGCACGTGAGATATTATCAATAATATTAAAATTAAAAGCTATACAATTACCAATATTAGCTATTGGCTACATTCCTAAAAATATATTGAAGGTAGAAACAAAAACAAGTGTAATATGGATTATAACAGTAATTTCTTCTATGGTTAATATATTAGGAGATTATTTAAGTATAAAATTAGAGTATAATGAAGTTGGAATTTATGTTGCGACAATAATATCCACTTTTGTAAATACTATATTGTTATTAATTTTCTCAAAATTTAGATTATACAAAATTGCATCTAACTATATAAAGGAAATATTGAATTTTGCTAAAGACCTTATATTTAATAAAATAATGCAAAGAATTGTAAATATCTACTATACTAGTGTGGCTAGTTCGTTTGGAACCAATATATATGCAATACATTGTATATGTGTATCTATAATAGATACTTTGTGTGAAATAATAGAAGGTTATTATTCAGGATTATTGGTTGAATATTCTAATGATATAGAGTCAAAAAAAGAAGAGCTTCTAAAAAAAGTTAATACAGTTCAAATATATGGTATAATTTTTTCTAGTATATTACTTCCATTATTTATATATCCAGTATGGTATATGCTTGGAAGAACTGTTCCGTGGGAGGATTGTAATCCATATATATGGTTATATTCTATAGAATTTATAGCTACAGTAGCAGGATGCAATTATAGAGCTTATTTGTCTGCAAATAAAGATACAAAAGCAATTAGAATGATGGCTTTTATTGGTGGAATTTGTGTTAGAGTACCTTTTTGTTATATTATTCAAAAATTCAATTTTGGATTATTTGGACTGTCAATTGCATGCGGAATTGATAGAATAGTTAGAGCAACATACCTAAAAATATATATCAAAATAAATAATAAAAAATTAATTACATAGAAGAAGGGAAATATTATGGAAGAAGAAATAAATTTGAAATATATTGAAATTGATAATAATAATTTAGATTTAGCTGTTAAGATTCAAAATGAAATATTTCCTTTTGAAGATGGTAGAAAGAATTATATAGAAGGAATAACAAATGACCCATATAGAAAAGAAATGATTAATTATATTGTTTACAATGAAGAATGTCCTATTGGTGTAGTAGGATTATATTCATATAATGAATATCCAAAAGATTCTTGGTTGAGTTGGTTTGGTGTTTTAGAAAAATATAGAAATAAAGGATATGGTTCAAAGATATTTAATTTTTTTAAGGAATTATCTATTAGAAAAGGTTATGAATCTATAAGGGTATATACTTCTAATGAATTTGAATCTGCTATAAAATTATATATAAAAAATGGGATGATAAAAGAATATTATAAAAATGAATTAGAAAGTGAAGAAGTAAATAATGAAACTATAATATTTTCTAAATCTCTAACAAATAATGAAACTAAAAAATGGAATAATAAATTTTTAGGGTTAACTGAACAATCTGAAAAAGAAAATTGTGGTAAATAGTAAAAAGTTTATGATATATTTAATATAAAATTAGAGAGGAGAGTATGCTGGGATTTTTCTAGCATAGGCGATAAGTAATGGCAAAAACAAAAACTGTATTTGTATGTAATAGTTGTGGATATGAATCTGCCAAATGGCTTGGTAAATGTCCTCGGATGTAATGAATGGAATAGTTTTTATGAAGAAAAAATAAAAAAAGAGTCATCTAATGTGTTAATAAAAGGCGAAACAAAAAAGAGTACTATACCAAAAAATTTAAATGAAGTTATAGGAAAAGATGCTACAAGAATAGGTACAGGCTCTAGCGAATTAGATAGAGTTTTAGGTGGAGGATTAGTAAAAGGTTCTCTTGTATTAGTTGGTGGTGAGCCACGGAATTGGAAAATCTACATTGATATTACAATTGTGCGATAAAATGCAAGGTGAGCGGAAAAGTACTTTATGTATCAGGAGAAGAGTCTGCAGAACAAATAAAAATTCGTGCAGATAGATTAAAAATTAATAATGATGATATTTTATTTTTAGGAGAAACAGATATAGATATAATACAAGAGCAAATACTTTCTATAAATCCAAAACTTGTTATTATAGATTCTATACAAACAATGTATTCTGATGAAATAACTTCTGCAGCAGGTACTGTAAGCCAGGTAAGAGAGATTACAGCAAGGATAATGAAAATATGCAAAACAAATCAAATAACAACAATTATTATAGGACATGTTACTAAAGAAGGTAATATTGCAGGTCCTAGAGTTTTAGAACATATGGTAGATACAGTATTATACATAGAAGGTGAAAGATATTTTTCATATAGAATTTTAAGAGGTGTAAAGAATAGATTTGGGTCAACTAATGAAGTTGGAATGTTTGAAATGCAAAATGAGGGAATGATTGAAATAACAAATCCTTCATCAATTCTTATTTCTGATAGTGATGATAATCCTCCAGGTTCTGTAATTGTTGCAAGTATGGAAGGTACAAGACCACTTTTAATAGAACTTCAAGCATTGACTTCTCATACTGTTTTCGGACTTCCAAGAAGAACTGCAAATGGAATTGATTACAATCGTTTAACATTACTTATGGCTGTACTTGAAAAAAAAGCAGGAATAAATCTTTCAAGCCAAGATGTGTATTTAAATGTAGTGAGTGGAATAAAAATATCTGAACCAGCAATAGACTTAGGAGTTTTAGTATGTGTTGCTTCAAGTTATAAAAATATTAGCATACCAAAAGATCTATTAGTTATAGGAGAGGTTCGGATTAACAGGAGAGGTAAGAGCAGTAAATTTTATCGATAAAAGACTAAAAGAAGCAGAAAAACTCGGATTTAAAACTTGTTTAATTCCAGAAAATAACAAGAAACTATTGAAAGAAAGTTATAAATTAGATATAATAGGCATGAAAAATATAAATGATGCAATGAAAAAGTTAGGATTAAAATAAAAAAGTGTCAAAAAAGTTGCCAAAAGGGACGGAGCATATTGACAATTTTTTATTAGAGTATACGTTTTTATTTATATTAAATAAAAAATTGCCAATATGCTCCGTCCCTTTTGGCAACTTTTGGCAACTTCCCTTTTGGCACTTTTGGGGCATCGGGGTAAAGAGGAGTGGGTTAGTTTGGTATTCAAAAAGGAAGATTCAATTACAGATGTACTAAAGCTAATTGCACCAGGTACAGCAATAAGAGAGGGATTGGAAAATATTCTTAAAGCTAAAACTGGAGCACTTATTGTTATTGGAGATTCAAAAGAAGTTTTAGACCTTGTAGATGGAGGATTTCGTCTAGATATAGAATATAGCTCATCTAGACTGTATGAACTCGCAAAAATGGATGGTTCTATTATACTAAGTAAAGATTTTAAAAGAATTTTATTTGCTAATGCACAATTAATACCTTCTTCAGCAATCCCAACAAATGAAACTGGGACAAGACATAGAACAGCAGAACGTACAGCAAAACAATCTGGTGAGTTAGTTATAAGTATATCTCAAAGAAGAAATGTTATTACTATATTTAAGGGGAATGCTAGATATGCTTTAGAAGACACTTCTAAAGTAAGTGCAAAAGCTAATCAAGCTCTTCAGACTGTTGAGAAATATAAAAAAGTTTTTGATAGTAAATTAAGTTTACTAAATGAATATGAATTTAATGATATTGTTACACTAGAGAATGTTATTATAGCAATTCAAAGAGCTGAAATGGTAATGAAAATTGTAGATGAAGTTCAAAGAGCAATTTACGAACTAGGAGTTGAAGGAAGACTTCTTGAAATGCAATTAGAAGAATTAGTAGGTGATTTAGAAGAAGAGGAATTATTAATAATAAAAGATTACATTGCTAGTGGTAAAAAGAAAACTTCAGAAAAAATATTAAAAGAAATACAAGAGTTGTCACATGATGAATTAATGAGACCAGGATTAATTGCAAAACTACTTGGTTATGAAGATTTTGATAATTATGATGAAGTTCGGTGTATATACAAAAGGATATAGAATCTTAAATAAAATACCAAGAATGCCAAGTAATATAGTAGAAAACTTAGTTAAATCTTTTAAATCTTTTCAGCATATACTTGATGCAGATATACCAAAATTAGATGAAGTAGAAGGTATAGGTGAAGTAAGAGCAAGAACAATAAAACAATCTTTAAAAAGAATGCAAGAACAGTTTGTTTTTGATAATTTAATGTTATAATAGGTATTATAATAAAAAATTCTAATAAAAAAAGTTTTTTAATAGTAGTAGATGTAAGAAAGTATTCATTTATTACTATAAAAATATATTATACAAAAAAGATAAAAGAATTGGAGGAAAAACGATGGGAAAAGGAAAAAACGTAATAATGGGAATAGCTATACTAATAGTTATTGTATTAATTGGAGTAGTAGGAGTAGGTATATTTAAAAATGCTACAATGGAAGTAAAAAATCCTATAGCAACAATGGAAATTGAAGGATATGGTACAGTGAAAATAGAATTATATCCAGACCAAGCACCAAATACTGTTGCAAACTTTATTAAACTTGCAGAAAGAGGATTTTATAAAGATTTAACATTTCATAGAACAATACCAGATTTCATGATTCAAGGTGGAGATAAAAATGGAGATGGAACAGGAGCCCCTACTTTAAAAGATTTAAAAGGTGAAGGTGCAGAAGAAAAAGAATATGGAATAAAAGGTGAATTTTTAGCAAATAATTATGAAAATACTCTAAAACATACAAAAGGTGTTATATCTATGGCGAGATCAGATTATAGTAGTATGGGATTAACTGAGCAAGGTTATAACTCAGCAGGTTCTCAATTTTTTATTATGACATCTGATAATTCATCATTAGATGGATTATATGCAGCTTTTGGAAAAGTAATTGAAGGATATGATATTATTGAAAAAATTTCAAATGTAGAAGTTACATATAGAAGTTCAGAATTAGGAGAAGGTGAAGAAGCTCCAAAAGATGAACAAGGAAATCAGCTTTCATCAGATATGCCAAAAAATAAACCTGTAATAAAAAGTTTAACAGTAGATACATTTGGTGTAGATTATGGAGAACCAGAAACAGTAGATGCTTTTGATTATCAAAGTTATTTAAGTCAGATGTATGGATTAGGAGATAATGCAAGTTCAACAATAACACCAGAAGAAAATACTGAAGGCAATGTTGAAGATAACTCAGAAGAAGCTACACGTGATACTGATAATAGTAAGAATGAGTAATATTAAAAAATAATACAGAATTTATAGAAAAGTAAAGTGTTTATTTACTTGGAAAATGGAATTGTGTATATGATACAAAATGGTTAGGGGCGAAGTTGTATGAAAATATAACTAGCTTCTTTTTTATTAAAAATGCTATTAATATTTTAATCAGCTCTATTGGATATGAAAATGTTGCAATACAAAAAGTGTGATGTTATAATTCAAATATAAATGAAATAGAAATATACAAGCATTTACTATTATGTGAATAATATATTGCGAGAAAAACAAAACATAAAAAAAGTATCTGATGATTTAAAGGAGTTAAGCTAATGATAAAAGTATTGTTTGTATGCCTAGGAAATATTTGTAGATCACCAATGGCAGAGTTTATTTTTAAAGATATGGTGGATAAAAAAGGAATATCACAGAAGTTTTATATAGATTCAGCAGCAACTAGCAATTATAACGAAATTGAAAGGGCTGGTATATATGGGGAAGCTAAAAACATGTTAAAAGAAATGAAGATTCCATTTACTGAACATATATCAAGACAAATTAGAAAAGACGATTATGATAAATTCGATTATATTTTAGGAATGGAAGAAAAAAATTTAGCCAATATATTAAGAATTGTTGGAGATGACAAAGATAATAAAGTTTTTAAATTATTAGACTTTACTGAAAAGCCACGAGATATAACAGATCCATGGTACAGTAGGGATTTTTATTCAACATATTATGATATTATATATGGTTGTGAAAAGTTCCTAGAATATATTGATAACAAAAGTAAAAAGTAAAATGTCAAAACTTTGGAGGAAATGATATGTGTGATACAATTGGGAAAATTGGAAGGAAAAATAGATATTCAATATTTGCAAAAAATAGTGATAGGCAATATGATGAACCACAAGTAATGGTATTTATAGATGCAAAAGAAAACAACAAAGATAAAAAATTAAAAACTACATATATTGAAATTGAAAATGTAAAAACTACACATGCTATACTAATATCAAAGCCAACTTGGACGTGGGGGGCTGAAATGGGAATTAATGATTGTGGTGTTTGTATAGGAAATGAAGCGGTGAGCACAAAAACATCTAAGGAAAATAAAGAAGCGTTAATAGGAATGGATTTAGTAAGATTAGGACTCGAAAGATCTTCATCTGCTAGAGAAGCTGTAGATAAAATAATTGAATTACTAGAAAGATATGGACAGGGAGGTAATTGCGGTTATACTAGAGAATCATATTATGATAATTCATTTTTAATTATGGACAGAAAAGAATTATATGTTTTAGAAACTGTTGGTAAAAATTATGCTGTAAAAAATAAAAAAATGTATAGCATATCAAATTGTTTATCAATAAAAAATGCAGATATATATAATGATGTAAAAAATTTTAAGAAAAAATATACAGATAAACCTCATAAAAGTGGTAATTATAGAAGGAAAACAACATATAAAAAGCTACTATTTGCAAAAGATAAAGAAGATTTCTATAGAATTATGCGTACACATTCTAAAAATAGTGGCGAAAATAGCATTTGTATGCATGGAGAATATGAGACTGCAAATTCAATGGTTGTTGTATTAAAAGATAAGCCGGAAATATATTTTACTGCATGTCCAAATCCTTGTAAATCCGAATATAAAAAATATACATTTGGAGAAGCAATAGTATATCCTATTGTAGATGAAGAAAATCAAGATAATTGCGAATTCTGGAAAAGTAAGAGATATTAATTCTCCTACTTTTGGAGTAATAAAAGAATAAATCGCAATTTTATTAAAGAAAATCTGTTCTCGATTACAATATTAATTAACTAGTAAACTAAAAAAGAATGGAGTACCATTCTTTTTTAGTATCTTATACTTACTTTTTCTCTATTTTATTTCAACAACGGTAACACCCATTTCACCTTCACCAAAGGTACCTAGTCTATAAGATTTAACATGTGGATGTGTTTTTAAAAAAGCATGAATACCGTGCCCTTAATTTACCTGTGCCTTTACCATGAACTATGCGTATAGGAGAAATTTTGGCTAGGCTACAATCATCTAAATATTTATCAATTACAAAAACTGCTTCATCAACATTTTGACCAATAACATTAATTTCGCTAGAAATTGTTTTAGTTTTTAGATTTATTTTTTTATTTAAGGTAATATTACTTTTGTTAATATCTTGAGTATCACTATCCACTTTTTCTATTTTATTTATATTCATCATCATTTTAGCATTTCCAATTTGCAATTGGACTTCATTAGACTTATTTGGAAGACTTAATATAGTAGCTTTGGTATTTAAAGATTTAACTAAAACTTTCATTCCTATTTTAATATCTTTAGGATTCAAATTACCAGATGCAGTTTCAGAAAGCTTTGGTGCATAGTTTTTTAAAGAAGAATTTAACTCATTTCTTAAATTATTGGCTTCTTTTAAAGAATCTATAGATTCAGGTAATTCATTTAATTCTTTTATAATGTCATTTGCTTGAGATTTTGCATTTAATAAAATCTGTCTTGCTTCTTCTTTTGCTTTTTCTACAATTTCCTTTTCTTTTTGTTTATGTATAGAAAGGTCTGTTTCTAAAGATTTTCTTAAGACTTGTACTTGATTTAAATTTTTATCTATTAATTCTTTTTCTTTCTCAATTTGTAATTTATTATCATAAATTGACTTTAATAGTTCTTCAATATTTATATGGTCATTAGTTAAAAGATTATTTGCTCTATTTAAAATATCATCTTGAAGACCTAAACGTTTACTAATTGCAAATGCGTTACTTTTTCCTGGAATTCCAACAAGTAATTTATATGTTGGTCTTAAATTTTCGATATCAAATTCGCAAGATGCATTTTCAAAACCATCAGTTACTAATGCATAATTTTTAATTTCAGGATAGTGTGTTGTGCTAAGTGTTATAGCACCATTTTTATATAAATATTCTAATATGCTTATTGCTAGAGAGCTACCTTCGACAGGGTCTGTTCCAGAGCCTAATTCATCTAATAAAACTAAACTATTTGTATTAAAAGAATTTAATATTTCTATAATATTTAGCATATGTGAAGAAAAAGTACTTAAAGATTCCTGAATACTTTGTTCATCACCAATAGATGCAAATATTTTATCGAAAACAAATATACTACTATTTTCGTTTGCAGGAATATGAAGACCACTTTCTGCCATTAATGTAAGAAGGCCAACAGTTTTTAATGTAACAGTTTTACCACCTGTGTTAGGACCTGTTATTATTAAAGAATTATAATCTTTACCAAGTGTAATATCTATAGGTACAACTTTAGATTTATCAATTAGTGGATGTCTTGCTTTATATAGGTTAATTAATTTATTTTCATTAATGTGTGGCTCTATTCCAGAAATATTTTTTGAATAAATCGATTTAGCAAAAATAAAGTCTAATTCACCAATTAATAATGTATCTTCTTTAATATTTTCATAAATAGGAAACAATGACGTAGAAATGTTTTTTAATATTTTTTCTATTTCTAGGTTTTCTTCTATCTTAAGGTTTGAGATTTTAGTATTTAGTTCAAATATCGTCATAGGTTCTATAAATACTGTTGATCCACTTGAAGATATATCATGAACGAACCCCTTTATATTATCTTTATATTCTATTTTAACAGGAATAACATATCTATCATTACGAATTGTTACTATAGATTCCATTATATATTTAGAATAGTTTGAAGAATGAATAATAGAGTTTAATTTATCCTTTACGTCTTGTTCTAATCTTTTTCTGTTACGTCTAAGAGAAGATAGGGTAGATGATGCATCATCTGAAATAGTATTTTCATCTATAATACTTTTAAATATTACATTTTCTATTTGCGTATTTGTGTATAATAAATTAAATTTATCTAATAAAATAGGAAAACTATTTAATTCTATTTCTTTATTATCGAAGAAATAATTTTTTAATTCTCTGGATAATTTTAATGTTTTTCCTATTTCTAATAGAGCTTTTGCAGATAAAGAATTCCCACCTTCTAAATATTTTAGCCATAGATTAATATTGGGTAAAAAATATATTGGAGAATTACCTAATTTAGCAACTAAATTAACTGCTTCTGTTGTTTCTGCTTGCAGATGTTTTACTACTAATTTATTATTAGAAGGTTCTAAATTTAAAGATATATCTTTTCCAATATCTGTTTTACAATAATTAGATAGTATTTGTAATATTTTATCGTATTCTAATTTATGATAACAATTTTTCATTTTTTCTTTCTCCTTGTTTTTTATTATTATTTATTTGGATTATAGAAATAATATTTGCTACTATATTCATAAAATCGAAGATAGTAGATGTATATGATTTTATATATACATCATATATTAACCACATTAACATTGTAAAAATAATTAACCATTTGAATTTTACAACATCTTTTATATTCATCAGTAAAATATATGTAACCGTACTAATTACAGGAAATAAGCCAATAACTCCTAAATTATTAAACATAATAGATAAAATAATTGAAAACAATATTAATATTATTTTTGCAATTATATTTAATTTGTTTTTATAACATAATATATTTCTTATACAACTTAAAGCATTTATTATAGCTCCAGTGATTCCCCCTAGAATAAGGTTACTTAATACAGATAAGCCTATTTGTATGGTTTGAGCATATAAAATTTTTTTCTTTTTCTTTAAAAAACCTGAATAGACCATGATAATTGAAGCAATTAATGCTATTATATTTCCGAATTATTATATATGACAATTTTTTCACTTCCTTAAACATACTAAAATCTAATAGTTAATATATTAAAATAAGTGTTACTGGTAATTAATTATCACACAAAAATTGGAAAAAAACAAGTAAAATGCTTGCAATTACCAAACTTATATAGTATAATAAACATGCTAAATAAATTGACAAAAAGAGTGGGAAACAAAGGCCCACTCTTTCATCGTAATTAAGGAGGAAATAATTTGGCAAGTATAGAAGAAAAAATAGAAAACTTAATTAAAGAACCTATTAATAATTTAGGTTATGAACTATATGATGTTAATTATGTAAAAGAAGGAAAAGACTATTTTTTAAGAATATTTATAGATAATGCAAAAGGCATTGATTTAAACGATTGTGAAAAGGTAAATGATGCCATTTCAGATTTATTAGATGAAGCAAATTATATAAAAGAACAATACTTTTTAGAAGTATCTTCACCAGGAATAGAAAGAATAATTAGAAAAGACGAACATCTAGAGCAAAATATTGGTGAAGCAATATTTATAAAATTATTTATGGCCATAAATGGAAAAAAAGAATATGTGGGTATTTTAAAAAAATATGATTCAAATATTGTAGAAATTGAAGAACAAGAATTAATACGGAATAGATAGAAAAAATATATCATTAATGAAAAAGTTTTATAATTGGGAATAATTTATAATAAAGAAATTAATTTGAAATGAATTTAGAATTGTTTTTAATTATATTTTGATATAAAAAAGAAAGGAATGGATTTTAAAATGAAAAAAGAATCAAAAAAAGCACTAGCAATAGATAGTAAAGAATTAGTAATTGCTATGGATGAATTAGAAAAAGAGAAAGGTATAAAAAAAGATGTTTTATTAGAATCTATAGAAGCAGCATTAGTAACAGCATATAAAAGAAATTTTGATGCAAATATAGATAATGTAAAAGTAACTATGGATGGTGAAACAGGAGAAATCCATTTATATGCTCAAAAAGATGTAGTAGAAGAAGTAGAAAATGATAAATTACAAATTAGTTTAGAAGATGCAAAAAAAATAAGTAAAAGTTTTGAAATAGGTGATGTAGTAGATATAGAACTAGTACCAAAGAACTTTGGTAGAATAGCAGCACAAACAGCAAAACAAGTAATTATTCAAAAAATAAGAGAAGTATCTAGAGATGTGTTATTCACAGAATTTAGTGATAGAAAAGGTGAAATTGTTTCTGGAATAATTCAAAAAGCTGATGGTGGAATTGTAGTAATAGACTTAGGAAAATTAGAAGGTGTTATGCCATTAAAAGAACAAATATCTACAGAAAATTATAAAGTAAATGATAAAATAAGAGCATATGTTTTAGACGTAGAAAGAGGAGCTAAAGGTGCTCCACAAGTTATAATTTCAAGAGCTCATGCAGATTTTGTAAGGAAACTATTTGAACTTGAAATACCAGAAATTTATGAAGGTGTTATAGAAATTAAAAGTATTTCACGTGATGCAGGAAACAGAACTAAGCTTGCAGTATATTCACCAAATGAAAATATAGATCCAGTTGGTTCTTGTGTAGGTCAAAAAGGAATTCGTATACAAAATATAATTAATGAATTAAATGGAGAAAAAATAGATGTTATAGAATGGAATGAAGATCCATCTATTTATATATCAGCAGCATTATTACCAGCACAAGTATTAGCAGTAGATATAAAAGAAGAAGAAAAATTTGCACAAGTAATTGTTCCAGATGATCAATTATCATTAGCAATAGGAAAATCTGGTCAAAATGCAAGACTTGCAGCTAAATTAACTAATTGGAAAATTGATATAAAAAGTGAATCTCAATTTAGAAAAATGATTGAAGAAATGCAAAATGAACAAGATTCAGAAGATAGTGAAAATTAAAACATTATTAATAGTTAATAAAAAACATGTAAATAAAGAAAATGTAATACAATAGAAGTAAAGGAGTGAACTATTTTGAAAAGTTTACCACAAAGAAGTTGTATAGGTTGTAATATAAAAAAAGATAAAAAAGATCTTATAAGAATAGTAAAAGACAAAGATGGAAATATAAGTATAGATAAAACAGGAAAAGCAAATGGCAGAGGGGCATATATTTGTGATAATATAGAATGTCTAGAAAAAGCCATAAAAAGTAAAAGACTAGAAAGAACTTTTGAAAAAAGTATCGATAGCGAAATCTATGAAAATTTAAGAGGTGTAATTATTGATAAATAAGGATAAGATATTTGGTCTGTTAGGACTTTGTGCAAGAGCAGGAAAAGTTACTTTTGGAACAGATGCATGTATAGAATATGTAAATAAAAACAAAATAAAGCTACTTCTACTTGGAGAAGATGCATCTGATAGAACAAAATTAAAATTTAATGAAATTGCCAAAAAAATGCAAATACCTATATATGAGATGGGAACAATAGATGAAATTAGTAAGTCAATTGGTAAGAAAAATAAGGCTATTATAGGAATAACAGATATAAACTTTTCAAAAGAGATAATAAAAAGAATTAATCGGGGGTGATGTTATTGGGTAAAGTTAAAATACACGAAATAGCAAAGAAGTTGGGAGTTGCTAGTAAAGAAGTAATTACTATGGCAAATAATATAGGAATTAATGTAACTAGTCATTTAAGTTCTGTAGAAGAAGAACAAGAAAAAAAGATTTTACAACAATTTAATAAAAATACTCAAAATCCAAAACAGGAAAAAGAGAAAGAGAAACCTAAGCAAGATAAGGTTAAAGAAGATAAAAAAACGGAAACACCAGTTATTATAAGAAGAGAAGTAATAATTAACGATAGTGAAGAGCAAAAAGAAAAAGAAAGAAAAAAACAAGAACAAAAACAGAAAGAAGTAGGTTTTGTAGAGAGAAATAATACAAACTACAATATTGTGTATAGAAATAAACCACAAAAACCACTTACAGTAAACGAATTGTTTGGATTAAAAGATAATAAAAAAGAAGAACAAAAGAAAGAAGAGCCTAAAAAAGAAGTTATTAAGAGCGAAGAGCCAAAAACTCAAGAAATAAAAAAAGAAAATGAAAGTATTCAAAAAGAAGATTCAAATAACGAAATAAAAAATGAGATTGGAGTTAAAACAGAGAGTAAAGTTATGGTAGAAGAAAAAGTGCAAAAAGAAGCGGTTAATACAAAAGTAAGCAAAGATAATAATTTTGGAAGAAACAATAATAATCAATCGAATAATAATTTTAATAGGAATAATGATTATAGACAAGGCAATAATAATTATAGAAACAATAGAAATGATAATCAAAATAGATTTAATAACAGAAACAATAATGACGGTCAAAATAGATATAACAATAGAAATAATGTAGATGGTCAAAATAGATTTCAAAATAATAGAAATAATAGTGATGGTCAAAATAGATTTCAAAATAGAAACAACAGTGGACAAAGATTTAATAACAATAATCAAAGATATGGTAATAATAATTTTAATAGAAATGAAAGAAAACCACTTGATGAAAAAGGTATAGATAAAAATATTAAAAATATAATGTCTACAGAGATTGTTGAAAAAGAAAATCAAAGAGACTATAGTACTAAATCTATTGACAAAGAAAAATTAAATAACAAATATGATGATAAAGCTAAAAAGAATAATAAATCTAGAAAAACAGGTAGATTCGATGAGATAGATGGTGGAAAGTTAAAAGACTTAAAACAAGTAGATAAATTATCACATATGTTTGATGAACAAGATGGTGGAATGCTTGATTACTACGATTTAACAACTGCAAGAGGAAAGAGAAATAAAAAGAAAGTAGCAAAAAATAGTGAAGAAAGAACAAAACAAAAAATATTCCAATTAACAGAAATAACTATACCAGAATCTATTACAGTAAAAGATTTAGCTCTAGAGTTAAAGAAAACAAGTGCAGAAGTTATTAAAAAGTTATTTGGATATGGAATAATGGCAACAATAAATAATGTTATAGACTTTGATACAGCATTCTTAGTTGCAAGTGAATTTGGTGTTAATGCTAGCAAAAAAGAAGAAGTAAAAGAAGAAGATATATTATTTGATGATTCTGAAGATTTAGAAAATGAATTAGAAACTAGACCTCCTGTTGTTGTTGTAATGGGACACGTAGATCATGGTAAAACATCACTTTTAGATGCTGTTAGAAGTACAAATGTTATTGAAGGAGAAGCAGGCCGGAATTACACAACATATTGGTGCATATAAAGTAAATATAAATGGAAGAGAAATAACATTCTTAGATACTCCAGGACATGAAGCTTTTACTGCTATGCGTGCAAGAGGAGCTCAAATAACAGATATCGCAATACTTGTTGTAGCTGCAGATGATGGTGTTATGCCACAAACAATAGAAGCAATTAACCATGCAAAAGCTGCAGAAATTCCAATTATAGTAGCTGTTAATAAAATAGATTTACCAGGTGCTAATGTTGATAAAATTAAACAAGAATTAATGCAATATGAACTTGTTCCAGAAGAATGGGGTGGAGATACTATATTTGTTCCTATTTCTGCTAAAAAGAAGATTAATATAGAAAACTTATTAGAGATGGTTTTACTTGTTGCAGATATGAAAGAATTAAAAGCAAATCCACATAAACAATCTAAAGGTGTTGTAATTGAAGCAAGACTAGATAAAGCTAAAGGACCAATTGCTTCTATGCTTGTACAACGTGGTACTTTAGATGTAGGAGATACGATAGTAGTTGGAACTTCTATTGGTAGAATTCGTGCTATGAAAAATGATAAAGGACAAATGGTTAAAAAAGCAGGTCCTTCTACACCAGTAGAAATTATGGGATTAACAGAAGTTCCAAGAGCTGGAGATACTTTCTATGAAGTTAAAAATGAAAAAATGGCAAAACATTTAATAGAAAGAAGAAGACGTCAAGAAAGAGAAAAGAATTTAGCTTTAGACAATAAAGTAACATTAAATAATCTATTTGAAAAAATGGAAAATGAAAATCTAAAACAATTAAACTTAATAGTAAAAGCTGATGTTCAAGGTACAGCTCAAGCAGTAAAACAATCATTAGAGAAAATATCTAATGAAGAAGTTAAAGTAAAAGTAATTCATGCAGTAGCAGGAGCTGTTACAGAATCTGATGTTCAACTTGCAAAAGCAGCAAAAGCAATTATAATTGCTTTCAATGTAAGACCAGTTGGAGCAGCAAAAGAAATGGCAGACAAAGGTGAAGTTGAAATTAAACAATATTCTGTTATATACCAAGCAATAGAGGATGTAGAAGCTGCCATGAAAGGTATGCTTGATCCAATTTTTGAAGAAAAAGTTATTGGAAATGCAGAGATTAGACAAACTTTCAAAGTATCTAATGTTGGAACAATAGCAGGATGTTATGTATTAGATGGTAAGGTTGAAAGAAATGCTGGTGTAAGAATTATTCGTGATAGTGTTGTAATTCATGAAGGTAAACTTGCATCATTAAAAAGATTTAAGGATGATGTTAAAGAAGTAGCAAAAAGCTATGAATGTGGTGTTCAAATAGAAAACTTCAATGATTTAAAAGAAGGCGACATTATAGAAGTTTTTGTTATGGAACAAGTTAAAAGATAGATTTTAAGGGCTTGTAACAATTAGTGTGTAAATTAAAGAAATATTAATTGCTTATGACAAATTTTTAAAATTTACACACTATGTAATACATGGTCAATTTTAAAAGGAGGGAAACAAAATGGCAAAAAATGATACAAGACTTGGAAGAATTAATGAGGAATTAAGAAAAGAGATTAGTCATATTATTAGTTTTGAATTAAAAGATCCAAATTTAACAGGACTTATTAGTGTAACTAAAGCCAAAATAACTCCTGATTTAAAATATGCTAAAGTATATGTTAGCATATTAAATGCCAAAAGTGAAGAAAAAACAATGAAGGCATTACAAGATTCAGCAGGTTTTATCCGTACTCAGGTTGCTAAAACTATTAATTTAAGAATTACTCCACAAATTATATTTGAAAAGGATGATTCTATGGAATATGGTGCAAAAATTGAATCAATTTTAAAAGAAATAAAACCAAAGGAAGAAAAATAAAGATAATAAAAAGGAGAGTTTTAATGACTTTAGATAATATTTTAGAAGAGATTAATAAAGCAAACTCTATTGTTATATTAACACACGAAAATCCCGATGGTGATGCTATGGGAAGTAGTTTAGCTTTATATAATGCATTAAAAACATATGGAAAGAATCCAGATATAGTTATACCTGAATATTCAAGAACATTTGAATTTTTACCAGGTACTGAATTTATAAAAAAACAAGGCCAAATGGAAAAATATGATTTAGCAATTGCACTGGATTGTGCTACAATAAAAATGCTAAATGGTTTTGCTAAATATTTTGAAAATGCAAAAACAAAAATATCAATAGACCATCATGGAACAAATACAATGTTTGCAGATTTGAACTTTGTAAATCCAGATAGTCCAGCATGTGCACAGATTTTAATTGTAATATTAAATTATTTTGGTATAGAAATAACAAAAGAAATTGGTACATGTATTTTAACTGGAATTATAACAGATACAGGTGGATTTAAATATTCAGGAGTAACAGCTGAAACATTTGAATTTGTTGCATGGCTTTTAAATAAAGGTGTAAATGTTTCTAGTGTATATAGAAAAGTTTTACAAACAAGAACAAAATCTAACTTTGAATTAAATAGAATAGCATCAGATAGATTGGAATTTTTTGAAAATGGTAAAATTGCATTTACATATATAACTAAGGCAGATGAAGATTTAGTAAATTCTGAAACAGGAGATCATGAAGGAATTGTTGATATAGGAAGAGATATAGAAGGAGTAGAAGTTTCTATATTTGTTCGTGAAGTACCAAGTAAAGGTTTAAAGATATCACTTCGTTCAAATGAATATATTAATGTTTCAGATATTGCATTACTATTTGGTGGCGGTGGTCACCCAAGAGCTGCTGGCTGTAATATGCGGAGGTTCTATAGAGCAGGCTAGAGATAAAATTATTAATGAAGTTAAAGTGTTTTTGAAATAGAATATTATTTATTCTGACCGAAAATGGAGCTTTTACTAAAATGAAAGCTCTATTTTCTATTATAGAATTACAATTTATATAAATGATCTGATTGAAATAATGTGGTATAAATTTCTAAAAAAGGAGAAATATCTATTTATGGATGGAATTATAGTAATTAATAAACCAAAAGGAATAACATCACATGATGTAGTATATAAAGTAAAAAAAATATTTAATGAAAAAGTAGGACATACTGGTACTTTAGATCCCAATGCAACAGGAGTACTTCCTTTATTAATAGGAGAAGGAACTAAATTATCTAAATATTTAATAGAACATGATAAAATATATAAAGTACGATTAACTTTAGGTAAAAAGACTGATACAGCAGATGTTGAAGGTAATGTAGTTGAAGAAAAAGAAGTATATAAAGAATTATTAACTAATGAAAATGTTCGGTAATGTCTTAAGGTCTTTTCTAGGGAAAAGCAAGCAACTTCCACCAATGTATTCTGCTATTAAAGTTAATGGAAAAAAACTTTATGAATATGCAAGAAAGGGACAAAGTGTAGAAATTAAGCCAAGAGAAATCGAAATATTTGATATTAATTTAATTAATATTGATATAGATAATACTCATATAGATTTTAAAGTACATTGTTCTAAAGGTACATATATTAGAAGCTTATGTGAAGAAATAGCTCAAAAGTTAGAAACAATAGGATATATGGAGGAACTTAAGCGACTAAAAGTAGGTGATTTTCATATAAATGATTCTATAACTGTTGAGGAGTTAGAGAGAAATAAAGAAGATACTGAATTTTTAAATAAGCATTTTATTACTTTTGAAAAACATTTTGAAAATAATGATGAGATTATATTAGATGATAGGAAATTATTTTTATTTTTAAATGGTGTTAATTTATCCATGAATTATTTAGTAGATGGAATTTATAAAATATATAATAATAGTAATTTTATTGGAATAGGTACAGTAAAAAATAGTTTATTAAAAAGAGACATTATTTTAAAATAATGTTTTGTACTATAGCATAATTTTTAATTTAAATCAAATAATAAAAATATGTGATAAAGATAGAGAAACTTAAAAAAACAAAGATTAATATAAAAAATAGATATATTAAATTAATATTTTAGAGAAAAATACTCTTGAAAATATAAATCTAATATGCTAATATATAGTTAATGAATAAGAAATGACAAATATAAAAAAACAAAGAGTAACTTTATAATAATTTTTTAGAAAATATTTAAATAGATTTTAATTTTCCCTGCATAGTACGTGTAGACTGAGATTTTAGAACCAACAAACATTAAACGGGAGTCTGGCTTTAGGTGTGGCGTGTATGCTTGCATTTATGTAAGAAACCCAGGAGCATTTAAGAAGGCACCCACCTGTGAAAGCAGGTCCTTAAAATTTCATTCACCTTGCGGCTAAAGCGGGGCTTTTTTTTTATTTGTGAGTATGATAAAATGTAACTATTCTAATCAGATTATTAAATTTGTGAAAATAGTATATATGCGGTTACTATTTACAGCCTTTTATATAGGAGATAATGTTAACGTATGCATTTTCAGAATATATTTTATGTAATAATAGAAAATAGTAAATAATAACTAGTTGAAGGAGAGAAAAAGTGCAAATAAAAGAATTATTAAAAGAAGGTAAATTTAAATTAATTCAAAATGAAATAGATGATGCGAGTATTCAGAGCAAAATATTAATGCAATTTGTTTTAAAACAATCTCAAAGTTTTATAATTGCATGTGGTGAAAAACAATTAGAAGAATATCAAGTTAGCGAATATAAAAGTTATATTGATAAAATTATAGAAGGCAAGCCAATTCAATATATAACTAATAATCAAGAATTTATGAAACTTAATTTTTATGTGGACGAAAATGTATTAATTCCCCAGCCAGATACAGAAATATTAGTAGAAGAAGTTATTAATAATTGTAATCAAGATACAGATGAAGGAATTATTAAAGATAGTTCTAAAGAAATAATAAGTAAAATAGAAATATTAGATTTATGTACAGGGAGTGGAGCAATTGGAATTAGTTTAGCCAAATATATAAAAGAATGTAAAGTTACTTGTACAGATATTTGTATGAAGGCTTTGCAAATTGCTAAATTAAATGCAGAAAAGAATTTGGTACATAAAAATATGGAATTTATTTTATCTGATTTACTTGAAAATTTGCAAAAAAGAAAATTTGATATTATTGTTTCTAATCCTCCATACATAAAAACAGAAGTTATTAATACATTAAAAAAGCCAGTTCAAAATGAACCTCATTTAGCATTAGATGGTGGAAAAGATGGATTAGATTTTTATAAAAAAATTATCAAAAATGCACCAGAGTATTTAAAGCCAAATGGAAAAATATATTTAGAAATAGGATATGATCAGAAAGAAGATGTTATTAGATTATTAGAAGATGCAAATCAATATAAGAGTATAAAATGTATACAAGATTTAGCTGGAAATGATAGGGTTATTATTGCTAGAATGCGAGAATAGTAAAATAACAAAATAAGAAAAGTGAGTAACAGAATGGAGATTTTGAAAATGGCATAGATATTGTCAAAATGCCCCGTCCCTAATGGCAAATTTAAAAAGAAGGTGAAATAAATGTCTTTTTCTTCAAATGTAAAAGAAGAATTAAGTAAGCTTTCAACACTTAAGGATAAACAAAGTGTTAAAGCAGAGTTAATTGGTTATTTAATAACAAATAATATAAATATAGATAAGAAAAATATTAGATTCTCGACAGAAAGTGAGTATAATATTAATCGTTTTAGTAAGTTACTTAGTAATTTAAATATTATGAATCATGAAATTGATATTCAGGGAAAGATATATACTATATCTTTAAAAAAAATAGATTTTGGGGAAATAGTAAATTTAGAAGATGAAAATCTAATTTTAAAAGATAATATATATGTAAATAAACAGTTGGAAGACGAAATATGCATAAAATCAATAGTGAGAGGTGCTTTTTTAGGAGGAGGATCTATTAATAATCCTGAAAACAAATATCATTTAGAGATGGCTTTTTCCTTAAAAGAAAATGCTGAATATATAGCAGATATTTTAAAAGGATATGAAATTGAATGTAAAATCTTAAATAAGAGCCATTGTTATTCTTTATATAGTAAAGAGGGAGAAACAATATCTAATTTATTAGCTTTTATAGGTGCAAGCAGTTCTGTTTTGAAATTTGAGGAAATAAGAGTTGTAAGGGATATGAGAAATAATGTTAATAGAATAGTAAATTGTGAAACAGCTAATTTAAATAAAATAATTAATGCAAGTTTAAAACAAATTGAAGATATTAAATTAATAAAAGAGAAAAATAAGTTTAAGAATTTGTCAAAGAACTTGCAAGAAATAGCTAATCTCAGGTTAAAGAATCCAGAAGCATCATTAATAGAGCTTGGAAATATGTTAGAAGTTCCAGTTCGGGAAATCTGGTGTTAACCATAGATTAAAAACGATATCTGAAATTGCAGATGAAATTAGAAAAAATAAAGAAGAGGATAATAAAGTATAGATGAGAAAAGTAGGAATATATGTACACATTCCTTTTTGTAAGCAAAAATGTTTTTATTGTGATTTTGTTTCATTTTGTGATAAAACAAAGTTTATAGATGAATATATAGAATGTTTAAAAAAGGAAATTGAAAATAAATCAGATAAAAATGGATTTATAATTGATACAATTTATATTGGAGGAGGAACACCTTCTGTAATTGACGGAAAATTAGTTAGAGATATCTTAGATACTATAAAACAAAATTTTATTATAGATAAAGAAGTGGAAGTAACAATAGAAGTAAATCCTGGAACTGTGAATGAAGAGAAATTGAAAATATATAAAGAATCAGGAATTAATAGAATAAGTATGGGCTTACAGTCAACAAATAATAGCTTGCTTAAAATGTTAGGAAGAATACATACATATGAAGAGTTTCTAGAATGTTTTAATACTGCAAGAAATATAGGATTTGAAAATGTTAATGTAGATTTAATGATAGGTCTTCCTGGTCAAACTTTAGATGATATTGATAATTCTATAGAAGCAATAACTAATCTAAAACCAGAACATATATCAGTATATTCTCTAATAGTAGAAGAAGGAACAAAAATCTCAAAAGATATTTGTGTAGGAAAGTTAATTTTGCCAGAAGAGGAATTCGAAAGAAAGATGTATTGGAGAGTAAAAGAACAGCTGAAAAGTAAAGGTTATATACATTATGAAATTTCAAATTTTGCAAAAAAAGGATATGAATCTAAACATAATATGAATTGCTGGAATCAAAGAGAATATTTGGGATTTGGGACTAGTGCACATTCATATTTTAGCCATATGAGATATTCTAATACAGATGATTTAGAAAAATATATAGATAATATAAATAAAAACCAGATTGAAGAAAATAAAGAGATTCATGAGATTCAAGATATAGATTCTAGTAAAAAAGAATATATGCTACTTGGATTAAGAAAGATAGATGGAGTAAATATTACAGAGTTTAAAAATAGATTTATAGATAATCCAATTTATCTTTTTAGAAGGGAATTAAATAAAATTGTAGAAAATGAACTAATTGAAATAGATGAAAATAGTATAAAGTTAACTAATAAAGGTTTAGATTTGGCAAACTTGGTTTGGGAGGAGTTTGTGTAATGCATTATGAATAAAAGAAAATTAATAAGGTTATTTTAAACATATAAAAAATATATTAAATAAGTAATGAACTTAATTTATATAAGATGATAAATTTAATATTTAGAATATAATATAAAAGAAAGCCCAGCAACTATGCATGAATGCAGTGTGCTGGGAACAGAAATATTAAGTGGTTAAAAAATAAGAGAATATAAACAAACTATTTTCCTATATATCTTCAAGGACCAAATTGTCATCTGCTACATAAACTTGGTTTGGTACCAAGCCATTTTCTAAACAATTGGCAGCATCTTCATCTCTGTATGATGTTATACTTTTAAAATAATTCCAATCTTCCATTGGAGCGAAGATAATGCCATTAGCAGAGTGGCTTGCGATTACATTTTCCGCATAGAGTTTTTTGTGTCCTTTTTTAACCATGATGATGTTCTGTGCTTTCATTATTATTCCTCCTTAAGGAAACACAATCCATTAGGTGGAATTCACAAAAGAGTAGGATTGGAAACTGTATTACAGTTTTTTTGTACCTCTAATGTGAATATAAAAATACGTATATAAACGTATATTATTATAGATCTATATAAATTGCAATATTTAATATAATAATTGTATTTCAATTCCTAAAACACCATATTCTTTTTCTTTTTCAGGTGAGTATATTTCATACATTCTTTTTGATTTATTTTGGGCTTCTATTTTATCTGTATAAAGTTTTTCAAATAGTTCCTTAAAAGTAGAAGCTTTATATAGATTAGTTATTTCTACTTTAAATGTTTCTTTAAGCTCAGGCAATTTTGAGAATTCTATTAAGTCTCCAACTTTTAATTTTTTACGTTTATCATCATATAGTCTAAATTCAACTTTTTTTGATCCATTTTTTATATTATTAAAAGATCTTTCTAATAATTTCATTCTATGAATTTGTTTATTTAATAAAGGAAGTAATCTATCGAAAGCTTCTGCATGTTCTTTTTTAAATTTTCCGCTTGAGCGTAACTCAGAAATTTTTTCTAGAGAATCCCATTCTATGAAATCAACTTCTTCTTTTTGTAAAACAAGTCCTTGGATATCAAAATCCTTTTTCATATAATACAAATCAAAGAATACTTGATCTATATCATCACGGTCAGAATAAAATAATTGTAATTCTTCTGGTGAAACATCTAAACCAATTTCTTCTTTTATTTCTGTAATCATACCTTGAATGCTATTTTCGGATGTTTTTGGATGTCCGCCAGTAGAAGCATATTTTCCATCTTTTTGACTACTTCTTTTTTGAATTAAGAATTCTCCTTTTGAATTTTGAATAAATACAAGAACCACTAAAATATATCTATCTTTTGGGATTTTTTCATCTTTAAAAATTGTTTCTCCTGTTAAATGTCTATTAATATCATATAAATCACGTTTTTCCATGTTGACCTCCTTATAACTATATTTAATAATATAATACAAAATGGTATAAAATCCAATATTTAAGTAAAAAAAGAATAATAAAAATATTTACATGAATTTTATTTTTTTATATAATAAAAGCAAGATAAGGGGAGAGGAATATATAATGCTCAATATAATAAAGAGTGCAATGGAGAAAATATAATTAGATGTTATAGTTGGTATGATATATATAGTAAAATTAATAAAATGTAAATTATAAAAAATTAAAGGAGATATTGTGGAAGATAAGATTATAAAGAATATTGTTAGTAAAACAGAAGATGAAAAGAAATCATTTATAGAGAAATTGCATAAATTCAATTGTGAATCTAATATAGGAATTACAGTTTCTGAAGTTAAAGATTTAGAAAAATTTAAGGTTGTATATAGTAATTTAATATCAGATTATTGGTGGAATTTTATTTATTCAATAAAAGCTAATAATAAAGAAGAGTTAGATAGAGTAATAGACTTAGCAGAAAGAGAAATGAATAAGATAAATAGAAAAATGTGTATTTCTATTTCTTCAATTGATGGTGATATATATGAGAAAAAAGAACAATTCTTTGAAAGTAACCAATATGAATTGCTTTGTAGTGAGTCATGGCAAATATATACTGATTTTGAAAATGTAGAGAATATAAAAACAAATTGTGATTTAGATATTACTATAGAGAAAGCAAACGATATGAGCTTATTTGGAATAATAAACGATAGAGCTTTTTGTACAGGAAAAGATTATGATCCATATGCAGAAATTGATACTTTATATATGGATGTATATAAGAAATATAAACCAATTAATAAAGATTATATTCAAGAATTTTATTTTATTAAATATGAAAATAAAGTTATTGGTGTTACAAGGGTATTATATAATGAAGAAATATTTGGGATATATGGATTGGCTATTTTTAGTGAGTATAGAAATAAAGGAATTGGTAAAAACGTTGTTAAACAATTATTAAATATGTGCAAAAAATTAAACAAAAAAGTAGCTCTTTTACAAACCGAAAAAGGTTTTTATCCAGAAAAAATATATATAAAGATGGGATTTAAAGAGATTTGTACAGATTATTATTATCAAAAAAAATAAAATAAATTTAAATATAAGAATGAAAGGTTGTATAATATGAGAATTGCTATTATTTCAGATATACATGGAAATTTAGAAGCCATAAATGAAACATTAAAAGATATAAAAAAAAGAAATGTAGATAAAATTATATGTCTAGGAGATATTATTGCAAAAGGTGTTCATTCGAAAGAATGTATAAGATTAGTTAAAGAAAATTGCGATATTGTATTACAAGGTAATTGCGATAGGCATTTTTCAGAAGAACATAATTTAGAAGAATTACCATTACAAGAACAAGAAAGAATAAAATGGAATATGTCTATGATTGATGAAGAAGATAGAGACTATTTATTAAGTTTGCCATTTTCATATGAATTTTATATGAGTGGTAGTCTAGTTAGACTTTTTCATGCAACTCCACAAGATTTAAAAAAAGTAGTACTTAATGTTGATTCTTTTAAAACAAAATTAGATATGTTTTATCCAAGTAAAAATACAATTTCTGATGAAATTGCTGATGTTATTATATATGGTCATATTCATCATCCATATATGGATAAAATATATAATAAAACAATTATAAATGTGGGAAGTGTAGGAAATGCTTTTGATGTTGTAAGAAATCCTCTAAAAGATAGTAATGTATTAGAAACAACAAGAAGTAATTATTTAATTATAGAAGGAGAATATGGAAGTAAGGAATATAGCTTTGATATTTCATTTCAGTATGTTAAAGTCCCATATAATATTGATAAAGAGTTAGCTTCAAACAGATTAAACATTGAAAAGGAAAATTATATGTATGAGTTAAAACAGGGCAGATATCGTGATATGACTAAAATATATGATAATTTTAAAAGATTAAATATAGATGTGGATGAAATATAAATTAAGTAGTAAAAAAAATAAGGAGTAAAATTATGAATGAATCTAATAAAGTAAAGGATTCTGACTGCAATCAAAATAAAAGAGATTTTATTAATTTTCAAAAAATGACAAGTAATGTTAACCCAAGAGTTCCAATTTGGTTAGAAAAAACTATAAATAGATTTGAAAGATTTAAAGGTATAGCATATGATTTGGGGTGTGGTGCTGGAAATCAAGCTATATATTTATTAGAGAATGGTTGGAAAGTTATAGCAGTTGATAAAGAAGTAGATGTATTTAATAAGAAGAAGCAAGAATTAAAAAAAGAATTGCAAGATAATCTAGAAATTGTAAAGATGAGTTTTGAAAATTTAAAGTTAGAAGAAAAAAGTGATTTAATTATAGCTATAAATAGTTTGCCTTTTTGCTCTCCTGATAAATTTGAAGAAATGTGGAAAAATATAGATAATTTATTAAAAATAGGAGGTAGAATTGCTATTACTTTATTTGGTGTAAATGATGATTTTAATAAAGAAAACTCTGGAATGACTTTTTTTAATAAAGATGAGATTTATAAGTTGCTAGGAAATTTTGAGATAGAAGGGAAAACAGGTGATATAATAGAAAAGGAATTTGATGGCAAAATGGTTAATGGTAATAATCATCATTGGCATAAATATATTATTGTAGCTAAAAAAATAAAATAAATAGTGCTAAAATGAGGTAAGAATAATATGAGAAAATTGAATTTAATATTAGTATATAATAAAGATAAAAATAAGATTCTTATGTGCAAAAGAGAAAAAGAACCATATAAAGGTAAATTTAATCTTGTTGGAGGGAAATTAGAAGAAAATGAAAATGAGATAGAAGCGGCATATAGAGAGTTAGAAGAGGAAACAGGGATAACTAATAAAGAGATTAGATTAGAACATTTGATGAATTTTCAATATATAATGGAAGATACAGAATTAGAAGTGTATTTTGGAAATCTAAATAAAGAAATTAATTTGGTAGAAGAAGTTAATAAATTATATTGGATTAATAGTGATTCTAATTTCTTTGATTCTAACAAGTTTGCAGGAGAGGGGAATATTGGACATTTAGTAAAACAAGCAGAGATTTATATAGAGAATAATTAGCTTAGAGTTATATAGAAATATATGTTAGAATAAAAATTTAGAAATTAATGGTTAATACATCACATATTTTATACAAATATTGAAATATTAAATTATTAATGCTATATTAAAAATGTAGTAATAATTTATTTAGGATTCACAATTAGAATGATATGAATTACGCAATAATATTATGTGAAACATAAGAAAAAAGGAAGGGGAAAAGAAAAATGAGATATGAAATAATTGGAAAAACAGTACCAGTAGTAGAAGTTACTCTAAATAGAGGAGAATCAATGTATTCACAAAGAGGAGGAATGTCTTGGCAAACAGAAGGTGTTAATATGACAACTAATGCAAGAGGTGGAGTAATGAAAAGCCTTGGAAGAATGTTTACAGGAGAATCTATTTTTATGAATACATATACAGCAGGTGTAGATGGAGCAAAAGTAGCTTTTGCAACTACTGTACCAGGTGATATTGTACCAATTAATGTAGGAGAAAATAATGGCTTTACAATACAAAAAAATGCATTTTTATGTGCAGAACCAGGTGTTGATATACAAATAGCATTTACAAAGAGATTTACAGCAGGTTTATTTGGTGGAGAAGGTTTTATATTACAAAAAGCTACAGGTAATGGAATGCTATTTTTAGAAGTAGATGGAGATCCTGTAGAAAGAGTTTTAGCTCCAGGAGAAGTATTAAAAGTAGATACAGGTAATGTAGTTGGTTTTGAAAGTACAGTTTCATATGAGATTGAAACAATAAAAGGATTAGGAAATATATTTTTAGGTGGAGAAGGATTATTCTTAACAAAATTAGTTGGTCCTGGTAGAGTTATTATACAATCACAAAATTTTGGGGATTTTGCGGGAAGAATATTGGGGTTAATGCCTAAGAAATAGAGAAATATTATTATTTATCAAAGTTTTGATAGATAATAGGAATAAAACTATAAAGAGGAACAGAGTTATTCTGTTCTTTTTTTATAGAATGGAAAAATTAGTGTATAAAGTAAAATGCAGTACACATAAAAAATATACGTAAATTGACAGCTAAAAATAAACATAGTATAATGTAATAAAGTTGTAAAACTTTTTTTGCACATGCGAAAGAATATTATTTTATCATTAACAGGAGGAAAGAACATGGGAACAATCAGAATGGGAGCATGGGATTGCGATTATTGTAATAAAAAAGCAATTCCAGGAAATCTCCGGGAATGTCCAGGATGTGGTAATCCAAGAGGAGAAGATGTAAAGTTTTACTTGCCAAGTGATGCAAAGCCAGTAGAGGATGAAACAAAGGTTAGTAGGAATCCAGATTGGTTATGCAATTACTGTAAATCATTTAATCCTGATGGAGAAGAAATTTGCATATCTTGTGGACATGCAAGAGAAGACAGCGATTTAGACTATTTTCAGCATCACAAGAAGAACTCATCAAAACAGGCGTATGACGAATCAGATTCATTTCACACTGAATATGGTAGTCATGTTTTGGATGATGAAAGTGACACAGGGGATAATTTTTTTGAGGATTTCGAAGAATATGAAAATCCAAGTGCGAATGAGAAAAGCTCTAAGGTGGCAAATGCTAAAGCTTTAATTTCAGCAGGATGTGAAAAATTGTCCAAAGTTTCAAAAGCTAAACTGTTAATATGTTTAGCAACAATTGCAGTAGTGATATTTTCCATAATTGCAATTGCAGTTCCTAGAACAGAAACCATGAAAGTGGAAAAAGTTATCTGGGAATATAGTATGGATATTGAGAAATATCAAACTGTAAATGAAGATGATTGGTTCTTGCCAGACGGTGCCAGAGTACAACGAACGGCAAGAGAGATACACCATTATGAATCAGTCCTTGATCATTACGAAACAAAAAGTCGTGAGGTGTCAGAACAGGTTCTTGTAGGATATGAAGAGGTAGTTGTAGGCCACAGAGATTTAGGCAATGGCTATTTTGAAGATATAACCTCACAAAAACCTATATATGAGACCAGGTACAAGACAGAGTATTATGAAGAACCCGTATATAGGGATGAACCTGTATACAAAACAAAGTATTATTATGAAATCGAAAGATGGCTATATGATAGAACAGAAACTTCAACAGGTTTTGATAGAAATACATATTGGCCAGAAGTAGATTTGAGTGATAATGAAAGGATTTCAGATAAAGATTCAAAATATTTTGTACAAGTTATCAATAAAGATGAGGAATCTGAAAAGATATCTGTGAAATATGATGAATGGTGTGAAATTGAAGAAGGAGATGAAGTGACAGTTAAAAAGTGGATTTTCCACAAGAAAATAGTATTTGAAGAGTAAAAATAGTATTTGATTAAGCACAAAGTAAGCATTCGAAATGAATGCTTACTTTGTTTTTTCGATTATAAATTAATTTGACTGTTAAAATATTTGTATCTATTTAGTTTTTTATTTTCTTTTGGCATATGAGAAATTTAGAGTAGTATATAGTATTTTATTATTACTCAGAATTAATTTCATCTGCAACAGGTGAAATATATCGTTTTTATGCAAATTTAACAGTGAAAATTAATATGAGTTTCTTATGTTGCCATATTTTTTTTAGTTAAAATAATATAATCAATAAGATACTTGAGGAATGTAATAATGTATGATATATTAATGTAAAATTCAACATATAATTAGTATTTTACATAGGAAAAAAAGATTATAAGAGATATTATATGAATAATAAAATATTAAATAAACAAATTTCAATTATATAATTAAAAATAAAGAAAACGAGAGGTAAAAATATGGATAAATACGAGTTGAAACAGGATCTAGATAAATTAAGTAAAAAAAGTAGTGTAGAAGATTTACAAAAATATATTAAGGACATGATTGAGGTTAAAGGGTTTAAGACAAGTTTATTAGAAAGAATGTGTTTATTAACAGAGGAAATAGGAGAACTTGCAAAAGAGGTTAGAAAAACAGACAATAATTTAACAATAGATATTAATAAAGATTATAGTTCTAGTTTAGAGAATGAGATAACAGATGTATTTATATGTTTGATGGGAATGTGTGAATTACTAGATATGGATATTGTTCAAGGATTAAAGAATAAAGAAGAAATTAATTTTAATAGAGAGTACAAGTAGATTTTATTTATATCATATTACATAATAAATAGCTAAAGTATAAAGACAGCAAAGGGGGATAAGATGGAATTAGTTAGTATAGATATTAAAGAATTTAAAAAAGATGTGTATGAAGATTATAAAAAGTTATTTCCAGAAGAAGAGAGAAAAGCTTTTAAACATTTAAAATCATCTTTTGAAAAAGGAATAACAACATTTCTTAAAATTATGATAGAAGAGAAATTTATAGGATTCTTTATTGTTAATATAGTAAAAGATATAAAATGTGCGCATTTGGATTATTTTGCAATATTGCCAGAATATCAATCAAAGGGATATGGAACAGAAGCTATTAGAAAGCTAAAAGAAGAATATAAAGATTATTATGGGATTTTTATAGAAATAGAAAAAGTTGGTGAAGGAAGAACTTTAGAAGAAAATGAAATTAGAAAGAAAAGAGCAAACTTTTATGAAAGAATTGGGTTTAGTAAAATGAAATTTGATATAGATTTATATCAAGTTATATATTCTGCATATATTTTACAATGTAGTGTAGATGATATAAAAGAAGAAAATGTTATAGAAGATATTTGGGAAATATATAGAACAATTATGGGAGAAAAAAGATTAAGGAAGAATTGTAAAGTGATAAAGGATATAGGTACCCTGAATAAATAGGACGTAGTTTAGTAAAAATATAAATTTATTATAAGAGGTGGAAGATATGGGATTAATTTGTGTACTTAAAGATAAGGATATAGGACAAGAACCAATAGAAATGAATGAGAACCCAGAGTTGAGATTAGGCTCTAGAGGGATAGTAATAAGAGAAGATGGAAAAATTGCAATATTTAACAAAAGCAATAAAAATGAATACAAACTTCCAGGAGGAGGCATAGAGGGAGATGAATCTCCTGAAGAAGCCTTTAAAAGAGAGGTTTTAGAAGAAACTGGATGTGTGGTTGAAATTATAAAAAAGTTAGGAACAACAGAGGAATACAAAAGCCTAACTAATTTTAAACAAATATCTAATGTTTTTATTGGAAAAGTTATAGAAGATACGAAAAAATTAAATGTAACCGAAAAGAAAAAAAGTGAAGGGGCTAAATTAGTATGGGTAGAGCCACAGGAAGCTTTAGAGTTAATAACAAATTGCTATGATAAATTAGTTGCATCTGATTATGAATCTATATACCAAACTAAGTTTATAGTTTTAAGGGATAGGAAAATATTGGAATATTATTTAAAGAATTGCTAATAAAGGAATTTTAGTTTTATATTTTGAGAATAGAAATATGGAGGGGAAATATGGAAGAACAAATAGATGTATTAGATGAAAATGGAATGAAAACTGGGGAGATAGTTACTAGAAAAGAAGTTCATGTACGAGGATTATGGCATAGAATAATAGTAGTTGCAATTATAGATAAAAACGGTCATCTATTAATGCAACAGAGATCAATAAAAAAAGAAACAAATCCAGGTAAATGGGATGTATCAACAGCAGGACATGTATCTGCAGGACAGAGTTCTAAAGAAGCAGCTATAAGGGAAGTGTCTGAAGAAGTTGGAATGAATGTTCAGGAAGATGAATTAGAATATATTTGTACATATAAAACTATAAATAAAATAAAAGAAGATTATATTGCAAATCATATTTATGATTTTTATATTGTGAAAAGAGAGAATATAGAAATGAGTAATATTAAGATGCAAGAAAGTGAAGTAGATCAAGTAAAGTTATGTAATCTTGATTAAGTAGAAGAAATGTTGGATAATAAACAAGTAGTAAAAAGAGATGAAGTTTATAGGGAATTAATTAAATATTTAAAGTAGGGGAGTTGTTGAGAATAGTATGGAAGAAAGTAGAATTGTAAAAGAAGGACAAGTATATAAACATTTTAAAGGAACAATGCATAGAATTATCTGTATTGCGAAACATTCAGAGACAAAAGAGGATATGGTGGTTTATACTCATGATGATGATAATGAAGTTTGGGCAAGACCACTAGATATGTTTTTGTCGGAAGTAGATCATGAGAAATATCCTGAGATAAAGCAGAGATATCGTTTTGAATTACAGGAGGATGTTAGATAGGGGAAGCGTAGAATTTTGGGAAAATGCTATGAAATGTGATATGAGAAGTTTGAGTTTTATAGAATAAGAAATAGCCTAGAGATTTAGATCTAGGCTATTAAAGTGCTTTTAGGTGTTGATATTTGTTTAGATCGAGAAAGTTAAATGTTGATATATGTAATAGAAAAAGACAATGATTGCAATTAAAGAGGAATTAGGAAATTAAATAAAGAAGGGAGAGAATAAATGGAGTGCGAAAAATCATGTGGATGTATTATTATAGAAGATGAAAAAGTTTTATTGGTTAAGCAGACAAAAGGTCATTGGGGATTTCCAAAAGGGCATGTGGAGGCTGACGAAACAGAGGTGGAAACAGCAATTAGGGAAGTAAAAGAGGAAGCTAATGTAGATGTAGAGGTTGAAGGGAATAAAAGATATACAATGAGATATGTTACAGATAAAGGAAATATGAAAGAGATTGTATATTTTGTTGCTAGAAAAGTTGGTGGAGAGATAAAAGAGCAAGAATGTGAAATAGATGGGATAGAATGGTTAGATTTTAGAGATGCTTTAGAAAGAATTACGTATGATAATTGTAGAGAATTGTTTAGGGAGGTTATAGATAATATTGGAGAAAGATGGAGTTAAATGTTTTTTGATTAGACAAATATGACAAAATATGTTAAAAATTTCATATTTTATTGAGAAAAAGTAATGTTTATGATATAAAATTTATATGAGTTATGATAATGGAAATGTAGGTGGATAAAATGCAAGAGATAATGAAAGAGATAAAACAATTTAATGAAGAAAGAGAGTGGGACAAATTTCATTCTCCAGAGAATTTAGCTAAATCAATATCGATTGAAGCGGGAGAACTATTAGAATGTTTTCAATGGAATAGTGAAGAATATAATAAAGAAGAAGTTTGTGAGGAATTAGCAGATGTTTTTACTTATTGCATTCAAATGGCTATGAAATTAGACGTTGATCCAAAGGAAATTATATTAAAAAAATTGGAAAAAACAGAAAAGAAATATCCAGTTGAGAAATCAAAAGGAGTAAGTACAAAGTATAATAAATTATAAGAAAATTTAAGGGGTAATAATGATGAATTCAAATTTGGAAGTTAAAGGATATGAGTTTAATACAGACACATTAGACAGTATTAATCCAAAATATATTAATTGGCCAGTAGTTTATTTAATAAATAATAATAATGAAATATATATTGGTGAAACATCAAATATAAAAAGTAGAATGAAACAACATTTAGATAATCCAGATAGAAAATATTTGGAATTAATAAACATAATATTTGATAAGCAATTTAATAAATCTGCGATATTAGATATAGAACAAAATTTAATTCGTATGTTCTATGCTGATACCAGGTTTAATTCAGATAATGGCATATTAAATAAAAATAATGGACAATCTTCGAAACATAATTATTATCAAAGAGAAATGTATTTAAATAAATTAGTGAATATATGGGAAAAACTTAAGCAGAAAAAGTTAGTTAATAAATCTTATAATAATATTATAAATTCTGATATATATAAATATTCTCCGTTTATTTCATTAACTAATGAGCAAGAAGATATAATGTGTAAAATTATTAATAATATATTGGATTGTTTAGAGGGAAAAAGCACGAATGAAACTTCAATTATTACAGGTCTTGCAGGAACAGGTAAAACCATTTTGGCAATAAATTTAATATATAATATAGTTAATGCAAATCTTATCAAGATTGATACTTTCAAAGAAGATAGTGAAGTAGAAAATTTATTGGAATTTGATAAAACTATGCATAGGCTAAGAAAATATATATTATACAATGAAAAAATAAAAATTGGATTTGTAGTTCCAATGCAGTCTTTAAGAAAGACTTTAAATGTTGTATTTAAATCAATAAATAGTAAAAAACTAAAAAATATTGTAATTGGACCAGGTGATGTTACTAAAGATAATTATGATGTAATTATATGTGATGAAACCCATAGGTTAGCACAATATAAAAATATTCAAAATATGGGATATTTTAAGAAAATATGTAAAGAACTTCAAATTGATGAAAAAACATCTACACAACTTGATTGGATAAGTATGAAATCAAAATATAAAGTATTATTTTATGATGGAAATCAAACTATTAGAGGATCAGACATTTCAGCAGAAAAAATGAACGAGTTAATACAAAGAAATAGTGATAAATGTTACTCATTAACAACACAATTAAGGTGTAAATCGGGGGAACTATTTTTAGATAATATAGATAAATTATTTAAATGTACGTTAAAAGATAAAATAGAATCATCTAAAGATTTTGAAATAAAAGTATTCAATGATCCTAATGAAATGATTGAAAAGATAAAGCAACTAGATAAAGAAATGGGATTATGTAGAAATGTTGCAGGAAATGATTGGGAGTGGAAATCGGAACGTAAGTCAAATGAAGAGATAAGAAAAAATGATTTATACGATTTTGATTTTGAAGGAAAGAAATATATATGGAATCGTACAAAAAAAGGTTGGATACTATCAAATAATGCAGTAAATGAAATTGGATGTGTGCATACAGTACAGGGGTATGACTTAAACTATGTTGGAGTAATTATTGGTCCTGACTTAAGTTATAATAAAGGGAAAAATAAGATTGAAGTTCATATTGATAAATTAAAAGATTTAAATGTAAAAAAAGGAACAGATGAAGAAACTGTAAAAAACTATATAATTAATACATATAAGATTTTATTGGAACGAGGAATTAAAGGTTGTTATATTTACGCATGTGATGAAAGTATGCAGAGATATTTGGAGGAACATATAGAAAATTATAATTCTAATAAAGAAGAAACTAAACAAGTAATATTAAAAAATTAGAAAAGACAAAGAAAAAATATCCAGTAGAAAAAGCTAAAGGAGTAAGCACAAAATATAATTAATTATAGAAATAATAATTAATTGGAGGAATTATTATGATAGTATATGAAGCAACAAAGCAGCTATTTGTAGAAGATGTTGTAAAAGATAAAATTGAAGAGAATATAGATAGAAAATTTTATGAAAAAATGGGATATCACACATCACAGAATGAAAGAAAAGCATGGAATAATTCTATGCAATATATGATGAAAGTTTTGATAGATAATAATATACCTGGAAATGTAGGAATAGCTATTGAATTTAAAATTCCAAATACATCTAAGAGAGTAGACTTTATAATTACAGGTAAGGATGGTAAATTTAAAAATACAGCTATTATTGTTGAATTAAAACAATGGACTGAAGTTGATATAATTAATGGAAAAGATGGAATAGTACAAGCATATACAGGACATGCTTTAAGAGAAGTTGTACATCCATCATATCAAGCATGGTCATATGCAACAACAATAGAAGATTATAATGAGAGTGTACAAGATAGACAAATAGATTTACATCCATGTGCTTATCTTCACAATTATTTAACTGTAACACCTCCAACACTATTATCAGATAATTATAAGTATTATTTAGAAAAGGCACCAACTTTTGTAAAAGGTGATGTAGAAAAGTTAAGAAATTTTATCAATAAGTATATTAAACATGGCGATGATAAAGAAACATTATATATGATTGAAAATGGAAAAATTAGACCATCTAAGTCCTTACAAGATACGTTATCAAGTATGTTAAAAGGTAATCAAGAATTCATTATGATTGATGACCAAAAACTTGTATATGAAACAGCTTTAGAAATGGCAAGAAAATCATATAGAGATGGAAACAAAAGAGTTTTAATAGTTAAAGGTGGACCAGGTACAGGAAAATCAGTATTAGCAATCAATTTGTTAGTTCAATTAACAAATGAAAATATGGTTTGTTCATATGTAACAAAGAATTCAGCACCTAGAAATGTTTATGCTACGAAGTTAAGTGGAGATTTTAGAAAAACAAGAATCAATAACTTGTTTAAAGGATCAGGATCATTTGTAGAATCTGTAGAAAATGAATTTGATGTTTTAATAGTAGATGAAGCACATAGATTAAATGCAAAATCAGGAATGTTCCAGAACTTAGGTGAGAATCAAATAAAGGAAATTATTAAAGCCTCTAAATTTTCAATATTCTTTATAGATGAATCACAAAGAGTAACTTTAAAAGATATAGGAAGTATCGAAGAAATACAAAAATATATTAGACAAGCTAATGCTGAATCAGAAATAATGGAATTAGAATCACAATTTAGATGCAATGGATCTGATGGATATATTGCTTGGCTTGATGATGTATTAGAAATAAGAAATACTGCTAATAGTGATGGATTTGATTTGGATTATGAGGTTAAAGTATGTGATACTCCAAATGAAGTAAGAGATATAATATTTGAAAAGAACAAAATAAATAATAAAGCAAGATTACTTGCAGGATACTGTTGGAACTGGATAAAAGAAGGAAAAAATAAATCAGATATATTTGATATAACCATTCCAGAATATAATTTCGCAATGAGCTGGAATTTAGGGAATAGTCAAACATGGGCAATTGATTCAGAGTCAGTAAATGAAATAGGATGTATACATACAGCACAAGGACTTGAATTCGATTATGTTGGAGTAATTATTGGAAATGATTTAAGATATGAAAATGGTAAGATAGTTACAGATGTTACAGAAAGAGCAAAGACAGATCAATCAATAAAAGGAATATATAAAATGTTTCAACAAGATTTTGATAAAGCAGAGAAAATAGTAGATGAAATAATAAAAAATACATATAGGACATTAATGACAAGAGGACAAAAAGGATGTTATATTTATTGTACAGATAAAAACTTGTCAAATTATCTTAAGAAAAGATTAAATCAAAAAGATGAAATAACTTATTCAATTGATGAAGATGAGAAAAATAACTTAATGGTTGCTGAAGAAGGAGAAGAATATAGGTATGAATAAAGATGAAATGATGCCGATTGTAAAATTCATAGCTGAAATGGACAAGAAATTTATAGACGATGATAACAGATATAATTTATCAAAAGAGCAAAAAGAAATATTAAAGCACTTTGTTGATGAATGCTACGAAAATTTTAAGAATGATAACTGGAGAAAAGCAATTATTTGAATAAATGAATATAAATTATGAAGAAAATTTTTCTATCATATTTTAATTGGTGTAGAACAAAAGTATAATTTTTATTATCAATGGAAAATTACTATAATTTATGTTATTTAGTCATATATAAAATTTATAAACTTGATCAATACTATTATATGGAGGTACTATATGAATAATTCCAAAGAAAGAGGATATATATTTCAAGATGCTTTTTCGTCATATATAATATCTGAGTATATTAATAGAATATTAAATGGAGAGCATATTGATACTAGAGTAGTATTAGATAAAAAATCAAATATAGAAGATAAATTTGATGATTTAAAAATAATAGAAAAAGATATTATTAAAGAAATTCAAATTAAATATAGTGAATCAAAAGAAATTCTTGATTGGTCAGATTTAAAAAATGCAAGTAGTGATTATAATTTGTATCAATTTATTAATAGCTATAAAGTATCAAAAAATAATAAAAACATTCTAATTATAAGAAATACCTCAGGAAATATAAGTACGGAATTAGAAAAAAAGTTATTAAAAAATGGACAAAAGGGATTCTTTTTACAATCAAGGTTATATAAAATAAAAAATGAGGAAAAGATTATAAATGAACTTTTTGATTGTAGAATAATAAAAAGCAAAAAAGAAAGAAAACAACCATTTAAGAGTATTACGAAAAATGACATAAAAGATTTTATAGATAATTTCATAATAGAAGTAACAAATCAAGGATTAGAAAATGATGATTTTAGAAATTTAATATTAAATTCTTTTGACAGCGGAGTTATTGGTTATGCTAAAGGCACCAATCAAAGTATTTATAATACTTTATTAAATACTATAAGAACTTATAGAGCCGAAGATAATTATGTGGAAAAACAAATAAATGAGATTTCTAACGAAATAATGAAAGCTTTAGGATTAGAAGAATATTTAAGTCCAGTTTCAAATAAAATGGAAATTGATGAATTATTAGAAATAAAAAGAAGTAACGATATAAATAATATTATTAATTTATTAAAAGAAAATAATTTGTTGCATATATATGGAGCTCCAGGAGTAGGAAAAAGTTGGTTATCAAAACAACTAAAAGATAAAATAGAAGAAAATTCACTAATAACAACATATTATTTCTATTTTAATAGAAATGATGAGGAAAGAAGTAAGAGAATAAAAGAAATAAATTTTCTAACTACATTAAATTATCATTTACAAAAAAAACATGGGTTTAATATTAACTTATTTAACAATGATATTAATTCTATAATAGATCAAGCTAATAAAGATGATAAAATTCATTATCTGTTGTTAGATGGAATTGATCATATAGAAAGAGAAGATACGGATCAAAAGATTGTTATTAAGGAATTATTAAAATCATTGACACAGATAGCAGATAGTACAGAAAAAATGAAAATAATTCTTATTTCTCAACCAATTGATGAAATTGACGTGAAATGTAAATATGAAATTAAAAATTTCCATATAGAAGAGACTAAAATAATAGTAGGAAAGTTTTGTAAAAAATACGATTTAAATATAAATATTAGCATTGAAGAAATACATAGGAAAACAAATGGTAATCCATTATTAATTAACTATTTAATGAGAGAGTATATGAATAAAGGTAATATTCCAGCAAATGATTTTAATACATTAGATGAATATTATGATTATATTTTTCAAGGATTACAATTTTATCTATATATGTATTTTGCTATATTACAGTTTCCTGTAACGGTAAATGAATTAGCTGAATTGAGTAAAACTGATTATGTTGAAGTTAATAATGAGATAGGAAAGATAAAGAATGTATTAACTAAAAATGAAAGAAATGAATATATGATATTCCATGAAAGTTTGAAGAGATATATTTTAAAAAATCCTAAAATAGAGACTAACTTATTGAAAAATAATTTGGTTGATTGGCTTAATTCATTAGACATATATGAAAACGAGAAAGCATTTAATTATTTGCCAGAATTAATTGTTAATACTAATAATTTTTTAAAGTTTAATAAAGAATATAATATTGATAAACTAATTAATTGCATTTTTGAAAAAGGGATATCAATTAAAGAAATAGAGAAATTTAATGTGTGCTGTTATAAAATATTTTCGTTGAGAGAGGAATTCGAAAAAATATATTATATAGAACATTTTTCAGATATTTTAAATACATATCAATATGAAGTAGATTTAGATATATTTGAAGATTATATAAGAATATTATATTTAAGAGGTGAAAAAGAGTTATTAGAAAAAATCTTATATAAAAGAGGATTAATAAAATATGCTAACCACGAGCAGGAATGGGAATATATTAGAAAAATTTGTATATATCTATTAAAAAATAATGTAAAATTAAATTATGAAAATATAATCAATATTTATTTTGAAAATTATAATAAAAGAGATTTGACACAAATAGATAAATTGATTATTCCAAAAAATGAAATAGGAATCATGGTTAATTTTATAAAGTTATATAGTGAAAAGAAAGAGAAAATTATGGAAGAAATAGGTAGAAAAGATAATAGGCTAAAGGAAACCATAAAGAAATTTATAGAAGGAAAATTAGATGGATATAATACAAAATTACTAGAATATGGTTTGCTGGTTCCTGATAAAAAAATTGATATAGAAATAATCAAAAGAAAATATAAAGGCCAAAAGTACATTAGTAATATAGATGAAAATATTTTAGCTTATTTTTTCAATAATGGAATAAATAAAAATATCGAATATTTAAATAATGTATGGGAAAAGGAATATTTAGAAATTCCTAAATTTTATAAATTATTAGTTAGTTTAATTGAAGTTTTCACTAATACAGAATTAAAAGATAACAAGAGTAAGTTCGAAGAAATATTTGACAAATTAAATTACTATGATTTGAATTTTGAAGGAAATATTATTAATTCTGAAGAAAAATTAGACTTTCTTGGAAATTTATTTGTTAAAAATGAAAATAACAATTATATAATTATTAAATTTATGGAATTTTATGAAAAAATGAAAAAAGAAAAATCAAATAGACATGAAGGAATTTTACCATTTTTGGGAAATATATATAAATCTATTGTATATAATATAAAAAAGAATAATATAAAGTTAGAAATCGATACATTAAGATATTTATTCTTTAATATTGATTCAAGAGAAAGTAATTATTCAAATTTGAGAAATTTAATGACGAATTACATAATGCTTTATTTAGTAAATGGAGATCAAATAGAAATTTACAAAGAAATAAAATGCTTAATGTTCTCTTATGGAAGTTATAGAGATATTCAAATATGGGAATTAATTGATATTTATGATAGATTAAAAGAAGAAAAATTATTAGACAGACAAAAATTTTTGAAATTATATACAATAGCATATAATGCAATTGAAAGAATGGATAGAGCTAAAGATGTTTGGCATATTTTAAATGAATTGCTAGAAAAATATGCAAAAGATTTTTCTGCAGAGGAGGCTATGAAAATATTCTTTTATACTATGGAAATAAGTTATAATGGTATAAGAGATGAAGATATTTTATTCTCTGAAATATATGAAAATATCAAACTTAAAGATTATAAAAAAAATAAGTTTTTATATTATTATTGGAGGTATATATCTGGCAATATTCAATATTCTATAAATAATAGAAATAGTTATTTAAAAAGTTGTATAAAATTTGCTACAAATAAACAATACAACTATATAAAGAAAGAAATTATAGAAAATATCAAAATAAAGCAAGATGATATTATTGAAGGAGAAATAGAAAAGATTATAAATAATAAGAAGAAGTTTATGGAATATGAGAAAAATGAAGAACAAAATGAAAAAGAGAAAGAAATAGATTATATCTATATTGACAATTTTAATGATTTTATTTTAAAGATTAATGATACATATCTATCAGTTCATGATATTGCTTATGAATCGATATGTAAAATTATTAATTCTTTACCAGAAGAAGAAGAGATCATAAATAAAATTTTAACTATAAAACAATACACATCAATAAACTATATTTATAATATATTATTAAAAAATTCTTATGATTTTTCAACTTCAAATAAAAACAAACTAGTTCCTTTTTTAGTAGGACTGTATTATAGAGGAAATGGTAATGTTACCAATATGGAAAATGATGAAATCTATGAAAAATGTTTAGCAATGGATAGAGATATGACAGAAAAAGTTTTAAAAAAATATTTTAAAAAAGATGAAGAATATCAAATTGGAAACAAAGCTGGGAAATTATATAAATATTTGGTAAAAAAAGAACATATCCCATGTGTATATGAAAATTTAATTACTATGTATAATGAAAGATTACCTCAATTAATAGATTTTACAAATGAATATTATAGCAACTATAACCTAGGAGATAAAAACGACATCCTTTTAAATTATTTTATGTTAAAATTGAAAGAAAATGAAACACGTTTTCCCTCAACTGTCGATGAATTATTATTTGTTAATTTATATGATGTAAAATGTAATAAAAATTTTTTTATAAAAAATGATAAGGCTATTTTCTTGGCACTTACTGTGTATGCGATATATTTATCTGATCTTTGGCTTATGAAAAATTCTTTTTTGAATTGGAATCAATTAACAGAAAAGAATATTATTGTATGTGAAATAAATCAAAATAAAACTTCAATAAATATGAATATGGAAAATTGTACAAATTCAATAAAGAAAAAAATCATATCAAATCCGAGAGGATTATTAGCAATGAATGGACATGAATCCTATAAATATGTGTCTAATATGTTTCAATTATTTGACATTTATGGAGGAATAGAAGATAGAAATATAATAAAAAGAGAATATAAAATTGGCAGAAATAGTAGAATAAAATATGTTATGATAAAGCAACAAAATAATAATAAATTAAAAAAATTAGCAAAAGTACAAAATATTTATAAGATAAGAAGCATGCTGGAAGAATTTTTGTTTTAGATGTAAAATAATTAGAGTATATCTCTTAAAACATATAATAATGAATTATTAAAATTTTTAAATCAATTATAAAAGTGCAAGGTCTGGATGATTCAGACTTTGTATTATTATACAAAATATAACATATCTAGTTTCAAACATATGATTAGACACATTTTTCAATATGATTTTATATATTTTTAAAGTGTAAAAATTGCACTTTAAAATAATAAGCAAGTATAATAAAATTCAAAAATATCAATAAATTTGAGAAAATATCTCAAAAATGTTGATATTTTTTTGATTTTAGCATATAATATATAAAGTAAAGGAGGATTTTAACATGTTAATAAGATTTAGTTTTAAAAATTTCAAATCATTTAAAGACGAAAATTGTTTAGATATGGAAGCAACAGTATTAAAAGAACATGAGTATAATGTTGCTAAAATAGATAATGGTGAATATTTAAAAGTATCTGCAATTTATGGTGCTAATGCTAGTGGAAAAACTAATGTATTACAAGCTTTTGATTATATGAAAAATAGAATATTAATAAGCGATGATTCTAAAAAAAGTTCTCCAATAGATGAAGAAAATATATATAGTTTTATGATAAATGAAGAACCAATTGCTTTAGAAGTAGAAATACTAGCAAAAAATAATAAAATATATAAATATGGTTTTGAATTAATAAAAGATAATATAATTTCAGAATGGCTATATGAAAAAAGAGTTAACAAATTTTATTCTATATTTGAAAGAGAAAATAATAATGTAACAATGAAAACAAATAAAATAGCTAGTTTGTTAAATATATATGAAAAGACATTATTTTTGAATATATATAGTAAAATAGATAAAGATAACGAAGACTTTGCAAATGTTTATTATTGGTTTATGAATAGCAATTATTTAGATTTAGGAAATCCTGATTTTGATAGAATCATTGATAAAAGGGTTTCATTTAAAATATTAACTGATAAAAATTATAAAAGGGAATTATTAAAATTTATAAAATCATTTGATGCTGGAATAGAAGATATAAATACTATACCAGATTCTGTAGAAGCAGTAAAAAACAATAATGTAATTGTAGATATTAAGGTTACTCATAAAAGAGAAAATGGAGAAGAAAAGGCATTGCCATTTTACCTAGAATCTAATGGCACTAGAAAAATGTTTTACTTATTTGATTTTTTTATGGATGCATTAAAAAATGGAATGGTGTTATTTATTGATGAATTAGACACAAAATTACATCCATTATTAACAAGATATATTATTAATCTATTTCATAATAGTGATACGAATAAAGGAAATGGTCAGTTAATATATTCAACACATGATACAGTAAATTTGAATAAAGAAACTTTTAGAAGAGATGAAATTTGGTTTGCAGAAAAAGATAAGGATGGAATTTCTACAATATATTCTTTGGCTGATTACAAAATTAATGATGTAAAGGTTAGAAATGATGCAACTTACAATAAAGATTATTTATCTGGAAGATATGGTGCTATTCCAGTATTAGAGAATTTTGTAAAATTTTAATAAAGTATTGACTTTTGTTCATAGCCATGGTACAATTAAATTGCCATCAAAAAGTGGCACATAAATATAAGGAGATGGCATATAATGAATACAATAGGAGGTCAAATTCAAAGTCAGAATTTACTGAAAATTAAAAAAATTGTAGATAATGATAATAATGGAGATAAATTTGTTATTGTCAGAACGAAGAAAAATGTAGAGTTTATGAGAGAGTATAGCCTAAATAATAATGATATTAAAGATATCATTAGAGAACTCTCAGTAGATGATTGCTTTGCAGGTCCAGAAAAAGACAGAGATCCACAATATGAAGGTTGGATATTTAAATTTAGCCCTTTATTTGAAGGAACTAAGTTGTATATTAAAATTAGAGTAGAGAGTACAGAAAAGTCAGTTTGTTTGTCAGTACATGAATTTGGTAAATATGATGAGGTGAGTTAAAATGAGAGTATATTGTCCATATTGTAAAAAAGAAGTAGAGTATAAAGTTGAAAGAAGAGATTTAAAGGAATTTAGAGGAATAGAAATAAATACCTATGAAAATGTAGCTGTATGTAAAGAATGCCATCAAGATTTATATGTAAATGAAATTGAAGAAAAGAATAATGAAAGAATATATGAGCTATATAGAGAAAAAGCAAATATAATCAAACCACAAGATATTATAGATTTAAGAGAAAAGTACGATATATCACAAAGAGAACTAACTGCTATTCTTGGATTTGGAAAAATGACTATTAATAGATATGAAAGAGGTGGAGTACCAACAAAATCTCAAAGTGATTATATAAAGCTATTAATAGATAATGGTGATAAATTTATAGAAAAAGTAAAAGAAGCATATAAGAATGGAAGTATTAATGATAAGACTTATGAAAAGATAGTATCTGCAGACTTAAATATTAATATTAGTGAAGAAGAAGTTCAAAATAATATAAGAAGATATTTAAAATCTGTATTAGATCGAAGACCTGACATTTATAATGGATATAAAGCTTTAGATATAGAGAAGATAGAAAATATTATTTCTTATATTGCTAGTAGAGTAAAGAACTTAACTATTACAAGCTTAAATAAATATCTGTGGTATATAGATATGTTATCTTTTAATCAAAGAAGTGTAGCGATTACTGGATTAACATATCAAAATCAAAAATTTGGTCCAACAATTATTTATAAAAAATATGATGAAATATCATTACTGAATGCTAAATATATAAGAGAAGATATTGAAACTGAGAATGGTAATACAACAAAAATTATAAGTAATGGAAATTATAGTTTAGACAAAATAAGTGATACTGAAAAAGAAATAATTGATACAATAATAAAAATACTAAAGAATAAAACTGTGACAGATATATCTGAAATGTCACATAGAGAGGATGGATGGAAAAAAACTAAAAGATTTGAACAAATATCTTTTGATTATGCTATGAATTTAAAAATGAATAAATAGATATAAAGCAAAATATTTTAGTTTTTACTAGAGTATTTTGTTTTTTTATAAGGAAGGAGGACAAGATGTACCAAATTGTAAGTACTTTGAATGGATTCATAAGAGAAGAAATGATACCAAATCCATTTGAATTTATATCTGATAATGAAGTTGTTGCAATATTATTTTTGCTTTATTTGGTGGAAAAATATTATATAAAATAGCTTTTTCTATGTGTGGTATTTTTCATAGTAGAAGGGGAAATAAAGTTTTAGGAAGCATTGGATATATGTTTTTTTATTACATAAATGTACAAGTACTCATAAAACTCAGTCAATGGTTTGAAAATACAAATTTAATTTTCTCGATATATATTATATTTGTAATGGCAATGTTTATTGTATTGAATAAAATAAAAAGTGGAATAAGACAAAATATAATATAAAATACAATAATATTACATAATTCTACAAAGTTTTTATTTTAAATATAATATTAAATGTATGAACTTATAGGAGGAAATGAAGAAATGCTTAATTATAACACATTAAATTGGGAAAATTTTAAATATAAAAATTCGCAAAATTTAAATAAGGCGTTTGAAGCATTATCATATTATTTGTTTTGTTATGAGTTTGATAAAAAATATGGTATACATAGATATTTTAATCAAGCAGGGATTGAAACAGATCCTATTATTCAAAATGATGAAATTATAGGATTTCAAGCTAAATATTATGATGATACTATAAGATTATCTCAAAAAAAAGAGGAAATAAAATTAGCAATAAAGACCACTAAAGAAAAATATAAGGGAATATCAAAAATTATTTTTTATATGAATAAAGAATTTTCACAGAGCAGAGATCCTAAGAAAAGTAAACCAGAATACTTAAAAGAAATAGAAAAATTTGCTGGAGAACTTTTTGTTAAAGTTGAATGGAGAATGAAAAGCAATTTTGAAAAAATGCTTATGGAAGAAGAACTAAATTATCAATTTAATTTATTTTTTAATCCAGAATCACCAGAAAAATATATTGATGTTTCAAAAATTAAAAAGCAAAAATTTGTAATAAAAGATAATTTGAGAATTAAAAGAAAGCTAAATAAAATAGGAAATGAAAATATATTTAATGAAGAAGAAATAGAAGAAATATTAAATAAAGATAATAAAATAGTACTATTAAGTGATGCGGGAAATGGTAAAACAGAAGAATGTAAATATATAGTAAATAAGTTAAACACAAATAAAGAGAATTTTGCTTTTTATAGCAAATTAAAAATTTATCGTGGAGAAAGCATAGAACAATTAATACCGGAAGAATATAATGGAGCGAACAAAGAAAGTATAATATACGTATTAGATGGATTTGATGAAATAGCTATAGAATATAGAAGAAAATTTATAATAAATATAGAATCATTTTGTAATAAGTATAAAAGTGCAAAAATGATACTAACATCGAGGAGTAATTTTTATAATTCAAAGAATAATAATCAAAGTGGAACTATAGAAGGTTTTAATGAATATTTTCTTGAAGGAGTAAAAAAGGAAAATATAAACAAATTATTAGAAGAGAATAAAATTGAAATTGAAAAATTTTGGACAGAAATAGAAAGAAATGAATTGATGCATTTAGTATATAATCCGTTCTTCTTAATAAAAATTATTGAAATATATACTGAAGATAATAAATTGCCAAATAAAGCAATAATTTTCGATTATATTATTAATAGAAGTTTAGAAGTTGATAAAAGTAAATTTAAGAATACCAATGATTTGGAAAATTTTGAAAAGAATACAAAACAGTTATTAGGAATAATAGCTGTAACAATGGAGTTTTTAGAAAGAAATTATCTTAAAGATGAAGAATATAGAAAAATAATAAGTAATGATAAAGAAAGAAAAATAGTTGAATATGCTTCGATTTGGAAGAAACAAGATAAAGAAACATGGAGCTTTATACATAAGAATTTTGGTGAATATTTAGCAGCACAAAGTATAAAAAAATATTCTATAAATGATATAAAAGATATAATAACATATAATGATTATAAAATAAGAAATTCATGGCTTAATGTACTTGTGTTTTTAATCAATTTTGGTAGAGAAGATATATTAGATTATATTATAGAAAAAATACCAGAATTTATTTTATATATTGAGAATAGCAAATTAGATTTAAACTTTAAGAGAAAAATATTTGTAAAGATATTTGAAAAATATGAAAGTAAAAAAATATGGATTGACTATGATATAAGAGATAAATTTAATTTGATTTCCGATGAATATGATATACTTTATCTAATTAACAAAATTGAAAAAAATGAACATTATACAATAACAACTAATGCTTTGATGTTATTACAAACTGCTAAAGATTTATTTAGAAACAAAAATAGAGTGAGAAATGCTTTATTAGAAGTATGTCAATCAGATAAATATGTGAATTATAGTAAATCGATAGCAATTAGGATATTAGCAAATTTTAATTTATGTACTAGGGAAGAATTTAAGAATATCATTGAATTAAATAAAAAACACGAAGATAGTCAATTAAGAAGGTCATATTATTTCTTTTTAAAAAAGCAGAATTTAGTAAGTAAGGATGTAGATATAGTTCTCGATAGATATTATCATTTAATCAGAGGACTAGGAGCGAGTAACTGGGATGACGATGATGAGGAAGCATATAGTTTTGACGAACAATATGAATTTACAGAGTGTTTCAAGTATTTAAATACAAAAAATAGTATAAATAAAGTTTTAAAATTTTTTTATAAAGAAAAAATAAGAGATAGTGAACTTAATAAGGAAATTATGATTAACATATTTGATTCAATAATTAAAGTATATAGTGGAGAAGATATGATAAGTAATTTTCTTAAATTATACTATATTTGTGAACAACACTATGATTATAAAATAATAAAAGATATAATAAATAGACTAAAAGATAATAAATTATTACTAAACTTTTTCAAGGCATATATAAGTTCAAATAGCAAAAAAAGATTAAGAGAATATGAGTATATAATAGATGATGAATGCATGGAATATTTCTACAATGAATATAAAAAAGGAAAATATAAAGATCAAATTGCTGAAGATATTTTAAGATTTTGCAGTAAACAACTTTCATCTTATGATAAACTAAAATCAGAATATGAATCAAAAACTGAAAAAAAATTATTTGAGGACATACCAAGAAAGAAAATAGATTTTGATGCAGTCAAAAAAGCAAGTAAAAAAATATTTATAGATAAGATGTTTGATAAAGACCAATTTATTATGTATGTTGAGGATTTTTTGAATTCTTTAAACAAAAAAGAAGTTACTATTAAAGAATTACATGAACTATATGATATTTATGAATCTGACGAAAAATATTATGAACTATACTTTTTTATTTGCTCACAATTCAATAAAGATAAAAAAGTAAATATTAATAGCTTTGAAAAATGGGATTGGAATTGGTTTATGTTTGTACATACATACGTAATGCTTTCAGATAAAGAAAGTGAATTGAAATTAACGGAGGCTCAAGAAGAAAAAATAAAAGAGTTAAGTAATAACTATCTTAAATTAGCTAAATTTAAAAATGCTATAAAATATACTAAATATGATAATTCGAATAGAAGTTGGACAACAAATCAATTATGTATATGCTTATGGTATTATAAATATAGATTTAACTTTAAGTATCCAACTGATACACTATTAGATATGTTAGAATTCGAGTATTATATAAATGGAGAAAAAGTAGGAATAAATTATATAATACAAGAATTGGAACCTAAGTTAATAAGGCAGAGAATAGTTAAGAATATTCATGAACAAAATATACATATGGATGTATTTGAAAACCATATTGAATATTGTATAAAAAATAATGTTAACAATTGTGAAAAAGATATTGCAAAATATTTTTGCAATAAAAAGTTACCATACGATGAAAGAGATAATGCGTATGAGTATTTAGTGCATGTTATTGGAATAAAAAAATGCATAGATAAATATTTCTATAATTTAGAGGAAGAATATCAAAACCATTTAGTTCCTAAAATTATTGAGCTAGATAAAGATGTTATAGAAAATTGGCTAGTGCGAAAATTGAAAAATAGTAAAAAATTATCTAAAAAAATGTTTTATGCAAAATATTTAATAATATCCCAAAAAGAGGCAGGCTTAATTTATTATCTAAATTGGATAGATAAAAATAACATGGCTTATGTAGATAAAACAACATATGAAGATATTAATGAAGCAGTTGCAAGAATAAAAGATGAAAAATTTACAAAATATTTATTTGAATTTCTAAAAATTACTTTTAGAAATAAATTTAAGGATAGAAGATTTAATGGAATATATAATAGTGCAAGAAAAGCTTTATTAGATATAGCCTCAATAAGCAATGAAAAATCAATAGAAATTAATAGTGAATTAAAAAAAATAATTAAGGAAAATGATAATGAAGAGTATAAAAATATTGGATTTATGTATTATATAATAGAAGAAATTGAACAAAAAATATATATGAATGATGGAAATATATACAATATAGAAACAATAATTAGCAAAGTATATGAATTAGAATTAAAGTATAAAAACAAAAATGTTAGTTGGCTAGAAATGTAGTAGTAAGACAGCAATGAGAATTTTCTTATTGCTGTCTAAAGTTTATCTATTCTTCAAAACATCCACCAATCAACTGCACACCATCACAAAAGCCATTCCTATAATACTTCTCATTCCAATAGCAAAGATAATCAGTAAAATTATTATCAAGCAAATCCAGTTGCTTTTGAACATATTTCCTATTCTGTTCAGGAACATTCTTCAAAATCCTCTCAGAAATTTCATCAAAATAAACAAAATGCTTTCTATCCTCATCACAAGTCAAAGAACATAAATCATCTTCTCTAAACATTAACCAATCTTTTAAAATATCCTCATTAACTTCTCTAAAATTATTCATAATCTAAAACCTCCAAAAATTAAAATTTTCTATTTTTAAAAATGCACCTACAAGAGCCAATCTTCTAAGAACAAACGTACCACACCCATTGGGTAAAAATTGGGTAAAATATCCTCCAAAAATGCCCTAAAAAGACACAAATATTCTAAAAACTAAAACTCTTGTAAATACCGAAATACCAACAAAAACTCTAGTTTTCACAAAGTAACAAAAAGCCGTCAAATGTCGCTCATAACCCGAAGGTGGAAGTCTAAACTTCTTTAATAGAAAGTTGGAATACGCAACTTATACTTATTAATAAAAAATAGCATCATTTGTACCAACATATAATCAAAAAATATATCTGTTTTATTAAAAAAGTACTATAATTAAAAGAATAATAAAATAACAAAAAACAAACTCAAAATAAAATTTACACAGTCTATAAAAAGGAGAAAAAACATGAAAGTACTAACAATAAAACAACCATGGGCAACTTTAATAATGCAAGGTTATAAAAGATTTGAATTTAGAAGTTGGCAAACAAAATATAGAGGACAACTTTTAATACATGCAGGAAAAAGTATAGATAAAGAAGCAATGAAAAGATTAGAAAAATATATTCCAGAAGAAATGCCATTAGGCAGGATATTAGGAAAAGTAAATCTAAGAAATTGTATAAAAACAACTCCAGAATTCTTTGTAGAAATACAGAAGGAAAATAAAGATATTTACAGTAAAAGTATATTTAAAGAAGCGTTTGCTTGGCAAGTAGAAGTGATGGAAAATTTCAAAAATCCTATAGAAGTAAAAGGTATGCTAGGATTATGGAATTATGATGTTTAATTCAAACAATAGTTAATAAATCAAAAAAATAACTACATAGAAAAATAATTAAAAAGAGGTAAACCATGTACACAAATTACTATAAAAACGAAAAAGTAACAATAAAAATAAAATCAACCGAAAACAGCATAACAGAAATAACATTTGTAAAAGGAAAAGAAGACATAGAAGATGAAACAACAGAAAATCCATTAATAAAACAATGTAAAAAACAATTAGATGACTACTTTAAAGGTAAGTTAAAGCAATTTAACATTAAATATGAATATAGTGGAACTCCATTTCAAGAAAAAGTATGGAAAGAATTACTAAACATAGAATATGGAACAACAATATCATACAAAGAACTAGCCCAAAGAATAGGCAGTCCAAAATCAGTAAGAGCAGTAGCAAATGCAGTAGGAAAAAATAAAATAGGAATTATAATTCCATGCCACAGAATAATAGGAAGTAACGGAACATTAACAGGATATGCAGGTGGACTAGATAATAAAAAATATTTATTAGAGGTAGAAAATAGTCTTACATCTAAAGTTTTATAACATATTTTACCAAGTTTGAATAAATCTAATAAAAGCTTCATAACCCAATAAAAATAACAACCAAAATCCTCAGAATCAAGCAACCTAAATTGCTTGGTTTGAGGATTCCTTCTTATAATCTATAACAAAATATTTAATATTAAAATAATCCACCTCATTTGGTACCAAATCCTTTATATCCCTCAATCTTTCATATCCAACCTGCTCTATAGCACAATAAACATCATCTCTAAAATCTTCATTAATATATTCATTCAAATTAATTTCCATCCCATTTTCATAACATTTCAATAAATGCTCCTCAACAGTCCTTCTTGTAAGTCCACGAATCTCCGCAACTTCATCAATAGATTTTTTATCATTTACAAACAAATTATAAGATATACTTTTAGTATCTTCTTTAGCAGAGGATTTCTCTTTACTTTCTACTATTTTTATTGGCTTATCTAAAAGCTTTATATCATTATCATCAACATATTGTTTAATAGTCTTTATAAAAATATCACCATAATTTTCTAGCTTATTAACACCAACACCACTAATACTAAGCATTGATACTCTATTAACAGGAAAATATGTAGCCATTTCTTTTAATGATACATCACCAAATACAATAAAAGGCGGAACATTATTTTCTTCTGCAACCTTTCTTCTTAAACCTCTTAATATCTCAAACAACTTCTCATCAAAATCAGCATTAGTAGATGCAGTAACAGATGACACCTTTTCAATTTTTCTTTTTATTAAAACTTTCTTATTTCCATGTAGAATCTCTTTTGCATTTTGATCTAACATCAAAATAGGATATTTATCTCCAATAGATTTTATATAATTTTCTGTAATTAAAAAATAAATTAATTCTTTTATAGTATCTTTAGAATAATCCTGCATAATTCCATAAGTAGACAAATTATCAAATCCAAAAGCTTTAATTTTAGAAGACTTCGAACCTTTTAACACATCTGTAACTAATGAAGTACCATATTTTTGATTCATTCTAACTATACAAGACAATATTTTTTTTGCATCTATGGTTATATCAGTAATTTCTGTTTCAGATAGACAGTTACTGCAATTATTACAATTATCAAATTCAGGTGTTTCATCAAAATATTCTAAAATATATTTCCTCAAACATTTATCAGTATTGCAATAATCAATAATATCATTTAATTTATTATATTCATTTTTATGATTTGATTCAGACTCTGTTTGCTCAATTAAGAATTTGTTCGAAACAATATCAGCTCTATTAAAAAGTAAAATACATCTAGACTTGTCTCCATCACGCCCAGCACGACCAGCTTCTTGATAATAGCTTTCTAAATCTTTAGGCATATTATAATGAATGACATATCTAATATTAGATTTATCTATTCCCATACCAAATGCATTAGTAGCAATCATAATTTGTGTTCTATCATATAAAAAGTCCTCTTGTGATTTATTTCGCTCTAAATCTTTCATCCCACCATGATATTTAGAAACATTATATTTTAAATCATATAAAGTTTGGTACAAACTATCAACAGACTTTCTAGTTAAACAATAAATAATTCCAGAATCATTTTTATTATTTTCTAGAAAATTTAAAATAAAGTCTTTTTTACTTCTAGGTGATTCAACAGAAAAACTTAAATTAGTTCTATCAAATCCAGTTGTTAGAGTAAATGGAGATTTAAGATGCAATAAGTCGATTATATCTTTTTTTACAATTTGAGTAGCAGTTGCGGTAAATGCTGAAATAATTGGACGTTTATTTAAATTTAAAATAACATTTGCAATTTCTCTATAACTAGGTCTAAAGTCATGTCCCCATTGAGAAATACAATGGGCTTCATCTACTGTAATCATCGAAATATTTATGTTTTTTAGCATGTTTAAAAATGACTCTGAATTTAGTCTTTCTGGTGCTACATAGATTATTTTATAAACATTATATAAGATATTTTCGATTGTTTGGGAATATTCAGTATTAGAAAGTAAACTATTAATGTAAGTTGCTGGAATTCCAATTTGATTTAAACTATCAACTTGATCTTTCATAAGAGAAATAAGTGGTGATATAACTAGTGTAACACCTGGTAAAATCATAGCAGGAATTTGATAACAAATAGATTTACCAGCGCCAGTGGGCATTATTCCGAAGACAATCTTCACCATTTAAGATATGGCTTATAATTGCGTCTTGTCCGTGGTCTGAACTCATCGTATCCAAAGTATTGTTTTAATAAATTTTTTGCTGTATTCATGTAAAACCTCTTTTCTATGTGGAGAATTATAGCAGGGATAAATAGAAAAATCAATAGTTTGTGTTTGGAAAATTTACCATATAATTAATATAAAATATGAACAGTAATCTTAATAGTTAATGGTTAGATATATTTCAATATTGCATTATTTTCAGCATAAATCAACATCTGCAATTTCGAGAATCTATTAAAATTGATTTTATATGTAAAAATTTTATTATGGGCTGATTAACTCTTGATAATTAAATAATAAAATTTTTTCTAAAAAACTATTTACAAAATATGTAAAACATGTTATATAAAATAAAAGTTAAAAATAATTTATTCAAAAAGACTAAAAAATAATTCATGAAATATTTAATTTCTAAAAAAATTCCAAAACAAAAAACAAAAATAAATATGAAAGAAGGTAGATATTATTTGTTATCTATTGTAAAAAGCATGTCTTTGATAGGCTTAGAAGGATATTTAGTAAGTATCGAAGTAGATGTATCAGCAGGAATTCCTTGCTGGGATATTGTTCGGTTTACCCGATATAAGTGTTAAAGAAGCGAAAGAAAGAGTAAGAACGGCAATAAAAAATTCAGGCTATGATATGCAAAGCAGAAAAATAGTTGTAAATTTGTCACCAGCAGATATCAAAAAAGAAGGCTCATTTTTTGATTTACCTATAGCTATTGGAATTCTTGTGTGTAGCGGAAATATAGATAAAAATAGCATGAAAGATACTATATTTATAGGAGAACTTTCTCTAGATGGAAAAGTAAATAAAGTAAATGGAATATTGCCTATGTGCATAGAAGCTAAAAAATTAGGAATAAAAAGAGTTATTCTTCCAATTGAAAATGTGGTAGAAGCGGCAGTAGTAACAGAAATCGAGATTATTGGAGTAAAGAATCTAGGAGAAGTAATTCGGTTTTTTAAATAAAAGAATAGAAATAAAAAAAGCAGAAATAAATTTATCAAATATTTTTAATGAGGTAAATATTCATCAATTAGATTTTTCAGAGGTGAAAGGACAGGAAAATATAAAGCGAGCTTTAGAAATAGCAGCGGCAGGTGGTCACAATTGTCTATTAATAGGAGCTCCTGGTTCAGGAAAAACAATGATGGCAAGAAGAATTCCAAGTATATTACCAGATTTAACTTTTGATGAATCATTAGAAACTACGAAAATACATAGTGTAGCAGGTAAAATCGAAAAAGATACATCTTTAATTGTTGTAAGACCATTTAGAGCTCCACACCATACTATATCTAGTATTTCTTTAATAGGTGGTGGACGAATTCCTAAGCCAGGAGAAATAAGTTTAGCACATAATGGAGTATTATTTTTAGACGAATTACCAGAATTTAATAAAAATACTTTGGAAGTTTTAAGAGGTCCGCTAGAGGATAAAATTGTTACAATAAGCAGAGTTAATGCAAGTTTAACATATCCATGTAACTTCATGTTTGTAGCATCAATGAATCCTTGTCCCTGTGGATATTTAGGATCGAAAGAAAAAGAGTGTACATGTTCAGATCAAGCAATTTCTAGGTATATAGGAAAAATAAGTGGACCATTATTAGATAGGATAGATATACAAATTGAAGTTACACCAGTAAAGTATCAAAAGTTAGAAAATGAAGCAAATATAGAAACTTCAAAAGATATAAAAAATAGGGTAAACAAAGCAAGAGAGATACAGCAAAAAAGATATAAAAAAGAAAATATATATTCCAATTCACAGCTAACACCAAGATTGATAGAGAAATATTGTAAGTTAGATAAAGAAGGAAGAAAATTATTAGAATTAGCATTTAATAAATTAGGTTTATCTGCAAGAGCTTATGGAAGAATTTTAAAAGTTGCAAGAACTATAGCAGATTTAGAAAATGAAGAAAATATTTTGCCAAGCTATGTTGCAGAAGCTATACAATATAGAAATTTAGATAAAAGATATTTAAGAAACTAGAGGTGGTTATGAAAATAATAAAAATTACAGATAGTAAATATCCAAAAAGATTGTTAGAAATAAAAAATCCCCCTAAACAATTGTATGTAAAAGGAAATGATGAGCTTTTAAACAATGATTCTTTAGCAATAGTAGGTTCAAGGAAGTGTACTAGTTATGGAATAAAATATGCAAAAGAATTTGCAAGTGAGATTTCTAAAAATAATATAACAATTATTAGTGGGCTAGCACTGGGAATAGATGCAGTAGCACATGAATTTTCAAAAGATTCTAAAGGTAAGACTATAGCAGTTGTAGGATGTGGACTAGACAAGATATATCCAGAAGAAAATAAAGAACTTTTTAAACAAATATTAGAAAATGATGGATGCATTATTTCAGAATATCCACCAGGGACAGAGATAAATACAAAAAACTTCCCAAGAAGAAACAGAATTATTAGTGGAATTTCTATGGGAGTATTAGTAATTGAAGCTGCATATAAAAGTGGAAGTACTATTACAGCAAGACTTCGGATTTGAACAAAATAAAAAAGTTTTTTGCCTTCCAAGAAATATAGGAGAAACTAAAGGTATAGGAACAAATGAATTGATAAAAAAAGGAGCAATTTTAGTAACAAGTTCGAATGATATATTAAGAGAATTAGGTTTAAAGATAAATGCAAGAAAAGATAACCATTTTAACAAAAACTCAGAAGATTCAGAAGATTTGCCAGAAGAAAAGATAGAAGAAATTCAAGGTGTTGATGGCGAATATATAGATATATATAATTTAATACCATACTATCCTGTAAGTATAGAGAATCTTGCTAGAAAGAGTGAATTAAGAATATCAGAAATAAATCAAAAATTAACAATTTTAGAATTAGAAGGATTAATAAAAAGTTTACCAGGAAATAGTTATGTGAGGATTTAAGTTTTTAGAAAAAATATAAAAAAATGAATTTAAACAAAAAATTTATTTAATTAGTTAATATCAGGTTTTATCCTTTAAATAAAGATAAAAAATAATAAAAGAATCAGAGGTTATTTCATGTATATAAGACATAATTTAGGACAAACAGGAGAAGATGTGGCAGAAATTTATCTCCTAAAAAAGCACTATAAAATAATTGAAAGGAATTTTAGTTGTAGACAAGGTGAGATAGATATAATAGCAAAAGATAAAGATGAAATTGTTTTTATTGAAGTGAAAACTAGAACTAATAAAAAATATGGAGAGCCGATAGATGCGATTACTTATTATAAGAAAAAACATATAATCAAATCAATTAAATATTATTTATATATAAAAAATTTAGAAAATGCTTTTGTTAGAATAGATGTAATAGAGGTATATCAAAAGAAAGATGGATTTTGGGTGAATCATATAAAGGGGGCAATAAGTAATTAAATATGAAAGATTTATAATCTATTAAACTAGAAATAAAATAAATAGAGGTAATTAATTGAAATATATTGGTAAAATAGACAGAGAAAAATTTAAAATGATAAGTGAAGACATAACAACAGATGATGTAATATTAACAGAAAAACAAATAGAACATATAAAAGAACGTCATCCAAACGACTATGAAGAATATTTTCAATATTTTAAAGAGATAATACAAGATCCAGATAATATAATTAAAGATAAAGAGCCGAATACAGGAATTTTATTAAAAGAATTTATAAAAGAGAAAAATACATTTCAATTGATATTAAGATTACATACTAGTAAAGATAATAAAAAATATAAAAATTCAATAATAACGTTCTTTAAAATTGGAAAAAAGAAATATAAGCAATACTTAAGAAATAAAGAAATAGTATGGAAGAAGCTAGACAAAGATGTATAATAATGCTATAATTTAAGTACAATATGAAGGTTGCTTGAGGTGGTAAAATTCGTGGCGACCACACGCCGAAGGTATTGACAGGGAGTAATCCTGAGAGATGTAGGAGAAGTGCCACGCCTACCAAGTAACTATAATTAAAAGAGCTATGTAAACATAGCTCTTTAAACATTTATATCGAAATTTTAGACATATGCATATTAAAATAAAATGGAAGTTTAGGATTGATTGAAATCAATATATAATCAAATAAAAAACTTTTTTATTTGATTATATATTACAAATTTCGACAAACTTTTTAAAATATATAAAGTAGAATATAAAATAATTGATTATGAAATCATAAAAATATATAATCAAGTTATAAATATTTACTTATAAGGAGGAAAAATGCAATATTACAATTTAAAAGTGGTAGTAATGCCAAAAAAAGATATAAAAAATGAAGAAGCTTATGAAAAAATATCAAAATTGATAGCAAATGCTATGTTAAAAGATGAATATTTAAAGCAAACACATGAAAAAAACGAATATAAAAATTATGTCTTTTGTAATTTATATCCAGTTCAAAAAAGTGGTATATATACTGCTAGTAGTATGTATACATTCGACATTCGATTTATTAATTTATCAATAGCAATGAAAATGAAGCAGTTTTTATCTCTCATTCAAAATGAAGACTTTAAAATAGTAATGTCTAATTTAGAAACAAATTCTCAAAGAAAAATAACAAAATTAATAACATTAACACCAGCTGTTATTACAACAGATAAAGGTGATTATAAAATTGATAATAATATGCAGTTTGTGAAAACACGAATATTAGCAAATACTCAAAAAAAATATAATCAAATTTATAATGAAAAAGTAGATGTTGATTTTATAAATGAAATAAAACAAACAAACCAAAAACCTATAAAGATTCCTTACAAAAATATATACATGTTAGGAAATAAATTTGAAATTACAGTAAAAGAAGACGAAATGTCACAAAATTTAGCATATCTTGCACTATCAGTAGGTTTACTAGAAAAAAATAGTATTGGATTAGGATTTTGTAGAGCTATTTAAAATGTGGAGGTGAAAAAATGACCTATGATTTAATAGATACATTTAAAGAATATTTTAAAAATAATAAAGTTATATTAGATTCATATAAAATGAATGATGGATATTATTATTTAATAAAACAAGATGGCACAATGCAAAAAACAGTTGTAAAGGGGAATGAATCAGATAATTATGAATTATTTGAATATTTAAAAATAAGAGATTTTTATAGTAAATACTTAAATTCTAATAAAGCACTTGATACTGGATATACAGAAGAGCTTGACAAACAAAAATATACAATGGCAAAGAAAATATGTAGCAATAATATTTATACGTTATTCTTTAAAAATAAATGTGTATTAGGTTTATGTAATGATCAAGCAATAAAAGATGCTGTACCAGTAGAGGTATTTGAAAAGGGAATTCAAAAATATTATGAATCTTTACAAAAGTTAGGAACTAAAAAAGAAGAAAGAGAGTTATTAGAACAATTTTATGAAAAAGAAGAAATTGAAGAAAATAAAGATAAAATGATAAAAGCGTTTTATCAAGTATATGAAGATTTCTCGAAACAAGATAAACCAAAAGAAATATGGATAAAAATATTTTTAGAACAATCAGAAGAACAATATGAAAGAGCTGGAAATATTTATTTTACTTTAAAGTTGTTCAATACAAATGATAACAATATAAAATTAGAAAATACAGTATATGGAGTAAATAATTATAATTATGGATTAAATTCAAAAAAAACATATTTAGAGCTAAAAACGACACCATACAAAGTAAGTTCACTTGTCTCAACAGAAGAAATTAATTTATTAAATAAAGTTTATATATGGTTATATAATAATGGAATAAATGAAAATATCTTAAAATTGCCAACTGATTGGAAGTTTAGAGGAATTCCAAAAGAACAAGAGGAAATCAAAAATAAAGATTTATTTTTAATTAAAGTAGCTGGAAATAATGGTGTAGCGAGAATAGATGATTTTCAATATAAAACAAATTTTAATACTAAAATAAGACGATTTACATGCAAAGACTATATTAGAAAAGTAGGAGAAGAATTTCAAACAGAAAATATATATGGATTGGAATGGTATACAAACAATATTTGGATTGCTGGGAATCAGAAATGTGAAAGAAATTTTTTGAGAGATTCATATTATGATTATGATGCAAAGATAGCTAAATCAATGCTCCAAAACTGGAAAAAAGATTTCTTAAGAAAATATTCAAATGTTTTCTTTGAGTTATTTCAAAAAGAGGAAGAAAGCAATTTTATAAAAAATTTAAATGAAATGGCAATAGAAATATTAGAAAATACGATGATAGAAGAACTAAAAGAAAAAAAGAGTATGTATAAATCTATAAATGTAATCAATTTGTGGATAGCATTCAAAAAATATTTTAATAAAAAAGGAGAGGATATAGAAATGAAAATAAATAATATACAAGATAAGTGTTCAGAGATTTTTTCGAGAATAGGAAAAATAGAAACAGACGAACAATACTATTACTTTGCAGGACAAGTAGCATTTTATCTATTAAATCATAGTAAAGCATCAAGTCTTACACAAGATGTAACAAGTCCATTTATAAAAGCAGCTAATTTAAAGAGATTAAAAGAAGAATTAAAATATTTATATGAAAAATATAATTATGATATTTATCTTAATAATTCAAAATTTAATAATATATTGTCACAATTATTATTACAAGAACCAGAAACTAGTGTAAAAGAAAATAAAGATATAATACTTGCAGGAATGCTTGCAAACAACTTATTTTATGGTAAAAAAGAAATAGATAATGGAGGTAATGAAGATGGAGAAAATGAATAATAGAGTATATGGAGTTGTTGGAATAAAAAGTAAGATGAGCAATTGGAATGCCGACTTTAGTGGTAGACCAAAGACAACATCAGATGGAAATATTTTTGGAAGTGATAAAGCTTTTAAATATCCAATTAAGAAAATGTGGGAAGCAGAAGGTGAAAAAGTATTATATGTAAAATCATATAAAAATGAGAGAGATAATCTACAAGCAAGAACATTAGCAGAAAGATTTGAACAAATCTTTGGAAAAAAGGTAAAAGAAATTAAAGATAAGAAAGAAGTAATAAAATATTTATTTTCAGCAATGGATGTACAAAACTTTGGTGCAACATTTGCAGAAGAAAAAAATAATATAAGTATAACAGGAGCAGTACAAGTAGGACAAGGATTAAATAAATATGAAGAATCAACTACAGAAACAATAGAAATATTATCACCTTTTACAGATTCGAAAAAAGAAGATGCAAAAAATACTTCAATTGGTAAAAAAATAGTATCAAATGAAGCACATTATTTCTATCCATTTTCTGTAAATCCAGAAAACTATAATATTTATACAAATGAAATAGAAGAATTAGAAGGTTTTACAAAAAAGGCTTATGAAGAATTTAAAAAGGGATGTTTAGTTGCAGCTACAGCTTACAATACAAATAGTAAAGCTGGTTGCGAAAATGAACTTGCAATATTTGTAGAATGTAAAGAAAATAGCAAACTATATTTAGCTAATTTAGATCAATATATTGATTTTGAGAAACAAGATAATAAAGATAAAATTGATATTACAAGACTAACGGAAATTTTAAATAAAGAAAATATAAAGCAAGAAATAGAAAAAGTAGAGATATATTATAATTCTTTTACAACAGAATTGGTAGGAGATTTAAGTAATGTAACTGTAAAAGAATTATTCTAATAGGAGTGATAAAATGCAAGAAACAATAAAGTTTGATTTGACTGCAAATATGGCAATTATAAAAAAGCCAGAAAGTAATGAAACATATTATACCTATCGTTTTCCACATAAAATAATGTTACTAGGAATGTTAGGAGCTATTATAGGATTAAATGGATATAACTATTATGCATTAAAAAAACAATTAGGAGAAAAAGTAAATGAATTACCAGAATTTTATTCTAAATTAGAAAAATTAAAAGTAGCTATCATACCTAAAATAAAAGATAATAATTTTAAATATAAAATACAAACTTTTAATAATTCAGTAGGATATGCATCAAAAGAAGAAGGCAATAATTTGGTGGTTAAAGAACAATGGTTAGAAAAGCCATATTGGGAAGTATATATTTTACAAGATGATTCAGAAGAATATAGCAAAATAAAAGATTATCTAATAAATCAAAAATGCGAATATATACCATACATAGGAAAAAATGACCATTTTGCAGATATAAAAAATGTAGAGATAAAGAATGCAAATTTGGTACATAATCCTTCATATATTGATAGCATATTTAATCAAGAAATACTAACAGAGCATGTGGAAAGCTTTGAAGAATGGTTAGCTTTTGATTTTAATATAGAAAAAAAACAATATGAATATAAAGAAAGTTTACCTACGAGATTAAATGAAAAAGTAGGATATACAGAATTTAAATCGTTTTTATATACAAATAAGAAGTTACAAGTAAAAAGTGAAATGGAATTGTATCAAGTGGAAGATAAAACGATATACTATTTTTAGGAGAAGAATATGAAGAATAAATATATAGAAGGATTATTAAACAATTCAAAATATACATATTATGCTCACAGAAAAGAAGACAGCAATGATAAGGAGTTGCTGTCTTCTCATCTAGAGCTTACATATCTTTATTATAAGGAAATGGAGAAGTATAAGAAATTAGATATTAAAGTAAAAAAGATAATAAAACAGACTTTTAGAGTTAGTGAAATTGTATCAGCTAAAATATATGAGTTATTTAAAAGTGCTATTTATTATCATGATATTGGAAAAATAAATCCTTTGTTTCAGAAAAATAAAATGGAAAATGACTTAAATATAACATCTGATAGTGGAGATAGTACACATGCAGCGCTTTCAGCTCGTTTATATATTGAGTATATGCAAAAAGAAGTAGATGAAGAAATTACAGATAGTAAAGAAAAAATTATTTTGTATTATATTATATATTACTTTGCTTATATTATTTCAAGACATCATACAACTTTAGAAGGAATTAGCAATTTAGAAGAAGCAATTAAACACAAAAATATACCAGGTATACCAGAAAGCAATGATAAAAAGTATGAATTTTATTTATCAAAGTTAAACCTTTTTATTGAACAGATTAATCCAGATCAAATTGGATTATATATATTGTGTAAATTATTATATTCTTGTTTAGTTATTTCGGATTTTTATGCAACTTATGAGTATATGACAGGAAACAAAGTACCGATAAATGAAGAAAAAAATGTAAGTCTTTTCGAGAAATATGAACAATCTGATTTGATGAAAAGTATTAGGAAATATGAGAAAAAAGAAATTAATATAGAAGGGATAAATAAAATAAGAAGTGATATTTTTTTAGAAGCGGAACAAAGTTTGATAAATAATCTAGAAAATGATATTTATTATTTAGAGTCTCCAACTGGTTCTGGAAAAACTAATATGGCAATTAATTTAGCAAAAACTTTATATGAAAGAGAAGATGATATAAAATCGATACAATACATATTTCCATTTAATACTATTATAGAGCAGACAGCGTCAACTTTTGATAATTATTTTGGAAAATATAAAGATTATATTGTAATAAATTCTACCAGTTCTATGGTGAAAGATATAAATGAAAAGTTAGATTATGAAGCAGCCTATATAAAGAATGCATTCAGGCAATATGAAATAGTAATAACATCACATGTTAATTTATTTAATACTTTATTTGGTTCAGGAAAAGAAGCAAATTATAGTCTATATCATCTGATTGATAGTGTTATTATTATAGATGAAGTACAAGCATATTCAAATAAAATATGGAGAGAAATGATAGAGATGTTTAGTAAGTATTCGAGCTTATTAAATATAAAGTTTGTAATAATGTCTGCAACTTTGCCTAGATTAGATAAATTACTAAATACATCAATTACTAGATTTTATCCATTAATAAAAGATACAAGTAAATACTATCAAAATAATTTATTTAAAAATAGGGTACAATTAAATTTTGAGCTATTAGATAAAAAAATAGATATGGAAGAATTAATTGATGAGATTCAAAAACACAATAATAAAAAAGTATTAGTAGAATGTATAAAAAAGGACACAGCAGATAAATTATATAAAGAGTTGGAAAGTTTAAATAAAAATGTATATGAGCTTACAAGTGATGATAATAAATATAAAAGAAATGAGATAATAAAAATAACAAAACAAGAAAAGCCTATGATATTAGTGGCTACACAAACGATTGAAGCAGGAGTAGACATTGATATGGATATAGGATTTAAAGATATATCATTTATTGATAGTGAAGAACAATTTATTGGTAGAATTAATAGATCAAGCAAAAAGAAAGATTGTATAGCATATTTTTTTAATTTAGATGATGCAAGGACAATATATAAAAAAGATTATCGTTTAGAATATAGTTTAGAGAAGGAAAATGTAAGAAATTGGCTAAAAAGTAAAGATTTTAATAAATTTTATGAGAAAGTAATGGATAAAATCGAAAAAGAAACAGAGAAATATAATGATTGTAATATAGAAAATTTTTATAATTATTGTGCACATATTAATTTTAAAAAAATACAAAAAGTGATGAAATTAATAGATAGTCAAACAATACAATTATTCTTAAATTATGCTATTGATATAGATGGAGAAATTTTAAAAGGAGAAAATGTATTTAAGGAATATAAAGATCTTTGCATGAATCAAAAATTAGGATATGCTGAAAAGAAAATAAAATTATCTAAGATAGCAGAAAAATTAAATCTATTTATTTATTCAATCTATGAAAGCAAGGCTAATGTAATAGAAGGGGAACAATTTGGAGATATATATTATGTAGAAAATGGAGAAGATTACATAGAAAATGGAAGATTTAATAGAGAAAAGTATTTAGGTGGAGGAGATGGATTATTTTTATGAAAATAAATGGAACAATTATAAACTATTATTTTCATTGTAAGCGCCAATGTTATTTATTTGCCAATAGACTAAATATGGAAGATAATTCAGAAGATGTAAGGATAGGAAGAGTTTTGCATGAGATAAAGGCTAAAGATGAAAAGAATACAGAAATAAAGTTCGAAAACATGGTATTAGATAAGATAACACAGAAGTACATAGAAGAATTCAAGAAAAGTGATGCAGATGTAAACGCTGCAAGAATGCAATTATTGTTTTATTTAAAAAATTTAGAAGATAAAGGAGTAAAAAAGGAAGGAAGATTAATTTGTTCTGAAAAAAATAAAAAAGAGAAGATAGAAACAGTAATATTAAATGAAGAATCAAAAAAGGAATTAGAAAAGTGCATGGCAGATATACAGAATTTAATAGAACAGAATGAAGTACCTAAAATTGAAAATGAAAAGACTTGTAAAAGATGTGCTTATTATGAGTACTGTCACATTTAAAAATAAGGAGAATAGATATGAAAGCAGAAAGTAAATATATATTTTCAACAGGGGATTTAAGTAGAAAAGATTTTAGTATTAAGTATAAAAATGAAAAGGGAAATTTTTATTTACCAATAGAAAAAATAAAGGAATTGTATTGTTTTAATGATATAACGATTTCTACAAAACTATTAGATATATTGGCAACAGCAGGAATTATTGTTCACTTTTTTAACTATTATGGAAACTATGTAGGTACATTTTATCCAAAAGAAAATTTAATAAGTGGAAGATTAGTAGTAAAACAAGCAAATACATTTATGAAAAATAGAGAAAATGTTGCAAAAGCTTTTGTAAGTGGAATAGCAAAAAACATAAAAGCTACATTATATCATTATTATAGACATGGAACAAAAGAGTTAAAACCAGTAATTGATTTTTGCAATAATGATGTGGAGAAATTATTAGAAAAAGCGAAAGATATTAAGCAAATACTATCAATAGAAGGTAAGATATGGGCAGAATTTTATAGTACTTTTAAATATTTTCTACCAGAAGATTTTATGATTAATAAAAGAGTAAAAAGACCACCAGATAATCCGATGAATGCTATGATTTCATTCGGAAATACACTTTTGTATACAAAAACAATTTCAGAAATTTATAATACACATTTAGAGCAATCAATATCATTTTTACACGAACCAAGTGAGGCAAGGTTTTCATTAAGTCTAGATCTAAGTGAAGTATTTAAACCTGTTATTGTATATAAAACAATATTTGATTTAGTAAATAATAAAAAAATAAAAGTTGAGAAACATTTTAATTCAAAAGTTAATTATTCTCTCCTAAATGATGATGGAAAGAAACTTTTTATAGAAGCATTTGAAAATAGAATTAATCAAACTTTTGAACATCCAATTTTAAAGAGAAAGGTATCATATAAGCAAGCAATTAAATTAGATGGATATAAATTAATAAAATACATTGTGGAAGGAAAAGAGTTTATACCATTTGATATAGAAAAGAAAGTGTAGTGTTAATTATGAAAAAGAATATTAATTATAATTATGTTTTTTTATTTTATGATGTTGAAGTAAAAAGAGTAAATAAAGTATTTAAAAAGTGTAAAAAGTATTTGAATCATTGGCAAAAATCTGTGTTTAGAGGTTCACTCACTAATTCAGAAATTTTAGAATTGGAAAATGAACTTAAGAAAATAGTAAATCCAGAAAGAGATTTCATTTCTATAGTAAAGATAATGGATTTTAAGATGATTGGAGAGACAACAATTGGAACAATTGAAAAAAATACAGAGGATATATTCTTATAATTTTCCAGTTATATATATAATATGCTGAAATTAAAGGCTTTTTTTATTTTAACGTTTGCTGGAAAAAATTATAAGATACTTGAAAAATGAATTATTTTATAATATATATTATAAAATAAAGCCATATTTGGCAATGGTTTAACTTTAACATGAGATGTATTTAAATAAA
>CAJMRY010000007.1 GCA_905215935.1 uncultured bacterium
TTATTCCATCTTGATTGTCTGCATCTTCCCATGTCTTGCTTCCTTTTACTTCTACTTTTTCAGGCTCTTTTTCTAATCTATTTGTGGCAATTATTTCTTGATTTCCATTTGCTCTTGAAATTTCTACTGAATTACTTGGACTAAATGAAACAGTATATCCTATATCTTCTACTGAATTTACATTTGTTCCATCTTCATTCACTTCATATACTTTATATTTTCCAATATCTAATCCATCTATTACTGTACTTTTTCCTGCTGTAACTGGAATTAGAACGTCTGGTATAAATATCATTGATTTATTTATATCTCCATTTTTTGCATATACATAATTACCTAATTCATCTTTTATTACAAATTTGTATATTCCTCCTGTTACAGTTTCTCCTGAATATTTTTCTACATTTTTTATAATTTTTATTGATCCTTTAAATTCTGGTAATGCAGTATTTATTATATTTACTTCTTTATCTTCTCCTCCATTTAATTCTACTACAGCTCCCTGACCCTCTATCATATACCAATTATTATTATTTGCATTTAATATATTTCCATCTTTATCTGTTTCATATATCTTATACATTGTTTCACTTGGTAAATTTTCAAATGTATATGAATTTGTTTCACCAGCATCTACAGATATTGATATAACACTACTGTATTTTTCATATTCTTTTGAATTTACATCTTCTGAATCATAATTATCATTATATTTATATAATACAAAATATGCTGTTGTACTTCCAGAATTTGCACTATATGTTTTATTTATTGTTATTGCACCTGGATTAATATTTTTTTGTTCTTCAACCCATACACCAACTTTTGCAGGTTCTGCAATACTCAAGTCTGATAACTCTGTATCAGTTGCTGAATTGTATGCTTTATATCCATACGCAAAATTATTCCAAGCAATATTATTTTCACCTGTATTTTCTACATAATTAGGTACTATTGCATAAAATGTTATTTTTAAGGTTTCACCTGGTTGTAAATATGTTGTGTTATCATTTTTATTATAATCTATTAAGAAACGTATATTTGTAGTCTGTTCATCTGGCTTACTGCTCCACTCTGCTATATCATTTTCTCCAAGCCAATCTCTGGCTCCATATTCAAATACCGCATTTCTTTCATTTGAGAAAGCAATTTCTATTTTATCATTCGAAATCGTCCTTGAATATTGTCCATTTTTATCATAGATTTCCGCTTTAATAAAGCTATCCCATTTCACTTCAAAAGCAGAATCCCTAGTATATTTTGCAATTACACCAATATCACCAACATATGGTAATCGATCAATTACTACTAAATCTTTTATATTTACCTTTGATTCATTTGTTATATTTAATGTATATTTAACAGGCTCTCCTTGATGTCCTTGTACATAATTATCTAATACTCCATTGTTATCTTTTATGCTTATACCTGTATCAAAATCTGGTTGTTTGTAGTTTGCATTATATAACTCAGGATCATACTCAATTTCTTTATAAGAAGTAGTCATATATGAATATATATTTGCATATGATGTATCTTCTATTGTATTATCTGATACTATTACACCATTTTCTATGTTTTCTTTTTCAAAATCAGAATTTGTAATTAATTGAGTTGTATTTAAAAAGGCTCCATAAGTTCCAGCATATTTCACTCTGGTTGAGAATTTTATCTCCATACTATATCCTGGTTTTAAATAATACTCTTCTCTTGTAAAGTCCCAGGTTAGTTCTTTTCCTTCTTTATATCCTGTAGGTAATATAAAGTCATTATTCTTCCAAGATTTAACTTCATTTCCATTTTTATCATATATTACAATTGAAGGATAGTACTTAGCACCTATATAACTATTATCTAAATAATTATCATCAAAATAATATTGTTCTGGTAATATATCTTTCACCTGATAATTTCTCATGTCTTTGGCTGAATCTTTATCCTCATTCTTTACTGTTATTTTCCATACCAAATTTGCTCCCGCATTTGCACTACCATTTGATAATACTATGTTTCCATCTTCATCTAATTTAGTATCACCTGATGCGAAAAATCCAGAATATTCTTTCTCAATTCCAGGATATAATACACCATCATTTACATTAACATCAGAACTATCTGATAAATCAATAATTGGTTTATTATTTTCATCTATTTTATTTGATTTCACATTAACTGTATTCTTTAAATTTAATACATCAATATCAATTCCATTTTCTATATCAGATAACATAGATTGTAATTTTTCATTATCAATTTCAACCAAATAATAGATATCAAATTCTCTGTCTACTACATTTCCGTCTGTTACATTAAATGTAATTGTTAATTGTTTTCCATCTATTACTTTATTTGGAGACTCCCAAGTAATGTATTTGGTTCTTTCTGAGCCCCATTCATATTTATCAGAATATACTAAAGCTATTACAGGACATGAATATGTTGTATATGTATAATTTGGGGCATCTGTCACATAATTTAAATAATCAGAAATTGTATCTGTTATTGTAAATGTATCTATTTTGTCATCTTCGGTCTCTAAATGTACTTTGTATAATAAATATTTATTTTGTAAATTTGAAGCTACTACATTAATATTATCGTTAAACTCTAGATTTAATAAATAATTTAATAAATCATCTTGACTATTACCTATACTTGCATTTTTTTCAACAATAGCAACACTTTTATTTAACTCTGGCTTATTTACTAATTCTTGTGCAGTACTTTCAATAACATCATTTGTTATCTTATTAGTTGCCTTTGTAAGATCTTTATCTATATCTACACCTTTTAATTCATATGTCAATATGATGTAATCATTTGCATAAATTGTGTATCCACTTAAGTCTATATCAAACTTTTCAGCATTTAAATTCCAGTCATGATTTATATAGCTTTCTATTTTCTCCAACTTTTCTCCCTGTGAATTACTTACAATTATACTAACATTTTCATTTATCCCCATAAGACTAGTTGCTATATCATGAAATATTCCATTGTTAGAATCTAAAACAATATCTTCATTACTTGTATTTGATATTTTTACTTTATAACAAACTAAATAGTTCTCCTCAAAATCAATATTTACTTTTTCTGAATTACTTTTTGATTTATTCACATATAATAGATTATCTTTATCAACATTATCATATACTTCATGAACATATTTTTCTATCTTTAAACCTTCACTCTTTAAGACATTAACTGTTACTACATTACTTTCTTTATTTAATGTACTACTATTTGCTTTATTATCTATGCTAATGTCTTCACTTTCTAATGCTTCTACTACTACTTTACATGGAATATATAAAGTTAATACAGAATTACTTGTAAAAGTATTGTACACTGCACTTTCTAAATCCCATGTTAATGTTTTACTCATTTCATCAAAAGATATACCTTCTAAATGCTGTATTGAATTATTTGGTAATAAATAGTAAGCACCGCCTTCATATGATAGTCCTTCTGGAATAGTATCTGTTGTTGTTATTTTTCCTCCTGCTATATCTTCTATATTATAATCTTTTCCTGTATTTTTTAATTGTATTGTATAAACCACTGTATCTCCTGTATTTACATATGTTTTATCTGACCCTTTTGATAATTCTGTATTACTAATTGCTACTTCTTCATCAAAAACCTCTGTTGATACACTGGCTGTTTTTTCATATTCTCCATCTTTATCCACTATTGCGAAATTTGTTATTATACCATCTATTCCTTCTTTTACAGTTCCAGAAACTGTATAAGTAACTGTTTGCCCAATTCCAATTTCTACATTATTCCATGTTATTATTCCATCTTCTATAATAGCATTTTCTTGATTTGAACACGATATATTCTCTAGTTCCTGTGGTAACTCATCTATTATAGAAGTGGTGATTTCTTCTGCTCCCTTATTTTTTACTGTAATTGTATAAGTAATACTATCTCCTGGATTAGAATATTTGCATCCACTTGACTCTGCAGTCTTTGTTATTTCTAAATCTGGACTCTTTAGTTTTACTGGTAACTCCATACTGCTAGACTCTACTCTTGAATATTCTGCATTTTTATAAATATTATTTATAACTGTATAATCTGCATCTTCCACAATTTCTAAAGTAATTGTACCAGTAACAGTATCTCTTGGTAGAACATTTGAAAAATTCCATATAACTGCATTTTTTTCATTTCCATCTATTGTAATATGTCCATCTCTATTTATGTCAGTAGTAAAGTCTGAATTTGCAGAAATTAACGCTGTACCCTCTGGTATAATATCTGTTATTTGTACATCTCCTATTTCATCACCTGTATTGGTAATTGAAAATTCATATGTTACTTTATCACCTTCTACAAGATATCCATAATACCAACCATTTCCTCCTGTCATTGTATTTGAAATAATTCCGTCCATCTTTTATTTTTTTAGTACTATTTTCAAATTTCGCACCTTCTGTTATATCTATTGTTGTATTTTTAACAACAGGCTTACTGCTTCCTTCATAATTATTAGATTTATATGATGTATTAAGTGTATTCGATATCACTCCTTCATTTTCTACTACTAAATTATCACCATATTTTAATTGAATGTTCTCTCCATTTTTTAAATATGTATTTATATCTGAATCAGTCATTACTTTATTTAGTTTTATTCCTGTTACTTTAGTTCCATCAGAAGATATTATTGGTAAGAAATCACTTATACTTAAAAGAGAGTTATTTCCAAAACTAATGTAATCTGATAACTGAAAACTATCATTGTTGACAATGTATATACCATCTGGAAAACTTAAAACATCATTAACTGTTAAATTTTCTAAATTTTCTACACCTTTCCAAGAATCTGGCATTGTTACATCAGCACTTATGTGATAAGTAATTGGAAAGTTAGATGCAAATTCTTCTTTATCTCCATCATGAAAACTGATTTTTTCTGTTGAAACTGTTTTATTATTTGTAATTGTTATTTTATTTTTAATATTTTTAGCCGCTAAACTTGCCTTTTCTTCTCCATTAACACTTACAGAAACTTTTTCATTAGGTGCAGTGGTATCTCTAAAATATCCATCTAAACTAATATGAACTGTACTACCTTGTTTTAGATTATCAATTGTAATATATCTTCTACCATCTGAATCAATATTTAAAACTGCTGTTAATACTTTTGATTCATTATTAGAATCAACAACTGAAACCTTATAAGTTGCACCATTGGTATCTCCATTAGGAGAAAAGCTATTAAAATAAAAATTATCATTATCTATATCAATTCTTATTCCTGTAGTCTCTGTATCAATATTAGATGCTACTCCCAAAGATATTTGCATACGCACTTTCTGTTCAACATCTACTTTCGTAATTTTATTACCTGTCTCAGGATCTAAAAAATTAATATTAACATAAGAAAATATTGCACTAACATTTTCAGCCAATAGTCTTAATACTCCAATATTAGTTGATGATAATATTAAACTTATCATAATTAAAGTAATTGTTATCTTTTTTATAATTCTACTCATCTTTATCAATCTATGTTAATTTTTTGACTAACATATCTCCTTTCCTTACAATATCCTCTATAATAATAGTTAATTTATTTATACACAAAAAAATTTTCCTTGTAAATATACGATTTTACCGATAAACTCAAACTTATTACGGAAATACATTTCTAGTGTTTTATTACATTTCTTTTACATTTTTCTTTAATATACAAAAATTATTCTTTGTTGTTTTGTTTGTTACGTAAACATTTTGTTATATCTGAAATATTACATATTTTTTCCTTTAAAAATTCACTAATTCTTGTAATATCTATGAAATATCCTTTTTCATCTTGTATATCTATTGTAAATTTGCATTATAAAAAGCCCTTAAAACATGTAACATACATTGTTTTAAAAGCTTTATTTCACTTAAATCTAATATTTTTATTATTCTTCATTTCCCTTTAATCTTTCTGCACGGTCTGCAGCTATTAAATTATCAATCATTTCATCTAAATTACCATTTAAAAAGTCATCCATTTGATATATACTCATACCTATTCTGTGATCTGTAATTCTTCCTTGAGGATAATTATAAGTTCTTATTTTTTCGCTTCTATCACCAGTTCCTACTTGAATTTTTCTCTCATTTGCAAGTTTTGCATCTCTTTCGGCTCTTTCTTTTTCATAAAGTCTAGATTGCAACAACTTCATAGCATATTCTCTGTTTTGTAATTGAGATCTTTCAGTTTGACATTCTGCAATTATACCAGTTGGAATATGAGTTAATCTTACAGCTGATGAAGTTTTATTAACATGTTGCCCCCCTGCACCAGATGCTCTATATACATCCATTTTTATATCTGCTGGATTAATTTCTATTTCTACATCTTCTACTACTGGCAAAACTGCAACAGTAGCTGCAGATGTATGTATTCTTCCACTACTTTCTGTATCTGGTACTCTTTGTACTCTATGACCACCACTTTCAAATTTTAGTCTACTATATACACCTTTTCCTGTTACCATAAAAGAAATCTCTTTATATCCACCAAGTCCTGTTTCATTCTCGTTTAATATATCTAATTTCCAATGTTTTCTTTCTGCATACATAGAATACATTCTAAATAACGTTCCAGCAAATAAAGCTGCTTCATCTCCACCAGTTCCTGCACGTATTTCACATATTACGTTTTTATCATCATCTGGATCTTTTGGAATTAATAATACTTTTAATTCTTCTTCTATTTTTGGTAATTTTTCTTTTGCATCTAACATATCAGCTTCTGCAAGTTCTTTTAATTCTGGATCATTCAGCATTTCTTTTGCTTCTTCTAATTGTTTTTCTGCATTTTTATATTCTCTATATTTCTCTACAATTGGTTCTAATTCTGAATGTTCTTTCATAAATTCACGCCATTCATTTTGTTTAGAAATAATATCTGGGTCACTAATTTTACCGTGTTAACTCAATATATCTCTTTTCTACGTCCTCTAATTTTTGAAACATTTTTATAATCTCCTCTTTAATATATTTTTCAGGGTGTATATATTATATATCAAAAACAGCATATTTTCAAGACATATAGCTATATATTTAATTATTTAATTCTATAAAATTATAATTAATATTTATTTTATCTAAAATTTCTTTTTCTCTATTTGTACATGTAAATAAAATTATTTGATTTTCTTTAAAATTATTAATTAAAAACTTTAAAGTACTCTCTAATCTTTCATCATCATAATAAGCAAATGCCTCATCTAAAATTATTGGCATATTTTCATTAGAAATTTCTTTTGCCATAGATAACCTTAAAGATAAATACAATTGTTCTATTGTACCACCACTTAATTTTTCTGCAGATACATATTCTCCATTTGGTAGTTCTACAATAATCCCTTCTTCATCATTAACTGTTACTTTTTTATATTTACCATCTGAAATTCGCATTATATTTTCTGATAAATTTGATGTAAACTTAGGGGTTACACTATTTTTCATTTTTTCATATGCATTTCCCAATAAAATTCTTGCTGTATTTATTTTATCATTTTTTTCTTTTAATTCATCATAATTTTGTTTTTCTATTTCTAATAATTCTTTGGTATTAACTAAATTTTCTAAATCATTTATTATATTCTTTTTATTTAATTGTAATGTATTTAAATTCAATTCTTTCTGTCTAATTAGATTTTGAATATTATCTATTACTTCATTAAAATCTATACAATTAAATAATATATTTAATTCATCATTATTTATTTTATAAATATATTTATTTTTAATTTTTTGTTTTTCTATATTTATTTCTGTATTTATTTTTTCATTTATTTTTTCTATTTCTTTTGTTGGACCTTCATTATTTTTTTCTAATAATTTAATTTCATTTTCTGTATGATTTATTTTATCATTTAATTCATAATTAATTTTATTTATTTTTTCTATTGTTTTTTTATTTTGTTTTTTTATTTTATTTCTTTTAAGAAAATATAATATAACTGTTATTATTATCGGAATTAATAATAGTAATGATAAATTCATATTTTTTGTTAATATAGATGAAACAATATTTAAAATAACAAAGATAAATATTAATATATAGTAAATTGTACCATTTAATTTATTTATATCATTAATTTCGTATTTATTATTTAGTTCTTTTTTATCTTCTTGATTATATTTATTTATTTTTTCTTTTTTATTTAATAATAGATTTAATTCTTGTTTTTTTTCTCTTAGTATTTCTTCATTTTTTTCTATTATTTTTTTATTTAAATTTATTTTTTCAATTTCAATTTTTTCAATTTCTTTTTTACCTTTTAATTCTTTTAAATATTGCTCTTTTAATTTTTCTTTTTCTATTTCATTATTTAATTTATTAATTTCATCTTCTATTAAATATAGTTTTTGTTTATAATTTTCTAATTCTTTTATTTCATCTTCATATTTATTTATTTTATTTATACTTAAATTTATTGGTTTACCTTGGCTTCTATCTGTTCCAATTTCGTCTAATTGTTTTTTATTTAATTTATCAATTGCTTTTTTATATGAAATATTATCTTCACCAGTTCCTGCTAAATTGGCAATTTTTTGTATATAAATATTTTGGTCTTGTTTATTTAATTTCACCTCTTGTTGCATAGACACGATACTTGATAAAAACATAAATTCATCTACTTTCGTTTGTTCAAAAAAGAATTCACTACCTGTATTTTTGTCTATATTAAATTGTTTTGAAATATCTTCTAAATTCTCGTTATATATTTTAGGATTTTTTTTACCAAATTCTCTATATACTTCAAACTCTTCTCCTGAATCCAATTTATATTTTATTTTACCTGAAAATTCGCCTTCTCCCCATGGTTTGTATAAATCATAATCTGAAAAAGATTTTCCTTTTTTATTTTTCGATGTTCCATAAAAAATATTTTGTATAAATTTTAATAATGTAGATTTTCCAGCTTCATTTTTTCCATAAACTAGATTTATTTTCTCTGATAAATTATATTCTTTATCATTTATTTTTCCAAAAGAATTAACTTTTATATTTTTAATTTTCAAATATATCACTCCATTATTTATCTAATATTTCTAATCCAATTTCAAATACTTCACTAAAAAAATCCTTATTTAATGGATTATTATTTATTTGCTCTAATATTTCTTTTGCAAACATTCCTTTTAATGTAGTTTCTTTAGAAATATTTTCTATGTCATACTCTATTATTGTTTTATTTTTAATTTTTAAAATATTTTTATTATCATTTAATTTATTTATTTCATTTATATTTATTTCAAAGCTTCTTGTTCCTACTAAATTTATTTTATAGAAGGTATTTTCTTCAGTTTCTAGTCCATTTATTTTTTCTATTAATTCTTCATCTGAATTTATTTGGCTAATATCCAATTCCCTTTCTGTGAATGTTTTTGGATCCATTTTTATGAATTCAAGATTTAATTTATCCTTTTCTATTTCTCCAACAATCATACCATGATTTCCTAATTCATCAAATCCTAAAGATATTGTAGAACCCGGATAAACAATTTTTGGATTACATCCTATGTTATAATTTGTTTTATGAATATGTCCTAAAGCAATGTAATCGAATCCTATTTGCTCTAATAACTTTTTAGACATAGGATTATAATTATTTTCTATTGAATCTGATCCGTCTAATGTACCATGTATTATTAATATATTTAATTTATCTTTATCTTCTAATTTAATATCTTCTAAATTAATATTTCCTAGATAAAAGTCATCAAAACCATATCCGTAAATATTTAGTCCATCTAATTCTATTTTCTCTAACCTAGAATTAAATATATGTACATTTTCATTCCAATTAAAATTATTATAAAATGAATTTTTTAAGTACGGATCATGATTACCTGGTGAAATAAATATTTGTGTATTTGGTATTGTTTTAAATAAATTATTTATAAATTCTATTGTACTTTCTCTTATATATTTATGTTCATAAAGGTCCCCTGAAATAAATAAAAATGGTATTTCATTTTCATTTATATATTCTATAATTTTTTTAAACGTTTCTTTTTGTTCTATTCTTCTTAATTTGCATAAATCTGTTTTATTGCTCAATGTAATGAATGGTGTATCAAAATGCATATCTGCTATATGTACAAATTTCATAAATTAGATTTTCCTTTCTTTTTTATATTTATTTTTATATCATACCAACTTTTGTCAGTCAATATATTTTTGAACATTTGTTTTTATTTTTAATAAAATTTCTATTATTTTATTCATTTAAATATAAAAAAGTAATTAATTAAAATATAATTTTAATTAATTACTTTATAATTTTTAACCATAATATTTTTTAATTATCATCATCTATTGGTCCAAATAATTCATCAAATTTTGCTTCTAATTGTTTTTGTATATCTTCTGAAAAATCATCATCTTCTTCTTGTGGTAATGTTGGGGCATCTACGTCATCATTAAATAAATCATCTATTGTATCTTCTTTTTTATTATCCAGTGTATTTATTTTATTATTTTTTTCATTATCTTTATCATCATCAAATAAATCATCTAATGAGTCTACTTTTAAATCAGGTTGTTCAGCACTATCAGGATATGGATTGTATGGATTAAATTTTCTCCATACTCCTCTATTACCAGAATCAAAATCATTATGATCTAATGTGTATTCTTGCAATCTTTTAACCATTTGTGATTCAAAATAATAATATTTTCTAGCTTTTACTGGCTTCAAACCTTTTTCAAAAATAATACATAAGTCATTATCCATTCTTCGCAGTTCGTCTGGTGTCATTAATGCTCTTCCCATTACTTGATCTGATGTACTATAACCTTGTCTTTTATCATTTTTATCTCTATTAACTGATTTACTATCTCTAGTAATAGTTTTTTCACCTAATGCTTTTGAAAAATATTCAACCGTTTTAAATGAGTTACTTCCTAAGAATACATGTGTATCACAGTTACCCATAATAGTCTCATGAGACTTCTCATATACTGCTTCTAATTGATCTAAGTTTTGTAAAATAACACTAAATGATATACCTCTACTTCTTGATGTTGATATTTTTTTATCGAAATCTGGTATTTTACCAATATTGGCAAACTCATCTAATATAAAGAAAACTGGAACCTTTAGTCTTCCACCATTTTTATCTGCAAAATCATATAATTGTTGTATCATTTGTGCAAAGAATATTGTAAGTAAGAAGTCATATGCTGTGTGCGTATCTGACGAAATAACGTATACTGCTGTTTTTTTGCTTCCTATATCTTCAAAGTTAATTGTGTCTGTTGAAGTAACTTCTGAAATTTCTTTTGAATCAAATTTACCAAGTTTTGATTGAAGTGAACTCAGAACGTTACTAAATGTTTTCTCTGATGCAGCAACAACTTCTATAGATTTATAGTTTATTCTTGCGGGGTGATCTGCTGGTAAATCATTCATTAATTCTGTTAGCATATTACTTCCACCACTGGTATTTGCAGCTCTAACCATTTCTGCACAGCTTACTAGGTTTTCTTCTTCTCTTACTCCTCTACTTATTAAATAATATATTAACGCTTTTAATAGCATTTCAGACATATTATCCCAATATGGATCTGAATTTCCTGAGCCTTCTGATTTTTGTCCTCTTATTATTGTATTTGCTATAACATCAACATCTATTTCATTATTAATATGTGCTAAAGGATTATATCCATCACTGTTTTCTGGATTTACTAAATTTAATACTTTTATATCATATCCATTCTTTTTTAAGAAGCCTGCTGTTTTATCATATAATTCTCCTTTTGGATCTGTAAAAACATAAGATCCTAGCATTTGAAAAGCATTTGGAATTGAATATGATGCTGATTTACCAGAACCTGATCCGTCCTACAACTAAGACGTTAACATTTCCTCTTTTATCAACTGGTAAATAATTTTTTTGAGCAAGTATTAGACCTTTATTTTTACTTAAAATTTTATATTGCTCTCCATTTTCGCTCCAATCACTTGAACCATGTTCTATGTCTGAATACTCATTTTTAGGTGCTGATTTAACAAGTCCTATTACAACTACTATTGCAAAACCTGCTGTGAAAAATAAACTTGTATTAAAAAATGTTCCTATGTATTCTGCTGAAAGCACCTTAAAAAAAGCATTAAAACTTGTTATTGCGGGTACAACGTTTTCTATAAAAATAGGCATTTCAAAGGCACCATTTACTGTAGCTTGGCTTATTGCAAGTGATACAGGCGCAACAAATAGTATGGTTAATATACACCATACTATTAAAAAGATTATTAAGTTTTTTCTAAAGTTTTTACCTACTTTATCCATTTTATAGCCCATAAAAACTCACCTTCTCTTTAGTTAAATTAATCTATCCTCTATCATATGCACTGTTTTGTTGTCCTTTTGTATTATTTCTTGAAGATGTTCTTGTATTTTTCTTTTCTCTAGTCGTTAATACTTTACCTTTTCCATCTTTTCCGTCTATACGTGTAATAACTTCTCCATACTTATCTTTAACAACTATATTATCAGCTGCATTTATTGTCATAAAATTCCCTTCATTTAAAGCCTGAGTTGCTATTTTGGCATTATTTGAATTCTTAGGTGGCATTTCTATCCCCTTAATTTTTGGATTTGGAATAAGTTGACCTCCTACAATATAACGTATATTATTTGGCTTAGGTTGTTTATTTGCCATACATCCTCTCTCCTTTTAATCTTTCTTATCTTCTCTTATTTCAAAGGCAAAATATGATTTATAAGGTTTTAATTTACACTTACCTTTGACTTCATTAGTTTCTTTGTTAAAAAATACTACGGGTTTTATCTCTTCTGCAGTTTCTGGATCGATAATTGATATTGGTCTTTTTAAATTTGGTGTATATGTAAATTCTTTAAAGTCTGATTCATTTTCTGTATATAATGTATCAAATTTAATTGGTACTGGTTTTTTACTAATTTTAACTTTATCACCATCTAGTAATCCCATATTAACTACTACTTTTTCTTTTGCAAAAGATAGTATAACTAATTGATTTCCTTCTTCCAAAGGATTATCAACAAAAAAAGTCTTCTTTTTATTATCTCCTCTTAATTCTTCTATGTAATCTAATCTTTCTACTGTAAATTTAGGAGAATTATCTAAGAATTCCTTTTCTGTTTTGTTTATCTGATATATAACTGTGTTTACCTCTTTTGGATCTGTTATACTAAAATGCTTACCATGTAAGCTTTCCATATTATACACCCCTCTTCTATGAATGTTTTTGTGTCTCATAGTTTATCTTTTGTTTTCATTCATACATCAATAAATTAATTATAAATCTTTTTTCCTAGAATGTCAATATTTTCGTCTACATTTCTTATGTTAACTTTTTTTGTTGTTTATTCTAAATTACTATTTTCTATATAAAATTAATTCGTAGCCTATATATTTAAATATATACAGGCTACCATTCTGCAGTTTAGACTCTTTTTTAATTTATTTTTAATAACTTTTTTCTACTTACTTAATCTACTTTTACATTTTATTAATCTTAATTCTTTCTCGGATTGAATTTAGAGATTTCATTAAGCTTGCTAAACAACTCTTTTTCTTCTTCTGTCATGTTTTTAGGCACCATAATTTTAGCTTCTATTATAAAATCTCCTCTACCACCTTTTCCATCTTTATATCCTTTGCCTTCAACTGTTACATAGTCTCCACTTTCTATTCCTTCTGGAATATACACAGATAATTCTTCATCTATAGTATCAACTTTAACTTTTGTTCCTAATGCTGCTTCCCATGGTGTAAGTAATAAATTTGTATATATATTGTATCCACTTAATTTATATCTTTTATTATCTTCAATTTTAATCTTTATAAATAAATCTCCATTTTTTCCACCATTTACTCCATTTTTCCCTTGTCCAATTAAACGTATTTTTTCATTATCTCTAATTCCTGATGGAATTTTCACAGCAAAAGTTTTCATTTTTCCATCAGTTGTTCTTAGTGATATCTTTTTTTCAGAACCATAAAAAGCTTCCTCAATAGATACATCTATTTGTGTTTCTATATTTTCACCCTTTACGGGAATCTTTCCCTTATTTCTATCATCAATATCATTATGATTAAAATTTGATATTCCAAAAAACATATTAAAAAAGTCACTAAATATTGAGCCTTTTTCTCTTTTACTTTCTTCGTATTTTACCTTTTTCTTTCCAATATTAGAATTCCACATTCTATCATATTTCTTTTTGGATGAAATCTCAGATAAAACTTTATATGCCTCATTTATATCTTTAAATCTTTCTTCTGCATTTTTATTTCCTATATTTACATCTGGGTGATACTTTTTGGCCTGTTCCCTATATGCAATTTTTATTTCATCTAGAGAAACCTTGCATGTATCCAAGCCTAGTATTTTGTAATAATCCTTAAATATCATTTAGACATCCTCCTTATGCTAAGGTAAGCGTATTATAACACATCTTTTTTATCTATTCAATGGAAAATATACATTTAAAGTACCTAATTTACTTTTACAATTTAATTTTAAAAAATGTATGATTTTGCATATAATTAACGCATAAAAAATATACAAATATGCATATCTTTTATGCGTTAACATTTTCTTTTTATTTACATGGCTAAGTTAATTAATTTATCTAATAAATCATTATATCTAATACCAGATTTTTCCCATAATTTCGGATACATACTAATTTGTGTAAATCCTGGCATTGTATTTATCTCATTTAAATATATCTCTCCTGTTTTTTTATCAATGAAAAAATCCACTCTTGAAAGTCCTTTTGCATCTAATGCTTTAAATGCCTTTACTGCTAAATGTTTTATTTTATTTTCTTCTTCTTTACTAATATTTGCTGGTATTACTACTCTTGAATTATCATTTTTGTATTTTGCATCATAAGAATAAAATTCTTCCGCAGGCAATATTTCTCCTATACAAGAAGCTTTTGCATCCTCATTACCAAGTACTGCACATTCTAATTCTCTTACTTCTATTCCTTGCTCAATTAAAATCTTAACATCATACAAACTAGCAAATTCAATTGCTTTTTTTAATTCCTCTATATTACTTACCTTTTTTATACCTACAGATGACCCAGAATTTGATGGTTTTACAAATGCTGGAAAACCTATTTGTTTACTTATTATTTCTGAAACTTCATTTAATGATAATAACGTTTCGTTAAACTCTTCATCTACAAAAATATAACTATCTTTATGCTTTCTTATATATACATATTTTACTTGTTGTATTTTTGCTTTATCTAATATAACTTTTGTATATACTTTATCCATAGAATTGCAGGATCCCAACACTCTACACCCAATATATGGAACCTTTATTAATTCGAGTAATCCCTGAATTGTGCCATCTTCTCCAAATAATCCATGTAATACTGGAAATATAACATCTATTTGTTTTAAATAATCTAACGGGTTTCTAATGTATACTAATTCTTGCGGTTCTTCAGCTATATGTAAAATTTCTATTTTATCTATTGGTTTCACATATTTAAACCAATCTCCATCTTTTGAAATGTATATAGGATAAACATCATATTTCTCTCTATCTAAATTTTGAATTACTGATGTCCCAGATACAATAGACACATCATGTTCTGTTGACATACCACCAAATATTACACCTATTTTTATTTTACTCATATTGTTTCCTCCTAGCAAAATAATTTATTAGTAAATATTTTATTCATTTTTAAATAGAAATATAATATAATTAAATTTATTTTTTTAATAAATCATCAGTAATTTCGTTAAATTTCATTCCATTTGATGCCTTAATTAAAATAACGTCTTTTTCTTTTATAATATTCTTTATTTTATTTATTGCATCTTTATTATTATTAAATTCAAATATATTATCTTCATGCATTCCGCAACTTCTTGCACTAGATGAAATATTCCTTGCATCCTCACCAACTGTTATTAAAATATCAATTTTATTTTTATTTACTTCCACTCCTACCTTTTTATGTAATTCTTCAGAAAATTGTCCAAGTTCTAGCATATCTCCTAAAACAGCTATCTTTCTATTATTTTTATTCTTCCCAAGAAAATCTAGTGCTGCTTTCATAGAATCATAATTTGCGTTATAACAATCATTTATTATTGTTATATTATCCTTCTTTTTTATTTCCATTCTATTTTTTGTAAGTTCAAAATTAAGTATTCCATTTATTGTTCTATTCATTGGAATATTAAATATACTTGCAACAGAAATTGCACATAAACTATTTAATATAAAATGTTCTCCACCAATTTTTACTTTTACATCATATGTATTATTATTGCTATTTATCTTATATGTGCTACTATCTGCTTTAGATATAATATCGTACCCTGTAAAATCACATTCTTCTTTAATTCCATAGGTTATGACTTTATAATTTATATTTTTGTTATTTTCTTCATACCATCTTTTTAACATGTCATTATCTTTATTAATTACTAATACTCCGTTATCTTCCAAACCTTCGAGTACTTCAAGTTTAGCTTTTAATATGTTATCTCTTGAGCCTAAATTCCCTATATGTGAAGTTCCTATATTTGTAATAACTGCAACATTTGGCTTTGCTATGTTAGCAAGTAAACTAATTTCCCCTAAATTATTCATTCCCATTTCTACCACTAAAGCTTCATGATCTCTTAGTTTTAAAATAGTTAGTGGTAGTCCTATATAATTATTTAAGTTTCCTTCTGTTTTTAATATATTAAATTTTTCCTCTAAAACTTTACCAATAATATCCTTTGTACTAGTTTTACCAACACTACCAGTAATTGCTACTACTGGTATATCGTATAAACTTCTTTTATATTTAGCAATTTCCTGCAGAGCTTTTATTGTGTCATCTACTATAATAATAGTTACATTATTATATTTTTCTATCTCTTTTAAATCTACATCCACATCCTGAAGTATACAAACTTTTGCACCTTTAGAAATAGCATCTAAATAAAATGTATTGCCATCAAAATTTTCCCCTTTTATTCCTATGTATATATCTCCAGGTTTTATAGTTCTAGTGTCCTTTGAAAAATTCTCACATACTTCTTCTTCATTTCCTATAATTAACTTAGCTTTACATATATTAAGTATGTCTTTTACGAGTATTTTCTTATTATTCATTACACATATCCCTCCATATTTATTTTTAAGATTATATTCTACTTCAATTAGTTTTACAACAGAAAAATAAAATTTAATAAATAAAGCTTGAACAAAATGAATGGTTATTCTATGCAGAATAACACATATAAACCTTTGGTATAGGAATTATTTACAATTTATAATACCTAAACCAAAGGTTTATACTATTATGATTTTCTAATTGTCAAATAATAATTAAAGTCTAGCAAATTAAATATCACTTTATATAAGCTATATTCACTTTTCATTATTATTCAACACTTCTATTAGCTATTTCTATTGCCTTTTTAACAATATTACCACAATTTTTAGAAGAGACATTTTGCCATCCTCCATCTTGTTTTACTTGTTCATATACACCTAGCTCTTTTGCTATTTCTTCTCTTAGATTTTCAGATATTGTGGAATTCTTATTTCTTGACATACCAAAAACCTCCTTAGAAAAACATTAGTTATGCTTTTCTAATACTAGTATATACAATATTAATAAATATATTTAAGCAATTACTCCCTCTACATGGTTAATGTTCCATTTGGTGTATTTAATATTACTAACACATCTTCTTCTCTTCCTGTGATTGCATTAATATATACTAAAAATTCTCTATCCTCTACTTTTCCCTTAAACTCCCAACACAATACTTCTGTTTGATATTCTGTAGGAATTATTGCCAATCCTTCACTTAATATTTCTAAATCTTTATTTAAAGATTCTTTTGCCTTTTCTTTACTTATTTGTACTTGTTCTAAATTTCTTTCTATATGAGAATTTAAATATCCTGTTGTCTCTATTCCTAAAATCTCGCCATTATCTAGAGCTAGCTTCAATTTTATTAAATCTGGATATATAACTACATCATTTTGCATATATGCGTAATTAATTGTTGCAATTCCACCTTGCTTTATAAAGTAAGTCTCTTTCATGTTATTTATGCCTCTTATATTTAAAAACTCTTTACCTAATTCATTTGCCTTTTCTATAGTAATTGTTTCTACATCAACATCTCTATCATAGTTCATAAAAACTACATGTCCACCTTTTCTAGATATAGAAATCCATAAATTTGTATCACTGTTATTATTTGTTTTTATAGCGAAATCATAAGAAGGAATATTTGCATTTTCACTTAATCCATTTGAATTAATTTCTTTTACTTTATCTTTTCCTATAAATTCTTCTGCTATTTGTTTTGCTCTATTTTCATCTATCTCTTCACCTGTTAATCCTCTTCTTTCTGGATTTGTCATATGTTCAGAAAATGCTCCATCATATATTAAACCTGCATATTCGTGAAAATTCTCTTCTAAATTACTAAAGCTATCTTTTGATATATTACTAACTTGCTGTGCAAATACATTTCTTCCTTTTTTTGTTAATTCTCCGAAAGCTTATTCTTCCGTCATTTATATCACTTGACAATTGATTAAGCGTGTTTTCTAATTCTATTGCATATGAATGTAGTTCTTTTAAATTGTTTAAATCGTCTTGTGATAAGCTTTCATTATAAATATTCTTTCTTGATAATGAATAGCTATAATCACTAACTTGATTTAAAAACTTTGCTGTATTTGACAACTCATTGCTATCTATTGGAAGTCTTGCTAAATAACTTTGTGCAAGATTTGCCTCTCTCCATACATGTGTTAAAGTTTCAGCTCCATGTTCAGGTGTACTTGAAATTAATGATTTTGCTAAATATGTTTCTACATTTTGAACATAGTCTACTAATTCATAAAATGCCATATTATATTCATTTTCTGATGCTTGTCTATATTCAGTTTGTTTTTTATAGGTATATATTCCAAGAGCTACTATTATTGTAGCTAACACTATTACTAAAGTTAACATGTGTCTATCTTGCAAACGATTTTTCCAGTCATATACCTTCTGTTTTATTTTACTCATTTTAATCTTCCTTGTATAATATATTTAGGTTTTTTAAAGGTTACCCATAAACCTTTACAAATGTTAGTATTAGCACTTGTTTTGTATAAGTAACAATGTTACCGCCTGTATAATTGTTTTATATATCGTTTTAAAACCAATCTATTTACAAAATCTATGTTTTCCTATTGTTTTTATTAGTGGTCTTGACCAGATCCATCCATTTGTAGCAGTATTTGGATTAAAATAATATATTGCTCCACCGAGTTGGATCCCAACCATTAAGCGCATCTCGTGCTGCTTTAACAACAGTAGAACTCTCTTGTATAGGTACATTTATCTGCCCATCTGAAACTGCTGTAAATGCTCCTGGTTCATAAATCACCCCTGCAATAGTATTTGGAAAATTAGAACTTTTAACTCTATTTAAAATAACAGCTCCAACTGCTACTTGCCCTTCATATGGCTCACCTCTTGCTTCTCCATTTATGGCTCTTGCTAATAGTTGTACATCTGAAATATTAGAAGTTGTTTCTGCAAAAGACTTATTTTGTTTAAATAGTATAACTGCAAAACTATAAATTTCTATTATAGCAAGGATTACTATAAGTATGATAAATATCATTTTAAATATTTTTTTCAGGACTAACACTCCTTTCATTCTCAATATCTTTTTTAATATTGTTTGTAAATTTATAAAATATTATTCTTTTTTTGCAAATTTTTGTAAAAATAATTTTTATATGCTATAATTTGAGAAAGATTATTAAAAGAAAGGAAAATATTTTTAAAATGAAAAAAGTAATTGTTTTTTATGCCTCTTATGGTGGAGGGCATTTATCTGCTGCAAAATCGATTAAAGAATATATAGATAATAATTTTTCAGATGTTCAAGCAGAATTAATAGATTGTATTAATTATATAAGTAAAAGATTAGATAAAATAACAACATCTGCTTATAAATGTATGGCTAAAAATAGCCCTAAACTATGGGGAAATATTTACAACAATTCACAAAAAGGTATTCTATCTAAAGTTAGTAATACTGCTAATAGATATCTTGCTTCAAAACTTTATCATCTATTTGAAGAAAAGAAACCTGATATAATAATTTCTACTCATCCATTTGGTTCACAAATGACTAGTTATTTGAAAAAAACAGGAAAAGTAAATTGTGTCTTAGCAAGTATACTTACAGATTTTGCACCACATGACCAATGGCTTGTAGGAAACGAATTTATAGATTATTTTTTTGTTGCACATGACGGAATGAAATATTCCCTTATTGACAGCGGTATTCCAGAGTCTAAAGTATTTGCTACTGGTATTCCTGTTTCAAATAGATTTTTAAAAAAATATGATAAAAATGAAATATTTAATTCTTTTGAATTAGATTCTAATAAGAAAGTAATTTTATTTTTTGGTGGCGGAGAATTTGGACTAGGTAAAGAAAGAACTATTAGTATTTTCAAATTTCTTTGCCAAAATACAGATAAATACCAAATTGTTGCAATTTCTGGAAGAAATCAAAAAATGAAGAAAAGCTTTGAAGAGTTACTTAATGAAAAAAACAAAGATAGTATAAAAATATTAGAATATACTAATAAAGTACCCGAACTTATGTCTATATCTAGCTTAGTTATAACAAAACCTGGTCGGCCTTACTTCTACAGAAAGTTTAGCCAGTCGGACTTCCTATTATAGTTATAAATCCACTTCCTGGTCAAGAAGAAGAAAATGCAAGTTTTCTAAAAAATAATCATGTCGCAATTTGGATAAAAGATAATGATAATATTGAGGAAGTAATTTCTAGTATTCTAGATTTTCCAAACACTCTTGAAAGTATGCAAAATCAAGCAAAAATTTTAGGAAAGCCAAACTCTACAAAAGATATTTGTGAAATAATATTAAAAAAATAAAACAATTAAAATAAATTTATTGGAATAATATATATATGTGGATTTTTGACGGATAATTTTAAACTACTAATTATCCAACAACAAATATAATATTCCACGAAAAAAACAAGCCCTTACCTCATATATTTAAATATAAGGAGGTAAGAGCTTATGTGTTTTGACAATTTATCTGGATGTGAATTAGTTACTTTAGCAAGTATCCTATCAATTTATATTTCTAATGATTTAACCCCTAACGAAATTGATACATTAGGTAACTTTTTCTCTGCATTAGGTGCTAATCTAAGTACAATTGCAGGTACAAAAGCTCTAGCAGATACTTTATCAGATACATAGATATTACTACACTACTATAACTCTCTTCGTCCTTCCAAAGCCTTACTTAATGTAACTTCATCAGTATATTCTAAATCTCCACCTACTGGTATTCCATGTGCTATTCTTGTAACTGTAATTCCAAGTGGTTTTATTAATTTTGATAAATACATTGCTGTTGCCTCTCCCTCAACTCTTGGATTAGTAGCGAGGATTATTTCTTTTACTTCACCATCCATTAATCTTGCGAGTAACTCTTTTATTTTAATATCATCTGGTCCAACTCCATTCATAGGTGATATAGACCCATGAAGCACATGATAAACACCTTTAAACTCATGTGTTCTTTCCATAGCAACAATATCTTTAACATCTTCTACTACACAAATAACAGATTTATCTCTTGCCTTATTTGAACAAATCATACAAGGGTCTGTATCTGATATATTATAACATGTAGAACAATATTTTAGATTTTCCTTAGCATCTATAATAGCTTTTACAAATTCTTCTGTCTCTTCTTTACTAGAATTTAAAATATAAAATGCAAGTCGTGCTGCTGTTTTACTCCCTATACTTGGTAATTTTTCAAAAGCTTCTATTAATTTTTCTATTGATGGTGAATAGTATGACATATCTTTTTCCCTCTTTCTGCTTATAATTTATAAAAGAAGATTTCTTACAACGTGCTTCGAAACCTTCTTTACAGATTTTAATTATATTATTAATACTATTTAGTTTTTCTCGTTTCAAAAAATCTTAATACACTTTTCTACATTATTCCTGGTATATTATATTTTCCAAACTGAGCTGCTTGTGCACTATCAACTTTTCTTAAAGCTTCATTCACACATGTTAATATTAAATCTTGTAACATTTCAACATCATCTGGGTCAACTACATCTTTTTTAATTGTTATTTCTTTTAATTCTTTATTTCCAGATACCTTAACAAATACTGCTCCGTCCACCTGCTGTTGCATCAAACTCTTTATTTGCTAATTCTTCCTGTGACTTTTCCATATCTGCCTGCATTTTTTTTGCTTCTTTCATTAATTGGTTTATATTCATTCCACCAAATCCTCCCATTCCTGGGAAACCTCTTTTTGCCATTTTTTCATTCCTCCCTAATTCTTTATATTAATTTACTCTTCTATTATATTGATTGGCATATCAATATTTTTAGTAATATTTTCAAATTCATCGTTTTTTACAAATTTCTGCATGTTATTTTCATCTAGTAATTTTATAACCATCTCTTTGCCACATTCTATAGAAACCGCTTTTGTAAGTTCTTGCATATTTTCTGGTTTTTCTAATATTGCTTTTCCGAAAGATGTTAGTCCATTTGGAAATTCTATACCTACCATCATATCATTAAGAACTCTAGCATTGGTATTAATTAAATTACTGTATAACATTATTTTTCCATCTTGTTTTAAATTATTTACAATATTAGGCCATACATCTATTTTTTTTAATTTATCTATATTATTGTTTTTAGCATCTACTTTTGTAGTTTTTTGATTTACATTTGCTGTATTTCCAAAGTTAGATGTTTTTGATGTATTGTTATCCACATTTTTCGAAGGATTGTGGATAACACCTTTCTGAATTTCATTAATTTGCTTTTCTAATTTATTTATTTTTTGAATTAATTCTTCTTTATCATTTGCTTGTTCATTACTGCATAACTTCATTATTCCAACTTGCATAATAATAGACTTTTGTGTAGACCATTTTAAGTTGTTCTCCAATTCTGATAACTCAAAAATTATTTTTAATAAAGCTTCTTTAGATGCACTTTCAGATAATTTAGATATTTGCTTAATTTCTTCTTCTGTATATAAATCTAGCTTTTTACTTGTTTTATATAATAATATATCTTTTATATATTTTATTATCTCCCATATTAAATTGTTTATATCTTTTCCATCATCTATTATTTCATTTATTGCATCGATACTTTTATCCATATCTTTATTTAAAATTGCCTCTACAACTCTATAAATGTACTGAGTTTGTGGAATTCCTACTAAGTCTTTAATTTTCTGTACATCTATTTTATTGCTTCCATCTTGAATACATCTATCTAGTATACTTAATGCATCTCTCATTGCACCTTCAGCAAGTGTTGCTATTGTTTTTAATGCATCTTCTGTAATATCTACATTACTTTCTTTGCAAACATAGTCTAACCATTTAGCTATATTGTTATCAGATATTTTCTTAAAGTCAAATCTCTGACATCTTGATAGTATAGTTGCTGGTAACTTCTGTGGTTCTGTAGTAGCTAATATAAACTTAACATGTTTAGGTGGTTCTTCAAGTGTTTTTAAAAGTGCATTAAAGGCTCCCGTTGATAACATATGAACCTCATCTATAATATATACTCTATATTTAGCTGTTGTAGGTAAAAAATTAACTTCGTCTCTAATTAAACGAATATCTTCCACACTATTATTAGAGGCTGCATCCATTTCTACTATATCTGTTAATGCTCCAGAGATAGCTGCCTTACATATTTCGCACTCATTACATGGTTCTCCATCTTGCGGATTTAGGCAGTTTACTGCTCTTGCTAAAATTTTAGCAGCTGAAGTTTTACCTGTTCCTCTTCCTCCGTTAAATAAATACGCATGTCCAACTCGCCCAGATTTAATTTGATTTTTAAGAGTTTTTGTAATATGTTCTTGTCCTACAATTTGGGCAAAAACAGGTGGTCTAAATTTTCTATATAGAGCTGTATATGCCATTTTCTTCACCTCATTTTACAAAAAAATAGTACGAGATTTTATTTACTTTTCTAACCTCTCTATGGAAAGCAAACTTCCACATAACATCACTACTTATTGCTGCTTCCTTCCGGACCTGACAAGGTTCATAGCTATTTATTGGATTTTACTCTCCATACAAAAGTTAGAAGTATTCTCATACCGTTTTGAATTATATAATGTTTTTATTATTTTATCAAGTATTTATTTTAATTTTCTTTTTTATTTTTACCAATAGTGAAGAGTTGTTAATAAGGATGAAATATTTTAACGATATGAGTAGAGTCAAATATCCATCCCTATTGTCAAAATGCCTCGTTCTTATTAGCAACTATCTCCAAAACTATTTCTCTATTTCTCTTTTAAATATATATTTTTCTGTGTCAGTTATTTCATATGTACTTGTTCCTTCTTGTAATATATCTCCACATGGCAAACTTAAGTTTATGTTGCTTCTATAACTTTTATTTTTTACTTTTATAACTATATCAAAAGAAACAGAAAAATCAAAATCTTCTTTTTCTTTTCCTAGTTTTTTTATTAATGACCCATCATGTTTAATTGTATCATCATCATTTGATTCATATACTCCAATTCCATTATTTACAAAGCTCATTAAAATATTTCCGCCTTGATTTCCAATTTCTAGTGTTTTTTCATTATTGGTATTTGAACCAATATATTCTAATTTATCTGTTATTATATATTCATCTTTATATTGATATATTCTGCCATCAGAACTATTAGGCATATATGCTTTTATTTCACCTACTTTAGGGGCATTTTCTATTTTAATATTCTCTATTTTTACACTTTCTATAATATCTTCTTTATCATAATTTTCATTTTTTGATATCGTAAAATATAAATCATTATTTTGTAATATATTTAGTTTCCACTTTGCATTATTTTCATTTCGTGAATCTTCTATTCCCTCTGCTGTACTAATTATTGTAATCTTAGAAAGTTTAAAAGGCATATTTTTTTCCCCTTCTACATTATATTTCATAATAATTATAACAACAATAACTAATATAACAGTTAGTAATACTATACTTAAACTTGCTTTTATTGTTTTTCTTATATTATCTTCTTTCAAACACATACCTCCATTTATAAATTAATTATTTATTTTTTATTACTAAATAATATTTATATATGAACAAAATAAAATATCATTTCTTCTTTTTTCTTAATTCTTTAAAAAAAGATTTTAATATCTGCTCACATTCTTGCCTCATTATTCCTGTTTGTATATCTACCTTATGATTACATGGATAGTCTTCTAGTAAGTTTAAAATCGATCCACATGCTCCTGTTTTATAGTCCATAGCACCAATATATACTTTTTTTATTCTAGATTGTATTAATGCTCCTGCACACATACTACATGGTTCTAATGTAACATACATTTCACAATCCGTTAATCTCCATGAATTTAACTTTTTGCTTGCTTTTTTTATTGCAAGAATTTCCGCATGGTTAATTGTGTCTTGTTTAGTTTCTTTTAAATTGTGCGCTCTGGCAATAATCTTTCCATTTTTAACTATAACTGCTCCTACAGGAATTTCTGCTTTATCATATGCTTTCTTAGCTTCTTTTAAAGCCTGTTTCATATAATTTTCTTCCACAAAATTCTCCTTATACATTTTTAGTACTTTTTTATATAAAAAGCGATTCTATATAATTTTGTATAGTCCTATGTAGGCTAAAAAAGATGTAGAATCGCGTTTTATATTGATATCCTAAATTAATTTATTTATTCTGGTGTGCGAGACAGGAATCGAACCTGCGACCTGCAGTTTAGGAAACTGTCGCTCTATCCTACTGAGCTACACGCACATATATTATGTATTATATCATAAAAAAAATTTTTTTCAATGTCAAAAATATAAATATCATAATAAAAATTTAATTATAATTTAATCTTTATATTAATTTTGTACCAATCCTAAATTTTCACTAATTATAAATAAAAACAAGTCTATATAACAACAAAAATCCTTTTATTCTGTTATAAACAACTTATATAATTTACTATTTAATATATTTATGCTATAATTACTTTTGAATATATAAACAGAGGTGAATTTATGCAAAAAATTTTAGGATATATGAGAAAAGCAATTGAAGATTATAATATGATCGAAAATGGGGATAAAATAGCTGTTGGATTATCTGGAGGAAAAGATTCAACAACATTGCTTCTTGGACTTAAGAACCTCCAAAGATTTTATCCTAAAAATTTTGAAATATTGGCAATAAGTATAAATCCTGGCTTTGATAACTTTGATGTAACTCCCCTTGCAAATTTATGCACAGAATTAAACATTAAATTTATAGAAGAAAAAGCACATATAAAAGAAATTGTTTTTGATATAAGAAATGAGAAAAACCCATGTTCATTATGTGCAAATTTAAGAAGAGGTATTTTAAATAGTGTTGCAATTAGAGAAGGTTGTAATAAAATTGCTCTAGGGCATAACGAAGATGACGTTTTAGAAACATTTTTTCTTAATCTACTTTATGGTGGTTCTATTAATACTTTTGCACCTACAAGTTATATGGACAGGTCTAAAATAACTCTAATTAGACCTCTAATTTATGCACCAGAAAAATATATTAAAAATTTTGTTAAAAGAAATAATATCCCTATTATGCCTAAAGTTTGCCCAATAGATGGAGTATCAAAACGTGAGGATATGAAAAAAATAATTTTAGATTTTCAAAAAGATATACCTACAATTAGAGCTAATTTATATGGGGCCATAAAAAGAAGTAATATCAAGGGATGGAAAAAGAATTAGATAATTTACTATATAATTTCAAATTTATATATAAAATTTTGTGTCAATAATTTAAGGAGCTTTTTATAAGCTCCTTTTTTATGGTCGAGGTGACAGGGATCGAACCTGCGACCTCATGGTCCCAAACCACGCGCGCTACCAACTGCGCTACACCTCGATATAATGTTAATGACTTATATAATATAACATATTAAAAAGGATTTTTCAAGTACTTTTTTAATATTTTTTAAAAACTTGTGATTAATACTTGAATATTTATGAAAGAACGGTTATAATATACTTTAGTATTTCTTATGCAACTGTAGCTTAGCTGGATAGAGCGTTCGGCTACGAACCGGAAGGTCGGGGGTTCAAATCCCTCCAGTTGCACCAGAAATCAAATTGTTATATCAATATATGATATAACAATTTTTTTATATTTTAATTAAAATTATTATATACATATAATAATTTATATGCTAAAATTTATATATTCTTTTGACTTGATATTTGTAAATATAAAAAGTTTATGTATAAGTTGCTAAAATTAATTAAAAAGGAGAAAATCATGAAATACAATACAATCATTTTAGTTGATGAAAACCAAGAAAACAAAGCCATTTTTATGGAAAAATTAAAAAAACGAGTAAAAACTTCCTATACAAAACTAGAAGTACTACTTCAATCAATACTGCAAACTTATCCAGAGGAATACAACGAAAATAGACAAGAAAAGCTTTATATATTCCTAAAAGAATTTCTAAAAAATTTAAGTAGTAAAGAAGAAATGTATTTAATAGATGTTGATAATCTTTTAGTAAAAAATGCAATTAAATTAACACAAGAAAATGAAAATATAATAATTGTCTACCCAAAAAGAATTGAAGAACATGAACAAATAAAAGCAATCAATATTCAAAATATTGAAGAAATTGAAAATTTTATTAATGAAATAGTAAAGAGGAAAGAATGTCATGGATAATGTAAATAATTTAAAAAATATATATTTGGTTGGTGTTTCAAGGTGTGGTAAAACTCATACAGCATCTAAGTTACAAGAAAAATACGGCTATACCCATATTATAATGGATGCAGTTATTGAGACAATGAGTCAAGTAGAGCCACAATTAGGAATTAGACATGGAAATTTAGAAAGTGATGCTTTTAAAAGATTTTTAAAAGCATATAGTAAAAATCTGTTTAAATATACAAAACACAATATTATAGATTTAGAAGTATTATCCCCAAGTTTTGCAAAAGAACTAATAAATGATGATGAATCCATAGTAATTTACATGGGATATCCAAGCATTACACCTGAAGAAAAAATGGCACAAATGAGAAAATATGATACAAGATTTGATTGGACTAAAAACTTATCAGATGAAAAATTGATTGAGTGGCTAACCACTAATATAGAGAAAAGTAAAAGGATTCAATCAGAGGCAAAAGAACATGGCTTTACTTTTATTGATACAAGCTTTAATAGAGAAAGCGTTATTGAAGAATGTATTAATCAGCTCTTTAAAAGTGGAAAGTTAGATAGAACAAAGGAAAGTTATGATAGATATGATAGAACATTATAAAAAAATATCTAATATAATAACAAATAAATTATAAATTTACTTGCACTTTTCTTCAAAAAAAACTAATAGAGTATAAATATGTTTTTACTCTATTAGTTTTTTAATTTATATTGTATTAACCATAATCTATATATTTTTATTTTAATAATTTTCTATTTTCCAACTTTCTAAATTTTTAATACTTGGTGAATAAACCGAATTTCCTTTATAATCAAATCTAGAACCATGACAAGGACAATCCCATGTTTTGGCTAAATTATTAAAGCTAAGTTCACACCCAAGATGTGAACATATTGGTTTTACAGCATACAATTCTCCTTGTTTATCTTTATAAATTCCAACTTTTTTTCCATCTATTTCTATTATTTTTGCGTCTTCTTTATTAATATCACTAATTTTATCCTTTGGTATTTTTATTTTATTTATTACTAATGAATTTGCTGTTTCTTTTAACATATTTTCCACTTCTTTTATATTTTTTATAGGTTCCATTCTTGTTGCTTTAAATATTGATTCATATTTATTATCTATATTTAATATTTTATCTTTTATAATATTTGCCGCTATATTAGATGTTGTTATTCCCCATTTCTTATATCCTGTCGCAACATATACATTTGGCATAAATTTTGAAAACTCCCCAATATATGGTATTTTATCTAGAGTAATACAGTCCTCTGTATGCCATTTATATTTGACTCTGCAATCTGGATACATATTTCTTGCAACTTGCTCTAAATCTTTATATGCATTTGATAAATCAATTTTTGCACCTGTTTTGTGATCGCAGCCAGCTATTAATAATAATCTTTTATCTCCATCTTTTATGTTCCTAAAAGATCTTGTTGGAATCTCACTATTAATATACATTCCATTAAAAATGTCTTTATTAGTTTCTATGGCAATAGCATATGACATTGATTGATACATCTTTAAAAAGTAAAAACCTGGTGAATTAATTATTGGGTAATGTGATGCTATCATTACATATTTAGATTTTACACATACATTATTGCAATATGTTAAATAACCGTCAGAATCTTTTTTCAAATCATATACTTTAGAATATTCAAAAATATTTCCTCCATTATTTTCTATGCAATTTGCTAACCCTATTAAAAATTTTCTAGCATTAAATTGCGCCTGTTTTTTTAATTTTATTGCACCTAAAATTTCAAATGGCAATTCAGTTTTATCTACAAATTCACAATCAATCCCTAATTCTTTTAAAACTTGAACTTCTTTTTCTATTTTTTTAATTTCTTCTAGCTTTTGCGTATAGATATATGAATCTTGATATTCAAAATCACATTCTATTTGCTCAATGTCAATTATATTCTTTATATTTTCAATAGCTTTTTCATTTGCTTCTAAATATTTTTTTGCAAATTCTGTTCCTTCTGACTGCACTAAATATTCATAAAACAGACCATGCCCGACTAGTTATTTTTCCTGTAGTATTACCTGTAGTACTTTTACCAATTTGATTTTTTTCAAGTATAGTAACCTTAATACCACATTTAACTAGCTCATATGCTACACTAATCCCAGTTAGTCCTCCACCTATTATACATACATCAGTTTTTATTTCATTTTTTAACTTAGGATACTCCTTTTCAATATTTTTAGTAGACTCTATCCAATATGAATTCAAATTAATATTCCTCCTTTTATTATTTTTTACTTAATTTTATTTTTATTGTTAAATTACTTTTATTTCTTAAAACATCTAAACTAACTTCATCTCCCGGATTTTTTGTATAAATATATTCTCTTAAATCACACATATTTATTAATTCTATTCCATCTATTTTTGTAATGATATCTCCTACTTTCAAATCTGTTCTTTTGGCTGGAGAATCTTCAGATATCTGTTCAACATATATTCCATTTTGAAATTCTATATTGGGCTCAATATATGAAATAATATTTTTATCATATGCAAATATACCTATACCTGCCTCATCAAATTTTCCTTCTGTGATAAGTCTTTCTATAATTGGTTTAACACAATTAATTGGAACTGCAAATCCTATACCTTCGGCAGAAGTAATCTTAATAGAATTAATACCAATTACCTCTCCTGCTGAATTTATAAGAGGTCCCCCACTATTTCCCGGATTAATTCCTGCATCTGTTTGAATTAAATTATTCATATAACTAGTTTTATTATCTTCTTCAATTTTTATTGTTCTATTTAGAGCACTAATTATTCCTGATGTTACAGTTCTTTGAAATTCATATCCTATAGGATTACCTATTGCATATACAGTTTGTCCTACTTTTATTTGTCTAGAATCTCCCAAACTTGCATATGTTAATCCTCTCATTGGAATTTTTATTATTGATAAATCTAAACTAGAATCTGACCAAATTACATTTGCATTATGTGTTGTTCCATTTTCTAGTGTGACATAACATTTACTATATTTTTCACCAGATACATGCTCATTTGTTAAAATGTATCCATCTTCAGAAACTATAACTCCACTCCCTAGTCCCAATTTAGCAGCTCCATCTTTCAAAAAAATGGTATTTCCCTTATCTTTAATTTTTGAAATTCCTACAACAGAAGAATTGGTGTGATCTAATACCTCTGTTATATCCTTTTCATCATTTAGAATAATCTCATTTGATGTCTTATCAACTAATGCTTCATTTTCATATGTATTTATATCTATGTTTGCATAAATTCTATATATTCCTATTATTACTGTAAGCAAAATTGTAATTGCAATAATAGTAATTACAATTTTTTTTCCTTTCTTATTTTTATACATACCTTCCTCCTCATTTAAATTATATATTACTAATTTACCCCTTAATTTTATTTTCTAAACAACTTATTTTAATATATTTTAAAATAATTCCACTATATATTTTATATTAATCTTTATATAATAAATATAATTGATTCATTTATAATTTTTGAATCTATTACTTTTATTATAATTTTAATAGATTTAATATTGCTTTTTTTTATTGTTAATATATAATATAAAAAAAACATATAGGTGATATTTATGTTAGAACAAGATTTACTTGAATTAACAGCTTCGCAAAAATCAATATGGTCACAAGAACAATTCTATAAAAATACCTCTATAAATAATATTGGTGGAACAATAATAATCAAACAAAAAATAAATTTTGAATTGTTAGAAACGGCTATTAATAAGTTTGTTGAGCTAAATGATAGCTTTAATATTAAATTGTCTTTTGATAATAATGGTTCAATAAAACAATTTTTTTCAAATTACACTGTTCAAAAAATAAACTTAATTAATTTAAATTCATATAATGATCTAATAAAAAAAGAAAAAGAATTAATTGATAATTCATTTTCTTTATTAAACACCCCTTTATATAAATTTATAATGTTTAAATTTCCTGATGAAACTGGTGGAATTATTTTGATTGCACACCATATAATTATTGATGGTTTTGCATGTAATTTTGCAGCCAATAAAATAGCCTATATATATTCTTGTTTATTAAATAAACAAGAAATATCAGCATCTTTTTATTCTTATAAAAATTATGTATTATCTGAATCAGAATATATTAATAGTTCAAAATTTAATAAAGATAAAAAATATTGGAATAAACTGTTTGAAAATATACCTGAAACAGTTTCATTATCAACATCTACAAATATTACTATTGGCACTACCGAAAATATAAGTTCTTCTAGAGAAACTTTTACGTTAAAAAAAGATTTATTAGAGGAAATTAATAATATTTGTAATTCATATAAAATAAGTAAATATAACTTTTTTATGGCTATATATTCTATATATATTGGAAAAGTTAATGATATAAATGATTTTGTGATAGGCACACCTATCCTTAATAGAACAAATTTCAAAGAGAAAAATACAACTGGTATGTTTATTAATACCATTCCTTTTCGATGCACATTTAATTCTAATATGACATTTAATGAGTATTTAAATAATATATATATACAATCATTAAATATGTTACGTCATCAAAAATATTCATATGAATATATATTGGATGAATTAAGAAATAAACAGTCAAACATCCCTACACTATATAATATTTTATTATCATATCAAATAGGAAAATCCAGTCCTTCAGAAACAGATTTTGATTATAATGTTAGATGGACACATAGCTCTACTAATTCTGATGAATTAGATATTCATCTTTTTGAGTATGATGATACTGATAATTCATTAAATATCGCATATGATTATCAAGATAAAAAATTCACAAAAAAAGATATATTATATTTACATTTAAGAATAATGAATATAATAAATCAAATCTTAAAAAATCCCGAAATCAAATTATCCAAAATTGAACTAGTAACAAATGAAGAAAAAGACTTTATATTAAATAAATATAATTCCACTTTAAAAATACCAATTACAAAAACAATTATTGAAATGTTCGAAGAACAAGTAGATAAAATTCCATATAATATAGCAATTTCTAAAAATGGATATAGTATTAACTATTATAATTTTAATAATTTAATTAATTACACTGCTCATTATTTAAAAAATATGGGTGTTACAGAAAATGATAAAATTTGTTTGTTTTTTAATAATTCAATAGAATTAATTATTAGCATTTTCTCGGTATTAAAACTTTCTGCATGTTATATACCAATAGATATATCATACCCTAATGACAGAATAAATTATATTATAAATAATAGTAATTCAAAATTTATTTTAACTAATTCTAATAATAAAAATAAATTGAATAATTCTTCAAATAAATCTATAATTCTAGATTTAGAAGATATTATATTACAATCAAAAAATAAAATATTTAATAATTTTGTAAATAAACCAAAATTAGATACAACTGCATATATAATTTATACTTCTGGTTCAACAGGAAATCCAAAAGGTGTCGAAATAGCTAATGAAAGTTTATCAAACTATATTCGGATGGGCAAATAAAACATATGTAAAAAATGAAATTACAAATTTTCCTTTATATTCTTCTATTTCGTTTGACTTAACTATTACATCTGTTTTTACACCACTTGTAACAGGAAATACTTTATACATATATGAAAATGATAATATACAATTGTTATTAAAACAAATTATAGAAGATAAAAAAGTACAAATAATTAAACTTACTCCAGCTCATTTATCTTTGCTTCAAGATATTGTATCTGAAACAATAATTACTAAATTAATAGTTGGTGGTGATATATTAACACCTGAAACATGTAAAAATATAACTAACATATTTAATAATAATGTTTATATTTTTAATGAATATGGACCAACTGAAGCCACTGTTGGATGTATGACGTATATTTATCAAAAAGACGATGATAAAAATTATGCATCTGTTCCGATAGGAGCTCCAGCAGATAACACTCAAATATTAATATTAAATAATGATCTTAATCTAATTCCATTTGGATATAATGGTCAGCTTTTTATTGGAGGTAAATGTTTAGCAAAAGGATATTTAAGTATGCAAGATAAAACAAAAGAAAAATTTATAAATTCTCCTTTTAATAGTGACGAAATTCTTTATTCTAGTGGAGATATTGCAAAATTATTTAATAATGGTATTATGGAATATATTGGTAGAAAAGACTTCCAGGTAAAAATTAATGGATATAGAATTGAAACTGGAGAAATTCAATCTAAAATTCTAAATTATAATAATATAAAGGAATGTTTTGTTGATGTGATAAATATGGATAATTCAAAAATATTATGTGCATATTTGGTTTCCGAAACAGATATAGATGTAAATGATTTAAAGAATTTTATTATGATTTTTTTACCTAAATATATGATTCCAAAATACTTCATAAGAATCAATCAAATTCCTTTAACTGTTAATGGAAAAGTAAATAAATCATTATTACCATTACCTCAGAAAAATATAACTAATGAATATATTTATCCTTGTAATGAATTAGAACAATTATTATATGATATATTTATTAAAACATTAAAAATAGAAAAAATTAGTGTAACTCAAAATATATTTGATTATTTAATAGATTCATTAACTATTATAAAAATCCAAACTAAACTATATTCATTTGGTATCTCTATAGATACACAAACATTTTATAATTATCCAACTATAAGAGATATTAGCAATTATATTTCTCATAAATCTAATACAAATTATAATAATTTGTCCGATTTTGAAAAAATCAAAATACCAGATATTATAGTTCCTAATAGTACTAATAATTATGAATATAAAAATATATTATTTTTTGGTACCACTGGTTTTTTAGGTATACATATTTTACATGAATTATTAGAAAATACTAATGCACATATTTATTGTATTATACGTGAAAAAGACAATATAAACTCTATTGAAAGATTTAAACAAAAATATAGTTTCTATTATAATAATTTAGATTCTATTATTAATAGAATTACTCCTATAACAGGAGATTTAAATTGCGAGAGATTTAATTTATTAGATCAAACTTATGAATATCTATGTGATAATATAGACTGCGTTTTTTCAACAGCAGCAATTGTAAAACATTTTGGAGATTCTGAAACTTTTTATAAAACTAATGTACTTGGAACACAAAAAATAGTAGACTTCTGCATAAAAAATAATATACCTTTTCATTATACTTCAACATTATCAATATCTGGTTATGGTTTAACAGATGTTCCAAATTACACTTTTACAGAAAATGATTTTTATATAAATCAAAAATATAATGATAATATTTATGTAAAAAGTAAATTACAAGCTGAATCTGTAATATTGAATGCTTGCAAATACAAAAATTTAAAAGCTTCAATTTATAGACTAGGCAATATAACTAATAGATATACTGATGGAGTATTTCAAGAAAATGCTTCTGAAAACGCTTTTTTAAATAGATTGTCTTCCATTATAAATTTAAATTGTTTACCAGTTGAACTGTTAGACTTCAAATTAGAATTTACACCAGTTGATTATTGTGCTAAATTTATTGTACATCTTTGTAAAAGTATGATTAATAATTTAAATATTTACCATTTATTTAATAATAATATAATAACATTTAATAATTTTAATACTATATTAAAGTTATATGGATATAAATTAAAAATAGCCACTTTAAATGAATTTAAAAATAAAGTATTAAATTCAGAATTCAATACTTTTGGTATAATAAATTATTTATCAATTATTGATAATAAAAATAATAACTCATTAATTTTAGATAATAATTATACAAATAAATTATTAAGTAATTTAAATTTAAAGTGGCCAGATATTACACCTGAATATATGGAAAGAATAATTATTTATTTAAAAAAATACAATTTTATAGGAGATTCTTATGAAAAATAATAAAAATAGAAATAAAAATTTAAATACAAAAAAGAATAGTAATATTTCATATAATAAATTAGCATTTTTTAATGCTTTAATAGCATTAATACTAGTAATAATATTATATTTTACATTACCTAAAATATTAAATTATCCCACTAATACTATTGATAACGACTTTCAATTAAAAGTTGTTGGAATTACATATACTTCTCAATTTTTAATACTTGCAACTTTAATAGTAACATTTATATATTTATTTGTACGTTTAATATATAAAAAAATATATAATGGCATTTTAGGGTCAAAGGACTCAATTATAAAAACAAGAAAAAAATGTTTTAATATACAATATATCATGTTAATTGTTGAAGTATTTTTACCTACTACTTTGTGCTTTTTCTTATTAATACTTTTTAAAACAAATATGGATTTACTTTTAAGAATAAGTATTGTAATTTTCTCATTTGCTGCATTATTTGGAATAACATCATACATGATTAGTAGAGCATTTTTTAGAAATTTATTAATTAAAACATCAAAATTTTGTGAAAATGATTTAAATACCATTAGAATTAGTACTCCTTTAAAATTATTAATTTTAACATTACCACTATTTATATGCTCTTTTGTTTTAATATTATTAATTAGTACAACTACAATGACAATAGAAAAAGGAGATTTATTATATGATTTTTATAAACAAGAATTAATAAATTCATTAGATGAAGAAAATCTATCATTAGAAGATATTAAAAATAAATTTAATTCATTTGAATATAAATCTGACAATGATTTTGCATTAATTATGAATGCAGATAACGGAGAAATAATTTTTAAGAGTAAAAATATAAATATAGCAGATGAATCATTCCTTTCTAATTATACTCTATCATTTTATGAAGAAACAAATGGTCAATGTTTTGAGTATTATGGACAAACTACTCAAGTCTGTATGCATAAAATAACTGCAGATAATTCTACATATTATATTGGAATACACTTTGAAACATTTTCTAATAGCATATTTTTGCCATTTTTTATATGTATAGCTATTTTAATTGTTTTTATTATAATTTACATATCATATATTGGTAAAACAATATCAACTGATATCACTACTATAACTAATGGTATGAATTCAATATTAGACTTAAATAATATTTCAAAAGCAAATAATTTACCAATTACATCAAATGATGAGTTTGGTGATTTAACTATTTCATATAATAAAATTCAAGATTTAACTATTTCGCATATAAACCAGATAGAATATAATCAAGATAAATTAATGGAACAAGAACGTTTAGCTTCACTAGGTCAATTAATTGGTGGAATTGCTCATAACCTAAAAACTCCTATAATGTCAATTTCCGGCGCATCTAAAGGATTGGAAAATCTAATTCAAGAATATAATGACTCAATAGGTGATATAGAGGTTACCAATGAAGACCATCATGAAATAGCAAGTGAAATGAACGAATGGATTAAAAAAATTAAAACATATACAGAATATATGTCTGATATTATAACAACTGTAAAAGGTCAAGTTGTAACATTGTCAAATACTTCTTCAAACTCATTTACAATTGATGAACTTTTAAAAAGTGTTGATATATTAATGAAACATGAACTTAAAAATGCATTAATATCACTAAATATTATATCTGAAATTCCAAAAGATTTATCTTTGCATGGAAATATAAATAGTTTAGTACAAGTTATTAATAATATGATATCTAATTCTATTCAGGCATATAATGGTGAAACTAACAAAAATATTGATTTGATATTACAAGAAGAAAATAGTGATCTCGTTATTTTGGTTAAAGACTACGCATCTGGTATCCCTAAAGAAGTTCAAGATAAATTATTTAATGAAATGGTTACTACTAAAGGAAAAAATGGTACTGGACTTGGATTATTTATGTCATATTCAACAATTAGAGCTAATTTTAATGGTAATATTACTTTTGAATCAAAAGAAGGCTATGGTACTACATTCACCATTATAATACCTATTATTTAATATACTTACTAAAATTAATCAATTATTATATTATGAAATAATATATATAATTTTGTATAAAATCGATGCTGTAGAACCATTAAATAATCTATAGACTATAATAAATAATAACATTTAAGCAACAAAGTTTTATGATTTTGTTGCTTTTTTTATTTTTTATTAATATAATTATTTTAATATTTTAGTTAAAGGTTGGGATAAAATGAGAAAAAATAAACATACTACAATATCTTCTAATTATAGAATTATAGCAGTGGATGATGAAATTGGTATTATTGACTCTTTATCTATATTTTTAAAAGATTCTGGATATGATTTTATTGGATATACAGATCCAATGAATGCTCTAGAAAAAATTAAAACTGAGCACTTCGATTTGATGATATTAGATTTTATTATGACTCCTATTCATGGTGATAAATTAGTTGAAGAAATAAGAAAATTTAATAAAGATCTCTATATTCTTTTATTAACAGGTCATAAAGACTTGGCACCTCCTTTAGATACAATTAAGAGATTAGATATACAAGGATATTGTGAAAAAAGTGACAAATTCGATCAATTACTTTTATTAATAGAATCTGGAATAAAATCAATTTCACAAATGAATCTAATTAAGCAAATTAATGAAGAACTTTCTAATACATATAGTGAATTAGAAATGGCATATTTAGAAAGCATAGAAACATTACGATATACTGTTGAAGCTAAAGATCCATATACATCTGGACATTCTAGTAGAGTATCAAAATATTCTCAACTAATAGGAAAATATTTAAATTTATCAGAGGAAGATTTGAAGATTTTACATTTAGGAGGATTATTTCATGATATAGGAAAAATTGGTATTCCAGATAGTATATTATTAAAAGAGTCATCTCTTACTACTGATGAATATTCTCAAATAAAAAACCACCCATCTATTGGATCCCATATATTATGTAATGCTAAAATATTTAAAAGTATTATTCCAATAGTAAAACATCATCATGAAAAATATAATGGAACTGGATACCCTTCTCAATTAAAAGGTACCGATATTCCTTATTTAGTTAGAATTACCTCTATTGCAGATGCGTTTGATGCAATGTCCTCAAAAAGAAATTATCGCAATGAATTAACTCTAGATACAATAATAAATGAAATAGAAAAAAATAAAGGTATTCAATTTGACCCTGAAATTTCAGATGTTTTTCTTAATATATTAAAAAATCATTACGATGAAGTAGAAAAAATAAAAAATGAAATATAAATTTGTTTTAAAAAATTTATATAAAATAACCGTAATTTAATATTAGCAAATATACTAATATTAAATTACGGTTATTTTTATATGTTTTTTATTAGTTTTTAAAATAATTATTTGATAGTGATATTAATAAATAAAAAATTAATCTACTTAAATATAGATTAATTTTTTATATTCTTAATTTATTTATTCATTTAAATCAACTTTTTAATAATCTTAATAAATTATATTTTCATGCTTAAACTTACTTTTTGTCTCTCTAAATCTATTTTTATTACCTTTACTTTTACTATATCTCCTATAGACACAACATCAGAAGGATTTTTCACAAAATTATCACTAAGTTCTGATATATGAACTAATCCATCATGTTTCACTCCTATATCTACAAAAGCTCCAAAATCTATTACATTTCTTACCGTACCATTCAAAACCATTCCTTCTCTTAAATCCTCGAATTTCAATACATCGTTTCTTAGAATTGGTTTTGGCATTTCGTCTCTTGGATCTCTACCTGGTTTCGAAAGTTCGCTGGCTATATCTTTTAAAGTCATTTCTCCAATATCTAATTTTTGAGACATATTTTCAATATTTATATTATTTAATTTTATTTTTAATTCTTTTAATTTTTCTTTATCTATTAAATCACTTTTCTCATACCCAACTTCTGCAAGTAGTTTTTCTGCTTGTTCATAGCTCTCTGGATGTACTGCTGTAATTTCTAACGGATTATTGCCATCAAATATACGGATAAATCCTGCGCACTGTTCAAATGCTACCTTTCCAAGCTTTGGTACTTTTAATAATTCCTTTCTTTCTTTTAACATACCATTTTCATCTCTATATTTAACTATATTATTAGCTATAGTTTTGTTTATACCTGATACATATGATAAAAGTGATGGTGTTGCAGTATTTACATCTACCCCTACTTTATTTACAGCATCTTCTACAACACCTGTTAAACTCTCTAGCAATTTTTTTTGATTTACATCATGTTGATATTGACCAACACCAATTGCCTTTGGGTCAATTTTTACAAGTTCTGCTAGTGGATCTTGCAATCTTCTTGCAATCGATATTGCTCCTCTTAATGATACATTTATATCTGGATATTCTTCGGTTGCAAGCTTTGACGCAGAATATACTGATGCTCCTGCTTCACTAACAATTGCATAATGAACATCTTCATCAATCTCTTTTATTAAATCTGCAACAAACATCTCAGATTCACGAGATGCTGTACCATTTCCAATTGCAATCATATTAATTCTATATGTACTAATTAGCTTCTTTAATTCTTTTTTTGCACCTTCTACGTCATTTTGTGGCTCTGTAGGATATACTGTTGTTGTTGCGAGTAACTTTCCTGTTTCATCTATCACTGCTATTTTACAACCTGTTCTATATGCAGGATCAAAGCCCATTACTACTAAATTCTTTAATGGTGCACCTAATAATAACTGCTTTGCATTCTTACCAAATACCTTTATAGCCTGTTCTTCTGCCTTTTCTGTTAAGTCTGAGCGTATTTCTCTTTCTACAGATGGTTCTATTAACCTTTTAAAACTATCTTGTATAGTATCTATTAAATATGGAGAGAACTGGCTATTAAAATCTTTAATAATATCTTTTTGTATAAAATTAAGTATTGTGTCTTCTGGTTTATCTATTTTAATTTTTAGAAATTCTTCTTTTTCTCCTCTATTAATTGCTAAAATTCTGTGACTTGGAATTCTATTAACTTTTTCTGAAAAATCATAATACATCTCATAACTTGATTTTTCATCTTTATTGGCTTTAGTAGTAATAACTCCATCTTTATAATATATTCTTTTTATTTCTTTTCTATAATTTGCATTATCTGAGATATTTTCTGCAATTATATCATTTGCTCCTGAAATTGCATCTTCAATTGTATTTACTTCTTTTTCTTCATTTATAAATTCTTTTGCAATTTCTTTTATGTCTCTTGTTTCATTTTGCTCATAAATAATATTTGCTAATTCTTCTAGCCCCTTTTCTTTTGCAATTGTTGCTCTTGTTCTTTTCTTTTGTTTATATGGTCTGTATATATCCTCAACTTCGGCAAGTATTTTTGCATTTTCTAAAGCTAATATTATTTCATCAGTTAATTTTCCCTGTTCTTCTATCGATTTTTTTACTTCTTCTTTCCTTGTTTCAAGATTTCTTAAGTAATTTAATCTTTCACCTAATTCTCTTAATATTTCATCACTTAATCCTCCTGTTACTTCCTTTCTATATCTAGCAATAAAAGGAATGGTGTTTCCTTCATCTATTAACTTAACAGTTGCCTCAACTTGTGATTCTCTTATATTCAATTCCTTTGCAATAGTCTCATTAATTAAACTCATAATTTATTCCTTCCTTCTTTATTTATTGTTTGTATTATATCAAAGAGAAAACTTTATTTCAATAAAAATATTACTCTCCTAGTGCATTCATTATTATCTAATTAATTTTTATGAAATATAAATTTTTTTCTATTATTTCTTTGTAAATTAAAATAAGCGCTATATAATAACGCTTATTTTAATTTATTTATTCAATTCCCAAATATTCATTATATGTAACTTCTCTATCAATTAATTTATCTTGTTTAATATCAATAATTCTATTTGCTACAGTTTGCATTAATTGATGATCATGTGAGGTAAAAATAATATTACCTTTAAACTTTGTCATTCCATCATTCAGAGCTGTAATACTTTCCATATCCAGATGATTAGTTGGTTCATCAAAAATTAAAAAGTTAGATCCTGAAAGCATCATTTTTGAAAGAACACATCTTACCTTTTCTCCTCCTGATAAAACATTAACTTTTTTTAGAGCTTCTTCTCCAGAAAACAACATTCTACCTAAAAAGCTTCTTACATATGTTTCATCTGGATCTTTTGAGTATCCTCTAAGCCAATCTGTAATACTTAGGTCAGACTCAAATAAATAACTATTATCTTTTGGGAAATAATTATTTGTTATAGTAGTACCCCAAATAAGCTCTCCCTCATCTGGTTCAATTTCCCCTGCAATTATTTGAAATAGTAGTGTTTTTGCATTTTCATTATCTGCTAAAAAAGCAATTTTATCATCTTGTTTTACTGTAAAAGATATATTATCTAATAATTTTTCTCCATTTATTGTTTTTGATATGTTTTTTACCTGTAATATTTCTTTTCCTGGTTCTCTATCTGGTTTAAAATCTATATATGGATATTTTCTATTTGATGGTTTAATTTCATCTAATTCAATTTTTTCCAATGATTTTTTTCTTGATGTAGCTTGTTTAGACTTTGATGCATTTGCACTAAATCTTGCAATAAATGCTTGTAATTCTTTTATTTTCTCTTCTTTCTTTTTATTAGCATCTCTCATCTGTTTTAATACTAACTGACTTGATTCATACCAGAAATCATAATTTCCTGGATAAACTTTAATCTTTCCAAAATCAACATCAGCAATATGTGTACATACCTTATTTAAGAAATAACGGTCATGTGATACTACAATTACAGTATTTTCAAAATTAATTAAAAATTCCTCTAACCAATTAATACTTTTTAAATCTAAATCATTTGTTGGTTCGTCTAATAGCAATATATCTGGATTTCCAAATAAACTTTGAGCAAGCAATACTTTAACCTTTTCTTTTGCTTCTATCTCGCTCATTTTTTTATAATGTTTTTCTGCTTCAATTCCTAAATCATTTAAAAGCATTGCGGCATCTGATTCTGCATTCCATCCATCAAGTTCTGCAAATCTTTCCTCTAACTTTGCAGCTTTCATTCCATCTTCTTCTGAAAAATCTGGTTTTGAATATATCTCATCTTTTTCTTTCATAATGCTATACAATTCTTCATTTCCCATAATAACTGTATCTATTACATTATATTCTTCGAATGCAAAGTGGTTTTGTTTTAATACAGATAATCTCTCTCCTTTATCTAAAGTAACTTCTCCTTTACTTGGTTCTATCTCTCCTGATAAAACTTTTAAAAATGTAGATTTTCCTGCACCATTTGCTCCAATAATGCCATAACAACATCCTTTATTAAATTTAATATTTACATCTTCAAATAATGTTCTTTTTCCAAATCGTACAGTAACTCCATTTGTATTTAACATTTTACTTCCTCCTAGAATTCAATTTGCTTCATATTATATATCATTTTACCATTTTTTTCAATATAGCAAAAAATATAGTACAAAATATTTTTCATCTTGTACTATATTTTTTTAATCTTTATCAAATAGTAATTTTATTCCCCATAATCCTGATATTCCAACTAATACATATATAATTCTAGATATTAAACTAGCAGTTCCAAATATTGTGTCAACCAAATTAAAATTAAATAATCCTATTAATCCCCAGTTTATAGCTCCAATCACTATTAAAAACAATGCAATTTTGTCAATTATCTTCATAAAATATCACCTCTATTGTTAATTTATATTTATATTTTTACCACATAAAAATAAATTATTCATAAAAATTAACAAATTAATTTAGCATATCTCTTCTTTTAAGCCATATCATTGCAATAATAGCTGCTAAAATAGAAACTAATGTGATAATTAAAAAACCAAATACATTATCCTGCATAGGAACCTTTACATTCATTCCCCAAAAACTTGCAACCATTGTTGGAATAGATAAAACAATAGTAATTGATGTTAAGAACTTCATAACTCCATTTAAGTTATTTGATATAATAGATGCATATGCATCCATTGTTCCATTTAAAATATCACTATATATTTTACTCATTTCTATAGCTTGTTTATTCTCTATAATAGCATCTTCTAATATATCTTCATCTTCTTCATATAATTTTATTATTTTTCCTCTTAATGTTTTTTCCATTACAACTTCATTTGCTTTTAGTGATGTCGTAAAATAAACTAAACTCTTTTCTAAACTTAATAATTTTAATAACTCTTTATTTTTCATGGAATTTTTCAAAACATTTTCTGCAATCTCAGTTTCTTTATTTATTTTTTTTAGTAAATTTAAAAATGTTGCTGAATTTTGATATAATATTTGAAAAATTAGTCTACTTTTCTTATAAGTAATGATATTTTTATTCATTTTATTTTTTAGTTCTCTAATTATACTGTTATTTTTTAATGATACTGTAATAAAATAATCATCTCTTACTATAATCATGCCTATTGGCATTGTAGTATATATTTCTGAATCGTTTTCCTTTTCTATTATTGGTATATCTACTATAAAAAGCATAGTGCCATCATCTTCCATGTCAATTCTTGCTTTTTCTTCGGCATCTAGAGAATATCTAATAAAATCATCTTTAATATTAAGGTTTGTACATACATTTTTAATCTCTTGTTCAGTAGGCGAGACCATATTAATCCAACTTCCCTTTTTATATTCCTTTACTATTTCTGTTTTATTACTGTTAGTATTTGTATAATAAATATTAACCATATGGTATCACCCCTTATTTTTATAAATCTATTAAAATTATAGCATATATTTATGTTGTTAGTCTATAATTAATTATTTAAAAAGTTCAAAGACTAACACTTATATTGTATAAAAAATAGAGAGCTTTTAATAACTCTCTATTTTATGGTGGGCAATCGGGGGGTCGAACCCCGGACCTTCTGATTAAGAGTCAGCTGCTCTACCAACTGAGCTAATCACCCTTATTAAATTGACTTATTGTTTTATTCAATAAAGTTATACTAATAGTACATTTTCAACATTTAAAATTATACTTCTATTTTTTGTTATTGTCAATATGAAAACATAGTTTTTTTTACTTTCTCAGTAAATCTTGTATAATAACTTTATAGTAATAAAAAACCTGCAAATAAAAAATTAAAAGGATGATTTTTTTAACTCATAGCTAGAAGTTTTTAAAATCCCCGTGTATAACACAGGGGTTTCATTAGACAAAAAAATAGCAAAACTTTAATTAGTTTTGCTATTTTTATTTTTTCTTTATCAACAGATATTCCTGTTTTTCATTTTGTAATTACTAAATCGTTTTCCTTAACATAATAATTGTTTCAAATTATTATTAACACCGAATTACTATTCCTCTAGTTGTTACTTGTAATCATTAAATATAAAGGTTGTTCTATTTTTTATATTACATTATCATTCGTAACACTACCTGTATTATTGTTATTATTATTTATTTGATTTTGAACTGTATTAATATCAACATTTTCTATTGTTACTGATGTGCTATTATTATTACTATTATTATTGTTATTGTTACTGCTATTATTGTTATTACTACTATTATTCGACTTTTTAGTACCTTTAACTATAATTTGTGGCTTAGCACTGTATCTATCTCTTGAGATTAGAGTTCTTGAGACTACTTTTCCATTTTGCTTTAATACTTTATATGCTTCTCCAATACTTCCATTTACACCACTTTGAGTAACTTTTTCTTTTCCTTCCTCTAAACTAGCATCTTCTTCATATTGTGTAGAATACTTAATTGAAGATACTGTTTTAGATTCTATTGAAACTTCATAATCATCATCTTGCTTTACACCTAGAATATCAACTTTCACTACACCATTACTAGCATATGCTCTAATTTTTATAGGATATTTCCTATTGTTTTTAAATTTAAAATCTAAAGTTCCCCATGATACAGTTGCATCTCTACTTATTGGTACATATGAAGAAACGTAACAATGATTACTTCTACTTGTAACATCTAAATTAGCAAGTAATACTGTATTATATAGTGTAGAAGATGTTTGGCAAATTCCTCCGCCATATTCATTTACAACTTTACCACCCACATATGCTGCTGCTGGTTTATATCCAGCAGCTGCTGTTCTCTGACCTAATGTTTTATTATATGAAAATTCTTCTCCCGGCATTAATACCACACCATTTATTTTTGCTGCTGATAATCTCAAATTTGTTGTTCTGTTATAATTGCTACCATTATATGTTGTTGAATATGTAGCTAATCTATCTGGAAAGGCTTCTTCTCCTAGCATATCAGTAGTCTTAGATGGTTTTACAACTTTCAAAGGAATTACGCATTCACTTTGGCTCTCTTCTAATTTTTCTTTTGCCATCTCTATACTTACTCCAAAATCCATACCATTTACATGAGGGTGTATTTCAAATGGGTCTTTACTTATATATGCATCTTTAGGTTCTTTATGTACTTCACTATATATTAAATCTATATCTATGTCATTTGGTGATTTTTTTTCTACTGGTATTTCAATATATTGATTATCTTTTTCAAAAGACTCTATTCTACTTAGAATTAATATTTTTAATTCTTCACTATTAGATATTACTCCTTCTTTACCTTTGGTAATAATTAAATTATTACCATCTATGTAATAACTTGATTGTTCCACTCCTCCTGGTAAATTTCCATTTATATCTTCTATTACCTTGTTCCATGATTCTTCATTTATCTGCAGAGTAAGTTTCATATTATTTTCTTTAAATTTATATTTCAATATATCATAATTATTAATAAATATATTGTTATTTCTAGCTACCTGATATGCTTTTTCAACTATTTCATCAACATTAAATTCTGCATTTATCTGCTTTGTATCTATACTAATTTCATAGTCTTGATATTTTAAAATTATTGGTTCCTCTAATAATTTTGTAATTTCTTCATTTATTTTTTGCTTGGCATTATCTTTAGTCATTCCTGATACTTCTATTCCATTTATCTTTATTCCATTTATTATTGTATTACTATTTTTATTTATCACTGCAAAAATACAGGATAGTATTAATAAAATTACTATTACAATACTAATAACTATTGCTATTATAAAAAATTTATTCTTACCTTGCTTACTCTTTTTTTCAATATCATCTTTTATATTATTTAAAGTTTCTTCAACTTCTGTATCATCTTTTTCTTGTCTTTCTAAAATCTGATTTTTACTCATATACTTAAATTCCCCTTTATTTGACATTATATTATATATAATAACATATGATTTTTTTTTTTACAATTACTTTATTATATAAATATATGTTTCATTTATTATTTTATGAGACAAAAAAGAGTAGACTTTCGTATTATTTTTGTATATAATGCTATAAAAATAATAAAGGAGTATTTTTATGATTGGAAGTATGCTAAAAAAAATAAGAAAGGATAAGAATGTAACTCAATCTGAATTATCCAAAAATACAAAAATAAATTTAGGACATATAACACATATAGAAAATGGTGAAAGAAACCCAAGTTATAAAGCTCTCAAAAATATTTGTAGATTCTTGAAAGTTCCATATACTTTACTAATGAGTATCTATGATAAAAAGATATCTAATGGCCAAATAAATTATAATGTATTTAATCATATAAATTATAATAAAATAATATCTATAGACTCATCTTATTCTCTCATCGATTGTCCAGAAAATATACAAAACGCATCTATAGCTATTAAAATTAATGATGACTCTATGGAACCTACCCTAAAAATTAATAGTAATGCTTTTGTAGAGTTAAGTGCCCCACTTGAACATAGAGATATAGGTTTATTTTTATATGACAATGAATTACTAATAAGGAAATTTTTAATTAGAAAAAATTCCTTAGTTTTAAGAGCAGATAACAAAGAATTACCTGATATTATATTATCTGAAAACGATAATTTTAAAATAATTGGAAAAATAGTTGGTACAAATTAACATGTATATTTTACAAAAATTATAAAAATATTACAAATACCTCTTGAAATAGATATAATTTAATAATATAATACTTTATAACAAAAGATAAAATGAGGAGAGATTATTATGGAGTTAGTTAAAAATATATTTTTTAATACAGATAAATTGTTAGAAAATACTAATATAAAGGTATCATACACTGGTTCTCTTTTTCAAAATAATTCTGAAGAAATATATCTTCATTATGGATTTAATGAAGATTGGAAAGATGTGAATGAAATAAAAATGGAAAAAACAGATTTAGGATTTCAAGCAGAACTATATCTACCTAAATACCAAATATTAAATCTTTGTTTTAGAAATTCTAATAATGAATGGGATAATAATCAAAACTGCAATTATTCCTTTCCTATTGAAAAAATAGAATTAGCTTTAGTACCACAAGATACTAATATGCAAATTGCAACACATAAAAAATTAAGGAAAACTTATATATGGAGTAAAAAAATAAAACTAGCTGTATATAAAATAATAAAATATTTTCCAAAAATTATATCTGGAAATTATAAAAAGAAAATTTGCGAATAAAATAAAAACATATCATATTGATATGTTTTTATTTTTATATGTTCCATCCACCATTTATTCCTATTATCTGTCCTGTAGTATATTCATCTTCTATAAGCCATTTAATACATCTTGCAACATCCAATGTTTTCCCTATTTTTTCTAATGGAATTTCTTCTATAATTCTTTTAATGTCTTCATCTGAAAGATCTTTATTCATTTTTGTATCTATTATACCTGGTGCTATACTGTTTATTCTTATATTAGATGGTCCTAGTTCCTTAGCTAAAGCTTTAGTCATTCCATCTAAACCTGCTTTTGATACTGAATAGTGTACTTCACATGAAGCACCTGTTGTTCCCCATATAGAAGATATGTTTATTATACATCCCCTTTTTTCCGAGATCATATATTTTAAACTCTCTTGAGTCATATAAAATGCTGACGTAAGATTTACCTGTAACATATTATTCCAATCACAATCTGTTATTTCAGAAAATAATTTTACTTGGCTTATTCCTGCATTATTAATTAATACATCAATTTTATTATATTTATCAATGCAATATTTTATTAATTCTTTTGCTTCCTCTCTTTTAGATACATCTGCTTTAAATATATGAATATTTTTATTATAATTTTCATATATTTCCTTTTGAATTTGCTCTGCTTTTTGCTTTGAATTATTATAATTTAATATTACCTCATAATCATTTTCTGCAAGAAATTTTACTATCTCTTCTCCTATTCCATTTGATCCACCAGTTACAATAACTATTTTTCTTTTTATTCTATTCATATGAGACTCCTTTAAAAAATAAAAGTCAATAATTAAGAGTTATCTCAAAATTATTGACCTTTTATGGAGCCACTTGTCCGATTTGAACGGACGACCTACTGATTACAAGTCAGTTGCTCTACCAGCTGAGCTAAAGTGGCATATGTTGGTGACCCGTACGGGAATCGAACCCATGTCTCCGCCGTGAAAGGGCGATGTCTTAACCGCTTGACCAACGGGCCTTAAATTTTAAATATCTAGGATTTAAGTATAACTTAAATCCTAGTTACTTGGTGAGCCATCGCGGACTCGAACCGCGGACAACTTGATTAAAAGTCAAGTGCTCTACCACCTGAGCTAATGACCCAAGTAATATTGATTAACAATGTCATGTCAGTCAACATGTTTTATATTTTAAATGATTTTATTCAATTTGTCAATACATTTTATTTAATTTTTTAATTTTTTTTAAAATAGTAGTTACCATTCAGATTTTATTCCCTTCCTATAGATGTTTTAGAAGTCTCTCAATCACTAATACATAAACCGTAATAAAGTGTTTCTTATAAACTTATACACAACTCTTCTATTTAATCCGAATGGTAACTGTTATACTAAGAGTTCTTAGTAATTTACTTATTTATTGCATTATTTAATTCATCACGCATTCTAATAGCTTCTGCTCTAGTTGCTAAAGCATATTCTTCTTCCTTAAATTTAGTATTCCATTTATCTGATTTATATGCACACATAAGACTCCTTGATGCATTTACAATTCCTCCTAGTCCATTTTCATCAAATCCTAGTGCAATATCTTCTGGTTTTCCTCCTTGTGCTCCATATCCAGGAATTAAAAAATATGTATGAGGTGCATTTTTTCTTAAATCTTTTAATTGTTTTGGATATGTAGCTCCAACTACTGCTGAAACACTACTATATCCATATTCTCCTCTTAAGTTTTCGCCCCACTCTTCTACTAAGCTTGCGACTTTATTATATACTTCTTCTCCAGTTTCTAATTTTAAATCCTGTAAATCACCTGAAGAAGGATTTGAAGTTTTTACTAAAACAAATATTCCTTTATTATATTTCATGCAGTCTTCTATAAAAGGTTTAACACTATCTATTCCCATATAAGCATTTACAGTAACAAAATCTACATCATATATACTACTTTCAAAGTTTCCTATTCTTGTTTTTCCTAAGAAAGCATTTGAATAACACTCAGCAGTTGTACCTATATCTCCTCTTTTTATATCTGTAATTACAATCATTTCCTTTTGTTTTGCATATTTGCATGTATCTTCAAATACCTGCATTCCCTTTAACCCATACATTTCATAAAAAGCAATATTAATTTTCACAGCAGGAATAATATCATAAACTGCATCAATTAGATTTTTATTAAATTCTAATATAGCTTTACATGCTCCATCTATATTCTCTCCATACTTTTCCTTTATACAATTTGGTAATTTTTCATATCCAGAATCTATTCCAATTACTGTTGGATTATTTGTTTGCTTAATTTTGTTAATTAACTTGTCCATTGCATTTATCATTTTGTTATCCTCCTATTTTTCGCATATATTTCTATTTTGATTTGTATACTATATTTCCTGATACAATTGTATATTCTACTTTACCTTTTAGTTTTTTTCCTATAAAAGGCGTATTCTTTGATTTTGACACTATCATATCTTTGGTATAAGTATATTCTTCACTTGGATTGTATATTGTTAAATCTGCAATTTTACCTTCTTTAATTTCTCCTCTATCTATTTTTAATAATCTCGCTGGGTTATATGAAGTTAGTCTAACCATATCCATCTCAGTTAATAATCCCTTATCAATTAAATTTGTAATAATTGCAGAAAGTGCTGTTTCAAATCCTATAATTCCATTAGGTGCCTTTGATAATTCTTTATTTTTTTCTTCTTCACTATGTGGTGCATGATCTGTAATAATTGCATCAATCGTTCCATCTTTCAATCCTTCTATAATTGCTTGTCTATCTTTTTCTTCTCTTAAAGGAGGATTCATTTTAGCATTTGAGCCAGACTCTAATACCTCATCTACTGTAAAACTAAAATAATGTGGACATGTCTCTGAACTAATTTTTACTCCTCTTTTTTTAGCGTCTCTAATCATATTAACAGATGTTTTAGTACTTATATGACATATATGTGCTCTGACATTATTTGTCTCCGATATAACAATTTCCCTTGCAGCCATTATCTCCTCTGCTTCTGGAAGAACACCTTTTACATTCAGTTGTTCTTGAATCTTGCCACTATTTATTGCTCCTTCTGCTACTGATTTTTCTTCACAATGTGATGCAACAAAAGTTCCTATGCTATCTGCTTTTATAATAGCTTGTCTCATTAGTTTTGAATTTACTACTGGCATTCCATCATCTGAAAATGCTATAGCTCCAGCCTTTTTTAATTCTTCAAAATCAGTTAGTTCTTCTCCTTTTTCTCCTTTTGAAACACTTCCATAAGGTAATACATTACATAAATTTACCCTTTTAGCTTCGTTTATTATTTTTTCTAAAACAAAAGCACTATCAGGGGTAGGATTCGTATTTGGCATTGGACAAATAGTCGTAAATCCTCCCTTAACAGCACTCTTAGATCCAGTTTCTATGGTTTCTTTGTACTCGAAACCTGGTTCTCTTAAATGACAATGCATATCAATCATACCAGGTATAATAACTAGGTTATTACAATCAATTAAAATGTCTGCTTTTTCTGAAATATCTTTTTGTAATTTAATAATCTTATCATCTTCTATTAAAATATCCATTTTCTCATTAGTTTTAGATGCATAATCTACTACTTTTCCATTTTTTAATAAAGTTTTCAAAATTATTTCCTCCTTAACTTAATTTATATCAAATATATCATGTTAACTAATTGTTTTCAAGTAAAAAACAAATCAAAAATTGAATATTACTTAAAGTATAGTTAATTTTCAGGCTTTATATTAACTTTATATAACATCTGCATTAAACAATTTATAAAAATATTTACTCTTTTTCAGTCATATTTGTCCATATAATAAAATTATTTAATACACTATTTCATTAATTATAAATAAAATAGTTACAAATAAATTGTAACTATTTTATTATTTTACTTATGCATTTAATTTTTTTACTAATTCTTCTACATCTATTCCATGTACTTGGCATGCTTCTTCTAAGCTTTCTCCTTGTGATGCTGGACATCCTAGACAATGCATTCCAGCTTCTAATAATATTTCTGCCTTTTCTGGTGCATTTTCTATAATCTCACCAATTTTTGTTTCTTTATTTATTATCATTTCTATTCCTCCTACAATTTTATTTTATAATTATATCAAATTTTTTATAAATATGCAATTATTATATTTTCTCTATTTTCTGACCGTTTTTAGTATCCTTCACTGCATATCCTCTTTCTTTTATTTTATCCCTTAATATATCAGATAATTCAAAATCTTTACTTTCTCTAGCTTTTTTTCTATCCTCTAATAATTTAGCTATTTCTTCTGGAATAATTAAACTTTCTTCTGAAACATCATTAAGATTAAGTGATAGTACCTCATCAAATTTCATTAATAACTCATAATATTTATTTGACTTTTTCTCTTGTTTTGCAACTTCCCATGCAATCGAAATAGCAAGTGGTATATTTAAATCATCATTAATTGCTTCTAAAAACTCTTGTTTATATTTGTTTAGTATATCCTCATCTACATTTTCATTTCCGTTTTTTTGAGTACTCGCTAAATATCTTAATCTGTGTAATGATTTTTGTGCAGAGTCAATTGCACCCCATGTAAAGTTCAATTTATTTCTATAATGTGAAGTAAAACATAAATATCTATATGCTAAAGGCTCTATTCCTTTTTCTTCTAAATCATCAATTAAATATACATTTCCTAAGCTTTTAGACATCTTACCATTATCTATTAGTAAAAACTCCACATGCATCCAAAAATGAGCTGGATTCTTTCCAGTTGCTCCCTTTGATTGTGCTATTTCGTTTTCATGGTGAACGGGTATATGATCAACACCACCTGTATGAATATCAAATACATCACCTAAATATTCTCTTGACATTGCACTACATTCTATATGCCATCCTGGATAACATTCTCCAAATTTACTATCCCATTTCATAATATGCTCTTTAGGAGCCTTTATCCATATTGCAAAATCCAATGGATTCTTTTTTTCTGGATCCACTTCAATTCTTGCACCAGCTTTTTGATTTTTTAAATCAATTCTTGACAATTCTCCATATGATTTTAATTTACTTGTATCAAAATATACTCCCTTAGAAGTTTCATACGCATAACCATTTTTCATTATTTGTATTACATATTCTTCCATCTGTTTTATATGTTCTGTTGCTTTTGCTATGTGTTCTGGAGATTCTATATTCAATTTTTTAATATCGTTAACAAAAGCATCTGTATAAATTTTAGCTATTTCATAAACAGACATATTTTTCTCTTTTGCAGATTTCTCCATCTTATCTTCTCCCTCATCTGCATCAGATGTTAAATGTCCCACGTCCGTAATGTTCATTACATGATTTAATTTATATCCATTATACTTAAGTACTTTCCTTAAAGTATCCATAAATACATATGCTCTCATATTTCCAATATGTGCTCTATTATATACTGTTGGACCACATGTATATATACTAACTATATTTTCTTTTATGTTAATTGGTACAAAATCTTCTTTTTTTCTCGTTAGTGTATTCCAAACTCTTAACATATAATCACCTCTTATTTTTATAATATGAAAATTTTACCACTTTTTTTCAAAAAAGTATAGACAAAATTAAAAAAATATTATATTATCCAATAAATTTGAGAGGAGTGATATTAATTCAAAAATTATTTAATTTATTTCTTTTAACTTTTTTATTTAATATTTTTATTACATTCTATACAATTTATATATTCTTAGAAACAAATATTTTCCATAAAAAACAAGGTTCAAAACTTTTAATAAAAAAAGAGGACTTAAAGTAAGTATATTATGAAAAAATATACATTTATTTTCGTTTTATCGTCTACTTTATGTATATTTGGTATAATTATTTTTTCTCCAATATATCTATCTAATAATCTAATTTTTATATATGCCATTCATCCATTTAATATATGCACAGCATATCCAATCTTTTGGAATAATATAAAAGTTCTATTTATAATTATATATATTTATTCTTCTTTAATTATTTCTAATTATGCATATATCCATATTTATAAAAAAATTCAAAAAAAATCAATAATAAATAATCATACAAAATTAAATTTATCTATTTCTAATTTGAATTTATATATAGGATATGATGAAAAAAATAATGACATATATATTCCAGAAAAATCACTGTATCAAAATATATTAATTACTGGAACTATTGGAACTGGAAAAACCAGTAGTGCTATGTATCCTTTTACGAAGCAACTAATTGAACATAACCATTTTGATTATGCTAATAAAATTGGTATGCTAATATTAGATGTTAAAGGAAACTATTACCGTGAAGTATATAAGTATGCCAAAATTTACAATAGATTAGATGACATAATTGTAATAGAACTTAATGGAAAATATAAATACAACCCTTTAAATAAGCCTAATCTGAAAGCTTCTGTATTAGCAAATAGGCTAAAAACAATACTTTTATTATTCTCAAAAAATAATACAGAATCCTATTGGTTAGATGAAGCAGAGAAAATATTAGCAGAATGTATAAAATTATGTAGACTATACAATGATAATTATGTAACATTCGAAGAAATCCATAAATTAGTAACTAATAAAGATTATTATGTCGAAAAAATTCAAATACTTAGAAATAATTTTTTGGTACAAGACTTTGATAATGAAAAAAAATATGATTTATTATCATCAATCACATTTCTAGAAGATGAATATTGGAAAATGGATGAAAGAACATTATCTATCTTAAAGTCTGAAATAACAAGAATTACAAATTATTTTGTTTCTGATTATAGTGTTTCTAAAACTTTTAATCCTCAAATTAACGAAGAAAATTTTTATGGTTTCACTGATTTAATAAATGATGGTAAAATTGTCATTTTAAATATGAATATTGCAGAATATAGAAACCTATCTAAAATCATTGCAACATATCTAAAATTAGATTTTCAAACCGAGGTATTATCTAGACTATCTAAAAAAAATATAACAAGAACTGTCGCATTTATATGTGATGAATATCACGAATATATAACACTTAATGATGCTGACTTTTTTTCTCAAAGTCGTGAGGCAAAATGTATAAATCTTGTTTCGACACAAAGCTATAGCTCTTTACTAAATACATTGCAAAATAATACCAATTTAAATGTAATCCTTCAGAGCTTAGTAAATAAATTGTGGTTTAGAAGTGATGATCTTTTTACTATAGAAGAAATACAAAAACAAATAGGTAAAGAAGAAAAAGAAAAAATATCTAAAACTATATCCGAAAATTCAAACGATACTTCATATAATTATCTTAATAATTCATTTTATTCAAACAAGTCAAATATAAGTGAAAGCATAAATCAGTATTTTCAATCAGATTATATTTATGACACAAATTTTTTTACACAAAATTTAAAAACTTTTACTTGTATTGCTTTCATCTCTGATGGAATCAATATCATTCCTCCTCAAAAAATAAATTTAATTCCATATTTTAAAGAAAGGAAAAATGTATGAAAAAAAATATTTTTTTTATATTATTCTCAATTGTCTTTATTATTATTTTATTATTTTCTTTTAGCCAATTTTCATTTTCAGCAGATCCTAAAATCGTAACAAAGCTAAATTCTGCCTTTACCAAAATTAAACAATGGATTATAAAACTTGCAACTCCTGCGGCAGCTGTAGCTGTTGGAACAGGCATATTTATGAAAAAGTTTAGCTTTGGAGACGAAGAAAGATTAAGAATTGGAAAAAAATTAATTCGTGGTTCATTATTTTCTTATGGTTTTATTTTGGCAACAGATTTAATACTTGCAGCAATAAAAAGTTTAATTGGATAGGAGGTATTGCTTTTGAACTCTTCATCAGTAAATATAACAGAAATTATTGCTAATAGTATAAATAATTTATTTAGTAACTTATTTTCATCAATTGATAATAATATTTATTTAATATTAGATGAAATTACATTCATAAATACAGACATTTTTAATGATTCATTTTTTCAAAAAATTTTTGGTACTAATTCATATAATGGATTATTATTAATTTGTAATTCGTTATTAATATCATTTATCATCTTTTATTGTATAAAATTAATATATTCGCATTTAACTTTTACAGCAGTAGAAAAACCATTTCAATTTTTATTTAAATTATTAATTTTCGGAATATTAATGAATTCATCTCTTTTTATTTGCGAACAGATTATTAACATAAATTCGTTGATCTCATTAGCTATACGAGAAATTGGAGAAAATATATTTAATATCAATGTCAATTTTACAGAAATAATAAAAAAAATAAATACTGTAATAGTTATTGGTAATAATGACTTTAATTTATTCTCTATGGATGGCATTATTAAAAGTTTTTTATCTTTTGAATTAATTAATTTGCTTTTTACATATTCACTTAGATATATACTTGTTAAAATATTTATTCTTATTTCTCCTTTTGCATTTTTATCTTTAATTTCTAATACAAGCAATTGGTTCTTTAAATCTTGGTTCAGAGGATTCTTTGCTTTACTAATAATTCAGAGCTTTGTAAGTATAATTCTACTTATAATATTTTCAATAAATATTGAATCAAATAATATGCTATTAAAATTGTTATATTTATCTTCACTTTATGCTTTAACCAAAGCTAACATTTATATAAAAGAATTGGTAGGTGGTATAAGTACAACTTTTTCTAATAGTGTTCTAACTGTTAAAAATTTATTAAAATAAATGGAGGTGATTTTATCAATTTTATAATTCCACAAAACTATAAATATAAAAATAAAATACTTGGGTTTATAGATTATCAAACAATTACTTTTAATTTTATATGGGATGCTATAATATTCCTTGCCTTAAACATGTTTAATATTAATTTAAGTTTAAAAATATTTCTTTTTATAGTACTTTGTTTTCCTCTTTTTCTCATTAGTATTATTAGTTTTACAAACGAAAGTATAATTTACGTATTATCATATATTTATAATTTTCTAATAAATAAAAAAATTTATGTTTATAAGAAAACATAGTATTAAAATACTATTTATTTAAATATAATTAAACTAAATAGTATTACATTTTACTATATTATATTTTGTTTTATTTTTTATATTTTATTATATTTAATCTTTTTATATTCTATATGTAAACTACTATCTCCTACTTAAATTATAAAAATTAAATTTATTATAAATATTTATATAGATTTAAAATATTTATATTCATATTATTTTCTACTATTTTACATGTTTTATAGAAAACTTATCTTTATAGTTTCAAATAAATACTACCAAAATATTAATATTCAAATGTTACAGTTCAGTAATAAAAAATTTTTAATCCCAAAATATTTTTTAAGACTTTTTATATAAACTTTTACTTATATGCCTTAAACAAATCAATAATTTATGATCTTATTAAACTATAATTTTCAAATTCATAATTTCTCTTTAATATATTGTAAAAGTTGCTTCGAAATGATATAATTTGACAAAATATTTTAGAGAGGAAGTATATATATGAAACTAGAACAAAATGATAAACCACTTTTATTTTCTTATACAGAGCTACCAGATGTATTTTTTACAGAATATATATCTCAGACACCTGGAGACTACATAAAAGTATATCTATATATGATATTCTTATCCAAATATGGTAAAGATATAAAAATAAATGACTTATCAAAAAAATTAGAATTACCTTTAAAAACCATTCAAGACGCAATAAAATTTTTAGAGGATGAATCTCTAATTACAAAGAAAAATACTGGTTTTATCATTAATAATTTGCAAGAATTAGAGTTACATAAATTATACAATCCAAAAATAACTTCTTCTCCAGAACAATTGAAAAAAACTGCTGAAAATCAATATCGTGCAAAAGCAATTGAAAATATTAATAACGAATTTTTTCAAGGAATAATGTCTCCATCATGGTATAGTGATATTGATTTATGGTTTAGTAAATATAATTTTGATGAAGAAGTAATGATTGCACTATTTAGATATTGCTTTAACAGATCTGCTCTTCATAGAAACTATATTCAGGCAGTAGCAGATGCATGGGCAAAAAATAATATAAAAACATTTAATGATTTAGATATTTATTATGAAAAACAAGAAAAATTAAAAAAATTATCTAAAACAATTTCTAAAAAACTAGGAATCACAAGACAATTATCACAATATGAGGAAGCATATATTGAAAAATGGACCATTGAATTTAATTATTCTATGGACATTATAGAAATAGCACTAAAGAGAACTACCTCTAAAGCCAACCCTAGTTTTGATTACTTAGATAAATTACTTACAGATTGGCATGACAGAAAATTTATTACTGCTGATGATATACAGAAATTTTTAAATGAAATGAAACAAAAAAATAAAAATGTAAAAGAATTAGAAAAGAAATCTGGATACCAAAACTATGAACAGAGAAATTATGATAATTTAAACAATCTATATGCTAATAACATATAAAAAAGGATGTGAACTTTATGAATAATACAAATTTAAAAAAACTTTTGAATGAGTACGAAAGAAAACGTATACAAGAAGAAAACGACTTAGAATATAGAAAAAATAAATTATATAACTCTTATCCTAGATTACAAGAAATCGATAAAGAGCTTAGTTCTTTGGCAATATCTTCTGCTAAACAGCTTATACAAAAAAACAGTAAGGACATTATAAATAATTTAAATAATAGTATAAATAATTTAAAAAAAGAAAAAAATGAACTTCTTTTTTCTATAGGAAAAGACTATAATTATTTAACACCTAATTATGATTGCAATATTTGTAAGGATACTGGATACATAATAAATAATTATGAAACTAAAATGTGTAATTGTTTAAAACAAAAACTTTTTAATTTAGAATATAATAAATCTAATTTTACAAATCTAGAAAAACATAATTTTTCTGCCTTTGATTCCACAATTTATTCAAATGTTGTGGATAAAGTAAAATTTGGATGTGATAAATCTCCAAGAGAAAACATAGAAATTATCAAACAGATAGCTATTAACTTTATAGATAATTTTGATGATTTAGATGAAAAGAATTTACTTTTTACTGGTAATACTGGTCTTGGAAAAACATTTTTATCTAGTTGTATAGCAAATGAACTTATAAAAAAACAAAAAACTGTTTTGTATCAAACTGCTCCTGTTATGTTAGATTCAATTATAGACTATAGATTTGGTAAAAATTCTAATAATATTTACAATAATATTTTAGATGTAGATTTATTAATTATAGATGATCTAGGTACCGAATGTATGAATAATATGAAATTTACTGAGTTGTTTAATATAATTAATACTAGATTATTAAATCAAAATAATAAACCTACTAAAACAATAATCTCTACTAATTTAAATATACAAAATTTATTTAGTTCTTATGATGAACGAATTGTATCAAGATTTATTGGTTATTATAGTATTTGTAGATTTTTTGGAGAAGACTTACGATTTAAATTGAGAAATAAGAATTAAAAATAATCCTCATTTATTATGAGGATTATTTTTATAATATTTTATATTTATTCTAATTATATTAATAATAGAATTACTTTTTCTTTTAGATAAAATATTTTTTGTATATATACTGTTTATTTTATTATAATCATATGTTTTAAAATTAATTTTATTTATTTTGTATTTAATTATTCGAACGTCATTATTATGTAGATTAAGTATTATTATTTATAAATTATACATACTTATTTATGTTTCTGTTTTATTCTTTATTTTAATAATCTATTTTTATTTACATATTTTATTGTAATTTATTTTATATTATTTTATTTAACTATTTAATTATTTATTTATTTTGTATTTTTGGTATTTTCTATTTTAATAACTTATTTGTTTTTTGCATATTTTTATTATAATTTATTTTATATTATTTTATTTAACTATTTAATTATTTATTTTTTGCATTTTTATTATTTTTAATTTTAATAATTTATTTATTTTTATTTATATGCTTTATTATAATTTATTTTATATTATTTTATTTAACTATTTAATTATTTATTTTTTGCATTTTTATTATTTTTAATTTTAATAATTCATTTTTATTCACATGTTTTATTATAATATATTTTCTATTACTTTATTTAAATATTTAATTATTTATTTTGCATTTTTATTATTTTTAACTTTAATAATTTATTCACATGTTTTATTATAATGTATTCTCTATTATTTTATTTAACTATATATTTATTTTATATTTTTTATTATTTTCTATTTTGATATTTCGTTTACTTTTTGTTTATCTATTTTAATATTAAAATAGATAAACAAAATAATAGAACAATTTACAAAATTGTTCTATTATTTTTCTATTAATCATCATTCTCTTGAACAATAATTTCAATGCTAACAACTTTTCCTCCATCATTTGTTCTCATAAGTGTTACACCTTGTGTTGCTCTTCCCAATACACTAATTTCTCCAACATTTAGTCTTATAATAGTGCCTTTATCAGTTATTAACATTACATCTTCTTCTCCATTTGCAATTCTAATGCCTACTATATTACCTGTTTTCGGTGTCACTTTATAAGTAATTACACCTCTACCGCCTCTATTTTGCACTCTATACTCATCTAATTCAGTTCTTTTTCCAAATCCATTTTCTGTTATTGCAAGTAATGTTGCTTTACTTCCAGATATTATAGATTCCATTCCAATTATTGCATCATCATCATCTAAACGCATTCCTATAACACCTTGTGCTGATCTTCCTACAGGTCTTACATCTTTTTCATCAAAAGTAATACATAATCCCTTTTTAGTAACTAGTACAACATTGTCTTCTCCATCTGTAAGTCTTACATCTATTAGCTCATCATCTTCTTTTAAAGTTATAGCTAATAATCCCGTCTTTTTTGCTGAATTATATTCTGTTAGTGCTGTCTTCTTTATTAAACCGTTCTTTGTTCCCATTAATAAATACTTTCCATCAGCGAAGTTAGAAATTGGAATTACTGCTGATATTTTTTCTCCATTATCTAATCTTAATAAGTTAACAATAGCTGTTCCTTTAGCAGTTCTACCACCTTCTGGAACTTCATATCCTTTTAACTTATATAGTTTACCTTTATTACTAAAGAATAATATTGTATCATGTGTAGATGCAGTAAATATTTGTTTAACAAAATCTTCTTCTCTAGTAGAAATACCAGTTATTCCTTTTCCACCTCTTCTTTGGCTTTTATATGTATCTATTGGCATTCTCTTAACATATCCAAAATGTGTTAATGCTATAACAGTTTGCTCTTCTTTTATTAAATCTTCTAAATCTAATTCTCCTTCAGCACTAACTATTTTTGTCTTTCTTTCGTCTCCATATTTTTCTTTTATTGCTGTTAATTCTTCTTTTATAATATCAAATACTAACTTTTCACTTCCTAATATTGCTCTTAAATGCTCGATTAACTTCATTAATTCATTATATTCTTCTTCAATTTTCTCACGTTGCAATCCTGATAATGTTTTTAATCTCATATCTAGTATTGCTTGTGCTTGAATATCTGAAAGTTTAAATCTTTTCATCAATCTTTCTTTTGCATCATCATAAGAAGATCTAATTATATTTATAATTTCATCAATGTTATCTAATGCAATTTTTAATCCTTCTAGTATATGTGCTCTTGCAAGTGCTTTATCTAATTCAAATTGTGTTCTACGAAGTATTACAGTTTTTCTATGATCAATGTAGTATTCTAGACATTGTTTTAAAGTTAATACTTTAGGTTCTCCATCAACTAACGCTAACATTATAACTCCAAAGGTATCTTGCATTTGAGTAAACTTATATAATTGATTTAATACGACTTGGGCATTTGCATCTCTTTTTAGTTCTATTACTACTCTAACACTTTCTTCTCTATCTGATTCATCACGTAAATCTGATATTCCCTCTATTCTTTTATCCCTTGCTAGTGATGCAATATTTTCGATAAGCTTTGCCTTATTAACTTGATATGGTAATGATGTAACAACTATTCTTTGTTTATTACCACTCATTTCTTCGATTTCTGCCTCTGCTCTTACTGTAATTTTTCCTCTACCTGTGGTATATGCTTGTTTTATTCCTTCCCTACCTAATATTATTCCTTCTGTTGGAAAATCTGGACCCTTAATTATTGACATCAACTCTTCATCAGTTATATTATCTTCTTCAATCATTTTTATAATACCATCAATAACTTCACTTAAATTATGTGGAGGTATATTAGTAGCCATACCCACAGCAATTCCAGAAGACCCATTTATTAATAATGTAGGTATTTTTGAAGGTAATACTTTTGGTTCTTGTAATCTATCATCATAGTTAGGCATAAAGTCAACTGTATTTTTTTCTATATCCGTTAACATAGTTTCTGCTATCTTTGCCATTCTTGCTTCTGTATACCTCATAGCAGCTGCCCCATCACCATCAATAGAACCAAAGTTACCATGCCCATCTATTAAAGGATATCTCATTGAGAAATCTTGTGCTAATCTTACCATTGCATCATATACTGATGAATCTCCATGAGGATGATACCTTCCTAAAACAGATCCTACTGTGTTTGCACATTTTCTGTATGGTTTATCTGAAGTTATTCCATCTTCATACATTGCATATAAAATTCTTCTATGTACTGGTTTTAATCCATCTCTAACATCTGGTAATGCACGAGATACAATTACACTCATTGCATAGTCAATATATGAATTTTTCATCTCGCTTTCGATGTCTCTTTCAATTATTTTTCCATCTTGTGTAGCCATATTTTTTCCCTCTCTTCTATATATTGTCTTTAGTTATTATACTAGAACCATTTTAAATATGCAAGAAAAAACTTCATTTTTTAAAATAAATAGTTCCCTAGGGAACTATTTATTTTCTGAATCAAAATTTCTTATGATTTAAAATTTAAAAATTTGAAAAAATTCTTTTTTGATATAAACTTTTCTTGATAAAAATCCTTTTTACTAAAATTTAATTTAAGAAATAATTTTTATTTTTAATTACAGATAAAACAATACAAATAGTTATAATAACCTTTTTGTAAGTTCTAATTCCTCATTAGTGAGATTAAAATCACCTCCTTTCTTTTTTATAATTAAATGTATATTTTCTAATTCTCTAATTTCTTTTATTTTCTCTTCTAATGGTACTATATCTTTCATATTTTTTTCTATTTTTTTATATATTTTTTCCATGTTTTTTAAATCTTTAGAGTTATAAAACTCTTTCCATTCATTAATATATTTATCATTTTTTTGAAATGCATTTACATATTTTTTTATTTCTTTATCTAGCTCTTGTTCTATTTTATTTACAATAGTATCTTTATTTTTTTCTAATTTATTTATTTGTTGAGTACTCAAATTATATGAATCTTTTATAGTAGATATAATTTTGCTCGTTTCTTTTTCAATATCTAAATCACTTATATCTTTATTTTCTTTTTTTTCACCTTTGTTATTAATTATATCTTTAGTAAAATCTGCAACTTTTTTTGATAACTGACTTAACCTTAATTGATCTTTTATTTCTATTACTTTATCCTCTATTGAATCTGGTAAAAAAACTTTTAATATTTCATTATATATATTATCAATTGTTTTATTTATTTTTTCACCAAATTTCTCATCAATATCGTTTAAAGTTTCTTTAATTCCTCTTGCTGTTAATTCCATTTTATTCCTTTCTTCAAATAAATTAATATACCATTTTTATTAATTTAAATTAAATCAACTTATATAATATTTATGATTATATTAATTATACATAATTTTTTATTTTATTTGTTATTCAATAACTATTCATTTAATTATTATTTAGTTAGTTCATTTTAAATATTTATTATCTCTATATTTTAAATTTACTTATTTATTTCTTGTTTAATTATATATTTAATTATTTAGTTTATTTATTTTTATTCATATTATTAAATTTAATTTTTATTGTTTGCATAATTTTTTATTGTTTTCTCTAAAATTATATAATCTAATTTTCACTTACTTAATTACATATATTACTATTTCATTAATAATTAACTTTTTAAAATAATATTACTCTCTTTAATTTAAATTTAAACTTTATATAATATTTTATTACTAATTGCAATTTATTTTTTATAATTGATTTTTAATTTTTTACTTTTAATTTTCCATATAATATATCAATAGTATTCTTAAATGAATATTCCTTTTTTCTAAAATTTACTTGTAATATATTTTCTCCTATTTTTTTATACTCTTTTTTTTCTTCTTTTTTATTATACAAATTACTATTATTTTTATTTATTAAAGAATTATAAAAATTTTTCATTTTTATTTTTCCTAAGATTTCATATTCTAAAAATATATTTTTTATTATATTTAAATCAATAGAATTTTTATTGTATTTATTTACAATTATTTTTATTTTTTTAGAATTTATTTTCCAATTATTTTTATACATATCAAGTAATTTTTTAGCTTTTGTAATTTCTAATAAATTTGCTTCAAGTAAAAATATATTGTTGTCGGCGTTTTCTATTAATAGCTTATTATACTTAAAGAAGCATTCGGATGAAGTATCCACTATTATATAATCATATTGTTTTTTCATATCATTTACCATTTCTAGAAATTCTATTTCATTTATGTCCTCATCTGAATTAAATAAAATATCTATTCCTGTTAATATATCGATATTTTTATTAACATTTATTATTAAATCTTCCGTATTTAAATTAAAATTATTTATGTCTTTTTCTGTTATTTTTTCTTTCACTTTTTTGGAGTATTTTTTTACACCTAATATAGTATGTATGCTATTATTTAATATATCAAAATCAATTATTAATATTTTATTTTTATTGTTTCTTAAATAGTTTGAAAAGCATACAGAAAAAATACTCTTTCCTACTCCACTACCACCAAGAATACAGATCATTTTATTATTATATTTTAATTTCTTTTTCGTCTTATTATTTAATTTGATTTTATTTATATTAGAATTATTGGGAATAATATTATTTATTATTGCAATATCCTGTTCGCCTTTAATATTATTTAGTTTTCTATTTTTTAATATTTTAACAATATCAATAATTTCTACTTTATTATTATAAAAAATATTAAATATTTTTTTACTTAATAAAAAACTCTCTAATTTTTTATTTTCTCTTTCTAATATTATGATTATTTCAATATTCTCATTTTTTATTTTTATTTTATTAATTAATTCTTCAATACTTATATTTCCAGGTAATATTTCATTTAAAATTATATAATCTATATTTTTTTCTATTTCCAAAAATTCAATAATAGCTTCTTGATATTGTATATCATTAATCATAATTTGAAATTCTTTATATTTTTTTAGTTCATTATTCAAGATTGGATTTCCCAATGCTGTCACTATTCTTTTCATTTATATCACCTCCTACTAATTTTTTTTCAAAATTAGATGATTCAATTTTTGTTAATATATGATCATCTCCTGCAAATAATAAACATTCACCTCTTTTTAATGATTTCATCTCAATTTTCTCCTTATTAGATATATTGCTATAAACTTCTAAAGCGTTTATATTCTCTTCTTCAAGTGAGAAGAAAACTTTATTGCTTGAATTGTTTAAAATGCTCTTTCCATATGAACCATTATCTAAACTAAATAAATCCGTCACATCTTGTGTAATTGCTACTGCACTTCCTCCATATTTTCTAATTGTTTTAAATATTTTATAAACAAAGCTAGCTACATTTTTATTTGATGTTACACCTATAAGTCTCCATATTTCATCTAAATACACAGCCTTTTTTATATTTCTATCTTTCTTTATCTTATCCCAAAATAGCTCTGTAAATAAAAACATTCCATATTGTAAATTTTCTTCACCAAGTTCATAAACATCTGCAATTATAAGTTTATTTTCCAATTGAATATTAGTATAATTATTAAAAAATCTTAAAGATCCCTTTACAAATGGTATTAATTTTATTCTAAATTTTTTTGTATTTTCACTTTCATCTAAAATATTATAAAAATCTTCTAAAATAGGCATATCATTTGTCTCTTTAAAAATAGGTTTTATATTTATTTTATTTTTATCATTTTTATATAATGTTTCATCATCAAATGTTATTCCTTTTTGTTTATATACTTCTATAATTTTTTCTTCAATTATACCTTTTTCTTCCTCATTCATTTCTCCAAAAATCAAGTTAAAAAATGCAATTAATTTTGTTATTTTAGTTGCCAAAAATCCTATATTGTTTTCTTCTATACTATCTTCTCTTATATCAAATATATTAATATATGTATTTGATGAAGGTCCAAGTTTTATAATAGTACCTTTTAGTTCTTTACATAATTTGTCATATTCTCTGTCTGGATCAATAATATATTGATAAATCCCAAATAACCTATATCTCAAAATCATTAATTTTGTGTAATATGACTTACCAGCACCACTTGTCCCAAATATACACATATTGGCATTTTTATATTTACTAGTATTATATCTATCTATAAAAATTAATGAGTTATTATAAATACTTGTTCCAATGAATATACCATCTTGGTCAAATATAGAAGATGATATAAATGGGTATGTACTGACTAATCCACTCGTTAATACGTTTCTTCTTGAAACTTCTTTTAATAAATTACTATTTTCCATACTTGGTGAACAAGCTATAAATGCATCTTCTTGTCTAAAATATGCTCTTTTTGTTATTATGCCTTTTGCTTGACATAACCCTTCAATCTGATTAATTGAATATTCTAGTTCTTTTTTATCATTTGAGAAAAGATTCATATACATATATAAATAATATAAGTCTTCATTATTAACTTGTATTTCTTTTCTTATATATCTTGCGTCATTATATGTAAAAGCTGCTATATCAGCATCTTGCCTATCTTTTGCAAGTGTCCTTACTTCTAATCCGACATTTCCTATATGATATGTTAATTCTCGTATTACTTTATATACATCTTCTTTTTCATAAAATATAGAAATATTTATATTAATATTTGTATTGATTATATCTTTTAATAATAAATCGTTATGTTCCCTATTATAATTTACAACTAATAAGCTAGAATAATAAATACCATTTATTTCAATAAATTTTGGATTAGATATATTTACATAACTTGCACTTATCATATCTTTTTCAGTTAGCATTCCTTTATATAATTGTGTGCAAAAATTACTTTTATTTTCTTTTTTTAAATATCTTTCTAAAATACTCACCACTTCTTTCTATGTTTTATTAAAAAAAGAATTTAAAATATTTATTATTGATTCTCTTCTATTTATTTCCAATACACCATTACCACATCTGGCTAGACATTCTCTTATTTTATAAAATTGATTATTTAATTCGCTTATTATTATATTTTCATTATTATTTTCTTTTACTATTGGAGATTTTTTTATTAGAATAAAATAGTTTTTACTTGAAGAAGTTTTTTTAGAATTTAAATTTTCTATATATGTAATATAATTTTCTGAAATATTAATTATTTCATTTGATTCTAATTTACATTTATTTTTTATTTTGGAAATATGATTAGATAAATCTTCTTTATTACTTTGAACTATAATTTGTATATCAAAATTACAAGTTTTTAAAAAAATTTTATAAGAATTCAATATTGAATCTTTTTCTAAATCTGATTTTAGATTAAAATTTATAGGAATAATTTTAATTATTTTTACATAATTACCATTTTTCATTTTTATAATTCCTTCTTCTAATATTTTTTCGAATGGTAACCAATTTTGAACTGAATCGATTTTTTTATTTATTTTTCTCCTTCCTTTCTCTTTTATTTTATATTTTTATTATTGCATATACATAACTTGTTGTCAACAAATTTCGTATTTCATTTTTCGACATCAAATTAAATTAATTACAATTAAATAATAAAATTATATATATCGATTTTAACATATTTAAAAAAATAATTTTTTGAATAATTTTTTTTATTTTGATAATACTATTAATATAAAGTTAATATTAGTTGAACTAAGAATAATATTGGGTTTAGTTTCAAGCTTTTTATTATTTGAGCAAAGATAAATATTAGCTATTAATTGGTTAATATTTGTCGGCGACGAGAGTATATTATTTGTATGTAAGCTATATTTTAATGGTTAAATTATAAGTAATATATTCAAAGTTAAGATTATTCTTGTATGTTTTTAGTGGTTTTTATTAGTCCTCTATGGATGAATCTAGCTATTATGCGTGCATTAATAGTCGAGCAACTGATTAATATATGTGGTGCATAGCTTATTTATATAGCAATATATATTAGGTTAGAAATTATGTATATTAGTTTTAGCTGAAGATTAATATTAGCTTTATAGATAATAGCAGGTAATAAGAAATAATTACCTGCTATTAATAATTTATTTTTTATAATCAAATCTATTTTTCACAATAAATTTATTTATAAATAGATATTCTTATAAGTTGTTCACTAAGTTCTATCTAAAAAATATAAAATTTATATATCTAAATTCTTTACATATTTAGCATTTGCTTCAATAAACTGTCTTCTTGGTGCAATTTCATCTCCCATTAGTATTGTAAATATCTCATCTGCTTTTATAGCATCTTCTAATTTTACTTTTATAAGTATTCTTGTTTCTGGATTCATTGTTGTATCCCAAAGTTGTTCTGGATTCATTTCTCCTAAACCTTTATATCTCTGAATAGAAATTCCATCTCTACCCATTTCTTGTAAATTTTTTTCCATTTCTTCATCTGTATAACAGTAGATGTCTTTCATACCTCTTTTAGATAATTTATATAATGGCGGTTGGGCTAAATATACATTACCATTTTCTATAAGAGGTCTCATATATCTGAAGAAAAAGGTTAGTAATAAAGTTCTAATATGCGCTCCATCTACATCAGCATCTGCCATGATTATTACCTTTCCATATCTTATTTTGCTTATATCGAAATCTGCACCAATACCAGCACCTACTGCCAAGATAACAGGTTGTAATTTTTCATTATTATAGATTTTATCAGCTCTTGATTTCTCTACATTCAACATTTTTCCCCAAAGAGGTAAAATTGCTTGGAATTTTCTATCTCTTCCTTGTTTAGCACTTCCTCCTGCAGAGTCTCCCTCTACTATATAAACTTCACATTCTTCAGGATTTTTGCTACTGCAATCTGCTAATTTTCCAGGTAATGTAGTAGACTCTAAAGCATTTTTTCTTCTTACTAATTCTCTTGCTTTTCTGGCTGCTTCTCTTGCTCTTGAAGCACTTATGCATTTTTCTAAAATTGCCTTTGCAACATTAGGATTTTCTTCTAAAAATGTTGATAAAGCTTCATTAACTAAACTTTGAACTACACCTGTAACATTACTATTACCTAATTTTGTTTTAGTTTGTCCTTCAAATTGTGGTTCTCTTACTTTTACAGAAATGACTGCCGTAATACCTTCTCTTATATCTTCTCCCTGAAGATTACCATCTTTTTCTTTTAAAATATTATGAGATTTAGCATAGTCATTAAATGTTTTTGTCAATGCTCTTTTAAACCCTTCTAAATGAGTACCACCTTCTACTGTATTAATATTATTAACAAATGAATAAATATTTTCTGAGTATGCTGTTGTATATTGGAATGCTATTTCTACTGGTACTTCTCCATCTTTTTCAATATAAACTGGTTGCTGGTTTATTTTCTCTTTATTTTTATTTAAATATTCAACGAAAGAATTTAAACCACCCTCAAAGCAGAACTCGGCTTTTTTAGGAGTTTCTCCTCTTTTGTCTTCTATACTAATAAATAAACCTTTCGTTAGAAATGCCATCTCTCTAAATCTATTTTCCAATGTTTCATAGTCATATTCTAAAGTTTCAAATATAGTATCATCTGCAAGAAATCTTACTTTTGTACCAGTTTCTTTTGAGTCACCTATTTTTATTAACTTTTGAACAGTTTTACCTCTTTCAAATTTCATTTGAAAAATTCCACCGTCTCTTTGAATTGTAACTTCTGCCCATGTAGCTAGAGCATTAACAACAGAAGCACCTACACCATGAAGACCTCCTGAGACTTTATATCCACTATCTCCACCAAACTTTCCTCCTGCATTTAATTGTGTATATACTGTTTCTGCAGCTGATATTTTCGTTTTTGGATGAATATCTACAGGTATTCCTCTTCCATTATCTTCAACACATATTATATTACCTGGCTCAATCTCAATTTTTATTTTTGTACAATAACCTGCTAATGCCTCATCGACACAGTTATCTACAATTTCATACACCAAATGATGTAATCCTCTTATAGAAACACTTCCTATATACATTCCAGGTCTTTTTCTTACATGCTCTAATCCATCTAAAACTTGTATTTGCTCTGCTCCATATTCATGCTCAAATTTTTCCATTGTTTTACCCTTTCCTTTCTCTTACATACTTATTCTATTTCTCAATGTTACAGTTAAAAATTTTGAATTATAAATATATATTTTATCTTCTTTTTGTGTTAATACAACAAATTTATATTTATAAATACAATTATCTTGTATGTTGACCAATTCTTAAAAATATTCTTGTGTCTTTTACTTGTATTATTTATATATATTAAAAATTCCAATTATATCTTTTATATCTATAATAGTGTTACTATCTATATTTATTTACATTTAACAATTTCTCCTCTTTTCACAAGATAACTGCTATAATCATTATTTTCCAATTTCATTTCTTGTGTACAAGTTATAATTACTTGAATATCTTTTATATTATTTAAAAAACTTTTTCTTCTTTTTTCATCTAGTTCAGACATAAAATCATCTAATAATAATATTGGATATTCACCAATTTCTTCATATATTACTTGTAATTCGCAAATTTTTAATGAAAGAATTGCGGTTCTATTTTGACCTTGCGAACCATATACATTTATTGGTTTATTATTTATCTTTAACGCAAAATCATCTTTATGTATACCTTTGGTTGTAAACCCTCTAATAATATCTATTTTTTCAGAATTATGTAACTTGTTTCTAAAGTCTTCTTTATTTACATAATCAGATATGTACTCTATTTCTATCAACTCTCTTTTATCAGTAATATCACTATGAATTTTGTTGATTTTTCCTTTTATAATATTCATAAATTCATTTCTGTATTTATATACTTTTTCTGCATATTCAATAATTTTTTCATTCCATATTTCTAACATATCTATTGGTTTATTCTCTAATTTTATTTGTTTTAAATAATTATTTCTTTGTTCTAAAAATCTCAAATACATATTTAGATTATATACATACGCTGGTCTTAATTGTCCTATCATCATATCTAAAAATCTTCTTCTACCAGCTGGACCGTCCTTTTAATATATTTATGTCATCTGGAGTAAAAATAACTATATTAATGTTACCTAATAATTCACTTAACTTTTTTATTTTTACTCCATTAATATTAATACTTTTTTTATTCGATAATTCATAAGCAACTGTTCCTTTTCTGTCACTCTTTTCATAATCTATACTAATTTTTGTATAATTTTCACCCAAATATATTACTTCTTTTTCTTTATTAGTTCTGAAAGATTTACCTATAGAACATATAAATATAGATTCTAATATATTAGTCTTTCCTTGTGCATTATCTCCAAAAAAAACATTAATTCCTTTATTCAATTTTATATTTAAATTTTTATAATTCCTAAAATTTCGCAATTCTATATTACTTATCAACATATTGTGCCTCAACTGTGGAAAACATTATTTATTTTTAATCTTTTAACCTAATTGGTAATATCATATATATATAATCACCGTCATCTACTGGTCTAATTATACATGGTGATATGCTTGTCCCAAAATCTATAAATACTTCTTCATCATCAATTGCTCTTAATGCATCTAAAAAATATTTTGGATTAAATCCTGCTTCTAAATTTTTTCCTTCTGTAGAAACATATATTTCTTCCTTTGCATCTCCTGTTTGATTTGTACAAGAGATTGTTACTTTTCCTATATCAATCATTACTTTAACAGGATATTTTTTTTCTTTTTCTATACTTGAAGATGAAATTAAACTAATTCTTTCAAAACAGTTTTGTATAATATCTTTATTTACTCTTATTCTAGTTTCCCAATTTTCAGGTATTACACTAGAGTAATTTAAAAATTCACCATCTAATAATCTTGTAACAACTTTACAATTCTCCATTTCAAATAAAGCTTGATTTTTAGCAACTCCAATTTTTATCGTATCAAATGAATCTAATATTATTTTATTAATTTCATTTAATGTTCTTCCAGGTATTACAGCAGTGAAGTCATTTATCTTTGATTGTAAAAATCTACTCTTCCATGCTAATCTAAATCCGTCAACAGCTACTAAATTTAATTTATTATTTGATATTTCAAATAAGCATCCTGTAAAGATAGGTCTATTTTCTTCTGTACTTACTGCAAAAATTGTTTTTCTTATCATATCCTTTAATGCATTTTGTTCTATTTCTATAGAGTTCTCTATATTAATTTGAGGTAACTCTGGAAATTCTGTTGGATTCATTGTTGCAAGTTTATATAAAGAGCCTTCACATTCAATTACTAGAAGATTTTTTTCATTAAGTTCTATATTTATTTCTGTATCAGGTAATTTTCTTATTATTTCACTAAACATTATAGCATTAACTACAGTTGCTCCTTGCTCTTTTACTTCGCATTCTATTATATATTCTATACCTATTTCTAAATCATAAGTTGTTAATTTAACTTCATTTTCATTTGTTTGAATTAATATACCTTCTAAAATAGGCATTGTTGTTTTAGAAGCTACAGCTTTTGTTACGGAATTAAGTGCTTTAAGGATTTTATCCTTTTCACAAATTATTTTCATTTTGTCATCGTCTCCTTTATAAATATTAAATATAATTAGCAGTAGTAGTATTAGGTTATGTGGATAATGTGGATAACTATGTGTATAGTTTATTTCCCTATAAAAAACCATGTTGATACTTTTGTGGAAAAATCATAAAGTTATCTACAGGTTAAATTTTAAAAGTGTGGATAACAAAGTTTTCAACAGTTTATTAACAGGTTATCAACATAGGGATGTGTATATCCAATGTAAAGCTTCCCTAGGAAGAATTTGATATCCATTAAGCAAACACAAATTTTTACAAACATAATTTTATAAAAAACAATACATCTATTTAAATATAAACTATTTATCAGTTAGTAATATATTTTTCACACTTTCCACAATTAGTTTTGTATTTTGATTTTCTTTCATTTCTTGTTCTATTTTATTGCAAGCATGCATTACTGTTGTATGATCTCTTTTTCCAAAGTCCTTTCCTATCTGAGGTAAAGACATTTGAGCAACGTTTCTACATAGGTACATAGCAATTTGTCTAGGAAATGCTATATCATTAGAACGTTTTGATCCCTTTAATTCCTTTGCACTTATATTAAAATATTTTGCAACTGTTTCTTGAATGAAATCAGAAGAAATTACTTTATCTTGTTGAGAAACTATATCATTAATTGCTTTTTCTGCCATTTCCATTGTAATAGGACTATTAGTTAAAGAAGATTTTGCAATCAATTTATTCAAAGTTCCTTCTAATTCCCTAATATTAGAATCTATTCGTGTTGCTATATTTGATAAAATTTCATCATCAATTATAATATTATCTAATTGTGCCTTTTTTCTTAATATGGCTAAACGTGTTTCGTAATCAGGATTAGATATATCAGCAATAAGCCCCCATTCAAAACGAGATTTTAATCTGTCTTCTAGTAATTGTATATCCTTTGGAGGTCTATCACTTGAAATTATTATCTGTTTTCCACTTTCATGTAGTGTATTAAAAGTATGAAAAAACTCTTCCTGAATTCTTTCTTTACCAGCAATAAACTGGATATCATCTATTAATAATACATCTATATTTCTATACTTTGTTCTAAATTGTTCATTTTTATTATCCTTAATTGCATTAATAAGATGATTAGTAAATTTTTCAGAGGTTACATATAAAATTTTTGAATCTCGGTTTTTTCTTAGTATTTCATTTCCAATAGAATGCATTAAATGTGTTTTTCCAAGACCAACACCTCCATAAATAAATAATGGATTATATGAAGTTGCTGGGGCTTCTGCTACTGCTAAGGCAGCTGCATGGGCAAATCTGTTATTGTTACCAACTACAAAAGTATCGAAAGTATATTTTGGATTTAGTGTAGAATTGGAATAACCACTAGTAGTGTCAACTGTGGAATTAGAACTACTAGATAAATTAGATTCTTGGACTTCATCTTTGGCAATAATAATAACAGAACATTCTTTATTTGTAATAAAGTTAAATGTATTAGTTAGTAAATCATGATATCTTGACTCAATTGCATCTCTTTGAAATGTTGAGCTTGCAAGTAAAATTATGTTACCATTATCTGCACTTTGTATCTCTAAATTTTTTATCCAGGTTTCATATGAAATCTTTGTAGTTTCATCTTTTAAAAGTTCTTTTGCTTTAGTTAAAAGTTCATTTAATTCACTTTGCATTATATTTTCAATCCTTCCAAAATTCTAAAATGAGTGTAGAAACATTACTTATCCACAATTTTATCCACATATGTTGATAAATATCCACACATGTGGAAATGGCAGTAAATAAAGGGTTTCTACAAATATATAACAAGAAAAAATACTTTTGTTTTCTTATATTTTCTATAATAATAACAGACATATAAAAAGAAAGTCAATATAAAAAGAAAATTTTATTGTAAATTTGTTTTTTGGTATTGACATAAATACGTATGTTAATGTATAATTGTAACATTATCAAATAAAATGAAATAATCCGTTTAAAACGGCTTATATAAATAGGAGGTGCAATAATGAAGAGAACTTTTCAACCAAAAAATAGACAAGAACAAAAAGAGCATGGTTTTATGAAAAGAATGAAAACTAGAGCTGGAAGAAATGTTTTAAAGGCGAGACGTGCAAAAGGAAGAAAAAAATTAAGTGCTTAAGTTTAGAGCCATTAGGAAATGGCTCTTTTTGTAATTATTGATAAAGAGTGAGTTTTATGAAAAAGATATTAACGTTAAAAAAAAATTATGAATTTAGATATGTATTAAATAAGGGGAAAGCTTATTATGGTAACCAAATAATAGTGTACATAAATAAAAACAAAAAATATACTAACATCCTTGGAATAGCTATAAACACTAAGCTTGGTAAAGCTGTAAGAAGAAATAGAGTTAAAAGATTAATTAGAGAAAATTATAGAATAATTAATAAAGACATAGAACAAGGTTATAATATTGTTTTTTTATGGAATAAAAATATAAACATAAAACAAGCTAATTATTTTGAGATAAAAAAGGATATGAAAAATATTTTTAAAAGAGCAAAGCTGATGTAATTATGAAAAAAGTAACAATTTTTTTTATTAAAGTATACAAAAAATTTATTTCGCCAATGTTTAAATCTATTGGAATAGAGTGTAAATATTATCCGACTTGTTCAGAATATACTGTTCAAGCAGTAGAAAAGTATGGATGTGTAAAAGGGATATATTTAGGAGTAAAAAGAATATTAAAGTGTAATCCATTTTCAAAAGGTGGATATGACCCTTTAAAATAATAAAGGAGGATATATGGGATTATTATCAGATCTTTTTGGATATTTATTAAATATATTATATAATGTATTTAATAATTATGGTATAGCTATAATATTATTTTCTATAATATTGAGAATAATTTTAGTTCCTATAACAATTAGTCAACAGAAATCAATGAAAAAAACTTCTAAGATACAGAAGGAAACTCAGGAACTTCAAAAGAAATACAAAAATAATCAAGAAAAATTAAACCAAGAAATAATGGAATTGTATAAAACAGAAAAAATGAATCCTTTTAGTGGATGTTTAAGTGCTATTATACAAATAGTTATAATTTTATCAGTATTTTGGTTAGTTAGTCAACCGTTAACTCATATGAAGCATGTTCAAGAGTTAGATATATATAAAGAATATACAAAAAAAGTAGAAGAAAGTAGCAATAAATCTTCATATAAAGAAATAGCAATAATAAATGCTGCAGAATCTGAATATCAAGAAATAACAAACAACTTGCAAAATGACGATATAGAAGATAGAGAACAATTAGAGAATAAGAAAAAGGAACTAGAAAATTTAAGATTAAATATGGATTTTATAGGTTTAGATTTAAGTAAAGTTCCAACACAAAGTTTTAATGATTATAAAGTATATATTATACCTATTTTATATGTAATATCTTCTTTTATTTCTATCAAAATGACTACTAACATGCAAAATAACAGAGATAAAAATGATAAAGAATCAGCTAAAGAAGATTCAAATGAACTTGAAGCAATGCAAAGTATGAATAAGAGTATGTCATATATGATGCCTATTATGTCAGTGTCAATTGCATTAATAGCACCATTAGGATTAGCATTATATTGGTTAATAAGTAATGTTTTAATGATTATAGAAAGAGTAATTATTCAAAAAATTATGAATTCTAAGGAGGAAAAAGAAAATGCTTGAAAGTATTATTTCCGAAGGAAAAACAACAAATGAAGCAATTGAAAATGGATTGAAAAAATTAAATGTTTCTAAAAATGATGTGGAAATAAAAGTTTTAGAAAACACTGAGAAGAGAAGTTTTTTTAGTATTTTAACTCCAAGAGTTGTTAAGGTTGAATTAAAAATAAAAGAAAAAAAAGAAGAGAGAATTATTACAGATATAGAAGATAGAAAAATAATATTAGAGGATTTTTTAAAACAATTTATAGAAAAATTACCTAATAGTCTAATAGGATATAATATTAATATTGTTAATAATGAAATTATAATTGAATTAAATGGAGAATATGCAGGAAAACTAATTGGATATAGAGGAGAAAACTTAAATGCTTTACAAATAATATTATCAAGTATAGCAAATAAAAACTTTGAAGATAGAGTAAGAGTTTTATTAGACATTGAAGGTTATAGGGAAAAAAGAGAAAAAACATTAGAAGAATTAGCAATTAAAATATCAAAGACAGTTATGAAGACAGGAAAATCAATTACATTAGAGCCAATGTCTTCTTATGAAAGAAAAATAATACATAGTAAATTACAAGAAAACAAAAATATCGATACACATAGTATTGGAGAGGAACCAAATAGAAGAATTGTAATTTCAAAAAAATAATTGAATAATAAATCGGAAGTCAAAGTTCGGATTTTAGTTTATAGATATTAATTAGTAAACTGATTTCTAACTTTGATTTTTTTAAAATTAGGAGGAAAAAATGGAAACTATAGCTGCAATTTCTACTGCAATTGGAAACGGTGGAATAGGGATAATAAGAATGAGTGGAAAAGAATGTTTTAAAATATTGGAAAAGATTTTTAGACCTAAAAATAATAATTTTGATGATATAAAAGGATATAGTATAAAATTTGGATATATTGTAGATTCAGAAACAGATGAAATAATAGATGAAGTATTAGTATCATTTTTTAAATCACCTAAGAGTTATACAACTGAAGATATGTGTGAAATTAATTCACATGGTGGAATGATTGTTCAAAAGCTAATATTAGAACAATGTTTGAAAAATGGAGCAAATATTGCAGGACCAGGTGAATTTACTAAAAGAGCTTTTTTGAATGGAAGAATTGATTTATCTCAAGCGGAATCCGTAATTGATTTAATTAATTCTAAAACTGAAAAAGAGGCAAAAGCTTCTATTGCTGGGCTCGAAGGAAGTTTATCGAGAAAAATTCAGGAAATTAGAAGTGATTTATTAGATATTATGTCAGATATAGAGGCTACAATCGATTATCCAGAATATGATATTGAAGAAGTCACAAATAATAGGGCAATAAAAGAGCTAACTAATATATTAGAAAAATTAGTGACTCTAGAAAAAAGCTTTGAAACAGGAAGAATTTTAAAAGAAGGAATAAAAACAATAATAATAGGAAAACCAAATGCTGGAAAGTCGTCACTGCTAAATTTAATTCTAGATGAGGAAAGAGCTATTGTAAGTGATATTGCAGGAACAACAAGAGATACAATTGAGGAATATATAAATTTAAAAGGAATACCAATCAAATTAATTGATACAGCAGGTATTAGAGAGACAAGTGATAAAATAGAAGAAATAGGTGTAAATAAATCAATCAGTTTAGTAAACAATGCAGATTTAATTATTTCGATTTTTGATAATTCAAAAGAATTAGAAAAAGAAGATTATAAAATACTAGAATTAATTAAAAATAAAAATTCAATTATTGTTTTAAATAAAAATGACTTAGGGAAACATGTGTTAGATAAGAAAGAAGAAATATTAAACCTACAAATTCCTATTGTAAAAATGTCCGCTAAGTTAGGTGATGGTATACAGGATTTATATAACAATATAAACAATATGTTTAATATAGGAGATATTGAATTAGACGATTCAATGGTAATAACTAATGTTAGACATAAAAATCAAATAAAAAAAGCAGAGTATAATATAAAACAGGCAATTGATACAATAAAGCAGGATTTACCAATTGATATAATTGGAATTTATATTAAAGAGTCACTTAATGATTTAGGTACAATTACTGGTCAAAACGTATCAGAAGATATAATAAATGAGATATTTTCTAAATTTTGTTTAGGTAAATAAGATGAAAGTTAATATGTAATCAAATAAAACTAATTAAATAATTTCGAAGGTTATTTAAAAGAAAATAAATAAAATTAGTTTAATTACAGACGAAAAAATATAAAAATAATTTTAAAAATAATTAGAAAAAAATAAAAAGTATTATTAAAATATAAAATTATATATAATAAATAAAAAAAATAAATAAATTTATTTTAATTGCAAATGAATAAAAATATAAAAATAATTTTAAAAATAATTAGAAAAAAATAAAAAGTATTATTAAAATATAAAATTATATATAATAAATAAAAAAAATAAATAAATTTATTTTAATTGCAAATGAATAAAAATATAAAAATAATTTTAAAAAAATTAGAAGAAAATAAAAAGTATTATTAAAATGAAGAATGAAGAGAAAATAAAAAATAAATATAAAATTATATATAATAAATAAAAAAATCAAATAAATTTATTTTAATTGCAAATGAATAAAAATATAAAAATAATTTTAAAAAA
>CAJMRY010000008.1 GCA_905215935.1 uncultured bacterium
CATTACTTTAGAAATAGTTTTACCATCTTCTGATAAATCCCATCCACTTGGTAAATTATCTTTATCTAATTCTTTGTTTACTGTTATTGTAACTTTTACTTTTCCATCTGATGTGTTTTCTTGTTTTTCATCTACTACTTTAAATTTATTACTATCATCTTTTTTAGATAAATCAAATTCATTACTACTTATTTCCTTATTTACCTTTACATTTGTAGTTTTCATTACACTTTCTTGTAATTTAACCGCTATAGTACCTGTAGTTGCATTTTCTGGAATTGTAACTACAATTTTATAGCTTCCATCTGCATCTTTTACTAATTCATAAGTACTATCTTTAGCTAATGTACCATTTAATACTATACTATCATTAGTTTTATCATCATCACTATTTTTAGTTACTATTCTTTTTAGAATTACCATATCAAAAGTATCAAGTTTTCCATCAGTATAACAATCTGCTAGTGTATTGTTAAATTCGCCTGTAGTGTCTTTTCCTAATAAGAAATCTTGTAGTATTTTAATATCTTCAACATCTACTTTTCCATCATTATTAATATCACCTTTTAGTCCTGTACCTTTTGGTGCATCAATTTTAAAAGTAACCTTATTACCTTCTTTTATTCCATCATTAATTTTGATTGATGAATCATAACTCTCTACTGATAATACAGTACTAGATTGTTCATCATATACTTCAGTTTTGCTGTGTTTAAAAACTCCTGTTTTAACAGTAATTCCTATTGTTCCAGATTTATCTGTAGGTATAGTTACTTCTACCTTATATGTACCATTAGAATTCTTTGACATTTTATAAGTACTGTCTTTTGCTAAAGATCCCTCTAATGTAATTGGATTTTTTAACAATTCTGTATCCTGTAGCATAGTGGTAACATCTGCTATATTTACATCTCCACTAAGATCATAATCAGCAAGTAACATATTTAATTCATCAGCCTTATTTATCATTGCACAATATCCAGTTATTAAATATGCATCAACATTATAGTCTTTCAATTCTGGTCTTTTTACACCATCTTCATCAACAGCATCATAGTCTTTATATTCATCTACTCTACCATTATTATTTGCATCTCCTCTTAGTCCACCTTCTGAAGCTGGAAGTGTTATTGTATATGTAACTACATTTCCATTTCTAACTCCATTTGAAATAGTTAGATTTTCAGTTGCAATATAACCTGAAGCAAATTTTTGATTTTCAGCTGCATTAACAACTGATAGTCCACACATCATTAAAATTATTACTAATAGTATTGAAACTATTCTTCTAGTTTTTTTCATTTTTCTCCTCCTTATTTTTTTGACATATTGTCATATTTTTTACTTTTTTATTATATATTTTTTGATATCACATTGCAATATTCCATTTTTTATTTTTTATAACAAACTAATTTTATTACTTTAATTATCAAGCTTTTCTGCCTCTTTTATGTTTTTTTACTTTTTTATTACAATTGCGTTACATTTTTGTAACATTTTAATTTACTCATTCCAATATTATCCTAGTATTCACTTATAAATATTTATATTTCATTTATATATTGACAATTTTGACTATCATTGTTAAAATGTTAGTCGGAACTAACATTTATATAAGGAGGCTATATGCTAGAGTTAAAAAACATTACATTTTCGAGAGATAATAAAAAAATATTAGATAATATAAATTTAAATTTAGAAAGCAATAAATTTGTTGCAATAACAGGACCAAATGGCTCTGGAAAATCTACACTTGCAAAAATCATTATGGGAATAGAAAGTCCAAATTCTGGCAAAATTATATTTAATGGTACAGATATAACAAATTTAAAAATTTCAGAAAGAGCAAATTTAGGAATTGGCTTTGCATTTCAACAACCAGTTCGTTTTAAAGGTCTTACAGTAAAAGATTTAATTGAACTTTCTGCAGGTACTCCCCTAAAATTTAGTGATACATGTAACTATTTGTCTGATGTTGGATTATGTGCAAAAGAATATATTAACAGACAAGTAGATTCTAAATTATCTGGAGGAGAATTAAAGAGAATTGAAATTGCTATGCTTGCAGCAAAAAACTCTAAACTAACAATATTTGACGAACCTGAAGCAGGAATAGATTTATGGAGTTTTAATCATTTAATAGGTATCTTCGAAAAAATGAAAAATATACAAGATAATACCATCCTCGTAATTTCACATCAAGAAAGAATCTTAAACATAGCAGATGAAATAATCCTATTAAAAAATGGAAAAATTGTAGAATCAAATCAAAATTTAAAAGACATTTTATCAGAAAATTCAGTACAATGTAAAAAAACAATTCATTAATGAAAGTTTAGTAAAAAAATAATATAAGGAGACTTAAATGGACAAAATAGAAAAAAATTTATTAAAACAAATAGCAGATATAGAATCTGTTCCTTCTGGAGCATATAATTTACGAGCAAATGGCATTGGTATTGCAAGAAACACAACTGCAAATATTGATATAATACCCAAAAAAGATAAACCTGGTATCGATATTATAATAAAAGAAAACACTAAAAATGAAAGTGTACATATCCCTGTTATTTTAACTAAAAGTGGTTTGAAAGATATGGTGTATAACGATTTTTATATTGGAAAAAATGCTGATGTTGTTATCGTCGCAGGATGCCGGAATACATAATGGATCATGTAATACATCAGAACATGATGGAATACATACTTTTCACTTAGAAGAAAATGCGAAAGTAAAATACATAGAAAAACATTATGGTGAAGGCGAAGGTTCTGGTAAAAGAATACTAAATCCAGAAACAAATATATACTTAAAAAATGGTTCAACATTAGAAATGGAAACTGTTCAAATAAAAGGTGTAGATTCCACTATAAGAACTACTAATGCCTATTTAGAAGAAAATTCTACATTACTTATATCAGAAAGAATTATGACACATGCAAATCAAACTGCTAAAACTATATTTAATGTCGAATTAAACGGAAAAAATACAAAAACAAAAGTAAGTTCTAGATCTGTTGCAAAAGATAACTCTTTCCAAGAATTTAGCTCTAATGTAATAGGAAATAATATATGTTTTGGTCATGTAGAATGTGACGCTATAATAATGGACAAAGCAAAAGTCACAGCCATCCCCAAAATAGTTTGTAATAACGTAGACGCAAATCTAATGCACGAAGCCACAATTGGCAAAATAGCTGGAGATCAATTAATAAAACTAATGACACTTGGTCTTAACGAAAAAGAAGCCTCTGAATACATAATCAGCGGATTTCTAAACTAACATCTCCCTACTTTATATATTTTTCAATAATCACTTTATGTGTTTTATTTGGAATTGTTTCCAAGATAAAACACATTTTTTTAATATTTAATAAATTCCTATCAAAAAATATTTCTTTTTTGTGGCACTTATCATATAATACTTGCATAGATTATATAAATATATTCTCTATTTTAAATATAACTCTTACTTTAAAGGAGTGAAATTCTTATGAAAAAAATATTATTTAAAGGCTGTGGAACAGCTATCGCAACACCTTTTACAGATAATGGTGTAAACTTCGAAGAATTCAAAAAACTAATTGAATTCCAAATTTCAGAAGGAGCAGACGCAATTATAGTTTGTGGCACTACTGGAGAATCTTCTACAATGACACTAGAAGAAAAAAAACAAACTATAAAATTTGCAGTAGATACTGTTGGCAAAAGAATCCCAGTAATCGCTGGAACAGGTGGTAATTGTACAAAGTCTGTAATCGAACTATCTAAATACGCAGAAACTATTGGCGCAGATGGTTTATTAATAGTTACCCCATATTACAATAAAACAACTGAATTACGGATTAATAAAACATTATGAAACAATTGCAAGCTCCACTACATTACCTATAATTTTATACAATGTACCTAGTAGAACAGGTGTAAATATATCACCAAAAACTTGTCATGCTTTATCTAAAATAAGTAATATAGTAGCTATAAAAGAAGCAAGTGGCAATATATCTCAAGTTGCAGAAATTGCAAATTTATGCAAAGACAATTTACATATTTATTCTGGTAACGATGACCAAATTCTACCAGTACTTTCTTTAGGAGGTCTTGGAGTTATATCTGTCCTTTCTAACATCGCACCAAAACAAACACATTTAATTACTCAAAACTTTTTTGATGGTGATATTCGGAACTTCAACTTCTATGCAATTAGAAGCTCTAAACTTAATAAAAGCTTTATTTAGTGAAGTAAATCCAATTCCTGTCAAATCTGCTCTAAACCTCATGGGATATAACTTTGGTAGTCCTAGATTACCATTAATAGACTTAAGTAATGAAAATCTTGAAAATTTAAAAAATGAAATGACTAACTATGGGATATTGTAAAGGTTTATATCTAGTGTTATAATGAAAGTATATTAACATATATATTAGTTAGAGAGAGGTTACCTATGAAAAATTTATTAACAAAGGATATTGATGAATTTAATATGATTGTATACGATTTAGAAAATCACCCAACTGTTCAAAAAATGAAACTTTTCAGACAACATTATGATACTAACTGTTTTGAACATTGTCATGATGTGGCATTTTATAGCTATTTAATTTGTAAAAAATTAAAATTAGATTATAGTGCTGCTGCTCGTGCACGGTATGCTTCATGACTTATTTTTATATGACTGGAGAGTAAAACAACCAGACAGAAAAAGATTTCATGGATTTAGACATCCACGTATTGCCTTAAATAATTCTTTAGAACTATTCTTTTTAAATGAAAAAGAACAAGATATTATATTAAAACACATGTGGCCAATTACTATAATTCCACCTAAATATGTAGAAGGTTATGTAATATCTTCTGTTGATAAATATTGTGCTATTAAAGAATCATATAACCACTATCTTGAATATTTTACTAAAAAGAAATCTTTTAGATATGCATATATATTTTTATGTTTGCTATTTTTTAGAATTGTTTAAAACAGTTTTAAATAATATAATTTGTTATAATAAAAAGAAATGTTTTTATTTGCAATAAAATATATAAGAGAATTAATATAAAATTTCAAAATGTAATTATTGTTTTATTATAGTTCTTAGTTAATAAACTATTTACCATTGTTTGTGCAATAAATAATATTTTATTAACTAAGGACATTTATTATTATAGTTTATGAAGGAGATAATATGAAAGATTTTCTTTCATACATATGTTTTCCTCTAAAATAAAGTAAGAAAGGAATGAAATTAAAAATGATAAATGTACTTATTAATGGATGTAATGGAAAAATGGGACAAGAAGTTGGGAAATTAGTAGATAGTCACGAAAATATGGTTTTAGCTTGTGGTTTTGATAAAGAAAATACAGGACTTTTTACTTTTCCAGTTTTTACAGATATTAATAATATAACAGTAAAACCTGATGTAATAATTGATTTTTCTATACCAAAAGCTACTTTTAAAATCTTAGAATATGCAAAAAAAGAACATGTACCAGTTGTTATTGCTACTACACGGATTTACCAAAGAAGAACTATCTATAATAGATGATTTTTCTAAAAATATTCCTATTTTTAAATCTTCTAATATGTCTTTTGATATAAATTTAATGGCAAAAGTTTTAACAATGATTGCTCCTATTTTAAGAAATACTGATATAGAAATCATAGAAACACATCATAACAGAAAAATAGATAGTCCAAGTCGGAACAGCTTTGCTTCTTGCAGATAAAATAAATGAAAGTTTAGGAAACACATTAAAATACGAATTTAATCGTCATGATAAGCATGAAAAAAGAGAGAAAAACGAAATCGGCTTTTCTTCTATTAGAGGAGGAAATATTGTAGGAGAACATGTTGTTAAGTTTTATGGAGAAAACGAAACATTTGAAATAAAACATACATCATATTCTAGATCTGTTTTTGCAGAAGGAGCTTTAAAAGCTGCCGAATTTATTGTAGGTAAAGAAAATGGATTATATAATATGGATGATTTAATTTAGGGGAAATTTAAATAAAAAGTTAATATATTTTATAATTATAATTTACAGTTGTTTTTTTTTAGTGATAATGTTGCCGCCCCGCTAATTGTTATATATATTTTTTTAAAACCGATTGCCGATGGAACATACTATCATACTTCTCTACCTAAACTACGTGGTATAAAAGTAACTAATTTCTCTAGCGTGCCACACTTCAAGATTGGTTTTAAAAAAAAATATAACAATTAGCGGGGCTAGTATGAGCTTTTAAATAAGCTATAGATTGTAACTATTTAATAGTAATTGCTAATATTTAAATTGCAAAAACAGTTTATGTGTATTTATACATAATTACCATATTAAAATATATTACTTAATGTCACTGTCTCTTTATCTTTTACATGTTCTAGTAAAAAATAACATCTATCTAAGTTTTCTCTTCCTTGTTCATACTCTTCCATTACTATATTGCTATTTAAAGCTGTTAATTCTGACTCTATCTTTTCTAATTCATCATGTTCTAAATAATATGCTAATTTGTCATTTCGATTTTCCCACTCTTCATTTAATTTATTAAATTTATCTTGTATTATTTTAGATTCCTTATCATTTTCTAAATCATCTCTGATTTCGCTTAGAGATTCCTGCATAATCTTTGCAGTACTTTCTGTATAATTTTGTGTAATTATATTTAAACCAAATATAAAAATAATAATTAGTACAATGATTATTATTTCTTTATACATACTCTACTTTCCTTCCTCTTCTTTCTTTTGACAAAAAATTTGTGCTTTTCCATCCAAAGTTACAATTAATGCATCTTCTGGCTTTATACCAAATTTCTCTACTTGTTTTTTTAGCCACATCTCATTTTTCCCAATTTTATTTAAATTATCTTTCATTATAACTCCATCTATAACTAAATCATATGGAATTCCTTCATAATCTGGCATAATATTAAAATCTTCTGGTATTGAATTCCTTTTATTAGGCTTTTGAATTACTGTTACTTCCCCATTTGTTTCTAAAATAGCATACTCAACATCTCCAATATTTACTATACCATTTCCTCTAAGTCTTTCTTGTAACTCATTAATAGTAAAACGTTCTTTTTTTAATACTTTCTCATCTATTTTCCCTCTATATATAAGCATTGATGGTTTTCCACAAATTAATTCTCTTAATTTTATACTCTTTAAATTTATAATTGATATTAATAAATGCATTAACAATAATCCAAGTATTGGAATAATACCCTTAGAAATTGGAATACCTATTTCTGTCATTGGTATTGATGCTAAATCTGCAATCATAATAGCAATAGCAAGCTCAAACGGTTGTAGTTGACCAATCTCTCTTTTTCCCATTAATCTCATTACTACTAAAACAAGTATGTATAAAACAATTGCTCTTATAAAAGTAATTAACATTTCCAATTTTCTCCTTTACTTCATTTTTTTATATTGCTATTATTTTTCCAAATATTAATAAAATTATACACACATTTTTGAATAAAACTTTATTTTTCGTAAATAATAAAATTATAAAACCATGTAAAATTTTAAAATTTGATATTTTATGACAAGGAGGTTTTATCTATGTCAGATAATGGAGTAAATAGTGGGTCACAAAATACTACTAGTACTGTTTGGCAAATAGTAGGTAGATTAGTAACAGCAGCCATTGTACTTGCAATTACTGCATTCTTCACTCCTGGATTTAGTATAAGTAACTTTTGGGCACTAGCAGCAGCAGCCATTGTGCTTACTATAATAGATTATTTAATAGTAAAATTCACTGGTCTTCATGCAAGTGCTTTCGGTAAGGGATTTGTTGGTTTTGTCCTTTCCGCAGTTGTTTTATATGTTACACAATATTTCGTAGCAGGTTATACTATTTCTTGGATAGCAGCAATTATAGGTGCACTAGTATATGGTGTAGTTGATTACTTTTTACCTGGTGAACAACAAATGTAGTTTTTTTGTAAAAAAAGAATGTATTTGTTTATCAAACATTATTTGAAAACAAATACATTCTTTTTTTACAAAATATAAAATACTTTTTTATTATATATTAATTTTGTGAATTTATGAAATCTGTATAAAGTTTACATGCTGTTTCTGGACTATCTGTACCTTCTGCATTCTTTATTGGTGCAAACTCTTCTTCTCTTTTTACTCTTAATATACTCATATCCTCATATTCTTCAAATGCATCAAAAATAAATGCTTCAAATTTATATGCATTTGGCTCAGTTACTTGTATAAAGTTTCCATTATCATCTAAATAATTTGCCTTTTTAAATGCTACATGATATGGTAATTTTTTATTCGATAATTCATCTATTGCTTGTATTGAATATAAATGGCTTAGTATATTAACTTCACCAAAAACAAGTTCACCATTTTCGTCTCTTTTACAAGCCATATCTTCTGGAAGCTCTGTATATTCTATAACTTTTGGTTTTCCTGCTATTTTGCAAAATACTCCTACTTTTTCTTTTGGATTTGTTTTTACAACAGATTTAGAAGAAATTTTATTATTTTCTTTTATTGTAAGACCTGTTAGTACTGGATCAACAATCTTTAATAAAATATTGTCTACACCTCCAACAAAAATCCACTTTATATTATTTTGCTTCATATCTTCTATAATGCCATCTTTTTTCATAGATTGATAAATACTTCCATTACCATCTGATGCTTCTTTTATTAAACAATTTTTATCTATTATCAACTCACCATTTGTATCTACAAGTGGAAGATTTCCTTGTATAAAGAATTTTACTTTTTCTTTTGGATAACCAAAGTAATTATTTTTTTCTAAAAATTCTACTGTTTGCTGTTTATTTTCGCTACTTGTCATTACATACCATGGTATAATTACATTATATTTATTATTTGCTTTTTGAAGAGATTCTACTATTATTTGGAATAAATATTTTTCTTCTCCGTTTACAGTTATCTTAAAAGTTCCTTTTGGTCCAATATGTCCAAGTCTTGTTCCTTGACCTCCTGCCATTGTGACAACAGCATATTCACCATTTCTTATTATTTCTTCCCCAGTTTTAGTATATTCTTCTAAATCTTTATCTAATAATTTTGATTTATCAACATAATTAATATGTTCTATTTTACTTGTATCTATGTATTTAGTTTCTTTTACACTATCATATAATTCCATAATTTGCTCAAAATCAATCTGGTTTATTTGTTTAATTAATTCTGTTTTGTCTTCTAATCTATCTAATAAATTAATTAATTTTATTTGATTAAATTTTTCTAATTTTTGTATTACATCTTCATTATTCATGTTTACCATCCTTTTCTACTGTATTATATGCATCTTTTATTCAAGCTGTTTCATTGTATCAAACTTTTTTATTATTTGCAAGGTGTCTTTTCAAATCAGAATATTATGTAAATTATTGACGTATTTTCCTAATTATGGTATAATAAGAAAGTAGTTAACAAAAAAGATATCTTTTAAGGAGGAAAATAAAATATGATTAATAATAAAACTCTTATATTTGGCCATAAAAACCCAGATACAGACTCTATTTTATCATCAATTGTAATGGCTAATTTAGAAAATGAATTAGGAAATGAAGCTATTCCAGTACGTCTTGGAAAAATAAATAAAGAAACAGAATATGTATTTAACTATTTACAAATAGAAAGACCAGAAGAAATATCAGATATCGAAGATGGTCAAAATGTAATATTGGTAGACCATAATGAAAGTACACAAAGTGCTAATAATATAGCTAATGCAAATATTTTAAAAGTAGTAGATCATCACACAATGAACTTCGTAGCACCATATCAATTATATTATAGAGCTGAACCTGTTGGTTGTACAGCTACAGTACTTTATAAAATGTACAAAGAATATGATGTTGAAATTAGTAAAACAATTGCTACATTAATGGTAAGTTCAATTATTTCTGATACATTATTATTTAAATCACCAACATGTACTAAGGAAGATAAAATGGTTGCTGAAAAGCTTGCAAATATTGCAGAAATAGATTTAGAAGTTTATGGAAAAGAACTATTAAAAGCAGGTACAGATATTAGTGAATTTACTCCTGAACAAGTTATCAATATAGATAGCAAATTATTTGAAAAAGGTGGCAAAAAATTTAAAATAGCACAAATTAATACAGCTGATTTAGATGATGTATTTAAAAATAAAGCATATTTTGAAACAGCTATTAATAATGAAATTGCAAATGAAAACTTAGATTTATATGTTTTTGCTGCAACAGATATATTAAATTCAAACTCTAAAATTATTACATTAGGTAATGATGCAGGTATAGTAGAAAAAGCTTATGGTGTTACTTTGGATGACCATACTGCAATGCTTGAAAACGTTGTATCTAGAAAAAAACAAATGTTACCAAAAATATTAGAAAATTTAGATTAATTTCTTTAAAATAGAAAAATGAACTATTTAAATAAAAAAATAGTTCATTTTTTTATTTTTGTAACAATTAACTATCACAAGATTGTTAATATTTACAATAAAAAGAATAATTATCTAATAAAAAGACAAAAATATATATCAAATAATTATCTAGTCGACTAACATTATTTCTTAAATAAAACAGATAAGAATTACAACAAATTATAACATACTAATAGTTAATGGATAATGGTTGCTTTAAAATTATCAGTCAAAACTCTATATGTATAAATATTAGAATATTATCTTGTAACTACTAATAAATTATTTTCTTATATAATGTTGTTTTATTTTGTCATTATGGTATAATTTCTTTATTATATTTACTAATGTATTTAAATATTTAATATAGGATGTGTGTTAATTATGAAAGAATTAATTATAAATAAACAAAATCTATTGTTTAATATAGAACAAATAAAAAAAAGAACCACTAAAGATAATTATACTATTATTGCAGTAGTAAAAGGAAATGGTTATGGTTTAGGACTTGTTCCCTATACCAAATTTTTATCTGAAAACGGTATAAACTTTTTTGCAATGGCAAGTTTAGAAGAAGCTATAGAATTAAGACAATCTGGAATCAAAGAAAAACTTATGATTTTAACTCCATTCGTAGATAAAAATGAAGTTGAAATTTTAATAAAAAATAATATCATTCTAACCATCGATTCATATGAATCTGCAAAAATCGCAAATATAGTTGCAAAAGAGCAAAATAAAACAGTCACAGCTCATGTTAAAATTGATACACGGGTTATCACGATATGGCTTTTCTTATAATTCTTCTAATGATATATCTAATATTATAAAAGAATGTAGCAATATTGAATTTGAGGGTATATTCTCCCATCTTTCTAATTCTTTAGCAAAAGATAGCTCATGGAGTATAACGCAATTTAATAGATTTACTTCTATAATATCGAAATTAGAAAACCTTAATATACAATTTAAATTAAAACATATTTGCAATTCATCTGGATTTTTTAAATATCCTAACATGCATTTAAATGCTTCAAGAATCGGTTCTGCATTTATTGGAAATGCATATGGCCCTGGAAATTTTCTAAAACATATTGGTACTTTCCATACTAAAATTTCAAAAATTAAAAACTTAAATAAAGGAGATATAATTGGATATGGAAATTCTTATATTGCATCCAAACCTACTAAAATAGCTATTCTGCATACTGGATATTTTGATGGAATTGGAATTACTCTTGTAGATCAAAGATTTAAATTTTTAAGTAAAGCTAAACGAGTATTTATGGATTTTAAAAAGTTATTTTCAAATGATTTTGTATATTTAAATATTAATGGTAAATTTTATAAAGTTTTAGGTCAAATTCGGAATGTATGATACTATTATCGATATTACTGGAGAAGACTTTAAGGAAAATGACGATATTTATTTTAATGTTCGCCCAATTTTAATTGATTCTAGTGTTGAAAGGAAATATATATAAAAAATAAGTAAGAAATCATTTTTAATAATATATATGTAAGTATCCAAAATCGGTTAAAAATATAAAACTGATCATAAAAATATTATTTCAAGGAGTGTTATTTATGAAAAAAATATTATTTATCTTTGCTCTGTGGGTTTCAAAGCTAGTGCTACTCTTGGGCAAAATTTTAAAAAAGCAAGGTTCTATGATTTCTGGAAAAGTTGCTACTAATATTCAAAAAGATTTTGTAAAATATTTTTCAAATATTGATTATTCAAAAACTATATTTGTTACTGGAACAAATGGAAAGTCTACTACTACAAATTTAATCGCACATACAATTAAATCAGCTAATAAAAAAGTAGCTACTAATACTGAAGGCGCTAATATGATGAGTGGTATTGCAAACACCCTAATAAAAAACTGTAATCTATTTGGAAAGTTCAATAAAGAATATTTAATTTTAGAAATCGACGAACGTAGCTTGCGTGCTATACATAAGGTTTTGCCTGCAGCTAATTTATGTATAAGTAACCTTCAAAAAGACCAAGTACAAAGAAATGGTGACCCAGATTTTATTTATCGCATGTTTGCAGATACTATTAACAAAGATATGACTTTGTTTGTTAATAATGAAGAACCTAGAAGTCGTAGTTTAGAAGATTATGCAGGAAAAGTAATTTATTATAGTATGGAAAGAAATGAAAAAACTTATGAAAAAAACGATTTCTATACAGTTACTCTTCCTTGTCCAAAATGTAATCACAAAATTCAATATGACTACTATAATATAGAAAACATCGGAAAATTTAAATGTACGAATTGCTCTTATGAAAGTGTAGAAAATCCTAATGTTCTAATTACAGATATTAACTATGAAGAAAAAACATTTAAATGTGAAAATGACAAATATACTGTTACTTATATAAACCCTTTCTACATTTATAATTATGCTTTATGTATTGCAATTTGTAAACAATTTGGCATTGGTTATTCTGATATTCAAAAAGGATTTAATTCATTTATAAATCCAGCAGATAGAAGAGTAATCTATAAATATGGAGATAAAACTATACACTATTTAAGAATTAAGCAAGAAAATCCAGAAACTCTTCAAAATGCATTAGATACACTTGCACGAGATAAACAAGAAAAAGCTGTATTTATGGGACTATACGAAATTAAGGACTTCCCTCCTGCCTATACTAATACTTTTTACTTCTTCGATTGTAACTTTAAACCAGTAGTAGAATCTAATGTAGAACAATACGTAGTTTTTTCTAAAACAGTATGTTACGATTGTGCAAATCGCATGATTTATGATGGTGCACCTATAGAAAAAATTAAAATATTTGATATTGAAGATGACTTTGCTACTATTTTCGAACCACTAAATGAAATTAAGACTAATAATATTTATATTATTACAGGAATGAAACCTTATAATAAAATAAATAAATTTTTTAAGGAAGGTGACAAAAATGAATAATGAAATAAACTTAGCTTGGATGTATCCAGATATTTTAAATCTTCATGGTGAAAGAGGAAATAGCCAAAGTTTTAAAAAAGTAGCAGACAAATTAAATATAAAATTAAATATTCAAAGAATTGATGATTTAGAACAAAAAATAGATTTCTCAAATTATGACATATTACTTTTTAATAGCGGTGAATTAAAAGTAATACCTTCTATTTTACAATCTCTTAATGGCATGTTAGATGAACTAAATGAATATATAAAAAACAAAAAAACTATAATTGTAACTGGCACTACTGGTGCACTTTTGGCAAATACTATTACACGATATGATAATTCTTCATATTCAGGATTAAAACTTCTAAATATGGATATAAAAGAAAGAACTATGGTTATTGGAGATGACCTTTATTATACATTAGAAGATGGAACCCAAATAATTGGTTCTCAAATTCAAATGGTTGATATTACACTAAATGATGAAAAGCCTCTTGGAACAATTAAATATGGTTATGGAAATAATGGACAAACTACTGAAGGAGCAACTAAAGATAACATTATTTTTACTAATTGTTTAGGTCCTGTTTTCGTTAAAAATCCTTGGTTTGTTGAAAAGATTTTAAAAGCAGTATGTAAGCAAAAAGGTATAGAAATTTCAGAAGATATACACCCTAATTATGAAATCGAAACAAAATCTTTAGAATCCACAAAAGAATTTATAAACAAAAAAATTTCATCACAAAAAGAAGTATAAAAAACAATAAACTGTTACTATTCCTAACTTATTTTTAAAAGCACATACTAGCCTAAAAAAGGTTGATATATATAAATCAAAACTAATCGCTAATGGTACTACATTAGCTCATTCTTCTACTTAAAATACGTGGCGGGTGAAAGTTATTAATAACTTTCACCCGCCACGCTTCAAGATTGGTTTTATTTATATATTAACTTTTTTAGACGGCAACATTATTCTTCTATATCATTAAAATAAGGTATCTGACATCAACATTAAACTTTAAGCATATATTTTTAGCTTTCTTAATACTCCATATAGCTTATTTCCCATCGGCAAAGCACATATTTCATCTTTATTTAATATTTTTAAATATGCAACAACAAATAAATATATTATTGCACCAATTCCAATATTACATATTGTTAATATATAATTATTTACTACAGATTTTAGGAAATAATTTATAATAAATATTACTATCCCCATAATTATTCCGGCAAATAATGGTTTTATCAAATTATTCTTTATATTAAGCTTAATATTTATTGCACTTTTTATTGCCCTATATGTAATAATAAATGTAATAACTTGGCATATTAAAGAACTAATAGTTGCTCCATATATATTTATATTTGGATTTCTTATTAAAATAAGATTTAAAATAATTTTAACCACACTACCACATGTTAAAGCTATTGCTGGTATATATAATTTATTTAATCCATATAAAGCCCCATTTAAAGTATGATTAATAGCAACAAAAATCATTGTAATTGCAGCAATTTGTAATATACCTGCTCCATCAGATGCACTTGGATATAACATTTTAAGTATAGGATTTGCCAAAACTATAAAACCTACTGCACAAGGTATTACTATTAATAGTGATGCAGACATTGAAAATGTTATTTTATTTGATGCTGATTTGTAATCTTTTTTTGCAATTGCTGATGATATTGCTGGAACTAAAGCTGATGAAAAAGCTAAATTAATAGCTATTGGAAGATTAGCAATAGTATCTACTTTAGATAAAATACCAGTTAGCCTCATAGCTTCTTGTTCTAGAAGTTCCTTACCTTGAATTATCCCCTCATATGCAATTTGAATACAATTACTTACTGTTACTGTATCAATAAGCATATTTACAACAGATATAATAGATCCAATTGTAATTGGAATAGAAGACATAAGAATTGTTTTTGCAACTGATGCAACTTTTCTAGTATCTGGCTTTTGTTCTACATTTTTGTATTTTTCTGCATACTTTTTATTATTTCTTTTATAGTACATTAATAAGTATGAAAAAGAGATTAATATTGCAAGTGTTGTAGATAAATTTCCACCTGCAGCCATAATATAAGGCTCTTTTCCTACTAAAGCATACACAAATGTAATTGTTAATGTACAATTAAATAATTGTTCTAATGTCTGAGATACACTAGTTGGTTTCATTGTTCCAAGTCCTGCAAAATATCCTCTAAATACTGCTGATGTAGTAACAAAAAATATTGCAGGTGCAAGTACCCTTAATACATATTTAACATCTGGTACATTTAAAATATTGCTTGCTATAAAATCTGAAAATACGTATAAAAATAACGAGAAAAATCCACCTACTATAGCAAATAGTCCCATTGCAATTTTAAATATTCTATGTGCAGATTTATATTCACCAACAGCTACTTTTTCAGAAACTAGTCTTGAAACTGCACTTGGTATTCCCTGTGAAGAAATTGTTAATAAAACTGCATAAATTTGATATCCCGCTGAATAATATCCATTACCTAAGTCTCCAAACCCAGGTACGTTCATTATTACAAGTCTATATACTAACCCTAATACCTTTATTAAAACTTGAGAAAACATAAGCATTAAAACATTTCCCATAAATGAATTTTTCTTTTCTTTCAATCTCTTTCCCACTTTCTTTTGATTATTATTTTGATTGTTAATTTCTATTTTTGTATTATATATTACTGTATATTTTTTTTCAACATTATTTTTTAGGTTATTTTAAGTTATATATATTTAATTGTTTTACTTTAATATATTAGTTTATATCTTAATTACATTTTTTATAAAAATATCTCCTTAAAATAAATATAATACAATTAAACTTTGTCATATAATTGATATTTTCTAAATTATTGAAATAAAAAATGTTTATTGCTATAATATAAAAAATAAAAAAAGCATACTGAAATGGAGTAATTTTAATATGAATAGATGGAAAAACCTTATATTAACACATAGTACAAAAGAAATTTTAATATTATTTAATTCAATATTTTTAGGAATTTATTTTCTAAAAATTACTCAAGGAAATATAACAACAGTTGCAATATATTATCTTATATACTATTTATCACATATTTTATGGAGATATATCGTTAGTAAATTTATAAAATCCAATAGGGTAATAAAAATATATCGATTTTCGTTATTTAGTAATCTTTTAATTTCTTTAACATTACTTATATCAAAAGAAAACATTTTAAACTATATATACCTATTTGCTACTGTTTATGCATTTAGTCAATGTCTATATTGGACCAGTTATGAAATTATAATTAATGATTCTAATAATAATGACAATTTTAATAAGTATTTTACTTATGATAGTGTCTTATCTAATATCACATATATAATATTTCCTACAATATTTGGAAATATTATTGAAAACTATTCTTATAGCTTAGTTTTTATAATTCTATTTATTATAACCATAATATCTTTAGCTATTTCATTTACAATAAAAGATATTTCTATTGATTGTAATCCTATAAAACTAAGAGATTTTAAAAAGAATATAAAAAATAAGAAATTATTAAAACAAATGACTCTTCAAAGTATTTGTGATGGGTTAACAAATGGAGGAGTAATTCAATTACTAAGTACATTAATTTTATATAATAATGTATCTAGTGAAAGTTTTATTGGAAATTTATCAAGTATCATTGGAATTTTATGTATTCTTATAGCTATTATTGCAGAAAAAAAGATAAATTATAATAATTATCCTAAAGTAGTATTACCTATAATGTTTCTTATATTTATCATTACAATTCCAATAAGCTTAAATGCAAGTGTATTTTTAATAGTTATTTACAAATTTTTAATAGATATTGGCGATATATTAACTAATATAGAAGGAAATGCACTTACATTTTTAAGTTTCGATAAAATTGCTGATTCAGAATTTAAAGTAGATTATCTATGGTATATAGAATTAATATTAAATATTGGTAGAGCAATTCGGACTAATTATGATTATTTTATTCTCCAAAATATTTAATAATATAAATTCATTAATTATATTATTTATTTTCTTTAGCATATTCTTTATACTAAGGGCATATATAATTACAAAAATACAGAAAAATCTTCAAAAATCAACTTAAAATATTATAACTAAATCTATAAAAGAACTAGAATATATTTATATATAATTCTAGTTCTTTTATAGATTTATATTTTTAATTAACAGCCACAATTATTATTATTCATATTACATCCGCAATTATTTTGATTACAATTCATTTTTGTCATATAAAATTTCTTTTCTGCAAGTTTATCTTGAACACCTCTTAAAGCTTCTCCAAATCTTTGGAAGTGAACTACTTCTCTTTGTCTTAAGAAACGAAGTGGATCTATTACATCTGGATCATCTTTACAAAGATCTATTAGTTTTTCATAAGTTGCCCTTGCTTTTTGTTCCGCAGCAAGATCTTCTTGAAGATTAGCTATTGGATCACCTTTGGCTGCAATATATGCTGCTGTAAAAGGTACTCCTGCTGCTGATTGTGGATATACATCAACTCCATGGTCTGTATAATATGCCCCAAGTCCTGCTTTTTCTAATTCTTCTGGACATACACCATCTGTTAACTGATGTACTATTGTTCCAACCATTTCTAAGTGAGCAAGTTCTTTGGTTCCTTCATGATGTCAATCATTATATTTCGACTTATCGGTTAAAAATTTAGTGTTATTGGCTGTAAAATAGCAAAAGTTCACTTTGTGAATTAAAGTACTACTTAAGTGAACTTTGGTATATTTTTATTCTTTATTCTCATTTAAATATCTTTGATACATTTCGTCCATACTAGAAATATATTGAGCATCTTGTTTTACTTTAAATTTTTCGTATTCATTTTCAGCTTTTTCTATTGCTTCTTTATGAGATATAGAACCTGCATTTTCTAGTATCTTCTTTCTCCTAAATTTTAATAAATCATCTGTTGCATCAATCCAATTTTGCATTGTCATTATATGTCTTTCTTTAGCTTCATCTTCTGCAAATACTATAAAGAAATTGGTTAAATCATTTAATTTTTTCAATTCTTCTTCATTTAAATAATTTTTTGCTATTGCTACATCATACTTATATATTAAACCATCTGGGCTATTTTTCCAGTTTGTAAGTCCCATATGTTCCTTATTTAAATCTACTCTATTATAAATAAGTTCTGCAGCAGTATGTCCAGAAATAGCATAATGTAATTTGTTTTGAACTATCTTAAAAAATGTATATGCTTCTTCTGACTTTGGATTATAGTCAACTGCTGTTGCTATAAATAAATCTGTTATTTTTTGATAAGCCATTCTTTCACTTGTACGAATTGTCTTTATTCTTTCTAATAACTCATCAAAATATTGTGCATTTACTTTGCCACCTTTTAAAAATCTATCATCATCTAGTGCAAATCCTTTTATCATATATTCTTTTATTACTTTATTGGCCCATGTTCTAAATTTAATTGCTTTTTTAGAATTTACTCTAAAGCCAATAGAAATAATCATATCTAAATTATAATATATTACTGTTCTTTTAACATTTCTATTTCCTTCTTTTTGAACTAGTAAGGATTCCTTACTAGTTGAACTTTCTTCTAATTCTTGGTCATCATATATGTTTTTTATATGTATTGTAATATTATTTCTAGTTGTTTCAAATAATTTACTTAATGAGATTTGATTTAACCATACATTTTCATCTTCAAGTATAACTTGAATTTTTGTATTACCTTCTTCATCATTATAAAATAAAATATTATTTTCATTTCCAATTAGTTTATTATCCATATAATATCGACCTCATTTCTTATTTGCTACATATTATCAAACATTAGTTCTTCTGTCAATCCATTATTATAATTTTATATAGATAAATAAATATTCAATGTGTTCTAAAAATTCTAATACACTGAGTGAACTAATTATATTTTTTCTAGTTCATTTAGTGTACTTTTATTAAAATTCCAGTTCACTATTTTTAATTTCAACGGAGAATAGCAGGTTTGAGTAAGTTCACTCGGTGAATTTTTACATCGCATTTGCTTAAAATTTCTGTTCTTTTATTAATATTAGAAGGCTTGTCCTTCTATGTGTATAGGCGATATGTTAATATCGCTTTCCTGCCTTTAGTACTCACTTTAATTCATCCTAATTAAATTTATTTATGTTTACCAAAATAAACATACTTATCCTTAAATCCTCTTAACTGAAAAATAATGTACTTATAAAATTAAGTCAAAGTTGTGCGATAGCACATTCATTTTAACTTTGACTTGATTTTATAAAGCACATTATAATAAAGAAATCTTGGGATTTAAGATAAATAATCTTTTTTTATTGCAAATAAGAATACATTTTCATCAAAGAAATCATTATCCATTACTAAATATCCTTTATTGTTATTTTGTATTCCAAAGCTATTTAATACTTTCCATGATATAGGCTTATTATCCACAATGTTAACTCCTGTAAACAGCATAGCATGATCATAATTTAAGAAATCATATTTTTCAGCAATGCATTTCTCTAATTTTTTTATTCCTATTTTTTCAAAATCATACAAATTATTAAATAAAATTCCGTTCTTATTTTTGCAAGATGCACTCATAAATCTATAACTACATCCAAACCATACTGGTTGTTTATTTTTTAATGAATTAATTATACCCCTTTTTATGTCATTAATATTTAAATTTAAATATTCAGTATTATTTAAATTTGGAACATTAAAATCTAATTTGTATTTTTGATTATAGTCCATTTTAGATAAACTAATTATTTCTACATAATCTTCTAAAATGTGATTAATATATACATTAGTAAATTCTACTGGTGTCATTTCCTTTCCAAAATTTAAATATTGCAAATCTATTTTAGTTGGCGGCTTTCCAAAAATATTTGATAGTATTTCATAGTTTTCTAACATCATTCTTTCTTTTAAATTATATAATTGTTTAATGTTACATTTATTTGACTTTTTATTAATGATAATGTCAATATCATTAATGACTTTTTCTTTTATTAATTCATTTATATCATTAGGAATAAAATTGTTTTCTTTTATAGGCATCTGATGTTCTAGTACTACGCCATATTTTTTGATTAAATATTTAAATGACGAAAAATCACCACAAGTATTAATATAATCATATAATAAATATTTAATTTGACTGTATTGGCATTCAGTATTTATTATTTTATCATATAATAGATTTAGCTTTTCATATCTATCGAAAAATGAAATATAATTAGCAGAAATTTCAATTTTTTCTCCAAATTGATCAACTATTTTATTTCTTATCATATTAATTGCTGCATAAATCCAACATATAAAACTTCCTTTTTGATCGTATACTTTGTTATTCTTTATCTCAACATTAAAAGTTGTATCCAATTTTTTGACTGTATCATTATCAATTAATTCATCATATATATCTAAGTCCATATATACTCACCTACTAATATTTTATTTTAAAAACATTTTAGCATAAGTTGTTTTAAGAGACAAGTACAATATTAAAGCCATTTTAAACTTATAAATATCTTTTAGAATTAAGGGAAATAAAAGGGAATTGATTTAGTAAATTGCCAATCATATAATGTTATTATAGAAAAAATAAATTTGCTCAAGACAAGCCTGTCTTGGGTATTTTTTTTATGCTTTTTTCATAAATTTTAAAGAGGCGATTTATATGTTGTTAGAAGAATATATTATTGAAAATACTAAAGTGAAATTTTATGATGACTACATTGTAGAAAATATTTCTAATCAAAAAGAATATATAGATAATATTATAATTAATTTAATAAGAAAAATAAATCCTTCTTTGTTGTAATTTGTTTCAATTACAGATATAATAATGACAAGTTAAAGACAAATTACAAGGAAAGGAGGAAATGTGCAAAATGGCACATATGCAATATATTTAAGAAAATCAAGAGAAGATATAGAATCTGAAAAATACGGTGAAGGAGAAACTTTAGCAAGGCATGAGAAGATTTTAACTACTTTGGCAGAAAAACGAAATCTACATATTTCAAAAATTTATAGAGAAGTTGTAAGTGGCGAAACCATTAGTGAAAGAAAAGAAATGCAGAAACTTCTTAAAGATGTTGAAAACGAAAAATGGAATGGTGTTCTAGTTGTTGAAGTAGAAAGACTTGCTCGTGGAGATACTGCTGATCAAGGAAGAGTTTCAAAAGCTTTTAAATATTCACATACAAAAATTATTACACCCGTTAAAACTTATGATCCAGATAATGAATTTGATGAAGAATATTTTGAGTTTGGCTTATTTATGTCTAGGCGAGAATATAAGACTATAAATAGGCGTTTGCAAAGAGGTCGTGAAATGTCTGTTTCTGAAGGCAAGTTTGTGGGAAATATTGCTCCTTTTGGTTATGATAGAGTAAAGTTAAAAGATTCAAAAGGTTATACCTTATCTATCAATCAAAATGAAGCACCTATTGTAAAAGAAATTTTTAGATTATATACTTTTGAAAGTAATACGATAGGTTCTGTTGTAAAACAGTTAAATGATATGAATTTAAAACCTAGAATTTCTGATGAATGGACTATTTCTTCTGTGAAAGATATTCTTTCTAATCCTACCTATATCGGTAAAATTGTTTGGAATAGAAGAAAACAAAAAAAGAAAACCCAAAATGGACATCTTATCATTAGTAGACCTCGAAATCAAGATTATTTAATTTATGATGGATTACATAAACCTATTATTGATAATAAGACTTGGGATTTAGTACAAGAAAAAAGAAAACAAAATACTCCAAAAGTAAAACATAGCCATCAAATTAAAAATCCATTAGTAGGATTCGTCTTTTGTGAGAAATGTGGCAAGCCTATGCAAAGGCGACCTTATACAAAAGCTGATAACCCTGCAACACTTATATGTTCTAATTCAAAATGTGATAATATAAGTTCTAAACTTTATATAGTAGAAAATAAAATAATTGAAGCATTAAAAATATGGCTAGAAAATTATAAAATAGATTATGAAGTTAAAGATAATACAAATGCTGACAATAACAAACTAATTGAAAAGTCTATTGCTACTATTAAAAAAGATTTAAAAAAGGAAAGTGCTAAACTAAATAAAATTTATGATTTTTTAGAAAATGAAATTTATAGTAAAGATGAGTTTATAATTCGTTCAAAAGCTATAAAAGAAAAGATTGAAAACTTAGAAAATGAACTAAAAGAATATACTGAACTTCTAAATAAAAATAATGAAATACAAAATGAAAAGGAAACTATGATACCTAAATTAGAAAATGTAATTGATTTATACAATAAATTGGAAACTGCTGAGGATAAAAACATTTTACTGAAAAGCATTATTGCTAAAATTACATACCTAAAAACAGAAAAAGCCATAAAAAATGATTCAGACCCTACTAATTTTGAATTATATATATATCCCAAGATACCTAAAATTTAATTGTTTACAAACTATTTATTTATAATAATTTCTCTGGTATAATCAGTAAAAATAAGAAATAAATCAAATGTTAGGAGAAATATAAATGAACACAAGTCAAAAACATATTATTATAGCAGGAGTACCTAGAGCAGGAAAAACAACTCTATGCTCATACTTAGCAAAATCATTAAAATATCAACATCTAGCAATGGATGCAATTATTATGGGCATAGAAGTAGCATTTCCAGAAACAGGAATAAAACATACAGACCGTTGGGATTTATTATCAACAGGTAAAAATTGGACTAATTTTATTAAAAAAATATCATCTACAAGTAACTATGATAAACTTTCATATAGACTAGCTTTTGATATGTATCATATTACTCCAAAAGAATATGTAGAAAATATAGATAGTTCTTGTTGTGATATTATTTTCTTAGGATACCCAAATATATCAATAGATCAGAAATTTAAACAAATAAGGCAATTCGACTCTATTTATGATTGGACAAGCCAAAGAGATGATTCAATTGTGAAAGAATATATAAAAGATTACATAGAAATTAGTAAATATTTGCAAGAAGAATGTAAAAAATATAATTTAACATTTATTGATATCGGCGAAGATAGAGAAAACAAACTAAAAGATATAGCAAATAAAATACTAACAAAATAATTATTTTACAGTCAATAGCTAAGATTGTAATTAATGTCTTTAGCTATTGACATCATCATGGAACCTATTCTTCTGTTCCTATGTCATTCAATATTGCTTTTGCTTTTTGATCTGGCATTCCGAATCTTTGAGACAAATATCTAAGTGACGCTGCTAATTCTCCGTCTGGTCCTCCATATTGGCTAATAATAAATTTTGCTAAACGTGGATTTGGACATTTTATATTAATTGGATATTCTAAAGTCTTATTATAAGTCCACATTAATTATTCCCCCTTTCCCATGGCCATGGTTCTTCAAGCCATCTCCATTTATTACATGGGAACATAATAGTTAATGGCCCATATACTTTTTGATATTTATCTGATAGTTCTTTAAATCTATTACTATATTCTTTATGCAAACAAATTGCTTTTTCATCATCAGGATGTGTATCCAAATATAAACCTAGCTCTATGATAGCAAATCTATAACATTTTAATTGTTTTGCCATTTCTTCTCTTGTAATATCATTGCCTGTTTCACACTCATCTTTAGGTTCAAATTCAAATTTACAATTACAAGCACATTTATCTTGATTCATATCACAAGAATTATTCATTTCAAATCCGCAACCACAATTATCATTAAAACTCATCATCTGTTACACCCCTCCCCTATTTCATTTTTTGCTCTTATAAATGCATTTTCTTCTATACTTTGGCATGGTACATATGGACTAACTAACTCTGGAAAAATTGTTCCCATTTTTAACCCTACACAAGGTACAAAAGTTTTATCCATTTCTTGTATTGGAACATAACTCTGCCCAAACATTGGATTTTCTGGAAATAATGATGTTTCTTCTTCAAATCCACAACCACAGTCATTTTTGCTATAAGTACAAGATGTCTTACATCCGCATTTATTAGTACACTCACACTTATATTCTGCAGTTGTTCCTACATTGTTGCATATGTCTTCAATTACTTTTTCATTATAATTTTTTTGACAGCAACATCTATTATATCTACGATTATACATATTTTAACTTCCTCCTTATTTTATTGTATAATACATTTTATGACAGAGTCATATTAGCTGTTACATATTTTATGTTAATTTTTCATGTTTTGATGAACTTTTTAATTATTTAATATTAGTTAATTATCAATTTATCTTATTCTCCTTCTAAATCACCCATTAAAGTTTGAATCATTTTTTACTATATCTGTTTACAAAAAAATACAAATATAAAATGAAATTAATCATTAAATATTTGTAATATATAAATAAACAAAAACTAGAATACATCTATATATTCTAGTTTCTGTTATTTTTATTAATATATCATAAAATTTTCTAAATAAAATCTTATATTTTAACAACTCCACCAACTGTTCTATTCATAATATCATCTTTATTTCCTGGCAAAATTGTTTCTCCTCCTGCTATTGCAACAACATCACCTGTATTTACATATCCTGCTTGTTTTGCAATTTCTATTCCTCTTGCTACTAATTCTTTAGCAGGTAAATTCTCTTTTACAAGTATTGGTGTAACATCCCAAGCTAAAGCTAATTGTTTGTATGTTTTTTCTGAAGATGTTACTGCATAAATTGGACAACATGGTAAAAAGCTTGATACTAATTTTGGTGTATCTCCACACTCTGTATATGCAAATATTGCTTTTGCATTCATTTGTAATGCTGTAGAACAAATAGAATGTGCTAAATAGAATTCATAATTTTTACTTTCTAAGTCATATTCTCTTCTTTTAAATCTTTTTCCATAGTTTATTGAAGCTTCTACTGCTGTTGCGATTCTTGTCATTGTATCTACACACTCTACTGGATATTTTCCCATTGCACTTTCTCCAGATAACATTATAGCACCTGTTCCATCATATACTGCATTTGCAACATCAGATACTTCTGCTCTTGTTGCTCTTGGGTTTGTTGTCATAGATTCAAGCATTTGTGTAGCTGTTATAACAAGCTTTCCTGCTCTATTACATTCTTTTATAAATCTTTTTTGAACAATTGGAACTTCTTCCATTGGAATTTCTACACCCATATCTCCACGAGCAACCATAATTCCATCTGTAACTTCTAATATTTCTTGGAAATTATCAATTCCCTCTTGACTTTCTATTTTTGAAATTATCTTTATATCTTTTCCACCATTTTCATCTAATACTTTACGAATAGCTAAAACATCAGATGCAGATCTAATAAATGAAGCTGCAATATAATCGAAATCTCCTTTACATCCATCTATTAAATCTTGAATATCTTTATCTTTTAATGCTGGTAAATTAATGTGTGTTCCAGGAACATTAATACTTTTTCTATTTCCTAGTTCTCCACCATTCATTACTTTACATACAACATCTTTTCCTTCTATTCTATCTACTTCTATTTCTATTTTACCATCATCTATAAGTATTGTAGTTCCTGGTCTTACATCTTTATATAAGTCTTTGTAAGTTACAGAAACTCTTTTGTCATTTCCAATTATATCTTCATTTACTAATGTAAATTCTTCTTCTGCTTTTAACACTACTGGTGATTCTTCTAATTTTCCTGTTCTTATTTCAGGTCCTTGTGTATCTAGTAATAAAGATACTGGCATATTAACTTCTTCTCTTGCTTGTCTGACTGCATTAATAAATTTTTCTTGATCAGCGTATCCTCCATGAGAAAAGTTTATTCTAGCAACATTCATTCCTGCTTTTATCATTGCTTTTAAAGTTTCTACTTCTGCAGTTGCTGGTCCTATTGTACATACGATTTTTGTTTTTTTCATATTATTTTTCCCTCCATATGCTTATACTTTACGACTTATTGGTAAAATATAATGATTTTAACACAATTTGTATTATATCACTAAAAAAGAGCATATTCAAGTATATGCTCTTTTATTTTTTACCTATTTTCTAATCCATTTAACCAAATTCAAATTTTCTTGATCAAGCACCATTTTATGTTTTGGAACAACTCTAAATGTATATCCAAAATCTCCTCCTGTAGAAAGTTCTACTTTAGCTTTATATCCATAAGTTTTATTTGCGTCATCTTTTTCCATTAGTTTCATTGGAATAATATGAATGTTATCTACAATTCCATTTTCCATAATTTGTCCATAATATACTTGAACTTCTATATCTTCTTCATTAATATTTGGCAAGTTTACTTTACATTTAACTTCTATTGTCTTTCCTGCATCTATAGTAAGATCATTTGCATTATTTTCTTCTCCGTATAATTTGGATATCATCCCAATTTCTAATCAAATTATGTTTCCATTCATTAAATTCTGTAACTGTAGATAGATCGTCATAATATTTATTAGTTAAATCACATAATGGCATATATAAATTCTTTGTATAATCAACTAACATTCTAGCTGTACTAAATCTTCCACCAGTAGAAATTATAGAATTTTTCATCATTTCTACCCATTTACTTGAAAAAACATTTTGTTCTTTATTATAGTACATAGGAATAATCTTCTTTTCTAATGTCATGTATATACTTTCACTATCATCATTATCTTGAATTTCGTAATTATCATATTCTGCATTTGTTCCAATAGTCCATCCATTTTTTGTGTTATATCCTTCAGCCCACCATCCATCTAATACACTAAAGTTTATAACACCATTTACAGATGCTTTTTGTCCACTTGTTCCAGATGCCTCCATTGGCCTTCTTGGATTATTAAGCCATACATCAACACCACTAACTAAATATCTAGCTATTGCTATATCATAATCTTCAAGTAAGAATATTTTGCCCTTAAATTGTGGTTTCATAGATATTTCATGAATATATTTTATTAAATCTTGACCTTCTTTATCTGCTGGATGTGCTTTTCCTGCAAATATTAATTGTACTGGTCTTTTAGAATCATTTAGAATTTGTGTTATTCTTTCTAAATCTCTAAAGATAAGTGTTGCTCTTTTATATGTTGCAAATCTTCTTGCAAAGCCTATTGTTAGTGCATCTTCATTTAATCCTGAAACGATATTTGATATTTCATCATAACTATATCCATTTCTTTTTAATCTCTTAGTAGTATTGTCTTTTACTAATTCTAACAATTTAATTTTTCTCTTTTTATGCTCATTCCATAATTCTTCATTTGGAATATTTTTTATATTTTCCCAAACATTATCATCATGTATACTATCTTGCCAGAATGGAATTAAATATTTATTATATAAATTTTTTAAATTTGCTGCAAGCCAAGAGCATGTATGAATACCATTTGTTACATAAGTAATAGGAGATTCATTTGATGCAATATTTGGCCAAACTTCTCCAAATAACTCTCTTGAAACTTCTCCATGTAATTTACTAACACCATTTTTCTTACCAGCTACTTTTAAAGCTAATATTCCCATATTAAATCCACTATTTTCTATAATAGCATCTGGTTTCATTCCTAATTTAAAGAATTCTTCTTTTGTAATTCCAAATCTAGTCCAATAATTTTTAAAATATTTTTCTACTAAATCTAGTGGGAATATATCATTTCCTGCTGGAACTGGTGTATGTGTAGTAAATACAGTTTTAGCTCCTACTATATCTTGTGCAATATCAAATGATACCTTTTTTTCATTCATAATTGTTTTAATTAATTCTAATATTAAGAAAGATGAATGTCCCTCATTCATATGGTATACAGTTGGATTTAAACCTAAAACTTTTAAAAGATTGGTTCCTGCCATTCCTAAAACAATCTCTTGCTGTATTCTCATTTCTTGGTCTCCACCATATAAGGTTTTAGTAACACCTTTATATTCTTCTAAATTTTCATCTATATCAGAATCTAATAAGTATAATTTAACTCTACCTACATTTATTTGCCATACTTTTAAATATAATTTTCCTTTTGGAAATTTTACAAATATTATTAAATCATTTCCTTTTTTATCTTTAACCATTTGTATTGGTAATATATTTCCATCTATAGTTTTAAACTCTGTCTCTTGATCTCCATATCCATTTATTTTTTGATGAAAATATCCATTTTTATAAAACAAACCAACTGCAACAAGTGGCACACCTAGGTCACTTGCTGATTTTAGATGGTCTCCTGATAAAATCCCAAGTCCACCAGAATATATAGGTAAAATTTCGTCTAACCCATATTCTGCTGAAAAATAAGCAATTAGATTATTTTTATTATTTGGATATTCTTTAGAAAACCATGTACTTTTACTGTTCATATATCCTTCGAAGTTATCGTTTATTTTATCATATTCCTTTAAAAACATTTGATTTTGAGCTGCATTTTCTAATTTTTCTTGAGAAACTAGTTTTAAAAATTTAACAGGATTTTTTTCTACTCTCTCCCATAAATCTATGTCAATTTCTTTAAACAATTTCAAAAATTCAGTATTCCATGACCACCATAAGTTATTTGCTATTTTGCCCAAATTATCTATTCTTTTAGGTAATTGTGGTGTAACAGTAATTCTATTAAAAATATACATTTTTTCCTCCTTTGTACATAAAAAAAATTCTCTTTTGTTTTCTCTCCTTATATATTATCTATTAATCAATTTCATTTGTCAAATAAATTGATTAAATATTTCAAATTTTTATATAAATATATTAACCACAAACTTATACTATAACCTGCTTAACAATCTATAACCAATCATAATACATCTTTTAATAACTTAAAGTAAAATTGTTCATCAATAACTAATAAAATAATACATTTAAATTGCAAAATATTCCAATTTTTGATATACTAATTTATATTTATTAAGTAACAAAAAATTCTTGTTCTAATAGATTTTAAAATAAATATTTAGGAGTGAAATTATATGAAAAAATTCATTATTCGCATATTAATTATAATACTACTTATACTTATTATCGTATTTGGCTCTATTATTGGAAGTGGTTATTTACTCTATAAAAGTACAATAACCAAAGTTAGTCTATCAGATAAAATAAAAGAAATTAAATCATCTGAATCTTTTGTAACACTAGATGAAGTTCCAATAAACTTTAAAAATGCTGTTATTGCTGTAGAAGATCATCGCTTTGAAAAACATGGTACTATAGATATAATTGGAATTTCAAGAGCCATATTCTCTAATATACGTTCACAAGAGTTTAGAGAAGGTGGAAGTACAATAACTCAACAAGTTGCAAAAAATATGTATTTTATTTCTGAGGAAAATGTTGTAAATAGAAAAATTGCTGAAATATTTGTTGGATTTGATTTAGAAAAAAACTATTCTAAAGATGAAATATTCGAATTCTATATGAACACTATATATTTTGGTGATGGATATTATGGAATAAAAGAAGCAAGTAATGGTTATTTAAATAAAGAGCCTATAGATATGAATTTATATGAATGTACAATGCTTGCAGGTGTTCCAAACGCACCTAGTGTATATGCTCCAACAGTAAATCCAGAATTAACAAAAAAGAGACAAGAAAAAGTAATTAGTTCTATGGTTGAATATGGTTATATTACTAAAGAACAAGCTGATAATATATTTTAATTAGAACTTTTCTCTACTATAGGTTTATGAATAAATTTCTAAAATATTATTTCTTAATATATTTGTTTTCAGAAGAATGAAAACTACTATTAATATGTATCTATATTAATAGTAGTTTTTATTTCAAAATGGTATATATCCTTTTTACAGTTATTACATTTTATTACAAAATATGATATAATATACATAATATAGTTGGAGGTGAGGTCTGTTGAGTAAAAATACAAATTCTTCAAATCATAGTAAACTAAAAAATAAAATTATACAAAAAATGCAAGAATTATTTAATGGAAAAACTATTAACAGTAAAAATCCATCAACTGAAGCTTTAGATATGACTTTATCAGATAACTTAAATCAATCTACATTGCATGATAATCTAAAAGTAAATTATGCTGAAGTTGAATCTTTAAAACAAATAATATATAGTGAAGCAAATAAAGATTTAACTACAAAATTAGAAGATATGAAAAGACAATACATGTTACAAAATCCTGATTTTAATTCTAATGGACATTTTACTCAAACTGGAATATACGATAAATCCAAAAACGAGGATATTCAAGCTATGATACATATTACTAATGATGGCAAAGTTGATTTACTCTTTATGTGTGCAGATAACAGAAATATTTCTTATCATAAAGATGAAAATGATAATTTTGAATATTCAGAAGAAAGACAAGGTGCTAACGGAAAAAACTCTGTTGTAGAAATAAGTTCAAAATATGGTTTATATGGATTCAATACATATTCATATTCTAATCACCATTCTCCAGAGCAAGTAGCACAGGCAAAATATTTATCTAAAAAATTTTCAAACCCAAACAATGCTTTAAAAAAAGCTGAATCTTCCATCCCAGAGGAAAGCATGGATAATTACCAGGCCTTACGAAAAAAGTTAGGAGTTAGATCTATAAAAACTCTTGATAGTAATGGTATAGAAAAAGAAGCTGCTAAAAGAGGATTATCTCCTCAAGAATTTGCAAATCAAGGTGAAAAAGTTGCTGTTATTCGGATCTACAGTAACTCAATTTAGAAAAAATACTGTAAATGTGTCTTCACTTCAATATACATATACCGAAGAAGCTTTATTAAATGATGGTAAACCTTCTCAAATTTGGATTACAGATTTAGATTCAAAAGGAAAAGAATCTTTAAAGCTTTTTGAACTTACTAAAGATGGTAATTATATAGATGTTTGCTCTTATCATGAAAAAGATGGTGTACCTAGTATTGATACAGTTTCTTTAGAGCAAATTGAACAATTGGCTTATGAAAGCTATGGATTATCTCCTAATTCCAAAACTTTAGAACATTTTAAATCTATGGCTAAATCAGAAACAACTGTACCAAAGCAAACTGATTTAATAGCAAAAAAATTAGAAAATGACATCCAAAAAGGTATTAAAATAGGTAAAACTCCTGAAAAAAATATTAGTCCTAATATCCAACACTCACAAGATTCTTTTGATGATATTCCATTATAATAAAAATAGATAAAAAAGTATAGATTCGATTAATTTCTATACTTTTTCTTTTACACTAATAAAATTAATTATCATACACTTAATAAAAATAACTAAGTGACAAATTTATACACTAAATTCTAATCTAAAATTTAATCTATTTCAACCTCATCTTTATCTTGAATTGTAGGCACAGATTCCATATCTTTAACTCTTAGAAACTTTAAGGCAAGAAATTTACTTATGACGACTTAAAATATATTCTATTTACAAACACCATATATTACCAATCAAATGAATTGGTTTATTTGAGTTACACGAAAATTCCTATTTTAGCGTATTTTTATATATCTTTTTCCACCCAATTAAAAAGCTGGTGCAAAACAACTTTACAGATGTTTCACCCCAACTATTGACGAATTTGAATCTTTAAATTTAATTTTAGAGTAAAAAAAGAGTAATTTTAATAAATTACTCTTTTGGTGGGCAGTCCTGGATTCGAACCAGGGAACTCAAATGAGGTCAGATTTACAGTCTGATGGTTTTAGCCACTCACCCAACTACCCATATATAATAAAAGTGGCTTAGCCACATTTATTTGCATTTTTAAATCAAAATGGTGCGCCCTCAAGGATTCGAACCTTGGACCCACCGGTTATGAGCCGGTTGCTCTGACCAACTGAGCTAAGGGCGCATCTCTTCAATGCGAGATTAAGTATATACTATTTTTTTTATGATGTCAATACTTTTTATTTATATTTTTCAAATTTTATTTTTTAGTTATTATTTATTATATAAACAATACTTTAGTGTATATTTCTAAATTAATTAGTTATATTAAATATTTTGAAGTTTGACAATAATTTAATTTGTCAAACTTCAAATAAATTATTTATTATTGTTCTCCATGTGTAGGCTCTGGTAAAGCTTCTGGAAGCTCTAACACTATTTTTATTTTCATAACATATCTTATTGCTCGTACAAGTTTTGTGTTTTTAAATCTTTCCCATAATGATGGTTTTATATTAACTCTAGTTTCATTAATATATTGCTCATCAGCAGAAATTTCTTCTTGTAGTTCTTGAACATCATCTTCTGGTGTAGGTATTTCTTTAAGAGATTCTGCTATTTCTATTCCTATGAAGCTTAATGCTTTTGATCTATCTTCTATTCTTTCCATATCTATTTCTATATGTAAATTTGATTCTAAATTTGCTACTTTTGCATTAATTAATTTTACTCCATCTTGAAAATTCTGAGATTTTTTTGATCTAGCTCTTCCTATAGAACCTAATGTATCTATTATTTCTTCTGAAAAATCTTCTGATAATTTTTGAATTTTATTTTTCCAATCTTCTTCTTTATTTGTTACCATATTAAGTGCCTTTTTCAATTTTGCAGCTAATGCAATATTATTTTCTCTTTGGATAATTAAATCTTCTATTTTCTTTGTGTTTTCTTCAAATTGATTTGTTGCATATTCTACTAATTCATAGGCAGCTTTATAAACACTATTTGGAAAGTTTTTCTTATTTGGATACTCTGTTAAATAATCCTTAATAGATTGTACTAAATCTTTAAACATTGTATCTTCTTCTAATTGCACAATTTGTTTTTTACTTTTTGGATTGATTAATTTTTGTATTTTATCTATATTAGATAATATTTTTTCTTCCGTGATTACCATTCTCACGTTTACTATGCCAGATTTAGACATTGTAAACCTTCCCTCCTTTGTCCTATGTATTACTTTTAACAATATTTATTATACACTGTTCAACAAAAAACTACAAGAGGATTTATAAAAAATTATATTTCGATTTCATTACATTTTTATTACAGAAATATTACTTAGTTTTTGCTTGATCTTTTTTTATTTCTTTATATCTTTTTATTTTCATAGTAGTTGTTTTTTCAAATTCATCTTCTTTAATTTCTAAATTTTTTATAGCTTTATATGATGTTAATTTTCTATTAACATTTTTTATTTCTTGCCATATAATATCATGTATTTGTTCTTTAGTTAAATCTTTTCCATGTCTTTTTTCTATTTCTTCGTAATTTGGAATTACTTTTACAGAAATAATAAGTTCTTTATTTCCTTGTTCTTCTTTTCCATATACCATACATTCTTCTATTTCAGGGATATTGGCAAGCATTAATTCAATCTCTTCTGGATATATATTTTTTCCATTTTGTGTTACAATTACATTTTTAGACCTTCCTGTTATATATAAATATCCTTCATCATCTAAATATCCAACATCACCTGAATGGAACCAACCGTCTTTTATAACTTCATCTGTTGCTTCCTTATCTTCATAATATCCAAGCATTAAAGTAGAGCTTTTTATTAAAACTTCTCCTTCGCCATTTTCGTTTGGATTATCTATTTTTATTTCTGCACAAGTTACCGCTTTACCAGCTGATCCAACCTTTGGTTTGAATTCTGGTGTAAGCGCAGCTATTGGTGCTGTTTCTGTTAATCCATATCCTTGCAAAAATGTAATTCCAATATCTTCTACCCATTTACCAATTTTAGCATCAATTGGTGCTGCTGCAGAAACAATAATTCTAATTCTACCACCTAAATTTTCATAAATTTCATTAAATACTTTTCTTTTTATATCTACACCAATTGTCTTTAAGGCATTTGATACATGAATCATTGAATTTACAATACCATCTTTTTTACTCTTTTTAATATTAGCATTTATCTTTTTGTATAAATTTTCTACAAGTAAAGGCACTGTTAATATCGCTGTAGGTTTTGTTTCTTGTAAATTTGGTACTATATATTTCAGTCCTTGACATACACTAATAGATGCTCCAACTGCAAAAGGAAGTAAAAATCCTATTGTTGATTCATATGTATGATGTAATGGTAAAATAGACATTAATCTATCATCTGGAGTTAATTTTACATATGCAGAAACAGCGTTTATATTTTCTGCTAAATTTCTATTACAAATCATTACACCTTTCGAATTTGAAGTAGTTCCAGATGTAAATATAAGTACTTTAAATTCTTCTGGATCTATTTTAATTTTTGTAAAGTTATCATTTCCATTATCTAATATTTTTTTGCCTTCTTTTATAATATAATTTAAGCCTACATCTCTTCCATTTAAACTATCATCTGAATTCATTTGAATAAAATATTTAACTTCTGGCAACTTATCTTGAACTTTTTTTATTACATCTTTCTTTTTGCATGAATATATAACAGCTGATGCTTTAGATCTTCTTATTACATTTTCGATTTCGTTTTCTGGTAGTTCTTTATCTACTGGAACTGCAATTCCTACTCCTGCAAGCATAGCCATATATGAAACATACCAATGGTAAGTATTCTCACCTATAATAACTATTCTAGAATCTTTTAGATTGAATTTTTCTGTAAGTCCTGTTCCAAATAAAGTAACATCTTCTCCAAACTCTTTAAAAGTAATAGTTTTAAATTCTTCCTTTGGTTTAAATTTTTCTAATATACATGGAAGTTCTGCGTATTCTTTTATAGATCTTTCAAAGACTTCCTTTATAGTTTTATAATGTGTTTGTTCATAATTTTTTACTTCTTTCTTATTTTTATTTTCTTCTGCCTTTTTTATCGCATCATAGTCTACTTTAACTTCATCTATTTCTGATATTTCTTTCATTTTAAATTTTGGAAACTTAAAATTAGGTACTTTAAAGTCTTTTAGTATTCTCACAGTTTATACACTCCCTATCTTTAAATTTTAATGTTTTTCTTATCAACTTTATTTTTTGTTTAATTTGCAATTTACTTTATATAATATATTTTTCATTATTATCTTTTTTATAATTATATTTGTTTAACGAATTTACTAAACCTTGATTAACAATATTTTATTTTTTTAATTTTCTAATATATGTTAAATCTATTTCACGATATAATTTTTCTATCTCAATTTGTTTATCTATTCTCATTTTATATATTAAACTAGAACACGCCATGCCAAATATTCCTGATGCTATAACATTAGAATCTCCACCGTGATAACTCATTATTTTTTATGCCTTCTTTAACTATATCTTCTATCATTGAAATATATTCAAATATGTATTTTTTACAAATTTGACTTCTAGCTCCTGTTCCCCATATTTGACTTAATACTATAGACATAAAATCTTCATATTTTACTAATACCTTTAACTGTATTAAAACTATAGCTCTTATTTTATCTATACTATTATTTAATTTTGCAGTTTTTATTGATATACTATTTTTTAATAACTTTACACCTTCTTCTACTAAAAAGTTAAAGATTTCTTCTTTACTAGAAAAGTGATAATATAAAGTTCCTTTGGCAACACCTACTGTTGCTGTTATCTCTTCTATACTTGTTGCATCATATCCTTTTTCTGCAAATAATTTCATTGATGTTTCAAATATCTTTCTTTTCGTTTTATTCATAAAACTCACCTTTATTTCAGTTTTTAATTATTATATAATTATATTTTTAAATATGCAAGAAAAAATTTTTTCTGTATATTGATATTTAATTAAATTATTACTATTAATCTTGATTCAAAATAAAAATGAAAAATAGTCTCCCATTTTTCATTTTTATTTATTATATATAATTTTATTTTCTACTTTTACCCTCTAATGCATCTAAGTTATCTAATGCTTTTCCCGTTCCAAGAGCTACACATGAGACTGTGTCTTGTGCTATCATAACATTTATTCCTGTCTTTTCTTGAAGAAGTTTATCTAACCCATCTACTAAACAACCTCCACCTGTCATGTATATTCCCTTATCGCTTATATCTGCAGCAAGTTCTGGTGGTGTTTTTTCAAGTACTGAATGAACTGCATCAACAATCATTAAAGCTGGCTCTATAAGTGCTTCTAGCATCTCGCTAGAATATACTGTTATTGTTTTTGGAAGTCCTGTTATTAGGTCTCTACCCCTAACATCCATTTCTGTATCTTGAATTTTTGGATATACACATCCAATATTAATTTTAAGGTCTTCTGCTGTTCTTTCACCTATCATAACATTATGTTTTCTCTTAATATATCTAATTATTGCTTCATCAAATTTATCTCCTGCTACTTTTAGAGATGTATTTACAACAGAACCACCTAAAGATATTACTGCTACATCTGTAGTTCCTCCACCTATATCTACAACCATATTTCCACATGGTTTAGAAATATCTATTCCTGCTCCAATTGCAGCTGCTATTGGTTCTTCAATTAAGTACACTCTTCTTGCTCCCGCTTGTGATGCTGCATCTATAACTGCTTTTTTCTCTACTTCTGTTACTTGTGATGGAATACATATCATAATTCTTGGAGAAAAAACAAATCTTCCGCATACTTTATTAATAAAATACTTTAACATTTTTTCTGTTACAGTATAATTTGAAATTACTCCATCCTTCAAAGGTCTAGTTGCTACTATATTGCCTGGTGTTCTACCAAGCATTCTTCTAGCATCTTTACCAACTGCCAATACTTCACCTGTATTATTATCTACTGCCACCACTGAAGGTTCTCTAAGTACTATTCCTTTTCCTTTTACATAAGCAATAACAGTAGCTGTTCCTAAATCAATTCCAATATCTTGCCCCCAACTGAACATTTGCATCTTCCTTTCAGATATACTTGTTACATTATGTTTTCAATTTTGTTACAATTATATTACACATTCACCAAAATAGCAAACCTTTTTTTATAATTTTTAAGTTTTGTGATACTAGTCATTACAAATCGCAATTTATTTAAAAGCACATACTAGCCTAGCTAAGTGTTTAATATATATTTTTTAAACCAATCGCAGATGGTACACATTTAGGTAACGTTTTCCAAATTTTCTGCGTGGTATAAAACTTATCTTTAGCAATTGCTGACACGCTTCAAGATTGGTTTTAAAAAATATATATTAAACACTTAGCTAGGCGGTAACTATTTTCTCCTAAATAAAATGGCTGTGAATTATAAAATAAAAATACTGCAAATTTTATATTGCAGTACTTTTATTTAAATATATAAAAATATTAATGTTGTTACTAATAAAAATCCTGTAGTCTTTGGATCTGATAATAACTCTTCATCAGAAATATTTGGTATTTGGCTTTCATCTTCTAATGTTATTTTGTAACTATCTACATTTTCAAAATTAAATTGAATTTCAAAGTCCCTTGTTGCATTTGGAGATAAATTTTCTACTTTTACATATTTTTTTCCAAGTAATACATCTCTTTCTGAAAAGAACTCAAATTTTAAATATTGCTTTTCTATTTCTTCTTCCGTATTATTTAGTAAAGTACCTTTTATATATCCATTAATATATGTAGCCTTTCCTTCTTGTATCTTAATTTTAGGATTTGGAACATCTATAACAAATTTTGTTAAATCATTATAAGTTGTTTTTATATATGCAAATGATGCAAAATCCACAAAGAAATATAAGGCTACAAATAATATTAAATATATAAGAAAAGTTTTCATTCTATCCATAAAATTTTCTCCTTTTCTTAATAATTACATTTTTCTAAAAACACCTGCTACTTTTCCTAAAATCTCGCAATTAGGAACTATAATTGGATCCATTGTACTGTTTTCTGGTTGTAATCTTATATGACCTTTTTCTTTATAAAAAGTTTTGACAGTTGCTTCATCTTCAATTAAAGCTACTACAATTTCTCCATTATTTGCTGTATTTTGTCTTTTTACTAGAATATAATCTCCATCTAGGATTCCAGCTTCTATCATACTTTCTCCGCTTACTGTTAGCATAAAGCTTTCACTATTTCCCACAAAATCTACTGGAATAGGAAATGTATCAGTTACATTTTCTACAGCTAAAATTGGCGCTCCTGCTGTTATTTTACCTATAACTGGAACATCTACCATTTCTCTGCTAGTATATACTTCTTTAGTTTCTGGCTTCTTGTCTTCTTTTAATATACCTTTTAATAATCTTAAAGTTCTTCCTTTTTGAGATTCTTTTTTTATGTATCCTTTTTCTTCTAATTTTGCTAAATATCCATGTACAGTTGCTGTTGAACTTAAACCAACCGCCTTTCCTATTTCTCTTACAGATGGTGGATAACTATTTGCTCTAATTTGTTTTTCTATAAATTTTAATATAGCCTTTTCTCTTTTATTTAAATCTTCAAATTCCTTTTTTCCCATTAACAGATTCCCCCTACAAAAAATTTGTTTTGTTAATTTTAACATATAAAAAAAGAAATGTCAAACAAAAGTTTTGACATTTCTTTTTTATTTATATAATAAAACTCTACTAAATCTTCTAGTAATCTTCTTATTTAATTCCATTATATCTTCTATATCCTAAATATCCCATTGCTCCAATTACTACAATTAATGCAAATACAATTGGCATTGTAGCTTTTATACCTGTTTGTGGTATTTTTTTATCTGAAGTAGTATTGTCTTTTTCATTTGTATTATCATCACTTAATTTGATATCTGCAAAAGAAAAGTGTACTAATTCATTTCCTGATTTTCCACTATTATCTTTATAAATAGCAACATCTTCTAATTCATTATATTTACCATTTTGTGTATCTGCTATCATATATACAAAATAATACCCATCTTTTTCTATATTTACATCTTTAACTAAATTATAGTTTAATCCATCTACTGTAATTGTTCCTTCTTTTAAATATTTTGACTCTTTAGCATATTTTAATAATTTAGAAAAGGCAACATCAGAAGATTCATTTTTAAACGCTTTTAGTATATCATTAGAATTTATCTTTCCTAATTTATATGTGATTTGTCTATCTTTTGACATTACTATTTTATTTGATACCATTGTTTTATTTACATCATATAACCAAATATCCAATCTGTTTCCTAATGTTGGCAATTCTGGATTATTTAATTCTTTTCCATTTACAATTACTTTTTCCTTACCATTATTAACTGTAGAAGTTATCTTTTCAATAATATATACATAATTTTTTCCTGCTAACTCTAGATAGTTTTTATTTATATTACCTGATAACTTTCCATCTGAGTTCTTACTTAAATATGTAACACCTTCTGTTTTTGATGTCACCTCTTCATTTTGCTTTTTTGAGATATAGATATAATATTGTCTATTTTCTTTTGGTTCTAAATTTGTTTGTATTTTCATTAAATTCAATGCACTTGCTGATGCTTTTAAATCTATTTTTGAACCATCTGTCCATGCAATTGAATCTGTTTTATCTTCTGATGGTGGTGTTGGTTTTTTGTCATCATCTGAATCATCATCAACTGGTGGTTTACTAGGATTACTTGAATCTAATACTGTTCCTTTATAACTAATATCAATTTCCTTACCGCCAATTAATTTAGCTTTTCCTGTTATTACTGCAGTTCCAGGTTTTTGTGCTATCCATCCACCATTTTCAATTTTTATTACTGATGGATCACTGCTTTTTAGGTTTTCTATAGTATATCCTGTTGTTGTCATTTTAGTATTTACACTCATTTCAAATGGTGTTTCTCCAAATTGTAATTCATAAATATCTCCACTAATGGTTTTATAATACCAATATCCACATGTAGGTGTACTAACTTCTCTAGTAATTGTTTTTGAATCTTTTACTGTATAATGATTAGATTCTGCACTTTCCTTAGCTTCAGCTGTTAAATCTTGACTAAATTTAAAAGTTACAACTACCTTTTTATCTTTAATCTCACCATATGTTACTGTAGCATTATAAGTTGCTGCATTTACAGTTGTTGCTAATGCTAAAACGAATGCAAAAGCAAAAGCCATAATAATTAATTTTACTTTTTTCATTTTATCCCCCTCTAAAAATTAATTTATAAAACAACAATTTATCTTTTGTTTTACCTTTTAATACTAACACTATAAGACAAAAAAATAAAGATTTTAAATAAAAATCTTTATTTTTAATCTTAATGTAACTTTTTTGTAACATTTTTGTAATATTTTTTAGTCATACCATTCTAGCTCCCAATCTACAACTCTAACAGTATCTCCCTCTTGTACCCCAGCTTCTTTTAACTTTTGATTTACTCCTAAACTATCTAAGCACTTTTGAAAATAATGCATTGACTCATTATCTTCTAAATTGACTCTTCTCATAACCCTTTGTACTGCTGGTCCATCTACTACCCACATATCTTTTTCTTTAAAAATAGTAAATCCTTCATCTTTTTCTTCTGAAATAGTATATATTTTTCTTTCTTCTTGTTTTACTAATTCTTCTTTTGGTAGTTCTTTTAAAACTTCAGAAACTCTGCTAAGTAATTCTTTTATACCTTGACTGGTTGCAGCAGATATCTTATATATTTCCATATCATTTTCCTTTGCAAGATTTTCTAATTCTTTATATAAATCCTCATCCTGCATACTATCTATTTTATTTGCAACTATTATTTGTTTTCTTTTGCTTAATTTTTCACTATATTTTTTTAATTCTTCATTAATTGTATTAAAATCTTGTACAGGATTTCTTCCCTCTATTCCAGATACATCTATAACATGGAGTAAAAGTCTTGTTCTTTCAATATGTCTTAAAAATTGCAATCCAAGACCTGTTCCTTCACTTGCACCTTCTATTATTCCTGGAATATCTGCTATTACAAAGCTGTCTCCATATTCTGATTTTACAACCCCTAAATTAGGTTCTAGAGTTGTGAAATGATAATCTGCAATTTTAGGAGTTGCAGATGTCACAACAGATAAAAACGTTGATTTTCCTACGTTTGGAAAACCTATTAGTCCTACATCTGCAAGAAGTTTTAATTCTAGAACAATTTCTTTTTCTATTCCTTTTTCTCCACCTTGAGAGAAACGTGGGGCTTGTCTTGTTGAAGTTGCAAAATGAGAATTTCCTTTTCCACCTCTTCCACCTGGAAATATCTTTTCTACTTGATCTTTTTCTGACAAATCAGCTAAAATTCTTCCTGTTTCAGCTTCTTTAATAATAGTACCTATTGGAACTTTAATGTATAAATCTTCTCCGCTTCTTCCATAACGGTGATTCGCTTCTCCATTTTTTCCATTCTCTGCTTTAAACTTCTTTTTATATCTAAAGTCTACTAATGTATTTATATCTTTATCTACTATAAAATATACATCTCCGCCTTTGCCACCATCGCCTCCATCAGGTCCTCCAGCTGCTACATATTTTTCTCTTCTAAATGAAATGGCACCATCTCCTCCATCCCCAGATTTTACTAAAATCTTTGCATAATCGGTAAACATTTTTTCCTCCTTTCACCATTCTTTAATCTTATTCAAAATAATTCAATTTCATAGCTTCTCTTACCTTTTTCATTGTTTCTGCAGCTATTTTTCTTGCATGATTTGTTCCTTCCATTAAAATATCCTTTACTTCATTTGGTCTTTCTTCATAATATCTTCTTTTTTCTCTTATTGGTCCTAACTCTTGGTTTATATTTTTTATTAATTGTCTTTTACAAGCAACACAACCTCTTTTTCCAGCTTTACATTCTTCACATATTGTTTCTACTTCACCTTTACTAAATAAATTATGATAATATGAAACCATACAAATATTAGGATTTCCTGGGTCATCTTTTTTTATTCTACTAGGATCTGTAATAGCTCCCATTACTTTTTTAGTTATTTCTTCTTCTGGGTCTGATAAATATATTGCATTTCCTAAAGATTTTCCCATTTTTTCATTTCCATCTAATCCTTTTATTCTTTTTGCATCTGAAAGAAGAGCTTCTGGTTCATATAGAGTTTCTCCATAAATGCTATTAAATTTTCTAACTATCTCTCTACATTGCTCTATTAATGGAAGTTGGTCTTCTCCAACTGGAATTATTGTTCCTTCAAAAGCTGTTATATCTGCTGCCTGGCTTACAGGATATCCTAAAAATCCATATGTTACACTTTCTCCAAACAGATCTCTTTTTTGTGATATTTCTGTTTTTACTGTTGGATTTCTTTGTAATCTCGCAATTGTAACAAGATTTGAATAGAAAACTGTAAGTTCTGCAATTTCTGGTATCATAGATTGTAAGAAAAATGTTACTTTATTAGGATCAATTCCAACTGCTAATTCATCCATTACTATCTGACTTACATTTCTTTGTACCTTTTCTGGATTATTAAAATTATCTGTTAAAGCTTGAACATCTGCAACTTCTATAAAAGTCTCATGTTCATCTTGTAACTTTACTCTTGATTTTAATGAGCCAAAATAATGTCCTATATGTAATTTTCCTGTAGGTCTATCTCCTGTTAAAATACGTTTTTTATTTTTGTCAATCATTTTATCCCTCTCTTTTCTATATATCTCTTGTTATTTTTTTTACTAATTATACTTTATTTTATACCCATTTGCAAGATGATACTATAAAAATGGAAAGTTTATAACACTTTCCATTTTCTTTTTTATTTTTATCTACTTCCATATTGTTGTAGTACCTTTGTCAATTCAATTATATCATGTAAATCTACTTTTCCGTCATTATTAACATCATATTTACTATTATATTCTTTTTTTGTTGCATTTATCATTAATTGAACATCATTTTTATCTATTTTCTTATCATTGTTAACATCATATTTTAATAGTTCTGTTAATTTTTCCTTAGTCTTTATAGTACGCATTTTTTGGGAACATTGATTTATCACCCATACATCCTGTATATCTATTTTCCCATCCATATTTACATCTGCATTCATTATTTGTTCTGTTGTATATTTTTCTAAAGATTGTCCCGTAGATTGTGCTCTATATATTGAATATATTAGTGATACATCATTCATAGTAATTTTTCCATTACTATCTATATCTCCACGATTATACTTTGCTATTCCTTCAAAAGTATTACTAATACTTATAGATTTTAATGAATTTAACTTCTTCTGCCATATCTTCACATTTGCTCTACGATATTCAGCATCCTTATTTACTACTTTTCCTCCATCTAATGAAATTATTGTCACATTTCCACTAAAGAATAAATCTATGTTATTATAATCAACTTTATAACATAAACATTTGTCGCTTTCTGTAAGACCTGTGTAAGTAGCTAATATTTTTTTATTTCCCATTAAAATAGTTAAATCTGGAGCTTTTACTACTTTTATTGGTTTATCAAAATAAATCTTAATATTTTCACAGTTTCCGGCTCTAGTAGATGAAATAGATTTAACTTTTGCTGCAGTAGCTATACTGTCTAACTTTTTCTCAGATATTTTAAGTTTTGCATTACAATATTGAGCATCTTTATTTACAATTTGTCCTCCATCCAATGATTTAATTACTACTGAACCACTCAAATCTTTATAATTTATTTGATAAAATAAACCTATTTTTCCTTTTTTCCCTATATATGTAGCTGTAACTTCTTTACCACCTACTGTCATTTTTAATTTTGGAACTTTATTTACTTTTATTTCCTTGTCAAAAAATATATAAATATTTTCCACTAATCCATTTCTTTTTGTTGATATAAATCTAACTTTTGCTGCTTTTACAGGTGCACTTCCTATATATTTTTCGGGATCTAATGTCCTAGAATTATTTGTTGCTACTAATACATGTTGTCCATTATTATATTCTTCAATAGTAGCTGATTTTGAAGTTCTTATTTCAAAATGTAAGTGCATATGCCCCGAATCTCCACTACTTCCCATTTTAGCAAGACTTGTTCCAACTTTTACACTATCACCTTTCTTAACTTTAATTGTTCCACCTTTTAAATGTGCATATAAAAAACATCTTCCTGTGCTAGTTTCTTGTATAATTATATAGTTTCCATATCCTCCACCATCATTTAATCCTCCGTTTGTACGTCTTTGGTTTCTATCTGCATAATTTACACTTGGACTATATACTCTATTACCACTTGTGGCTATAACTTTTCCATTTACAACAGATACTACTTCATAACTATGACCATTAATACCTGTTATATCCATTCCAAAATGCGATTCACTTTTAGCGTAATATGCTTTTTCTTTTGGCCATTTATCATTATCTACAATATATTCCCTACCATACTTACCATCACTTGCTGGTCCTGTTTGATTCGAACCATAATAACGATAATCTCTATAAGTTTCTTCACTGTTAGTTCCACCTATCGGCCATCTATATGTTGTTGCAGCTTCTACTTTATTTATATTTTTTACAATAATTACTAATGCAATAAATATTAATGAAATTACTACTTTTTTTATTTTACTCATATTTCCAACCCCTTCCAGACATAATTATACCACTTTTTGGTAGTCTTCGTCAATGTTTTATGTAAATTTGTTTGTCGTTAATTATTATTGTTTCTATTTTTAATATAACGCAAAAATGATTATATAATTACACTATTAATTACTAATAGTTCACATTATATAATCATTTTTATATTTATTCTGCTGGATAAACACTAACCTTTTTCTTGTCTCTTCCAAGCCTTTCAAATTTAACTGTACCAGTTACTTTTGCGTATAATGTATCATCGCTTCCGATACCTACATTTGTTCCTGGATGGATTTTTGTTCCTCTTTGTCTTATTAAGATATTTCCTGCTTGAACTAATTGTCCATCAGCTCTTTTTAACCCAAGGCGCTTTGATTCACTATCTCTACCGTTCTTAACGCTACCTTGCCCTTTCTTATGAGCCATGTTTATTCACTCCTTCCATTTTGTAGATTGTAAAACTTTATTATTTACGCTTCTACTGTTTCTTTTGCTTTTTTTGCAGAAGCTGTTTTTATTGTTGTTATTTCAACCTTTGTATATGGTTGTCTATGTCCTTGTGTTCTTCTGTAGTTTTTCTTAGCTTTATATTTGTAAACGATAATTTTTTTACCTTTACCATGGCTAACTACTTTTCCTTCTACTTTAACGCCTTTTACATATGGAGCTCCTACTTCTACCTTACCTTCTTCAGATACTAAGATTACTTTATCAAAAGTAACTTTTTTACCTTCTTCAGCGTCTAATTTTTCGAAGAAAACTACATCTCCTTCTGTAACTTTGTATTGTTTACCACAACTTTCGATTATTGCGTACATTTAAGTACACCTCCCTTTATATGTATACTCGCTAAGCATAAAATACTAGGTAGCTAAATAATTTTAGCATTTTAGGTACCCGACTCAGGCGGCTTACAGATGTATATTTTACCATAGTAGGCAAGCTTTGTCAATCATTATTTATATATATTTATAAGTATTATGAAAACCTTTACTACAATTCATATTTCACTTAAAAGTACATACTAGCCTAACAATAGTTATATATTTATAAATTTAAACCAATCGCCGACTCCTCACATTTCGACATTAACTAAATATAAAATGCGTGGTATTAAACTTATTCATAGCTGTCACCCGCCACGCTTCAAGATTGGTTTAAATTTATAAATATATAACTATTGTTAGGCGGTAACATTGTCTCTATTTTTCACTTCTAATATTTACAATCTTAGGCTTATTAGTTATAAATCCCATCTTCAATTTTACATCAACATGAACATTCGGATATTCCTCTGTTACATTTACACTATCTGCATTTATTCCACTCCATAAATCAAACAAAACTTTATGTTCTCCAATACTTACTGGCACTTCTAATGTTCCATTATTAGAAATACTACCTACTACTTTTCCATCTACATATACCATTATATCTATTAAACAACCAACAAAGCGTCCTATTCTATGAAATGTTATTTTTCCCATTTTACTATTTGATCTTTGTATTTCTTTTCCACAACTTGTGCAAAAATTACTATCATTTGGAACTTCTTTTCCACAATTTGTACAAAACATTTTTATCACCTCTAGTATTACTTTAACATATAACTATATTTGTTTACAATACTTATCTGTAGCTTTTTATTATCTGAATTATTGTATTTTATGTTAATTTATGTTACAATATGGTTAATGTACTAACATTTAGCAAATATTCCTTTTTCAGTTTGCAAATCGTTGCACCAATAGTACAAATTTTATTTTTGGAGGAAATTTCCATGTACAACACAATTTATTATGATGCAAAAGGGTCTACTGCTAATGCAGAGCGGTTTGTCGAGAACCTTCAGGTAACTAATATCACTTCAGTTACCGCTGAAAAGCGTGGCATTCCCTGCACTGTAAAGCTCTCATTCTCCAATGGACTTATCGTTGAAATTTATGACGGTTATAACCTTGGTTATGGTGGCACAGGCCCTGGTAGTTTACGTGATTTGCTTATTTCTGCTGGTTTCACAATAGATGATGCTAATCGTGTATACGAAAATGGTATCACGTCTATTTCCTTGACCAAGTAACCCTTGCATCATAGCATCACATCAAGCGTCATTCTTTCTTTCAAAGAACGGCGCATTCTTTATTTTATAATATTCAAATTCTTATTATATTTATACATTCCTTTATTATTTTATATTTACTCCAATCACTACAAAATAATACAATAATAATCTTTCTCTCTATTTAATAAACTGTAATCCGAGATTTGTTATAACTAGAAAAATTGCCAAAATGCCACGTCCCTTTTGGCAATTTTGACAATTTTCTATTATTCCACTTTTACATTTATTTCTCCGTGCAATATCTTCTAACTCTTTTAAAATCTGTTCATTTAAGAAAATCCCCCCTGCTGGATCTTTTCTTTCTCCATTTATAACATACACTTGTATATTATTTTTCTCTCCTGTAAAGAATTTTAGTGCTCCTCTTAATTTATTCTTCTTACTATCATCTAAATTTGTAATATCTAATACTAATGCTTTATTTTTTACTGCTCCAAATTCTTTTATACTACTTGCAACGATTTTTGGTTCTTCATCTTCTCTTATGCTTAATCTTCCTTCTACTAATACAACATTATCTTCTATTAGTATATTAGAACAAGATTGATAACAATTCTCGAAAATTATTATTTCACAGCTTCCATATAAATCTTCTAAAGTAACAAATGCCATAATTTTATTTGTCTTTGTGTATTTTTTCTTAACACTATTTATAATCCCTGCTAATTTTACATTTTGTCCATCTCTATAGTTTGAACTTTCATTATTTTGAATAGCTTCGCTTGCTTCTCTCATCTTCATAGAATTTATATTAGATTGTTTTTCTATCTCTTCTCTAAGTTCTTCTAATGGATGTCCTGTTACATATAAACCTAGCATCTCTTTTTCCATTGATAATAATTCTTTTTCAGAATACTCCTTTAAAGTTGTATATGTATATTTCATTTTCTCCATTTCTTTTTCATCTTCTTCTGTATTACCTAAATCAAACATTGTAATCTGACCTTTTAGGCTTTTTTTGGAGCTATCAGAAATAGAATCTATAATTGATTCAAAAGATGCCATTAATGTACTTCTAGTTTGTTCGAATCCATCAAATGCTCCAGATTTTATTAAACTTTCAATACATTTTTTGTTTACCGCTTCGCCTTCCATTCTTTCACAGAAATTAGTAAAACTTTCAAACTTTCCTTTTGATTCGCGATTTAGAACAATTGTGTCTACTACAGATGTTCCTACATTTTTTATACTTCCTAGACCAAAGCGAATTTTTCCGTCATCAACAGTAAACTTTGTATAACTTTTATTTATATCTGGCTTTAATATTGAAATATTCATTCTTTTACATTCATCAATATACATAGGAACTTTATCTAAATTACCTAAAAAGCTATTTAAAGTTGCTGCCATAAATTCTTCTGGATAATATGCTTTTAAATACGCTGTACGATAAGATACTACTGCATATGCTGCTGCATGAGATTTATTAAATGCATATTTTGCAAATTCTGCCATTTCATCAAATATTTTATTGGCAGATTCTTCATCAATACCATTTCGTATGCAACCTGGAATGATGATGTTTCCTTCTTCATCTGTTTGCCCATGAATAAAGTATTCTCTTTCTTTTGCCATTACATCTAACTTTTTCTTACCCATTGCACGTCTTACTAAATCTGCTCTTCCGAAGTGAATATCCTGCTAAATCACGTACAATTTGCATAACTTGTTCTTGATATACCATACAACCGTAAGTTACCTCTAAGATTGGCTTAAGGGCTGGATGTGTATATACAGCATGCTCTGGGTCTTGTTTATTTGCAATATATCTTGGTATTTGGTCCATTGGTCCTGGACGATATAATGAAACTCCAGCTATAATATCTTCCAAACAGTCTGGCTTTAATTCTTTCATAAAGTTTGTCATACCTTGACTTTCAAATTGGAAAATTCCTATGCTATCTCCATCTTGCCATAATTTATACACTTTTGGATCATTCATATCTTTATCAAACTTAACATCTATTCCTCTTGTATGTTTTACTAGATTAATAGTATCCTGTATAACTGTTAAAGTACGAAGTCCTAAAAAGTCCATTTTTAATAATCCAAGTTCTTCTAATGTTGTCATTATATATTGAGTAGAAATTGCTCCTTCACGAACATAAAGTGGAACATAAGTATCTACTGGTTCTTTTGTTATAACTATTCCACATGCATGAGTTGATGCCTGTCTTGGAAGCCCCTCTAAAGCCATTGCAATATCTAGTAATTGTTTTATTTGACTATCATTTTCATACAATTCTCTTAATTCTCTATTTTGTTCTAATGCTTTATTAATTGTAATATGCAATTCATTTGGAATCATTTTTGCAAGCTTATCTGTTTCTGCATATGAAACATCTAATGCTCTTCCTACATCACGAATTACCATTCTAGCAGACATTGTTCCAAATGTTATAATTTGTGAAACATGGTCTTCTCCATATTTTCTAGATACATAGTCTATTACTTCTTGTCTTCTTTCATAACAAAAATCTACGTCGAAATCTGGCATGCTTATTCTTTCTGGATTTAAAAATCTTTCAAAAATCAAACTATATTTAATTGGATCTATATCTGTTATTCCTATTGCATATGCAACAATAGAACCTGCTCCAGACCCACGTCCTGGTCCTACAGGTATACCTTGTGATTTTGCCCAGTTAATGTAGTCCCATACAATTAAAAAGTAATCTACATACCCCATCTTCTTTATAACAGATAATTCATATTCTGCACGATTTAATATTTCTTCTGATGGATTTTCTCCGGTACCTTTCTATTAAGCCATCATCACATAATTTTTTTATATAATCATAATGTGATTTAAATTCTTCTGGTACATCATAATTTGGTAAAATAGTATGTCCAAATTCAAAATCTACATTACATTTTTCGGCAATCTTAACTGTATTTTCTATAGCTTCTGGAAGACCTGCAAAATAATCCTTCATTTCTTCTGGAGATTTTATGTAAAAATCATCTGTTTGGAATCTCATTCTGTCTTCATCTGTCATTCTTTTTCCTGTTTGAATACATAATAAAACTTCATGATTATAACTATCTTCTTTTTTTAGATAATGTGCATCATTTGTTGCAACAAGTGGAATTTCTAACTTTCTAGCAAGTTCTACTAGTTTTTGATTTGCTAAAATTTGTTCTCTTAAAGAATTACTTTGTACTTCTAAATAGTAGTCTTCTCCAAAAACATTTTTATGCCATAAAGCAATTTCTTCTGCTTTTTCCATGTCATCTTTTAATATACTTTGTGCTACTTCTCCTCCTAAACAAGCACTACAGCAAATTAATCCTTCATGATATTTTTCTAATATTTCTTTATCTATACGAGGCTTATAATAGTATCCATCTACATATCCTAAGGAAACAAGTTTTGCTAGATTTTTATACCCATCATTATTTTTTGCAAGTAATATTAAATGATAGTATTTGTTATCTATATTAGGTTCTTTATCAAATCTAGTTCTTGGTGCAACATATACTTCACATCCAATAATTGGCTTTACTCCATTCGCTTTGCATGCTTTATAAAAGTCTATTGTTCCAAACATAGACCCATGGTCTGTTACAGCAATTGCATCCATTCCTAGTTCTTTTGCTCTTACTGGTAAATCTTTTATTCTATTTGCTCCATCTAGTAAACTAAATTCACTATGCACATGTAGATGTACAAATTCTGACATTTTACTTCCTCCTATATTTAATTCTAAGATTTTTATTAATATGTATTTTGTATATAATATATACCCATAATCAATCTTAGAGTATATCAATTACTCTTCTATTTATTATTGTTCTTTTGCTTTATATATTTATATTTTCTGCTTTTCTAATCTCATGTTTATCTATTTTTATTTGCTCATTATATATCAGCTTTTTTAGAATTACAACAAGTTATTTACTTATATTTTTATATTTTAAAACCTTTTTCAAAGATTAAGGAATAATTTATTTTTTGAATCAAACAAACTCTCAGTTTCTTTTGAAGAACTGAGAGTTTGTTTTTATATTGTTATTTTAAATATTCTAATACTTATTTTATAATATATTTATCTTTCATAAACTATATCAGATTTTTTATATTCTTCTGCTTTCAATCCTAATTTACTTTTACTATATCTGTATAGCAAATACATTACTACTGTAAATAAAATACCTGTAATAATCATTGCATATTTAATATTGAAATTATCTAATACAATTGTTCCTATAAATGTCACTAACATTCTAAGTAAATTAGAAATAATAGAATTTGCCGAATATAATTTAGTTAATATTTCTGGTTTAGCAAAATTACTAATATATCTATTTTGTATAACTCCATGTACTCCACTACTAGTTGCTTCTATCATATACAACATTATAATAATAGATATTTTAAGACTAAAAGGAATTTGCATTATAGAAATAGCTCCTGCTAATAAGAAAGATATTGTTACCATTAATCCTATTATTGTTAAAGTTTTATTCTTATATTTCTCATTAAATTTATTTGACAATGTAGACATTCTTCCAGTCATAATTGATAATACAGCTGAAATTATACCTATATATGTTGCAGAGACATTTAAGTCCTTTAATAAAGTTATTTTATATGTTCCAAATAGAATTAAAATCCCCCAAATAAAACCTAATATTATTAATAAACTTCTTAATCTATTTGATTTCAATATAAAACTAAATGCACTCTTTAAATCTTGAACATATTTGACATTTTTGTTATTACTTTTAATATTATCTATCTCAAAAAAACGTGTAGAAATAATAGTCCCTAAAATACAAAAAATTATACAAAGTACAATTGGAATATATGGATTTATATCATATAACATTCCACAAACAAAAGTTGATATTGCAGAAATATAATAATATTTTGAATATCCTTTTGAATGTATTTTAGTAAATATATCACTTTTACTCTTACATTCTGGAATAGAGCTATTTAGTAAGCTAGATTCTGTTACATTTTTTATTCCAAAAGCAATAGCATTTATACATTCTTCAATTACATAACATATAAAATTTGGACATATCATAACCATAATCATGCAAAGTACATTTAATACATTTCCTATAACTAAAGCATTTCTTTTTCCGACTTTGTCAACAAATAAAGCTATCGGAACTTGTACAATAATTGAAGAGAATGCATATATAGAACTTGCAAGTACGATATTAGCATCTGATATTCCTTTTACTTGTGTTAAAAACAAAACCTGTATTGCATAATAAAATATAAAATCTAATCCTATCATTTGATAAATAGGAAATAATTTCATATTACTTTTTCTTTTTTTCATTAGTACCATATCTGTCATAAAATTTACCTAATTCCATTTTTTATTAAGATTATATCATTTCTTTATTTTTTGTCTATAATTAATTTCTAAAATAGACCTTCAAAATATTTGTGTAATATTCTGAAAGGTCTATTATTTATATTAATATCCTATTTCTTTTAATAAATCTTTTATTTGATCTTTATATTTTGAATCAACTTTTACATATACAACTGTATCTTCTATTCTAGAAACAACCATATATTTATTATCTGATTGTAATGTATATTTAGAATAATTTTTCATATCATTATTGGTTTGTGCAGAAGATGATGATTTAGACGATTCAAATACTGATTTATTATGCTTATAAAACATAGTTGCATTTTCTTTGTCTGACATTTTATAAAATTCTATTTGATATTCTCCATCATCTGTCATTGCTATATAAGCATCTTTTATGTATTCATACTCATCAAATTGTTCTTTAGCATCTATAATTATATATCCTTTATTTTGCATTGTAGATTTAAATTCTTCAACTGTTATTGGATCTTTTTCTTGATTTAAAACAGTCTTTACAAGAAAGAATCCTCCTAACACTAGTAATAAAATAAATGCAATTATACAAATAGCAATTGTTATTATTAATGATTTTTTCATAAAATTTCTCCTTTCTTTATAAAAATAATATTATAATAATCATTATTTAAACTACTTATTATCAGTTTACTATAATTCTAATTTTATTTCAATAATAACTTACTAAAACTCTGATATATTTGTTACCAATTGTTAATATTCACAGTCCCATATTAATTAATGCCAAAGTAAGTACACAGAGTCTGATATATTAAAGTTTGAATTATTCATAAAATCACCTCATACATGTGTATTTACCTCTAATATATCTTCAGTAATTTAGTTTTACTATACAAATATGATTAATACCATATACTTTTTAAAATAGTTTTATATAAAAGAATAACATTTTATACTCATGCAAATACTAAATATTGGTGATTTTATTGAAAAAAGTATTTATAACTGGTAGTGGCTCAGGTCTTGGAAAAGAAGCTGCAATCCGCTTAGCCCAACGTGGACATGTAGTATATGCAAGTGTTCACTATGATAATCAAGTCTCCGATTTAGAAAAGATTTCTAAATCAGAAAATTTAAAATTAGAAGCTTTTAAATTAGATATTTTAAATACATCTGAAAGGGAAAAAATATTAAACTATGATATTGATACTTTTATCTGTAACAGTGCAATTGGTGATTCTGGCTCTGTAGCTGATATATCTATTGATAGAATAAAAAATGTTTTTGAGACAAATATCTTTTGTAATTTAGAAATAATTCAGCTTGCACTTAAAAATATGATATCTAAGGGAAATGGTAGAATTATAATTATTTCTTCCATTGTTCGGAAGAATTCCTATGCCTTTTCTATCTCCATATTGTGCATCTAAATTTTCTTTGGAAGCTTTTGCAACCTGTTTGCATCAAGAAATGAAAATATTAAAAAAACTATCTGGATGTAATATAGAAGTTATATTAATAGAACCAGGAGCTTATGCTACTGGCTTTAATAAAGAAAACAATAATAAAAAATATAAATGGATGTATGATGATTCATATTTTTCTAAGTATTGTGAATTTATAAGAAAAAATGAAATTAAAATTTGGAACTTTTTAGAACAAAAGCCATATACTTCAATTACAAATAAATATATTAAAGCTGTTGAATCTAAAAAGCCAAAATTTCGCTATACTGCTCCTTGGTGGCAATCTCTTTTTGTGCAATTAGGAAGAATTTTTGGTATGTAAACCATAATCTATCTCCATATTTCTCCATTAACATATTTTGTTAATGCCATAATAAAAGCTGATTCTGTTAAATCTATTCTTGTTATTTTTTCATGTGTTAAAATTTGAATTCCTCCACATTTATTATGTCTTTCATCATCTTTTGTAAATACATTGTTCATTACTTCACTAAAATTCGTATTTATTACATCATTTACAAGTCTATCTGGTACTGGAAACGATGGACTTGTTCCATAACTTTCAAATTCATGATTATCTTCTATGACTGCAATATTAGTTATCATCCATCTTCCTAAACTGTTTGTTATTCCTGATTCAATACCTAAATATAAATCTGCTTTTATATTATTTTGTTCGCAATACTCTTTTAAATTTTTTACTCTATTTTTTGCACCTATATAAATTTCATCATTTACAGGTTGCTCACTAACATCTGAATTAACTGGAATTCCTTCTATTTCTACATCTTTAAAATAGTAATTTAATGCTCTTTTTGCTCCTTCTATTTTTCCTTGATTTTTAGTAGCGATTACAAATTTCATACTTTATTCCTCCATATAATTTTGGTTTTAATTTTCTAAGTTATATATCTATTTGTATTTCCTTATTAATTTTTAAGATATTATATCAAAGTTATTTTTATTATTCAATTTCTATTTTTTGGCTACTATTCCATATAATCTTCTTTTTAATAGAATACCTTTTTCAGTATTGTATTTTTTTACATATTGTGTGAATAAATCGCTTTCTATTACTGTTTTATGCTCAAAGTTTTTGTTAGAATCAAATTCAGAAAAGTCATCTAATATAGGAGTTTTTAATAATAAAGCCATCAAATCTTCTTCTGTTTTATAATATTCATTTTCTAAAATTTCTATTTTTTCTATTTGTTTAAATCCTGCCTTAACTAAATCTTCATAATCTTTTTCAGATATTGTAATATTATCATTATAGGCTTGTCCTCTTTTAAAAATTTCTTTTAGTTCTATACAATCATTTTTGTCTATTCCTTCTATTACAATTGCTCCATTTGGTGTAAGACAATCGTAAATTGCTTTTGCATCTATTATTGTATGTCTTGCTGAAATGACATCAAATAACTCCTTTGGAAATTCCATATTTAAATTATCCATTTGAACAAATTTTACATTTTTTTCTGGATATTCCTTTTGGTTTTCTTTTGCTGTTTTTATCATCTCTTTTGAAAAATCTGTTGCAATTATCATTCCTACTTTTGGATATTTTTTTAATACATTTTCTCCTCCACCTGTTCCAATGTCTAAAGCTAATGATTTTTCATTTGTATTCTCTCTTATTTTTTTGTAAAAGTCCCAATCTGTCAACTTTTCAGTTTTGTATTTTATTTGACTAAAATCCCAATTTGCAATTTTTTCATAAAATTCCAATTCATTTTCTTTCATTCTTCTTGTTCCTTTCAACTTTATATTTGGTTGTAATAAATCTCAATCATATGAAATTTATATAAAAAAATAAAATCTCCCTTCTACAAATCAGCAAAAACAACCATAATTTTGCCTATGGTTAAATTTTTGCCATTCATAAAGAAAGATTCTATAACATTCTTTATTATTCAAACTATTTCTAGTTATCAGTTCCTTAAGATAGTATCACGCGAATGGTCGAATTGAAATACTATGTTTATATAATAACATATTTATTTTTTATTTACAATACTTATTGTTTAGTCTTTTATTTCGCTATTCTACATCTATGCTCCATAATCCATGCTTATTGCAGTAAGCATATAACTTTGCTCCTGGTATATATTTAAATCTACACTCTGCATTTTGTTCTGGATATAGAGTTATAACATGTTCTTCATTATCTGTAACCATAGCAATCCATTCTATAAAATGCTCTTTTTCCATTACATGATTAACTTTTACAAATATTTCATCTTCAACTTTTTCATATGTTGGTATATGTTTTTCTATTGCTGCATCTACTGTATTAGGTTCTATTAGTTTCATTTTTTCTCCACAACATTTAATTCCACAATCATCACAGTTACAATCTTTTATTATTTTTACAATTGCATCACAATTTTCACATTTTTTTAGTATTAATTCTTTTTTCATAATATTCCTCCTAAATTTTTAGTTTGTTATAATTTATCATAAATATGAAGAAAAATCTATTGTTGTATAAAAATTATTGTTATTAATAAATATTTTCTTTATATACTTAAAATTGTTTAATTATATCCTATATTAAAGTTAAACTATTAAATTATTGTTTTATATAAAAAATAGATAAGTTAATAGAAACATTAGAGAACTTCCTTATTCTTCCTGAAAATTTAATTAATAAAATTATTGTAATTTAACGATATTCATATATTATGAGTGATAGGCAATGTATATATTATTGGTTTCATAAGTTAATGCAAATCAATTTGATTTTTGATCCTTCAATTAGGAAAAGTAACATGTAATGTTTAAACAAGAAAAACAATTATATATTTTAAATAGAAAAACCCTGCCAAAAGACAGGGTCCCAACAAAATTATGATGCTGGATTGAGGTTCTTAGAAAATTTGGTAAATTTCTCGGCGGTTATTACATGCTAAATGGCATTTGGAACAATCCCCCATACATATAGGACAGCGATGATTACACTGGTTGCAAGCATCAGGATTATAGTGACAAGTACTTCGACTACGATTCTCCTTACAAGCTCTACATTCCCGATAATCACCACAATGTTCAATTCTCCTGATTCCAAATGGGTTACGACAATCAACTATCCGTTTTCTAGACATAAGAAAACCTCCTTAATATTTAATATAACTATATCATAACACAATTTACATAAAGATGCAAATTGTATAATATGTATATTAATTCTATTTGTAGTTCCAAACCATATAATATTTAAATACATCTTATGTTAAAGTTAAGCTTTAAAATTTTTTTATTTTTTGAAAAAGCACTTGATATACGTATGTACGTATGTCATTATAATTACAGAAAGCGAGGTGATAACATTGCTTAGTAAAATAATAAAAGCTCTTCTAAATACCCGAACAGCTTGCAACCTAATCGATAAATATTTAGAAAAGCAATCCGCTATAAAGTTTGCTAAAAACTTTATAAAAGATTAATAAACTCGGGAGGTTTACTCCTCCCTTGCAAATATTATTTTACTATATAAAAGTAGAAAAATCAAGGAGGAATTACTTATGGCTAAGAGGAATTACAAAAAAGAATCTGAAAAAAGAAAAGAAAAATCTAAGAGGTTTGTAGTAGATTTAGAAAAAGATTTAGCAGAAGAATTTACAGTACAATTACAAAAAGACAATAAAGCTTACAGCACATGGGTTAGAGACAATGTAAAAAAATATTTAAAAAAAGATTAAAAAAAATATTGGCATTCGTGTACACGTATGTTATTATAATTACAGAAAGAGATAAGACTAGACCAAAATGGCTAGCACTCTAAAGGAGAAAAGATATGAAGATTAAAGAAATATTAGAATAAAATGTATTTAAATACATCTTATTCTAAAGTTAAACTTATATTTCTTGCTGTTTTTAATTTTGTTGTTGTTCATTTAAATACATCTCATGTTAAAGTTAAACGTCATAAAACTTCTATATTCTTCGTCATAAATAACATGACATAACAGTTCAGCTTCATACTCTCTATTGTCTATTTTTATTTTAAATTGATATTTTGCTGGTTCTTTTTTTGTAGCTTTATTAGATATTTGCATCATCATTTCTTTTGAGATGTCTGTTACAATCTTCATATTAATCCTCCTTAAACAATTCTGTATCATCAAACATATTGTAAATCCATTCTTTTATTTTCATTCTCCATCTTTTACTACTATATCCTTTAATTTTTCTCTTTTTCATATGTCCAACCTACTTTCTTAAAGAATTTCTGATTTATTAAATCTCTTTTCTCTATATCGTTAAGGTTATTATATTTACTCTATTTAAATACATCTCATGTTAAAGTTAAACTCTGTAGATAGTTCCATCTTTTTTTATAAAGAAAATTTAAATACATCTCATGTTAAAGTTAAACGTTAAGGATACACCGTTTATGTTTGCAACTACTATATTTAAATACATCTCATGTTAAAGTTAAACTTAAATCAGATACAGATGATGCTTCAATTGTATCATTTAAATACATCTCATGTTAAAGTTAAACGGAAATGGTTGAAATTATTAAACTTTATAATTCAGGATTTAAATACATCTCATGTTAAAGTTAAACTTTTGCAAATATTTATATATCTTCTTTTCTTCTGTCAATTTAAATACATCTCATGTTAAAGTTAAACATTGATGCTTGTAAATTAGAATATATTGATGAACTATTTAAATACATCTCATGTTAAAGTTAAACTTTAGACAACGCAGAGATGAATGGAGAAGGCATTATGATTTAAATACATCTCATGTTAAAGTTAAACCTTTAGAAGTATGTAGTAAAGTTCCTTATCTGGGATTTAAATACATCTCATGTTAAAGTTAAACATGGGTAAATATACTATAGAATTGCGTAAAATATGATTTAAATACATCTCATGTTAAAGTTAAACTTAAATAATGAGCAAAGTAAATGGGACGTAATGCAATTTAAATACATCTCATGTTAAAGTTAAACTTAAACGGTAAATTTGCTTCTTCTACATCTGCAAAATTTAAATACATCTCATGTTAAAGTTAAACTGTTAGCCCTTTTTCAACTATTCTTCCTTTTACTTTATTTAAATACATCTCATGTTAAAGTTAAACTTTGAAGTTCATTATAATGCTATAATGGATTCATTATTTAAATACATCTCATGTTAAAGTTAAACGTTGTACTTGTTTTTGGTGTACTTGACTTTACACTATTTAAATACATCTCATGTTAAAGTTAAACATTTTGCTCTTCTTGTTTTCCTTCTTGTTCTTTTATATTTAAATACATCTCATGTTAAAGTTAAACCTTCTATGCTTTCTGAGATAGTTTGTGGCAACTTCATTTAAATACATCTCATGTTAAAGTTAAACTAGCTTAATGTGTCTGCATTATACTCTGGGTCTTTATTTAAATACATCTCATGTTAAAGTTAAACCATTGCCAAATATGGCTTTATT
>CAJMRY010000009.1 GCA_905215935.1 uncultured bacterium
ATTAGAACCCCATGTCCATATTTTTCCTTCTACATCTTTTATAACTGCATTAGTATCACTTAAATAAACTATTTCATCTATTTTATTATTAAACTTATAGTTTATGCATTTTGGCTCTTGTCTTGAATCTTGTGTTCCTTCTCCTAATATTGCATATTTATTATTCAATCCATATGACCATAAATTTCCTTCGCAATCTATTTCCATTGTTACAATATCTCTATAAGATTTTTTCTGTTTTATACCCATTTGTCCATCATTTCCATATTTTACATTTTCTGAGATTAATGCATATTCGCTAACATTTTCATATTTTTTTCCATATTCTGGATTATATTTATATGTTTCTCCTATTAGTTTTCGTGGTTTCTCTGAATAGTCTTCTGTTCTTCCTGTTGCTCCATACGCATTTTCTCCCCATGTCCATATATCTCCTGATTTATCTATAGCTACCCCATAATTATATGTTATTGATATATCTTCTGGATTTAAATCTATGTCTTCATTAATGCATTTGAATATTGCAACACTTGGATCATTGTAATATTCATTAATTCCTCCTCCACATGTCCAAATTTTTCCTTCATCGTCAACTACTAAAGATACAACAATGTCGCGTTTTTCATTTCCGCTTCCTTCAACTACTCTTGTTATCTTCCTTCCATATAATGCATTTGTTTCATCTTGTGTTATACATTTTGGAGTTTTAATAGATACATTCGTTCCAATTCCTGCTTCTCCACAACTATTTTTACCCCATACCCATAATTCATTATCTTCATCTATAATAAAAAAGGTGTCACCACCTGAATAGGCTGAATAGGCGTAATTTCCTTCTGTTGCCATCTTTTTTACTTTTATTCCATATAAAGCATCTTCCTTACTTTCATTTATACAATATGGTTTCTCTCCTTCTGGCCAAATCCACACTTTACTTTCACTGTCTAATGCCATAATGCTATGACTTCCATATTCAACATCTACAAATTTTACATCTGATAAATAATCATATTTGTCATTTTCTGTTGTCAAGCTTATACCTGAATATGTTGGTATAAATCTATATAATTTTCCATCTACATCTATTGCAATAAAATCAGTACTATCAGTACTATTTCCATAAGGACTACTCCAAGTTGGAACTCTCACTTTTTTAATTTTTTTGCCCATTAGGTCATTTTCACCAGTAAATTCGTATGTACTTAGGCATATTGGATAGTAATTATAAATAGCACTTACTGGATTATACCCCCAGAACCATACTTTTCCCTCATTATCTAATGCTAAAGTACTCCTATTGTTTACACATATGTCTACAATCTTTTCTTTACCTATATAATTGTATTTTCCTCCTACACAAACTGGTGTTGTTGTGGTAAATTGCTCTAAAGTTCCTATTCCCAAATTATTATTCCTATCAGTTTTATAATTATTAGTTCCCCATGTCCATACTCTACCCTCTTCGTCTATTGCTGCACTATTATAATATCCTGCACTTACCTTTACAAATTTAGGAATCTCAAAGTATGATTTTTCGCTTGGTTCGTATTTTGTTGGTAATATTGTTCCATTATAATAACTGCAATACATTTTTCCTACCAATTTACTCTGATATCCACCTATCCAAAGTTTACCATTTTTATCCACTGTTGCTATGCTATATGGATTTATATAAACTGAAACTACTTCAACATCATTTAATTCACTATTATCGCTAAGAGCTAGTAATGTGTTTGACTCATCTCCTATTTTCAATGGATAAGCATTTAAATTATTCCACATCCATACCTTGCCATGTTCATCGATTGCTACGACATTATTAATCCATTTATTACAATATATATCCATTACACCTATACCATTTAATTCTGTTTCATAATTATTTTCATTTACACAAATTGGATTCCAGAATGGTGTTTTGTCTGCATTTTTCCAACTTTTTTGTCCAAACGTCCATAATCTATGCTGATTATCTATTAAGAAATTATATCCATTTCCAACTTCAATCTTCTCTATCTTCACATCATATATATTACTTCCTTCTATTTTACTTATACATGTTGGTTGTATTGATTCACCATTATTTTCAGTTCCACATTGATAATTAGTATTTACTCCCCATGTCCATACTTTTCCTTTATTGTCTAATGCTATTGTAACATTTTTATCTATATTGCATTTAATATCTGTTATTACTACATCATTTAAATCAGTTTTTTCACTAATGCAGATCATATTATCTTCTGGATTATTACCATACCCAAACCATACTTTTCCATTTTCATCTACTGCATATATTGGGCCGCTACTAACTCCTATATTTTTCATTTTTACATTTTTAATTAAACTTCCTTCTATTTCACTTATACATGTTGGATTTAAAAAACTTCCTAAATCAAGTTTCCATATTCTTCCTTCTTGATCAATTAAATATATGAACCCATATGGATAACCATTTGCATAAACCTCCTTAAACCTTACATCTTTAATGCTTTCATTTCCTGTATAATCATTTACACAAGTAAACTCATCATATATAATACTACGAGAACCGCCATTATCTGTTGCTAGGTTATTTTTCCATATTTTTCCTTCTGTATCTAAAGCTATAAATCCATAATTTCCAAATGCTGTTACTTTTTGAAATTTAACCTCTCTTTCTTGTACACTAACATTAACTTCCTTCTGCACACCGTCTTCTATTCCTACTGTTTCTGGCTCTTCCTTTATTACTCCATACTTCTCTGTTAAATCTACTATTCCTACTTGATAATCAATTCCTGCTTCTATTCCTGTTACATCTACATATCCTGCTCTTAGGCTTATATCTTCGGTTGCGTTTGGTAGGCTACTTCTTTGATATGTTCCGTCTGCTTTTTTTGTAAATGTTAGTATTTCTTCTGTTTCTGGGTTTAGTATTTTGTATTTTGAGCGTGGTGCGTATTTTTGTTCTCCTGATGCTGTTTGATATGTTGTGCTTAGACGTAAGTTTCCTCTTGGAATATTTCTTAGCAATTCTATTCTTGTTATTCCTACTGCGTCTTTGTAGATTGCTATTGTTTTATCTGTCGCTTTTAGGTATTTATCATCTATTGTTTCATTTATTAGTTTGTAGTTTCCTACTGGTAGTCCTTTTATTGTTATATTTCCATTATATGGTTTTATTATTTCATTTCCTTCTTCTGAAGGTATGAATGTTCCGTTTCCTCCAGCAAATTTCATTAAATTTCCTTGTGTATCGTATATTTTAAATGTTGCTTCTGATATTTTATTTCCTTCGTCATCTCTTACATATATTCTTGCTTTTGTTATAACTACTTCTTCTATTTTTTCTTGTAATACTTTACTTAGGTTGTCTTTTGTGTCTTGTCCTCCGAAACCGAAGTCTGTATTTATTTGATTTTTTATTTTTATGTTTATTGTTTTTTGATTTTCTTGTAGTGTGAATGTGTATTTTCCGGTTTCTTCGTTTTTCTGTATTTGTTCTCCTTCTATTTTTAGCATTTTGAATTTTGGTTTGTATATCTCTTCTATTTCGTATGTTCCGTGTGGTAATCCTTCTATTGTGTCTTTATTCTTTTCGTCTATGAATGTGTAGAAGGTTTCTTTTGTATCTAGATTTTGTAGTTTTACTTCGAAACTGTATTTGTCTTTAAGGTTTATTTTTGCTTTTTCATAATCTTCCTGTGTCGCTATGTTTCCTTCTTCGTTTTGTATTTCTTTTTCTATTATTACTTTTGTTGTTTCTGTTTCTGTTATGTTTTGTTCTTTTTGTAATATAAATAATGCGTATCCTGTTCCATATCTTGTTACATCTAATACCTGACGTGTGTCTTTTATGTATCCTTCTGGTATATCTTTTTGTTCTACTATATATCTTCCACCTTTTAAACCATCTAATTCGGCATGTGATTTTTTATCTCCTTGTACTTCTATTGGTTCTTCTAATTTGTTTAAATTGTTATCTACTTTTGTTACTGTGTAATTTACTGGTGTTTCTGGTACTCCTCCTTCTTCTAGTTCTGTTTCCATTATTATTTTTTTACTGTTTATTAATTTATTTTCTATTTGTAGTTCTAAAGGTTTTTCTTGAGTATTTTCTGTTGTTATTGTTATTTCTTGATCTTCTGCTATTTCATATATTTCTGGTACTGTTTCTTCTATTTCTGATAATAGATATGTTCCTACTGGTATTTCGTTAGATAGTCCTGTTCCATCTTCTCCTATTGTTATTGTTTCGTTTACATCTTTTCCTGCTAGGTCTTTTCCTACTATTTTAAATTGTATTCCAGATGCTTTTGATTTGTCTTCTTCTGCTTCTAGTGTTTTTCTTATTTTTACTCTTCCTTTTCCTACATATTTATTGTGTATTTCTACTTTTGTTGTCTTTCTGTATTGCACTTCGCTTCCTGTGTTTGCATTTTCCGGGTTATATGTTACTTCGAATCCATCTGGACTAGTTGTATATATTTTTCCATCTTTCTCTTTTGTATCTACTTCTTCTACTTTGTATTTTCCTATTTCTAGTCCTTTTACTGTTATTATTCCTGATGTTGGTACATTAAATATTTCTTCGTAGTATTTTCCATGATAGCTTGTTCCACTAACTTTTACTTTAAAGTTTTCTATGTCTATTCCTTCATCTACTGTTACTTGTATTTTTATGTTTCCTGTTTTGTATTTGTTTTCTATTTGCGATATTGTTGTTTCTCCATTTTTATCTGGTATTGTTACGTGTTTACTTACATTTATATATTTTGTTGTTTCTCCGCTTTCTGTATTTATTTTTGGTATGTTTATTTCTTCTATTTTGTATGTTCCTACTGGCATATCTGGTACATTTATTGTTGCTTTTCTTTTGTCTTCTGAAATTTGCACTTGTTCATTTGTTTCTTGTGTAGATACTGTTTTGTCTATTTTTAATATTATTTCTTTTCCTTCTTTATTTGTGTATGATACATCTCCTATTCCTGTTATTCTAAATGTTAGTCCTTCTGCTGTTTCTCCTTCTGGTACTGTTTTTTCTATTTGTAATATTCCTTTTGTTATTTTGTTTACCATATTTACTTTTACTATTTCTGCTTTTGCTTCTACATTTACATCTTCTGCGTACCATCCATATTTTCCACTTGTTTCTTTTATTGTATAATTTCCATATGGTACATAACATTCTGCTATTGATATATTGTCACCATTTTCATCTTTTTTTGTATATGTTGTTACATCTGTAATTGTTTTGCTTTCTCCATTAACTGCTGTTCCTGTTATTTCGAATTTTATTGTTTCTTCTTGTATGTCGTTTGTGTCTTCCCATTGTTTTATTATTTCTAGCTTTGACATCTTCACTTTGTTTTCTATGTTTATTGCTTTTCCCTGTTCTTCTGTATATTGTTCTTTGTTGCTTATTTTTATATATTTTGATGATTCTGGTTTATAGTTTTCGTTTTGACTTGTTTCTGTTATCTCCCATTCTCCTACTGGAATGTTTTTAAATATAACATGTCCGTTTGCGTCTGTTTTTCCTGTGTAAGATTTAGATTGGTCATCTATTTTTACTATTTTAAATTCTATGTTTTCTAAGTTTTCTGTATTTCTTTCTCCTTGGAATGATTTTATAATTTCTACTGTTCCACTATTATCACCCACTATAACTCTTGATTTTGCAGGTTCTATTGGATCTTTTTCTGCATTAGAAGTGTTTCTATATTTTACTGCTGATGTTTGCATTGCTGTTTTTCCTTCTTCTACATCTTCTGGTATGTCACATTCGTATTCTACTATTAAGTTGTTGTTTACATTTAGTACATATGTGTCTTTAAATTTTATTTGTAACGTTTTTGCATTTTCTATATTTTCTGTATATTCTGTATCAAAGTTTGCCTCTGCTTCTGCACTATATTTTATTTCATAGTTATCTTGTGGTAATTCTATTTCACTTCCGCCTTGACTTTGGGTGTATATTTTTATTTTTTTCACATTAGAAAGTGTAGTATTTGTTCCTAAATCTCTATTTCCTATTATTGTTTTGTTTCCTTCAAATGGTAGTCTGCTTATTATGTTTATATCTTTTATGTCTTCTGACTGATTACTTAATACTGTTTTATATTTTACTGTATTTCCTTTTTGTAAAACTATATCTTCATCTTTTCTTTCTTCCCCTAATGCATTATATACATAATTTGATAATTGTATTTGCTTATTGTATTCTATTGAATAGTCGAAGCTAGAATATGCTAATTTATCAGATATTTCTCCATCTTCGTCATAGTCGAATGAATCTGCTCTAGAAGAGTAATATTTGTCTTCATCTGTTTTCATATATACTTCTACTGTTCCACTAGTTGTTGTTATATTTTGTTTAAGTGTTCTTACATAGTTTATTTCTAAAGAAACATCTGCATTCTTGCTAGAATTACTTGTTCCTTTACACATTACCTGTAATATATTATTTCCATTTACTTTTTTTATTTTCCAATTATCTACATACATCATATCTTTTGCATTTTTTAATTGTATATTTGATATTTTAAAATCGAATTCGTTTGGTAAACTTATATAAAATGTTGGATTAGTATTTTTTACAGTTACATTTCTATAAGTTCCTCCATCCATTCCTCTTACATTCATATATAATGTTAATTTATCTTCAACCTCACTTGATGTTTCTGATACGTTTGCATTTATGTTGTTATTTTCTGTATTAAAATGTGATAAGTCTTGTTTTTCGTATCCAGTTATAAAATATGATGCACCTTGATTATCTCTATACATATGATAGCCAGCTACATTATGTCCTTTATATATTTCTCTAATATTTAATATCTGCTTTTCTGTTAAACCATTTTGCTTTAATTTACTAGCACACATTTCGTATGTAGTTGTCCAACCTTGATAATAGTTTACTATTGCATCACTAGCTACTGCATAGTATTCACCTATTTTAGTAGACTCATCTGCTACATATTCTTTATTATCTGGTGTAGCAGTAAAAAATAATTGCTTTGTGGCACTATCGTAAAATCTTATACAACCATTAGGTCCTATTCCATAACATTTTATTTTTTTAACATACATTTCTTCATTGTTTAAAGTTTTAGTTATATTTCCATATGTATCTTCATTAAAATACGCAATTTGCCCTCGATACTGCGTTACTGTAGTATCTCCTGCATTCTCTATTCCATCAACATAGTGAAATGATGTACTAAAACTTAATTCCATAGTATCATTTTTTATAAATTCATTTAAATTATCTTGATTATATGCATATCCATTTCCTCCTGTACCCATATAACAAGTTCCCCATGCGTCTTTTCCTGTTGTTTCACGATGTAGTCCATAATCCTCTGCAACTGATTTATCTTTATAAAGTTGTGTTTTTTCATTACTTGTTCCTGTCTTATCTGTTGTAAATGTATACCCTTCAGATTTAACTCTTGCATTTGCTCTTGTACTTGTTATTAAATCTGTTCTTGCATCTTCTATATTATATTCTACATGTATTTTAATAGTTTTATTTATATTAAACTCTGAATCTTGTACATATTCGTTATGTGATTCTCCTTTTTCTAATATTCTCTTACTTATTTTGCCATTTGTTTCTACAGTACTTAATTTAAAGTCTTCTATATTTTGAAATGTAACTTCATCTGGGTAGTATGTTTTATTATTAGATGTTCTGTAAAAGTCTAATTCTATGTTTGTATATTCAGAGTTTTTACAATCTACATTTAATTCATAGTTTTCTATTATTTTGTTTACAATATATAACTGGCTTGTATTAGATGAAGTTTCTGTTCTATTGTTAGTTAATTCGTAAGAAATCTCAAGATTATGTGGGTTTACAACTGCTTTTGAACTAACTGTGGCACTTATATTTCTTGTAATTTCTACTTCTACTTCTTCTCCATCTAATTCATATGTTCCAATTAATTTTACTTTAACATCTTGTGTGTAGTCTTGAAAATCTATTGCTTTTGCAAATGTTAAGTTTATATTCCCAGATATCTTGGTCCCTCCTGGAATATCTTTTAAATATTGAATTTGATTTGCATTACTTGATTCTCCAAAATATTCTCCACTATTTTTAAACTCTAGCTTTAATAAATCTGATTTCTCTACTTCTATTCTAAAATTTTGGAATTTACTAATAGTATTGAATGATAATTCAAACTCAGCTACTGTGACATTTCCATCTTGCACAGAAATTTCGTTACTAGCATCTTTCCAGTTTAAATTAAATCCAATATATTCACTTTCTGTCACTTTATCTTGTTCCAAATTTTCTACCGCATAACTTATAATTGGTATTATACTAGATGATAACATTGATGCTATCATTAACATCACCATTATAAACTTTGCAAATATCTTGGCTATTTTCCCTTTCATCACTTTACCTCCACTATTGTATAAATTTATATATTATTTCATTTATAATTATAGAAGAAGTGATAATTTTTTCAATCCCACATATTTTGGTAAAACTCTTAACTATTTACGGATAGTTATTTTTAGATGTTTTTTTACATTTTAATTATCATTTTGTAACATTGTAATGTATATTAATTTTATATAATTATTTCTTGTTGTTTTATTACATTTATATTACAAATATGTAAAACAGAAAAAAGACAAGTGAAATAGAAAAAGATGAAACAAAGGGACAGAGCTTTTGTCTCTTACCTTGTCTCTCCTATAGCATTCTCTTTTTCATCTATTTAATTTGCATATTTCACATAAAAATGCTACAATATAGTTATCCAAACTATTATTGGTTGTTGCGAATTTTTTTAAACTATTTTTATTGGTTATTATAACTATAAAGAAATTCTATACACAACATTTATTATAGGGATTGGCTTCTATAACAATTCATTTTGTTCTGAATGCTAGAAGCTATCGTAAATGACAGGCAAGACACTGCATTCAGGTCTTGTAAGGAGAAAGGACACTACTATGGCTGTAAGAAAACACATAACCAACTTCTTTAAAGACGCTACAAAAGTACCATTTTGTGGAACAATTACACGATATTATTATAGTTCTGCAGATAAAACTTGTGTAGTTGAAGTAAAATGTGAAGATGGTAAAATACATATGGGCATGGCTGTAGACTATATTGGACTTATTAGAATGAATCCACCTAACAAAACAGATGTAGAATACTGTTTTAAACAGGAAAACGGTTTACCCATCGCCTTTTGTTGCTAAGTTCTCCAAAAAAGATGTGAACAATTAATTTTGTTCACATCTTTTTATATTAATACATTATTCCTTTTTATCTTCTATTTTATCATCTTTTTTTCTTTTCTTTGCTAATAACAATAATAAAAACAATCCAACTATAACCACACCAAGTATTATATAAATGTATATAAACTGTCCTGTTTTTGGAAGTGTTACTTCTTCTGTAGATGGGCCTTGTGGTTTATTTTTTTGATATTTATATGTTACTATAATATCTTCTTCTTTGTATTTTCCTATTGGTTCTCCTTCTATTCCTAGGAAAGTATATCCTTCTATTTCTTCTCCTACTTTACCTAAATTATAATCTGTTCCAACTCTTTCTGTTGTGACAGTTCTCTTAATTATATTATTATTTTCATCTATACATACAACAATTAGTCTTCCATATTTTATTCTTTCATATCGACAAAATATTATAGTATCTTCTTCCTTATATTCTCCTGTTAATTCTCCATCTATTTCTTTAAATTCGTATTCTGGTATATCTTTTTTTATTTGCTCTTCTGTATAATTATATGGCTTTCTAATTTTTTCTGTTGTTACTATTTCTTCTAAAATTGTTTCATTTTCATCTACATATCTTACAATTACTTTTCCATATTTAATTTTTTCATATCTACAGTATATTATTGTATCTTCTTTTCTGTATTCCCCTGTTAGACTTCCTTCTATTTTCTTAAAGTCATATCCTGGTATATCTTTTTTTATCTCTTCTTCTGAAAAGCCATATGGATGGTCAACTATACCTGTTGTAATTACTTCTTCTAAAGTTGTTTCGTTTTCGTCTACATATCTTATTATTACTTTTCCATTTTCTCTCTTCTTGTATTTATAAATTACTATTGTATCATTTTCTTTATATTCACCAATGTATTCTCCTTCAATTGTTACAAAGTCATATCCTGCTATTTCTTTTCCCATTGGGTTTAATTTATAAGGAGTTCCTACTTGTTTTGTTTGTATTTCTTCTTCAAGAACTTTTCTATCTTGGTCTACATATCTTATAATTAATCTTCCTGTTTTTATTTCTGGAATCTTATTGTAAATATATGTTACTATAGTGTCTTCTAACTTATATTCTCCTCTTAAATTTCCTTCTACTTTTTCAAATGTGTATCCTGGTATATCTTTTCCAACAGATTCTAGTGAATATGGTGTTCCTGTTTCTTTTGTTTCTTGGTTTTGTTCTAATACATTTCCTGCTTTATCTACATATTTTACTATTAATTTTCCATATTTTATTTTATTATAATAATATGTTACTACTGTTTCTCCTTCTGTATATTTACCTATTATATTACCTTCTACTCTGTCAAATTTATAATTATCAAATTGTTTTCCTGTAGATGGTAAGCTGTATGGTGTCTCAACTTCTTTTATTTCTTGATTTTGTTCTAAAATTTTTCCTTCTTCATCTATATGTCTTTCTGTTAATTTTCCATATTTTATTTTTTTGTAGTGATATGTAACTATTGTATCTTCTTCAGTATAATTACCTGTTGTTTCTCCTTCTACTTTTTCGAATCTATATCCCTCAATATTTTTCCCTGTAGAATTTAAAGTATATTCTGTTCCAACTTCTTTTGTTGTAATTTCTTCATTTTCTGAAGGAATCATATTACCATTTTCATCTACATACTTTACTATTAATTTTCCATATTTTATTTTATTATAATGATATGTAACGGTTGTTCCCTCTTCTTTATATTCTCCTGTAATATTTCCTTCTACTCGGTCAAAATGATATCCAGCAAAATCTTTACCTGTTTCTGGTAAATTATATTTTTCTGATGTTATTTTTTTTGTTTCAACTGTTGGAGGTTCCAAGTCATCTCCGTTTTCATCCACATATTTAACTGTTAATGTACCATATGGTATTTCACCAATAGCTTTAAAATTAAATTTTAATTTATATTGCTTATTTTGATATTCATTACCTGCATTTACATTTAATGAAGTTACTGCTGTATAAGTTTCACTTTCTCCTGATTTTAAACTTTTTTCTATAGTTTTTAATTCTGTATATTTACCTGTAAATACAGTCTCACCCGCTTTATTTGTAATCTTTAAATCTATCATTTCAAGTAATCTATTATCTTCTTCTGTATCTTCTTCTATACTAATTGTAGTTTCTACTGTAGCTGTCTTTTTTCCTCCATTTCGTATTGTAATTGATGAAGTATCAGAATTTCCTGGTAAGAAATTATCTAAATCCCAACTCATCTCTGGTGTTTCAGATTCCATACTTATATTTTTACCATCAAATAATACATTTAAACTAAAACTTGCAGCAAGAGATTCTACATATACTCCCAATATAGTAATTATCAGTATTATAGAAATAATTATTTTACTTTTTCTCATAATACCCTCCTTTATTTACTTTGTTATCTTTATTTTTTATTTCGATTTATGTCTTATCTTTCTACACCTTCTGGTAAATCGTCAATTTGGAATATAGTTTTCCACACTTCATTAGAAACTTGTGAATATTCAAGCAAAACTCTTACATCTGTTCTAATTTTATAATCCTTTATTGTACCTGGTATTTCTACTATTTCCCATGTTAAGTCTACATCATCTGTAGATTTTTTTGAATTTAATATTTTTTTATAATAATAGTATTCACCTTGTTTTACCCAGTTGTCTTTTCCATCTATTGTTAGCTTTATATAATTTTGTGAAATTGGCGCTGTTCTCCATTCTGCTATTTGTTTTCCATCTTCTTCTGCTTCATAATAGTATTCTATTACTGGAATAAATCTCATTCTTACATATGCCTTTTTCTCTGCTACAGATTTACCTCTTACAGTTTTAGAATTTCTTTCAATTCCTATTTCTGGAACATCTTCTGGCCAATCTTCTTCCAAAATAACATCTAAGTTACCAATATTTATTTTTGCAGTTTCTTCTTGTCTTGATGTAAATAAGGCAAGAACTATTGTAGATATAAGTATTATTAATACTAAAGCAATACTGCTTCCAATAATGATTTTTTTATTTCTCTTCATATGTTAACCCTCCATTTTTTAATAGCATCATTATAATTTATTTTTATAAATTACTTTATACTATCTTAATTAATCGTTTGTGTATCTACAATTTGCCATTCTTGTTTTCCTTCTTCTGTAAATTGCATTGCTTCTGTTACAACTTTAATTGTTAGTGTCTTTCCTTCATATAAATATGAAGTATTAGGACTAAGTAATATATTAAATGCAATTTCATCTTCTGTTTCACTTTTATCATCTGTTGTATTTACAAAACTCTCTGAATTATAATTTACTTCTTTAGATTTTCCTATCATTTTAGTTCCATCTAAAACGTCTCCTAAAAATTGATATTCAATTCCTTTTTTCACAGTACTATCGTCTATTGTAATTTCTCCTGAAGTTACATCTAATTTATATTTAGAATCTTCACCTTTCTTAAAATCCTCAATTATTTCTTGTTTACTCATATTAGCAGGATAAAGATAAATTACTTGATTGTTACTAGATATTTCTTCGTTCCAATAAATTTGTAATTTATTTCTTGTATAAACTGCTGCTGTACCAATATTTTTTACTTTCCATGTTACTAAATCTATATCTCCTGGCTCCCAATCAGCTATTTCTTTAGTTGCATTTCCTTCTAAATCTTTTAATTGTAAATTTATTTCTTCTACTTGAACAGTTCCTGATTTTACTATGTTTTGTATTAATCTATTTATAGAAACTGTAGCAAGAACTATACCAACAACTATTACAATTACAAGAACTATTACTCCTATCTTTTTTTTCTTCATAGTATTCCCCTTCCTTTTTATACTTTTGTACAATTTTATTATATATTAAGCATGTCTTTTAAGCAATGTTTTTTTATAAATTATGAAAAAAAGATTAGGTAAATTTAGAAAAATAAGACAAAAGAATATAAGAGATAGAGAAAGAAGAAAGATAGGTAAATTCACCTATCTTTTCTATATTTAATTTCCTATTTCGTATATTCAGCATCTTTAACTAGACTAAATTGCCTACTACCAGCGCCTGAATATGTTTGTAATATTTCATTTGTGTTTTCTATATGTTGTATAACTATTCCTTCGTCTAAACTTACAGAATAAATTTGTCTATCTGTTGTTAATGCATATATGTATCTACTACCATCCTTTAATACATATCCTATTTCTTTTATTACTTTTCCACTAAATTCTTTATAGTCATTTAGTTTTGTAGGAGTAAGTACACTTCCTCCCCATACCCAAGCTGTTCCATCTTCTGTTATTGCATATACTAAACCATTTGAGAATTTTACATTACCATTTTTCAAGTTTAATTCTTCATTATTGTTGCTTAAACATACTGGAGTTGGATTAAAGCCTTCTACAATTCCTGTTCCACTAAAAGATGTATTAGATCCCCATGTCCATACTTTTCCATCTTTATCTATAGCAACAAACATACTTGAAATACTTAAAACTCTTGATTCATCTGGATTAAATCCTATTTCTTTATAATAATCTGTAGCACATATCGGGCTTCGTATAATACCTGTTACTCCAAGTCCTAATACTGAATTTAGATTTCCGCCCCATTTCCAAACTTTACCATTTGAATCTTTTGCTTGTATACTAGTAGTACTAATTGAACAACAAGAAATCTCTGTAAATCTTACATTTTCTAATTCTCCTGTATTAATACATTTTGGAGAAGCATTAGTCCTTGTATCTCCTGTTCCACATTGTCCATAGGTATTTATACCCCATGAATATACTTTGCCATCTGAATCTTTTGCAAAATATGTACCACTTAAGTAAATAATTTCTTTGATGTCTTTTCCTTGTAAATCTGTTCCATCACTAAGACATCTTGCTTTAGGTGTACCACTCATAGGATTCCATGACCAAAGTCTTCCATCCATGTCTTTTGCAATACAACTATTATTTGATGAATATAATAATTCACTAAACATCATTTCATCTGATAAACATTTTAGAGAATACACACTTCCTGAAGTTGATGCCTTACTAAATACCCAAGTTTTTCCTTCTACATCTTTTAGTATAGCTTGTGTATATGGTATCACTTTATCTATTTTATTTTCAAATTGAACTTCGTTTGTAATACTTGTTGGAGTTAATACATTTGTTGTTGTTCCTGTTCCACATTGTCCAGATGTATTTAATCCCCATGTCCATAAACATCCATTTGTGTCAAGTACTATATTAGTATTTCCTGTTAATATTATTTCTTTTACTGTAAATTTATCTTTAGATATATTCGTTGGTGTTAATACAGTATTTGTTGTTCCTGTTCCTAGTTGTCCATAATTATTAGAATATCCCCATGTCCATATATTTCCATTTGTATCAAGTATCATATTAATATTTCCTGTTGATAATACTTCTTTTACTGTAAATCTACTTTTACTAGATAAACATGTAGGTGTATTTACACTAGTTGTTGTTCCTGTTCCACATATTCCTGAAGGATTTCGTCCCCATACATATAACTCTCCTTCTTTGGTAGTTAAATAATAACTGTCATTAAAATATTGTACATCACTAATCAATATATTTTCAAATCTAGTTCCTTTTCCAAATTTTATTGGTGTTGATTTACTTCCTGTCATCCAATTATAATAATAAGTATTATATCCCCAAATATGTGCATTGCCTGTCTCATCTAGAGCATACATCATATAGCCAGCTTCCAATATCTTCTCGATTTTTACATTTTCCATATCTGTATTAGTGCTAATACAGATTGGTACACTATGAACTGCATTTGCATTACCTGTATATTCTATTCCTAATTTAGCACCTTGACCCCATGTATAAACTTTTCCAGAATCATCTAATGCTACTACTAGTTCGTTAAATACATTAACATTTACTATATTCTTACCATCTATACCTGTTCCTTTGCTAATGCATTGTGGAGTTAAATATTTCGTGTCAGATCCTGTATATGGCATTCCTGTCTTACCTACACTATTATCTCCCCAGCTCCATAAATTTCCTTGTATATCTTTTACAATTACAAGATATGAATCTACATACATTATTTCACTAATATCTACACCACCAAAGCCGTCATTAATACATTTTGGTGCATTTCTGCTAGAAGTTGTTCCATCTCCTAATATTCCATAACTATTGTTCTCTCCCCAAGTCCATAATTTTCCATCTTCATCTAAAGCTATAGTTGATTTTCCAGTTAGACGTTTATCTTTTATATTTTCTGGATAAATACAAGCTTCTTCTATAGGATCATTAACTGTTAATATATTTTGTACATTTGACATTTGTATTGGTAATTCATCAAAAGATTCTATCTCAGAATCATACACATAAGATTCTCCTACCCATTTAATAGGGAATGAACTTTGTGTTTGTAGTCCATTTTGAAAATACTGGTTATTTCCCCATGCCCATACATTTCCTTTAATATCTACTGCTATAGCAAAATATTGTGAGCTAATAGATATACTCTCTGGTATAAAATCTGTAGAATTATTTATACACTTCATTTCTAAAGAGGTATAACTACTATTTGTTTCACCTTGACCTAATTGGAAAGAATTATTAGAACCACAAGTATATACCTTTCCTTCACTATCTACTACTAAAGTAATATAAGTTCCAGCTTTTATTTCTTTTATTCTTTTTCCATATAATTTACTATTTTTATAATCTGTTAAACAAATTATCTTATAAGCTGTATCTGTTGTGCCATTTCCTAATTGTCCTGAGTTATTTCCTCCCCAAACGTATACCTTTCCATCTTCATCTAATGCTACAGAATGATTATTACCTGCTGATACACTTATTATTTTTTTACCATTTAATAAATTATCTGACATTTTACTAATACATACTAGATTTGGATTGTTTTCAGTAACACTAACATATCCTAACTGTCCTTGATGATTTGTTCCACAAGTCCATACATTTCCATCTTCATCTAATACTATTAAATGAAATGCTCCATATGTATTGCTAATAGAAACATCTACTATTTTTTTATTTTGAAGTTCAGGATATATATCATTTATACATATATAGCCGTTACGATTATAATAAGTTCCATCTGCAAGTGCACCATAGTCACTCTTTCCACATGTATACAGTTTTCCTTCGCTGTCTATTATTGCACTCATTTCATAACCAGCCTCTATTTTGATTATCTTTTTGCCATATACTATATTTCCTTCATAATTCAAATTAGTTATACATATTGGATCTCCATAAGCATACTGAGCTAATTTTTTATCTGAAATTCCAGATACTCCAGCATAATTGTCTCCCCAGAACCACAACTTTCCTTTATCATCTATAGCAAGAGTATGCATATATCCTACAGATACATCTACTATTGTTTCTTTACTTATTTTGTTATTATATCCGCCTACCATTACTGGTATATCTTGAGTATAATTATAAGACTCATTATATCCTGTACCTAGACTTGATCCATTACTCATTCCATTTCCCCATGTCCAAACCTTTCCATTTTCATCTATTCCAGCACTTACGCTATATCCTGCATCTATTTTCTTAAAGTTTGGTGTTCCCCAATGTGCAGGTTTTGAAAGCATTATTTTGGTAGGAGGTACTACTACACCGCTTGAACCTCTATATCCTAATGCTAATGACTCATCACCCCACATCCAAATATTTCCTTCACTATCTATAGCTCCTGCATTATTCGCATATGGAGCTGATGTGGAAACAAGTTTTACTGTATCTAATTCATTATTTTCTAAATCTGTTATACAAATTGGATATATTGCGTAATTCTTACTATAGTCACCACTGCCATCATAACTATATCTTTCGCCTGTTCCTAATTGTCCATAATCATCTTCACGTCCCCAAGTCCATAGTCTTCCATTTTCATCTATTGCTGCAATAGTTTCATATTGACATGCTACATCTATTATACCAACTCCATTTAGTGGATTATTTTCATTATTATCATTTAAACAAATAGGATTCCAATAGTATTCACTAGTTTCGATACCATTTCCAATTTTTCCATATGCTGATGAACCAAATGCCCATAATCTATTTTCTGTATCTATTAATAAACTTATTTCGTATCCTGTTGTCGCTTTTTTTATTTTTATATTTTTTATATTGCTTTCTTCTAGATTACTAATGCATGTTGGTCTAAGATAGCCTTTGCTTGTATCTGGTACTCCACATGTACCCTGATAATTTCTTCCCCATGTCCATACTTTTCCTCCATTATCAATTGCAATAACTTTATAATAACCACCGAAAAACATCTGTAATTATAACATCCTTTAGTTCAGCTATTGTATCACTTATGCATACTGGTATATTTGTATCTTTTAACCATAAGTCAGAATTATCATTAAACCATGTGTTTCTTCCCCAGAACCAAATTTTTCCTTGTTCATCTAAAGCCCAGGCACTTGTTCCAGCATAATCTCCTAATGCTACTTTCTTAATTTTAACATTATTATCACAAAGAGGATTTCCTTCTATATTGCTAATACAAACTGGATTCATTCTAGTAGAAGTTGTTCCATCTCCTAATAAACCACTTTGTCCCCATGTCCATACTTTTCCTTCTGTATCTATTCCAATAAACCTACTACTAAATTCGTCTCCAACGATTATGTCTTTAAATTTAATATTTTTTATATTACTATATTGTTCTATATCATTTATACATTGTAATTGATAAGTATCTTTTATACCATATGTTCTATAATAATTATTATCATACATCCAAATTTTGCCATCACTATCTAAAGCTACTGTTAATCTTCCTCCTCCAGGTGTTATTATTTTTACAAATCCACCTGTTCTATCTTTTACACTTATTTTTACCTCTTTAGATTCCCCATCTTCTAATTGTACATTTTCAATTCCTGATTGTTCTGATATAATTCCATAACTTTCAGTAACATCTACTAATCCAACTAGATATGGTATTCCAGCTTCTATTCCATTTACATCTGTATATCCAGCTTTAAGACTTATTGTTTCTTTTGCATTTGGTAAATTACTTCTTTCATATGTACCATCTGCTTTTCTTATAAATGTTAATACTTCTGAAGTTTTAGGATTTAAAATTTTATATTTTGAACGTGATGCATAATGTTCTTTTCCTGAATCATCTGTATATACTGTACTTAAACGTATACTTCCTCTTGGTATATTTCTTAAAAGTTCTATTCTTGTTACTCCTACTGCATTTTCATATATAGTTACAGTTCTATCACTTGATTTTAAGAAGCTTTCACTTACACTTGCATTTACTAATTTATATTCTCCTATAGGAAGAGCTCTTAATATTATATTTCCATCTACTGGTGAGATTATTTCTTGTCCCTCATCTGATGAGAAATATATACCATCATTTCCTGCAAGCTTTACTATATTTCCATTTTGATCATATAATTTAAATGTTGCATCTGAAACTTTATTATTTTCATCATCTCTTACATAAATCTTTGCTTTTGTTATAACAAGTTCTTCTACATCTTCTACTAATAATTTACTTAAGTTATCTTTATAGTCTTGTCCTCCAAAACCAAATTCTTTATCTATTTGATTTTTTACATTTATAATTATATTATTTTGTATTTCTTCATTATCTTCAGATAATGTAAATGTTAATTTTCCTGTTTCTTCGTTTTTAACTAAACGTTCACCTGTCATTTCTAACATTTTGAATTTTGGTTTATATACTTCTTCTATTTCATATGTTCCATATGGAAGTCCAACTATTGTATCTGCATTTTTATCATCTATAAATGAATAATATATTTCTTTTGTATCTACATTTTGAATTTTAACTTCAAAACTATATTTATCTTTAGAATCTATTTTGGCATCTTTAAAGTCTTCTTCTGTTGCTATATCTCCATATTCATTTACAATTTGTTTATTTATTGTAACTTTTGTTTTTTCAAATTCTTCTATTTCTTCTTTATCTATTATAAATAATGCATATCCAGATTCTTCTCTAGTAATATTTACTACTTGACGTGTATCTTTAATGTATCCATCTGGTATTATTTTTTGTTCAACTATATATTTTCCTGCTTTTACATCATTTAATTGTGCATGTGATCTTTTATCACCTATTACATCTACTGGTGTATCTATTGCTTGCAGACTATCATTTACTTTAGTTACACTATATGTAACTGGTCTAGATGGATACCCACCTTTTGCAAGTTCTGTTTCCATTATTATATTTCCGAGTTGCTAGTTTGTTTTCTATGTTTAATACTAATGGACTTTCACTGGTATTTTCTGTTTTTATTGTTACTTCTTGTTCTTCACATACTGCATATTTCATAGGAACTGTTTCTTCTATTTCAGATAAAAGATATGTTCCTACTGGAATTTCATTAGATATACCTATTCCATCTTCTCCAATTGTTATGGTTTCATCTACATCTTTTCCGAATAGCGTCTTTTCCTTTTATTTTAAACTGAATTCCTTTTGCTTTACTTACATCTTCTTCCTCTTCTAAAGTCTTTACAATTTTAACAATACCTTTTCCCACATATTCATTATGTATTGTAGCTTGAGCTGTTTTTCCATATTCTATTTGTATACCATTTGTATTTACATCTTCTGGATTATATGTTACTTCATATCCATCTGGTGAGGTAGTTAATATTTTTCCATTTAATTCTTTCGTATCAACTTCTTCTATTTTATATTTTCCAATTTCTAATCCATTAATTGTAATCTGACCATTACTTGGTACATTTATTTCTTCTGCAACTCTAGTTCCATAATAGCTTATACCAGTAACTTTAATTTTAAACTGTTCAAGTTCAGTTCCCTCTGTTGCTGTAACATTAATATTTAAGTTTCCTGTTTTATATTTATTTTTTAATGTAACATTTGTAACTTTTCCTTCTTCATCTTTTATTGTTACTCTTTTACTTAAATTAACATACTTAGTTACTACTCCAGTTTCAGTATTAACTACTGGCATATTAACTTCTTCTATTTTATAAGAACCTACTGGCAAATTTGGAATTGTAATTGTTACTTGTTTTTTATCTTCTGAAATATCTGTAGTTATATCTCCATTATCCTGCCCAATTACAATATCTTTATTAATTATATTTTTTACTTCTACTCCATCTTTATTTATATAACTTATATCTCCTACACCAGATAATCTAAATGTTAACCCTTCTACTGTCTCTTTTCCTGGTACAGTTTTTACAATTTGCATTGTTCCTTTTGTTATATAATTTTCATAGTCTTTTTCTACTATTTCTTTATTTAAAGTAACTAATACTTCTTTTCCATGCCATCCATAAATACCACTAACTTCTGTAATTTTATATTCTCCATATGGCAATCCTTCAAATACTGCAGTTCCTGTTTCTTTATCTGCAATAGCTGTAGCTGAAAAACTTAAATCATCTGTTCTTTCGACTTTCAAAGTTACATTTCCTTGATTTTCATTTGCATCAGCCCATAATTTATGTACTTTTAATGTCCCTAATTTTAATCTATTTTTTGCTTCTATTGTCTCTGGATATGCTTTACCATTTTCTATTGTTACTTCTGTATAATCAATTCCTCTATAATCATTAAATTTAGATTCTTCAACTACTTTATATGTTCCTTCTGGTACATCTTGTATATTTATAATACCATTTTCATCTGTTTCAAAAATTCCTACTTCTTTTTGACTATCTTGTACTAAAATATCATTTGTATCTACATTAATAAATCTAAATTTAATTCCTTTTAAAGAAATTCCTTCTGGTGCACCTTCTTCTGTTCCTTCAAATACTTTCTTTAGATTAATGGTTCCATTTGGATTACCATTTGTAACATATGCAGCACTTGACTCTAAGCTTCCTGAAACATTTTTACTATTTGTATATGATATAGCCGAAATAGAACCTGCTAAACTATTTTCATTTTCTTCTAAAGTTGGCATTACCATTTGGTATTCTAGTACTAATTCTCTACTTCCAGATAACACAAAATCATTATCCATAACAACTTTTATTGTTTTTACTGTACTTAAATCTGTACTATCTGTTAGTTCTGTAAAATCATCTTCTGTATTTGCATCATTGTTTTGACTATATAATATAGTATATCCTGAAGTTTGAACTACTTCATTAACATATACCTTTATATTTTTTAAGTCTGTCAAACTTATATTTGAGCCTAAATCAACACTACCATTTATATTCTTATTTCCCTGTAATGGTAATCTATTTTTAATACTTAAGTTGCTAAGAGTTTCTCCATTCGAATTTACTTTTGTACGATATGTTACTATTTCATTATTTTTATATTTCATAGGATTTGATTTACTAGACTCTGAATTTCCATCTGGAATATTCATTGTTTTATTTCTATATATACCTGTTCTAATATATATTCCTGATGATTTCTCAATTGTAAAGTTTTTACTTATATATTGTGCTGATGTCTTATCAGGATTTATATTACAATTTGTTGAATCTATATAATTTTCATTTTCTGTAAATAACCATGCTTGTACTTTTTGACTTGTAGATGGATTTGCATCAATTAACTCTCTTTCTGTTTTTACTATTATGTCCATCACTTCATAAATATTGGTACTAGTATATGTTCCCTTACAATCAATTATTAAGTAACCGTTTTCCATACGATATGAATCAATATACATTTTTCCGTTTACATTATTAGATAAAGCAATCTCTTTTACTCTATGTTTATATGCATTTGGGAATTTTACATATATAGTTGGATTTACAACTTTAACTGTCACATTGCTATCTTTAATTATATTTGTATTTTTATATATTTGTAAACTAATCGTATTTTCTTCTTTTTGACCATATTTATTTGTATTTCCATTAGAATTTCCTATATCTAATTCCATATAAGATTTTTTATTAGCTTCTGCATCTACAGTATAATAGTAAGCTCCATTTCCACCTGAAAGCCATTTGTTACCAGATGCATTAGCATTTTGCCCAATCCATGTAATGTTCTTTATTTCTGTTTCTGATAATCCTAATTCTTTTAACTTAGCACCAGATAAATTATATATAACACTATATCCAACATATTGTTTATGTAAAAAATCTTCTAATTTCACAGAATATGAACTTATTTTACTTCCATCATCAACAACATATGTGTCTGATAATTCATGACTTTTACCATTTTCTGTTAAAGTCATTCCCTTGTATCCTGAAATTGATTTTAAAATCATACTATCTCTTACGGAAATTGTTTTAACTACTTTGTCATCTCCTAAATATGAAATATCTAATCCATTGTGTACAACATTTCCTGTTTGTTCATCAGTATCTCTATCTATTATGTAATTAATAGCTACTTTAAATCCTAAATCAATACTTTCTCCATTTGCTAAAGCTTCCAATTTCTCTTCTGTTAAACTTCTGGCATTATCTGTTGTAGAATATTTAATACTTGCCCAAGAATGATAACCTGTTAAATAAAATAAAGTTTGTGCAGTTTCTTCACTCTTAATACTTTTTCTCATGCTTACTTTACTAGTAGTAAGTCCATCTTTATTTCTAACAACATCCCATCCAGTTCCAGTTAATTCTGCATTAAAGTATGCTGTAGTATAAGCGTAATCTGTTAAACTATCTGGAGTTGGCGAATTTTCAGTATCTGGTATTGTATATTTTACAGTTATTACATACTTTTTATGTATTGAAAAACATGTATTAAAGTCACATTCTTCACTATTTTCTCCTTTAATAAATCTATATGTAACAGAACCATTATCATTTTTTATTTCTTGTGGATCTCCAAATACTTTGTCTAATCCTCCAAAATCAATTGTATGTCCAGTATCCATTGGATTATCATTTCTAGTAGATGTTCTATTAATGGTAATATCTAATGCAGTATTTTGTGTATATGCCCCACTTGTTAAATCAATAGTATATGAAGCTGTAACACTAGATGCCTTCCAACCTAAATATTTTGTTTTTCCTTCTATACTTGGTCCATAAATTGCTTGTTTGTTCTCTTCAGAACTTACAGAATCCTTTTCTAAAGCTATATTTGCATTATAATAAAATACTTCATTGGTTGGTTTTACAGATACATTTAAAACTCTCTCTATATCAATTTGTACATATTCATTTGTTTCTGGATCAATATATTCTCCTGTTAAAGTAACAGCTATTGACTTCTCATAATCCGAAAAATCATCTGTTCTTGGGAAAACAAATTTAATTGTACTTGTTAAACTTGTACCTGCATTTACATTATCTTTAAATATTAATCTATTACCAGATACTCCTTCTACATTAACATCATTAAGATTTGTAATTGCTATTGATGTTTTTAATCTAGCATTATTATCTGATATATCTGATACATTCATTTCTAAATATTCAAATCCTGTTTGAACAGTATTTAAATCTAATTGAAATGTAGCAGTTACACTTGTATTGCTATTTGTTTCTAAATCCTTTGTTCCATTACTCCAATTAACATCAAAACTACAATATTCAGAATCTGTATCTTTTGCTTCTGATATTGTTATTAATGGAGTACAAAAAGATATAAGCATAACTAAAATTAAGCTACTACTTAAAATCTTTTTAAGTTTTATAAATCCCTTTCCACTTTTTTTACTATCCATACATTTTTCTCCCCTTAATTTTTAAATTATTTCATAATAGATTTAACCAAACGAGTTATCATTTTGCAATACTACCAATTATCATAAAATCTATTTTCGTTTAGGGAAGCTCATTTGAGCATTTGTTTTACATTTGCTTTACATTTTTGTAATATATGTAACTTATTATTAATCAAAACAAAACTAGCAAATATCTTACCTATTAATTAGGTGAAATATTCGCTAGTTTCTGCATACTTTTCATATATTATATTTAATTTTATTTCTGAAATATTACAATAAAATGTCTATTGTAATTTTGCTCTTACAATTAACCTTTTATTAGATGTATTATTACAAGTTATCATAGTTACTATGGACTCTGAAGTATTTTTTAACACTTCCACTTCACTTGGGTCCACATAAAACGATTCGTATACTTTATAAATATACTTATTTCCATATATATTAGTTATTTCAACAGTATCTCCAACATTCAAATTTTTTATTTTTGCAAACATTGTCATATTCCTCATATTATGACCTGCTAAGCATAAATTTCCTGTTCCATTAACAGAGTTATTTGATATCTTACAAATAGATTTCCACAAAGAATCATCATTTACATATTCTATTATTGGATATTCTATTCCTATTTTATCAATTTTTATTTTACCAAAAACTGTTGAATTTCCTATTTTTATACTCGAATTTATAGGTTTATTTACAGCTGTTACTTTTTTGGGTTCATTTTGAATTTCATTCGTAGTTTTATTATCATTAACTTCTTCTACTTCTATTATTTTTTTATTTTCTTCTATTTTCTTATCTAATTCATTTACTACCTGTGATAAACTTGAATCCATAACCTTTGAACTATGAAAATCAAATAATAACATTCCTATAAATACACTTATAGAAAACAACAATAGTATTTGTAATATTGTAGTAGATTTGCTTTTATTATTTTCTCTACAATTATTTTTATCTATATCTGTTTTCCTATTTACCTTTTTTTCTTCTTTTGCTTCTGTATTTTCATTACTCTTTTTTCTCATGTTTTCCTCCATGTTTACTTAAGTTTCTCTTATATGTATTTTGTTCTTATTCTTAAAATCAATAAAGTCTAATATTATAATTTTTATTACGGCTACAACAGGTACAGCCAAAAACATTCCCAATATTCCAAAATATGCTCCTCCAATTGTTACAGCAAATATTACAAGCAAAGGACTTATTTTCAGAGAATCCCCAACAATCTTAGGATTTATAATATTGGCATCAACTTGTTGAAGTATTATTACAATAACTGCCATCCAAACAGCTTGAGATACTCCACCTGTTAAAAATGTAATTATAATAGAAATTACTACTGCTACAATAGCACCAAAATATGGAATCATATTAGATAATCCTATTAAAAATCCTAGTAAAACTGCATATTTTACTCCCATTATACTCATTGCAATAGATGTTAATATTCCTACCACTATTGCATCTAATAACTGACTTGTCAAAAATTTTAAAAATATTTCATTTGTTCTATCGAAATATTTATTTATATTATTATAGGTAGTATCTTTAAACAATGCTTTTGTCAGCTTTTTTATAAAGTTAACAATCTCATTTCTTTCAAGTAATATATATATAGATACTATTATTGAAAGCAAAAAATCAAATACTCCATTTGCTATATTTATAGCACCTTTTGCATATTGAGTCAAAGTATCTATATTTACAAATTGCTTTAAATCTATATTTTTTATTTCATCTGCAATTCCCATTGCATATTCACTTTTAAATATAGAATTATCTGGTAAACTGTTTATTTTTTCCATTGTTAAATTATAATAATTTTGAAAGTTATTTACCAAATCCATAATACTTTGTGATAATACTGGTACAACAAATCTTATGACCAGCATTATTATTATTATTGCAATAATATATACAGTAATTACACTAAATAGTCTGGCTTTTTTCGAAACAAACTTTATCTTTTTAAACAAGTCTTCAAATTTTCTTGATGGTAAATATAATAAATATGAGATTATTACACCTATTATAAATGGCATACTAATATTAAACAAGCCTGAAATCCATACTTTAATCTCTTTAAAATTATCTAATGTTTTATATATTATAATAACTGCTAATGCAAAACTAAACCAGTAAACCCACTTTTTCCATATACCTTTTTGGTTATTCATATTAAATATTGTTCCTTTCTTATTTTATAGTCGTATTTCTTTGAATAAATAAAAAGCAACCCAAAAGGTTTATACCCGTGGGTTGCTTCAAAAGAACTGACCCAAATTCTTCATCCCAAGTAGGGTCATTTTTTAAAATTCATAAATATAACATTCTAAATTTCTTCTACCAAAACTAATACATTCATTATATGTTCCCATATATACATCTATCCTATTATTAGATATTGCTCCACCTCTATCTTGTACTACAAACCATCCGCCATTTGGTCTATTTGCAAAATATGGTATATAAATTACTGTTCCTAATTTATATCCACTACCTGCTGCAACTGTATACCATGGTGATGCCATTGCACCTGATGCTGTTCTTCCGTAACCAGCTGAACCTGGAGCTTTACCACATGTAGATGCAGTATATGCTGATGCATTTAAAGTTTTAACTTTTGGAGTTATACCTTCTACCTTTTTTGCAAGTGAAGTTGTAGCTGTACTTGCTGGGTTTGCCCCAGCTGTTCTTCCTGTCTGTGCTCTTGTTGTAACTTGTTTTGTTCTAACTTCTACAATCTTATTAACAGGCTCTTTAATAACTCTTGAAGAAATCTCTATTTTTTCAATCTCCTCATCATTTCTGTATTTAGCTTTGTAAGTTATTTCTTTTATACCATCTTCACCATTTTGAACTACTTTATCTTGTTTAGTTCCTGTACCTGTAGATACATCTTTTGTTATTGTTTCATATGGTATACTAACTTGCTCTGTAATTATCTTTTCAACAATTGAATCATAATTTTGTAATAATTCTTCAGTTGTTAATTCTTTTGTCTCTTCTGTTGCTAATTCTTGCACCTTTTCTTCTGTTTTAGAAATCCTTATTGTTTTATTACTAGATAGTTCTGATTCTCCATCAGGAATACTCTTTTCATCTGGTAATAAAATAATGTGATTTTCATCTAATATTTCTGAAATCTTAGTTTTTGATGTTAAAACATTCATTTCATATCCATTAGAAAGAATTATTTTAACATTATTTAATTTTGTATTAGTTGCCATAACTCCTATTCCTAAAAGGAATAAAATTATTAAACTAATACCTATCACTTTTTTAAGTGATATAGATGCTTTATCATCTTTCTTCATAAGAAATATGTCCCTCCTTTTAAGCAACACAATTGTATTATAACATTAATTTTATAATCTGTCAAATTTAGACATATTAACATAATATTTATATTTTTCCATACCATAATATATCCTACATTATTATTATATGTTGCTTGTACTATGGATATTACATATTCTTTATGTAATATTGAAAAATCTCATAGTATTTTCGTAACTTAATTTTGCAATTTCTTCTATACTTTTTCCTTTCTCAAACGCAATTTTTTGAGCTATATATTTAAGATTTCTTGAATCATTTCGCTTTCCTCTATTTGGTTCTGGTGATAAATATGGACTATCTGTTTCTATAAAAAACCTATCATCTGGAACCATTTTTATAATTTCGGATGCATTTTTTGAATTCTTAAAAGTAACTGGTCCAGCAAATGAAATATAAAATTCTAATTTTAAAGCTTCTTTAATTAATTCTCTATTAAGCATACAACAATGAAAAACACCTTTTCTATTTACATTATATTTTTTTAGAATTTCTAGTGTATCTGATACTGCATCTCTTGAATGTATAACTATTGGTAAATTTAAATCATTTGCCATATTCATTTGTTCTATAAATGCTTTTTTTTGATATTCTTTATTTTCTTTATTCCAGTAATAATCTAAACCTATTTCGCCAATAGCAACACATTTGCTATCTAAACTTATTTTTTTAATTTCTTCTAATTGTAACATAAATTCTTCTTCTTTTTCTGGAATATCATTTGGCGATATTCCACATGTTGCATATATAAAATCATATTTCTTAGCCAAACTAAGCGCATATTTAGATGAATTTAGACTATATCCTGCGCTAATTATTTTTGTTACCCCTTCATTATATAGCTTACTTATCACACTATCTCTATCTTCATCAAATTTGGAATCATCATAATGTGCATGTGAATCAAAATATTCTATATTCATATCTATCTCTCCTCTAAAAAATTGAACACTTATCCCTGTCCCCAATGTTCATTAAGAATTTATTAACATTGTAACACTAGCTATAGCATATTCTTTAATGTGAGAAATACTTATATCTTTATCTATTATGTTTATCATTTTATCTAATTTATCTATAGAAAATGTAGGTCTTCCGTTTTCATCATTCCTAATTTCTATATCTATCCATGTTATATCGTATTTTGACTTTAGACTATCAGATATTGCCTTAAATATTGCTTCTTTTGCAGCAAATCTTGCAGCAAAGTGTTGATACTTCATATTGTTTTTAGAATTGCAATACTTAATTTCATAATCTGTAAATACTCTTTTTAAAAACTTCTCACCTAAACTTTTAATAGATTCTTCTATTCTACTTACTTCTATTATATCTATCCCAGTTCTTATTTGCATTAGTTTTTTGTATGATATTTAGTAAATCATACTTTCTCCCTTCTTTAATTTTCTTCTTTAATAATTGTGCAATTATAAAGTGTATAAACCTAAAACTTTTGTCTCATTAAGTAATTAATATTTTTTTAATTTACACACTAATTTTTACAAGCTTTTTTATTTTTATTTTAATTTCCTTTTAATTTTTTATAAGGTTCAAATATAATATATTTGAACCCTATTTATATAGTATTATTCTATTAATTATCATCTGTATAATAATTGGCATTTAAATCTTCACTTATATGCCATTTTCCGATGAAGTTTACTATTGCATTATTATCTAAATTATACTTTGGTTCTACTATTATATTTCCCTTTTGATCTATTACTCCCCAAAGTCCATCCTTTTTTACTCCTGCATATCCATATTCATTTTGCTCTGTTGCATCATCGTATATGTAATTTACAACTACAACTTTTTCTTTGTTAATAAATCCATATTTTCCATCTTTTTTATCTAAGAAAACAGTATTAGATTTTAAGATATCACTTGCTTTCTTTTCTTCAAATTTAAAATTATAATATTTATATTCATCTGCAACTCTTACTTTTACAAATCCTTTTTCATCATTTACCTCAGATATTATTCCTGTAACTTTAACAAACATATCTCTATCTATTAAATCTGTTTCATAGTCTGTTTTTACACCCTCTATAAAATCTGCTGCTTTTCTATATATTAAATTTGTATAATTAAAATCTATAATTGTTTCATTATTTATATTAATTATTCCATATTTATTATCTTTTTTAGCTATATAATAATTAGAAAATAAATAGGTTAAATCTTGATAACTTAATTCAGTTTTTTCTTCACCTGATAAATTTACAAGTCCAAATTTTTCTCCTTGTTTTACAATTGCAATTTCATCATTAATATCTTTTATATCTGAATATTTATTTTCTAAATATGTTTGCCCTTCACTACTTACAATTTTTAATGTTCCATTTTCTTTCACTACATATGTAGAACTTCCTATTACATTCTTTATTGTGTCATATTTACATTCTAATACTACCTTTTTGTTGTAGCTAATAATACCTAATTTTCCATCATTATTTTGGACAATGTATCCATCTTCATATCTAGTAGTTAAAGGTTTTATACTTTTGTATTCATTTTCAATAATTTTACTACCTGAGTTATCTATTATTCCTTTTTTTCCATCTTTTGTTGTAACTAAGCTGTTAGTAACTCCTTTTAATGACTCTATATTTTCATATTCACAGGCAACAATTTCTTTTCCATCAAAATTAATTATTCCATATTTACCATCTTTTTTTACTCTTAATACATTATTTTCATACCATAGGTTATTATTTTCATCATGGTTTTGAATTGTTTCTACTAGCTCATAATTATTAAATAATTCTTGATTTTTATCATTTAATACTTTAGTTTTATATGTGTCATCTGTATAATTTATATCATATGTACATACAAATATAGCTTTTGTTTTATCTGGTATTTGTATCATATCATCATTATTAGGCTCAATTATAGTATTTCCTTTTGAATCAATTACTCCCCATTTACCGTTTGTATATACAGAAAAGTAATTAATCGGAATTACTTTTTCATCGTTCTTTCGTTCTGTATTTAGAAGCTTTTTAAGTCCAATAACAAACATTATAATTACTGCTACTGCGATAATAACAGCTATTACTTTCTTTATATTTAGCTTACCTTCACTATCATATCTTTTTCCTCTACTCATTTAATTACCTCCAAATAAGCTTAGTATTTGATATATACTATATCATACTTATGTATAAAATTACAAGTTTTTTAATTTAAATTTATAACATTGGAACATTGAAGATGAGGGTGGATGTTTCACTCTTGAAACATCCACCCCCGTATCCAATGTTTGCTGTTCGCTATTTGCGTTTTTTCACTTTAGCAACAATTACAGTCATATCATCTTTTTCATTTCCATAATCATTATCTCTTGCTTCATTAACAATTATATCTGCAATTTTTTGAACATCATCTGTTCCGTATATCTTCTAATAAGTATTTAAGCCATAGTTCTTTATTTAGATATTCTTTATTAGAATCTAATATACCATCACTGCACATAACAATTATATCTTCATTTTGTAAATCCTTATCATATACTTCTAAGTCGATATCTTCTAATATTCCTGTTGGTAATGATTCTGATTTTAATATTTGAACTTCATTTTCTCTTTTTATATATGTAGGACATGCTCCATTTTTTATAAATTCTATGTTTCCAGAATATAAATCTAATATTTCTATGTCTAATGTTGCATACATATCTTCTTCATTATTTGCAGATAATGTTGAATTTATTAGTTTTATTGATGTATCTTTTTGAAAACCTGCTGTTAATAATCTTTCTAACATTTTTATTGCTATTTTACTACTTTTTCTTGCTTCTGGACCTGAGCCCATTCCATCACTTAATGCTAGCAAATATTTTCCATCATCTAATTTAGTTTGAATACTTGTATCACCAGAAACTGGTGAATTTTTCTTTTTCGCTTTTGCAATACCTACTTGCAGACTATAATTATCTTTCGAAATATATGTAAACATACAATTTTCTATATTAGTTCTTAAACCACATTCTTGTTTTTGTAATACCATGTTATGATTTAATATTTTAGACAAAACTTGTGCAATTTTCTTTGAATTACACTCTGTTCCATCCACATTTTCACATAAACCTGTGTATAAAGTTACATTATATCTTCCAGTTTTCTCTTGTTTTATATTAATATCTCTTATATCTACATCTTTTTGTTTTAAAAACATTTTTATTTTTTCTTTTTCTTCTACAAATTGCTCTAGCTTATTTGGAGATATTTCTTGTGCCAAATTTGAAATAACTTCTGATACACCTTCTAATTGTGTTGATACATTTTTCTTACTTTCATCTATTTTTTTCTTCCATATAAAATTTAAATTACTTATACGATAAGAGTAATTTATTAATTTTATTATTTTACTTAACTCTTTTTCTAACACCTCATTATTATCATCTTCACTAGATCCAACTATGTAATTATTATGCATTGCAAAAATATTTAATAAGTCCTTTTTAGTCATTATTTCTTTTTCTAGTAGACATTTATATATATCTTTTTGTATTTCATCATTATTATATATATCATCATATAATATGTTTTCTTCTTGTCCTTCTAAACTATTTTTTAGTTCAGCAGTAAATATCTTTTTATTATATTCTTCTTGTTTTTCTAATTCTTCGTCATCAACAATAGTAGCTGCTGCTTCCTTATAACTTTTAGCCATTTCTGAAATCGTCTCTGAAATACTATTTAGTTTATATATTGTTTCTTTATTTTCTTCTAAACTTTTTCCAGTTGTTTCTGGTAACAATTTATCTCTACCAAATAAATCTCCAATTTCAATTCCAACATTTTTGGGAATCGCAAGTAACGCAATTGATGCAATTAGGATTTCCCTAAATAATATTATTGGTACTACATTTCCATTTGCAACATATGTTAATAAAACATTACCAAGAATAAATCCTGTAATTACTCCGTACTCTTCCGAATTTATTAAATAGGCCTGCTATCATTCCAGCAATTGCATATGATGCTACCATAATTGGTTCTCCATCACTTATTATTCCTAAAACCACTCCAATTGTGATTCCAGCTCCCCCACCTACTAATATTCCATGTTTCCATCCCAAAATTAATACAAGTAATATACTACAAATATTTTTTAATGAAAAACCAAATATTTGTATTGGCTCTAAAGCAAGTACTGCTATGGCAACAAGCAGACTTGCACCTATTACTTCTTCTATAGAGTAGACCTTTTTTTTCATATAATCTTTTATTACAGTAATTGAATTAGAAAATATCTTGTAAAAAATATATATTGCAATACTAATCATAATTGAAATTAAAAAATCATATAATAAAAATGTATTAAAAAATAATGGTATTAATGAAACTGCTAAACTCGAAAGAAAAAGGTGCGGTCCAATTCTTCTTTTTTCGTTTGTGTCGCATGCAATTTTTGGTCTTATAATATAAATACTTGCAAATAGTACTAATCCTGAAAATAGATATGTAAGTAAACCATCTAATCCAGAACCTACATATGTTCCGTGCTCCACATACTATATATATAATACCTATAGGAATTCCGTTACTCATTGCAGCCGCAAGTATTGCAAGTCCAAATACAGATAAATTAATATTAGAATCTAATCTAAAGTTAACCATTGATATTAGAAAACATATTATATATAAAACAATATTCTCTTTTGCAAGAATTTTATATAATACTCTTTTAATATTATCTTTTTTATCTAATTTTACATCCTCACTATTTTGACTTTCTATCTCTTCAAAGTCTTTTGTTATATTTTGAAACATCCTTACCACCTCATACTTCTAAAATTCTATGGTAATTTTAATACATTAAACTTTAAATATTTGTCGCTTTTAATACATAGAATCTAAAAAGTTTTTTACAACTTGTGATATATTTTTATTATTTATTTTATATTTATTATTTATAACGCAAATTATGTTTTTTATTTTATCGTAAATTAGCTAAAAATACAAGATTTGCTTTAATTTTTTACTATAAAACATTACTAATTAAAATATCCACTATTCTGATTTAGTTATAACTAGAAATGTTATATCAATAAATGCCTTATTTCCCTAGGACATTCACACTTCTTTAATAATTTAAATATACTATTATAACATACTAATATAAATATAGAATATATTATATAGAGGTGATAAACTATGAATAATAATTCAAATAATATTGATATATCTAACCTTATGAATATGCTTTCAAAGATGGATAAAAAACAATTAGAAGAAGGTTTGGCAAAAGCAAGTCAAGTTTTAAATTCAAAAGACAAAGATAAAATTATTAATGAGATAACAAGAAATAGTAAGTAGGTGATAATGTGAATGAAGATATGTCTGATATGATAAAAAATTTAAGTAGCATGCTTAATGGCAAAGAAATGCCTGAAGATATAAAAAATATCATTAGCAATATTGCTTCTAATAACAATAATCATACTAATAGTAATAATTATAATAATAATAGTACTACTAATAATAACAACAATATTAATAAAAACAACTTTGAAACTAATAGTTATTCTAATAATCAACATGATGATATATCTTCAGATTCTAGAAGTGATAATTTTACTTCTAGTGAAAAAACTTCTCCCGATATTGATATAGGAATGATTCTGAAAATGAAACAAATAATGGATTCTATGAAAAGTAACAAAGATGACCCTAGGGCAAATCTGCTTTTATCTTTAAAACCATATTTAAAAAATAGTAGACAAGAAAAGGTAGATCAATATATAAAGCTATTTAATATGAGTAAAGTATTTGAAGTTATTAATCCTTTAGGTGGTGATACGAAAAATGGCATATAGTTATCCTTATTTTTATTCACCAACTAGAAGATATCCAAATTATAATTACAGATATCCAGACTATTATGGAAAGACATACAATCCTTCTACAAAAGAAGTGGTAAAAGGAGCAGAACATAAAAGGGAAAAAGAATCTATTATATCTAGTAAGGCTGAATCAGAAAAAGATAGAATCTGTAAAGAAGAGTCTCGAGAATGTTTTGAGATTTTTGGAATTAAATTATTCTTTGACGACATTTTATTAATTTGTTTAATTTTCTTTTTATATAATGAAGGTGTAAAAGACCAATACCTTTTTATTTCCTTAATTTTATTGCTACTTAGTTAAATTGACCCAAAAGGGACGGAGAATTTTGGGCGTTTTTCAAAATTTTTAAGCTAAGTTCTTCCACCCAAATTCTCCGTCCCTTTTGGGCTATTCGATTATTCGATAACAATCTTTCCATTCTCATCTATATATGCACATGTTTTTAAAGTCCTATCTTGAACTTCTTCTTTTGATCTTTCTTTTATAATATTTGAAATTCTAATCTGTGGTGATTCTATTGAGGAGCAAGCAATAATAGCTTCTTTATTTCCTTTTGCTCCTGCATGTGCTAAGCCTCTAAGTATTCCAAGAATTACTATATTTTCTCCTGCTATTACCTCAGCTCCGCCATTTACATCTCCAAGGATTACTAAACTTCCTTCATATTCAATTCTTTGTCCGAGATCTAAGTGCTCCTCTATGAAATTTTGTTTCGGAAACCGCAATTTCTTTATTGAAAGCTTTTTTTATTCCATGTAAACCTAATATCTTTGGAGAATCAAAATTTACCTGTATATCTATTTTTTCTTTTATATTATTTTCTATTTCTTCCATTTCCTCATTTGATAAAACTTTGCCTGTTATAAATAAAGGAAAGTCATTTTCTTTTCGTATCTTTTTTATCTCTGTTATTTTCTTTTTTAAATTATCTAGAATTTCTTTTTGTGTAATCTCTTCATTTATCTTCATCACTATTTCATTATTCTTTATAACTATTGATATACAATTTTTCATGATTTTACATTCCCTTCGCTAGTATTACTATATTTTATCTTACTGATTGCAAGCTTGATATTGCAATCATATCTTCTGTAATTTCACTTGTATTCATACCAAAATATTCTGCAAATATATCTCTTGCAACTTCTGCTGTATATCCACCATGTCCACCATTTTCAACTAGTACTACGACTGCAATTTCTGGATTATCAAATGGTGCAAATCCGAACAAACCAACCATTAGTCTTATTTCCTGCTTGTGCAGAGCCTGTCTTTCCTCCAAGTTCTATCTTAAAATCTTTAAAAGTTGAATATGCGGTTCCTCCTGACTCACTTGTTACTCCTCTCATACCTTCAAGCACTGCATTTAAATTTTCTTTTTTTATATCTAAGTTTTCTTCTTTTGCATTTTCAAACTTTAGTTTATTATTTGTAAACTCATTTATTTCTTCTTTTGGAATTTCTGTACCATCTGCATTTATAATAGTTTTTACAATACTAACATCTACCTGCTTACCTCCATTAACCAACATACTTATATATTTGGCCATCTGTACTGGTGTGAAATTGTTATAACTTTGTCCTATTGCTGCAGATAAAGTATCACCTATATACCAAGATTTATTATCTTTTTCTACTTTCTCTCTACATGCTAAGTCTCCATTTACTTCACTTGGAAGTTCTATTCCAGTCTTTTTTCCAAGTCCAAAATACGATGCATATTTTGATAATGTATCTATTCCCATTCTATAACCTGTTTCATAGAAAAAGTAATTACAAGAATGTTTTATTGCATCTGAAACATTTAAATATCCGTGACCTGAATGATAACTAGTATAGTACCAACACACTGGTTTATGAGCTTTTGGGTATACTCCTGTATCATTTATTTTTTCTGTAGGAGTAATAGATTCACTTTCTAGTCCTGCAATTGCTGTTATCATTTTAAATGTTGATCCTGGTGCATATGCACCACTAATTGCTCTATTAATTAATGGGCTCACTTCTGAATTAGTGTATTCGCTATACTTCTCTGTGCTTATTCCATCTACAAATAATTGTGGCTCATAATCTGGATAACTTGCTATTGCCAAAACATCTCCAGTATTCACATTCATTACAACCACAGCTCCAGCATTTGCATTACTTTTTTCTGCAAATCCACCACTTGCAATTTTTTCAATATTTGCTTTTAATGATGTTTCTGCTACTTTTTGTAGATTTGCGTCTATAGTAAGCACTACATTGGAACCTGATATTGCTTCTTTTGAAATATATTCGTCTGTTGCTGTTCCATCCACAGACATATCAATTTGCCTTGTTCCGTTTTTTCCCTTCAGATATTCTTCATATACATACTCTATACCTGTTTTTCCTATAATGTCATTAAATCCATAATTATTCTCTCTAGATTTTAATTCATCTTCTGTTATTTTTCCTACTGTACCTAATATATGAGATGCTAAAGTTCCAGATGGATATGAAACAGATGGTTTAGTTACGATATCTACTCCTGGAAAATTCATATTATTTTCTGATAATTTTAAAACGCTTTCTCTACTAATTTTTTTTGCCAGAGTAACAGCTCTTGTATTACTGTATCCATTACAAGCTATCTCATATCTCATTACTATTATTTTTCTTATATTTTGAATGTTCTCTTCTGATATTTCATATTTTTGTTTAAAGTGATTAAAACACTGTTCTGCGGAATATTGTTCATCAATTTTATTCGACTTTTTCCACGACTTTGATTCTGACTCTCCTATAGAAAACTTATACGGTTCTATTTCTATAGGAAAATTATCTATGTAATTGTCACCATTTTCTTCTAAAAGATTAGCTATTTTTAGTAATGTATCATTTAGTGTTTCATTATCTATTTTGGTTTTATATAATTCTAAACCAAAATTCATTTCTGTTGTTACTAATTTATTTCCTGTCCTATCTACAATCTCTCCTCTTGCGGCTTCTAACACTGTTTCTCTTGTTAATCTTGTATTAGATTTTTTTCTATATTCTTCACCATTTATTATTTGTAAATTGAAAAGTTGAACTAATAAAATTACTCCTATAACATATATTAACATTGATATAATATTATATCTTATTTTATGTTCGTTTGATTTTGTTTTGTCCAATTTTCCACCTTCTTTTTAAAAATATCTTGTTAATATCTTTTGTTCTTTAAAAATCTCTTCTAATAAAGTACCCATGTTTTGAATAATAGGATATATTATTATTGTTAATAACGTATTATATATAGCCTCTATTATTAATATTTTTATAAATGAAATTAGCTCTAAATTAATAGATAATTTAAATACATTTAATATGTATATACCAAATTCATATATAAAAGTAGTACTTATAACCATAATCATAATGGTCATTCTATTATCTTTAGAAAAATTTTTATCATATATATCTGCTAATATTACTATAATAACAAACATTATGCTTGATATTCCTATTATTTTTCCTGTTAATAAATCTAATATTATTCCTAATATTATTCCCAGTGGTATTCCGAACTTTTTTCCCTGCAAACAATCCTATTACTAACATTAATACTATAAATAAATTTGGTTTAATTCCTGCTATATTAAACATATTAAAAAAATTAGCTTGAAGAAAATATATAGCAAAAAATATTAATATTATTACAATTATTGATACTACCTTTTTCAAATGGACATTCACCTCTTTGCCTAAAAAGTGTCAAAAGGTGTCAAAAGGGACGGGGCATATTGACACTTTTAGTAATTATTATTTATTGGTAATTGATATTTGAAAAAGTGTCAATATGCCCCGTCCCTTTTGACACTTCATTTATTAGTAATAACTAGCACTGTTTCCAATTTTGAAAAATCCACTGCTGTTTCTATATTTGCATATCTATCTGTTATATTTTTTGTATTTATTACTTGTTTTACTGTACCAATGTGTATTCCTTTAGGATATATTCCGCCAATTCCAGATGTTTCTAAATTATCTCCCTCCATTATGCTTGCATCTGTTGGAATATATGTTCCTTTTAGAATAGAATTATTATCTAATGTGCCTCTTACAATAATTCCATCTCTTGTAGTTTTTATTATACTACTTACAGCACTTGAAGTATCTATTATTGTTTGTACTTTAGCTGTAGTATCAGTTACTGATATAACATGTCCGTACTAGTCCTTTATCTGCTATTACTGTCATATCTATATCTATGCCATCTTTTTTTCCAACATTTATTACTATTACTTTGCCAAAGTTTCCTAAGTCTCTTTGAATAACATTTGCAGGTATAGTGGTATATTCTGAATATTTATCTTTTAGATTTACATATTCTTTTAAACTTTGATTTTCTGCTTTTACTATTTCTAGTTCTCTAACTTGCCTTTCTAGATCACTATTTTTAGTTTTTAGATCTTCATTTTCACTTTTAAGTTCATTTATATTAGAAAAGAATGTATCATTTCCAGCTATCTTATTTTTTATATATGTCAAGCCATTTTGTACAGGCATTATTAATGAACTAAAATTATTACTAACATATGACCACTTTTCTAATTTTATATTAGATAATATTACTAAAACTATTAATATAATAATCGTTATTATTATTCCTATTAATCCATTACCTGCTTTTTTTTTATACATAACATTTCCTTTCTATCTTTTTCTTCTTGCATTTATTAATACTGTTTTTAAATTTCCTAAATCTTCTAAAGTCTTACATGCACCTTTTGCAACACAGTCTAAAGGATCTTCTGCAATATATACTGGCATTCCTGTTTTTGAACTTAATAATTTATCTAAATTTCTAATTAAAGATCCTCCACCTGCAAGTACAATTCCTCTTTCCATAATATCCGATGCAAGTTCCGGTGGAGTTCTTTCTAATGTTTGTTTTACAATTTCGACTATTTTACTTATTGACTCTTGCATAGCATCTTCAATTTGAGAAGATGTAATAATTACATTTTTTGGAAGTCCAGTACTTAAATCACGTCCTCTTATTTCCATACTCATATCTGTCATAAGAGGTAAAGCACATCCTATTTCCATTTTTATTTGTTCTGCAGTTGTTTCTCCTATCGCTAAATTCATCTCTCTTTTAATATAATTAACTATATCTTCATCTAGTTCATCTCCTGCAACTCTCAGTGAATTACTTACTACTACTCCACCTAATGATATTACAGCAACTTCTGTTGTTCCACCGCCAATATCAACGATTATGCTTCCACTTGGTTCTGCTACATCGATACTTGCTCCAATAGCTGCCGCCATTGGTTCTTCAATTAAATATACTTCTTTAGCTCCTGCTTGTAATACTGACTCTTCAACTGCTCTTTCTTCTACTTCTGTAATACCTGATGGAACACCAACTACTACTCTTGGTCTTCCTGCATTATATCTTTGACATACTTTTTTTATTATATTTTTTAGCATTAATTGTGTAGCTGTGAAATCTGCAATAACTCCATCTTTCATTGGTCTTACTGCTTTTATTGTATCTGGAGTTCTTCCAAGCATTTCTTTTGCTTCATGTCCGAGTTGCAAGTATATTTCCACTTTTCCTATCTATAGCTACAACTGAAGGTTCTTTTAACACAATTCCTTTTCCTTTTAAAGTAACTAATAAATTAGCTGTACCCAAATCTATTCCTATATCTTTTGATACAAAATTAAAAAAATTCATACTAATTCCACGATCCTTTCTTTGAAAAAACGCTCTCATACTTACCATCTCCTATGATTATATGATCTAAGAATTTTATTTGTAGTATTTTACTACACTCATATATTCTATTTGTTATTTCTATATCTGCTTTACTTGGACTCGGATCTCCACTTGGATGATTATGTACCATAATCATCTTAGGAGCATTCATTTTCACAACCTCTGTTAATACATCTTTAGGGCTAATATTAACAAAGTCTGTTCCACCAATAGCAATATCTTCTATTTTTAATACACTATTTTTTACGTTTAATATTACTATTTTTACAATTTCTCTTCTTTCGTATCTTAGCTCTTCCATAAGTATACTTGCAATATCTTGGCTACATCTAACTTTTAAACTTGTAATATCTGCTGGTTTTGACATTCTTTTAGCAAGTTCACATATTGCTTTTAATTGAATAGCTTTTACTTTTCCTATTCCTTTTATATTCATGAACTCTTCTATAGAAACATCTTGCATAAACCTAAGGCTATTTTCAGAAGTTTTATTTTTTAATTTAAGTATTTCGTTTGCCAAATCTACGGAAGTATGTTCTTTAGTGCCGTTTTTTATTATTATTGCCAAAAGTTCTGCATTTGATAACTTCTTTGAACCATAGATTTGTAATTTTTCGTAAGGTCTTTCTAATTCAGGTAATTGTTTTATTGTCATAAAACTCCTTTCAAATATCGTGCCCCTTTTAAATCTTTCTATATATAAAAATTGATAATATCATACCTATAATACTTGCTATATTCATTTTAAATGTTAATCCAAATGTAATTCTCATAATACTTAGGTCTAATTCAAGTGGGCTAGATAATCCAAAACTATTACCATATGCAAGCCACCACAAAAAATCTACTTTTGAAGCTAATTCTCCTAATAATCCTCCTACAACTAGTCCAGATAATATAAATATAATTAGTATCCATATATTTTTTTCTCTTGTTGCCATAATTCCTCCTATTTTTCTTTTGCAAACTTTTATAATTTTCGTACTTTCCTTACGGAAACCTTTTTTATACTTTTCATATTATATATTGATTTTTCTTTTTTTTCAATACATATATACAATTTTTTCCTGTATTTTGCTTTATTTTTTATAAAAAGTATGATATTCTATTTAGTACATTTTTTTATAAATTTAATATAATATATTAATAATGTTTTTACCAAATATTTCTCATTTATTTTTTACTAAATTAGTTGTATAATTATATTATAATATATATGGAGGCTATAAAAATGAAATTTGAAAAACTTAATGAAGATAAAATAAGAATAACTCTAAGTTCTCAAGACTTAGTAGAAAAAGATATTGATTTTCATTCTTTTATGTCTAATTCTATAAAATCACAAGATTTATTTTTAGATATTTTAGAAGAGGCTGAAAAAAAAGTAGGTTTTGTAACTAAAGATTATAAAGTAAGAATCGAAGCGTTAGCAATGAATGATGGTGATTTTATTTTTACTGTAACTAGATTTTCTCGGAAGTAAAGAAAAAGATTTGATTAAATCTTCTAAGCTAAAATTTAAGAGAAAAAAGGTAAATACCAATAGTGAAGAATTAGTTTATAGATTTTATTCATTTGATGATTTCTGTAATTTTACTAATTTTATTAATAATGCAAATATAAAGAATATAAATCTAGCTTCCAAGTCTATAATGTTATATAAATATAAAGAGTTATACTACCTAGTATTTTCACATATTAATCCTGATTATAAATATAACAAAAAATTATTTAGTTTATTAGCAGAATTTAGTACATATCAAAATAATCCTGAACTATTTTCAAGAAAACTATGTGAATGTGGTGAAATTATTATAAAAAATAATGCTATAAAAATATGTCAAAAATACTTTATAAACAAAGGTTGAAAAATGTTTTAATAAAATGTAATACAGATATATTATACTATTTTGAATGTAATATAAGAAAAACCAATAAGTATATTTTATAACAACTTATTGGTTTTTATTTAACTAATCTTTATATTTAAAATAGTGCAAATATGTACGTAGACTCTTACCTTTAAATCATTCTTATTTATATACATAATTTTGTGGATTTTGTGCAACACCATTTAATCTTATTTCAAAATGCAAATGATTTCCTGTTGATATACCTGTAGATCCTACTTTTGCTATTACCTGTCCTTGCATAACTTCTTCTCCCTTAGATACTAGTAACTCACTACAATGTGCATAATATGTTTGTACACCATTTCCATGTGACAATATAATATAATTTCCATATCCATCATTTTTATTTCCCGAATGTACTACTGTTCCTGAAGCAGCCGCCTTTATAGGTGTACCTTTTGGAGCACCTATATCAATGCCTTTGTGGTTATCTCTCGATCTTACCCCAAATCTTGATGTTATAGTTCCTGGAGCAGGTGTAATAAAATTAATTCCTATGTTTACTGATTTTGACGAACTGTTTTGTGCAGATCTAGATGTTGTATTATTGCTACTCTTAATACTTGCAACTTTAACTGGTTTAGCTTCTTTATACAAGCTATTTACACAATCTTCTACACTAGAAAATTCTTTACATTCAGCTTCATATTTTTCTGATATACTTATGCTTTCTTTATTACTACTATTCTTCTCTTTTAACTGATTTACAACATCTTCAGCTTGCTTAAAATCTGATACATACATTTTTTCTTCGTCACCTTCTAATATGGCATACATTTTATAATATGTCTTACCTGATGTAACTACTTGATTATATATTTCATCTTCATTTGTGTTTATATCTCTTTTTATCATACACAAATTATATTGCGGCATATCATCTATCTTCACAAATGCTATATTCTCTTTATCTCCATTTTCTGCATAATCATTAATTCTAGACTGTAGCTTAGTTTTACTATTACAATATCCTACAAATTTGCCATTATAACTTACACTATATGTAGGTTTATATACAGAAAAAATCACACCAATTATTAATATAATTGGTATAATACATAAAATAATAAATTTTCTAGCTAGTCTTATATATAACTTTGCTTTATCTAATATCAACATTTTTACTCTCCTTTTTAGTGCATTACGGATTTTATAATATTTTATATTTTTTAACAAACCTTATTTAATACAATTTTTGCTTTTTTTCGACTTTTGTATATTGTTTTCAGGTAATTAACAATTGTTATCTTCATTTTCCTCTTTTTTAAATCTGAAATCAGTCGTTTTTACACTTTTTTATGATATTATATTTTAAGTAAAAATATTGTTTTAAATTATTCTCTATACTTCATTTATATAAGTTATTTTTATATAGTTTTAAGGGAGACATTACAAAGTCCCTAATATGTTAATAATTAATGCTTTAATAAAAAAACTGGCTAAAATCTAATAAGTATAACACAAAGTATTTTGCAATACACTTTACTATATTTTAACCAATCTTAATATTAATTTTTATTGTTGTAACTCTGTTTTAACTGTTTGTATTTCTGTAACAGTAGCCTTTGCAGCAGGTTTATAATATCCTTTTGTCTCTGCAACTTTAAATAATTCATATTGAAAGCTTTCATCATTATTTCTAATCTGTTGTATAGTCTGTCTTAAGGCCATATCTTCTGTTTCCGATATCACACCTTGATAAGTAGTAAGTTCTGATTTTACACTATTTAATATATCATTAACCATTGTTTTCTCGTCCATAATATCCTCCTATTAGTTATTTAAAAATGACATTAATTTTTGTTTTGTATTTAATGCATCCTGAGCTGATTTTGTAAATAATTGTTTTATTTGCGGATCTACTGCTTGTGAAGCATATGTGTTTAATTTTTGGTATGATGTTTCGTGGGCACCAATTAAATGTCTTAAATTTTGAAGTTCTACCTGAGTTAAATTTGCCATGTTTAATCATTCCTTTCCTAATTATTATATCTAGATTATTTCCACTTTATATTTTTTTATTCATATAAATATAATTGCTATAGTATGATATGTTTTTTATATACATATTAAGGACATAAAAGATATGAATGTCTGATATATTTTCATATCTTTTATGTCCCTAATGATTATTCTATATGTATTTTAATCTACTGAAGTTTTTATATTAAAGTACTAATCTATTATTTGTAACCCTGCAAATTTAGCCATTAATCTTTTATTTCCTACTTTATCAAAACATATATCTACTTTTAAATCTTCTCCTTCTTTTTCTACTTTGCTAATTGTACCCTCTCCAAACTTTTTGTGAAAAACTCTTTGTCCAGATTGATACATATTTATATCTACATCTTTCTTTGCTTCAAAAGATTTTAAAAAGCTTTCTGCTGTTCTAAATGCAAATCCATTTGAAGATTTACTCGCATCTATTCCCATTGCTACATTTTGTATTTTAGAATCTTCTCCTACTTTATATGTTTTAATTTTTCCTCCAGAAGACTTTCCATATTCCCATTTATATGAACTATCTTCAAATTTATCTTCCGATTTTTCCCCTATAACATCATCATATCCATCTAATAGCTCTTGTGGAATTTCTTTAATAAATCTAGATATAGAGTTATAACTTGTAGAACCAAAAATAGTTCTTCTTTTCGCACATGTTAAGTATAAATATTGTTTTGCTCTTGTAATACCTACATAAAATAATCGTCTTTCTTCTTCTAACTCTTTTGGTTCTCCTATAGATTTATATCCTGGAAAAATACCTTCTTCCATTCCCACTAAAAATACAGCTGGGAACTCTAATCCTTTTGCACTATGAAGTGTCATTAGTGTTACAGATTCTTCTGTTTCTTCCATATTATCTATATCACTTGATAATGTTATACCTTCTAAGAATTCAGCAAGTGTATTATCTGCAGATTCTTCTTCAAATTCCATTGCTACAGTTAAAAATTCATCCAAGTTTTGTATTCTAGATTCTGCTTCTACTGTATTTTCTAGTTCTAAAGCTTTTGTATAGCCTGTCTTTTTTAGAGTCTCTTTAATTAATTCAGAAATTAACATTTTATCTTTATTTGCTCTTAATTCTTCTATTACTTCTACAAACTCTCTAGAATTTAAAAAGACTCTATTTAATCCATATTGTTCTGCATTTTTTATAATATCATACATAGATTTTCCACTTTGTTCTGAGATTTGTGCAATATTATCTAAGCTTGTCTTTCCAATTCCACGCTTTGGTTCATTTATTATTCTTTTTAAAGACATATTATCTGATGTATTAAATATTAATCTTAAATATGCAATTATATCTTTTATTTCTTTTCTTTCATAAAATTTTAGTCCACCTATAATTTTATATGGAATATCTTCTCTTCTTAGTATATCTTCTATTGCTCTCGATTGTGAGTTCATTCTATAAAGAATAGTAAAATCAGAGAACTTAAAATATTCTTCTGTTTTTAAAAATCTTATTTGATTAATTATATATGTAGCTTCGTCATATTCATCATTTCCACTGTATATACATGGTATATGTCCTTCGTCATTTTGTGTCCATAATTTTTTTTCATATTTAGCTTCATTATTTTTTATTACTGCATTAGCTGCTTTTAAAATATTTCCTGTACATCTATAATTTTGCTCCAATTTAATTATCTTAGTTCCTGGAAAGTCCTTTTCAAAGTTCAAAATATTAGAAATATCTGCTCCTCTAAAAGAGTAAATACCTTGGTCATTATCTCCTACAACTGTTATATTTCCATATCTAGAAGCTAAAATTGATACTAACATAAATTGTGACTTGTTTGTATCTTGATACTCGTCTACTAATACATACTTAAATTTCTCTGTATAATATTCTAATACATCACCATTTTCGGTTAATATTCTTATTGTATAATTAATAATATCGTCAAAATCTATTGCGTTATTTTCCTTTAATCTTTTTTGATATAATTCATAAATTTTTCCAATAGTCTCTCTTCTATAATCATTTGCATATTTTACAATGTAAGCATCTGGTTCTAACATTTCGTTTTTTCCATTACTAATTTCTGATAAAACTGCTCTATCAGTAAACATTTTATCATCAACTTTAAGTTCTTTTAAACATTCTTTTATTAAAGTTCTTTGGTCAGATGTATCAAAAATTATAAAAGAACTATCAAAGCCAATTCTATCTATATATCTTCTCAAAATCTTTACACATATAGAATGAAATGTACCCATCCAGATATCATTTGCTGCATCTCCTACTAAGTTTTCTATTCTTTGCTTCATTTCATTTGCTGCTTTATTTGTAAATGTAATTGCAAGTATATTCCATGGTTTTACATCTTTGTTTTGCATTAAATATGCAATTTTATGTGTTAAAACTTTTGTCTTTCCACTTCCTGCTCCTGCTATCACAAGGCTTGGCCCTTCTGTGTTTTCTACAGCTTCTCTTTGTTTATTATTTAATTCACTTAATAAATCTTGCATGTTTATCTTTTATGATATATTTAGTAACTTAAATACATCATATTCTCCTTTCTATATTTTATTTTTCATTAACATATTTATTTTTATTCAATAATTGTCTCTTCTTATTAACTTATAATTTATACTTCAAGTTTAATTATTTATTAATACTATTTATCTTATTTATTGTTTTATTTATGCATCTTTTTATTTCTTCAGCACAGGATAGAAATGTATCTAAATTATATCCCCATGGATCTTTTATATCATAACTTTCATCTATCTCTTCTGCATATTCTTTCATAGTATATACTTTTTCTTTTAATTCTGGGTACATGTGTATTACACTAATTTTATGTGACATAGTAGCACATAGGATTAAATCCATTTCCAATATATTAGATTCTGTAGTATTTGTTGAACGATGGTATTTTAAATCTATATCATTTATTTTCATTGCTTCAATTGCATTATATGAAGCATAATCTCCGTTTTCCGCAAAAGTTCCTGATGAGTATACTTCTATATCTAGTCCGTCTATTTTTTACTTCTTCTTTCATTATTGCTTCAGCCATTGCACTTCTACAAATGTTAGCTGTACATATAAACATTACTTTCATCAAAATTTCCCTTTCTTTGTCATTTTCCTCATTATAGCAACTATTTTTTTGAAATGCAATTAACATTTACTAATTATTGAAATTTATATTTTACATTACCTATTCACATTTGTATATTCAATATTTATTCAGATGTTACATAGTAATATATTTTAATAAAACAACTATTTCTATTTTGTAGGAATAGTTGTTTTTAATAAAAAATTATTTTTATAATATGATAATATTTCTAATGTTTATCACACGAAAATATGTTATAAAAAAATTGTTTATATCTACTATTTTATACAATAGTAGATATAATACCTAATATAAATCCAATAATATTTCCTATAGCATTCATTCTTCCTTTATATAATTTATTAGATTCTGGTATTAACTCTCCAGAAACTATATATAACATTGCACCTGCTGCAAAGGCAAGACACATTGCTATTATACTTTGAGAAATAGTACCTATTATTGCTCCAAAAAAAGCCCCAAATCCTGTTGTAACTCCTGATAAAACCACATAAAATATTACCTTGCTTGTTTTTATTCCTCCATTTTTCATAGGAATTGCCATTGATATTCCCTCTGGTATGTCATGAAGTGCTATCGCTATTGCTAAAGAATATCCTAATTTTAATGAAGCTTCGAATCCTGATCCAATTGCAAGTCCTTCTGGGAAATTGTGTATTGCAAGTCCTATACTTACAATAATACCTGTTTTTAATAAACTATTTTTATTTTTTAATACTGAATTTTTGTTTTTAAAATTATTTTCAACTAACATATCACAACATATCATGCATACTATTCCAAAAATAATTCCTAATAAAACGTTGTATATTCCAGATATTTCTAAAGCTTCTGGCACTAGTTCAAAACAAACAATTGCGGTCATTAGTCCAGATGCTAATGATAAAATAAATCCTAAAAATTTATTAGATTTAGTTTTTAGAAGCACTCCTAAAACTCCACCTAAAGTTGTTCCAAAAGTCCCAAAAAATAGCCCTAACAACGTAGTTTTTAATAATTCGTTCAAAATAAATACTCCTTTAAAACAAACTTTATACTAGTTTATTTTAAAGGAGTTATTTTATGAATACTTTTATTAATCTTTATATTTAAATTTTTTCATTGTTATTTCAATTATAATTGCAACTATAAGTAGAACAAAGCTAATGTATATATTGTCTCCAGTTTTTACATTATATTGAATTTCCTTTTTAGACGTATCACTTTCTTTAGGTTTATCATTAGTACTTTCATTTGGTGCTTGTGATTCTTCTTCCTCTGGATATTCATCTGGAATCTCTGGTTCTTTTATTTCTTCATCAACTATATGTGTATTTATAATATCGTATCCGTTTATTTCTGATGTATATCCTTCTACTTCATCTTCTGTTATTGTGTATTCTATTTCTTTTCCATCTGCATATTTATTAAGATTTTCAAAGCTCCATTTCCAATCTTTTTCTTTTGTTACTGTTTTACTTTCTATCTTTTCTCCATATGCATATAAGTTGATTGTTATTTCTTCTGGTCTTATTCCATCTTGATTGTCTGCATCTTCCCATGTCTTGCTTCCTTTTACTTCTACCTTCTCTGTTATATGTGTATTTGTTACATCATATCCATTTACTTCTGATGTATATCCTTCTACTTCATCTTCTGTTATTGTGTATTCTATTTCTTTT
>CAJMRY010000010.1 GCA_905215935.1 uncultured bacterium
AAATAAATTTATTTTAATTGCAAATGAATAAAAATATAAAAATAATTTTAAAAAAATTAGAAGAAAATAAAAAGTATTATTAAAATGAAGAATGAAGAGAAAATAAAAAATAAATATAAAATTATATATAATAAATAAAAAAATCAAATAAATTTATTTTAATTGCAAATAAATAAAATTATAAAAATAATTCTAAAAAATAATTAGAAGAAAATAAAAAATATTATTAAAATAAAAAATAAAGAGAAAATAAATATGAAATTAAATATAATAATTCAGAAATAAAAAAGACTAATAATTAAGACAAAAAACGACAAAAAATGAAAACAAGTGTTGTAAATATAGGCTCTACAAATAATGAGTTGTCAAAAAGATATACAAAACAAAAATTTCTGTTTCACAAAAAACAACAATAAGGAGGAATAAAAATGAAATATAATGCAGGAAAATTTGATATTGCAGTAATAGGTGCTGGACATGCAGGATGTGAAGCAGCTTTAGCTGCTTCAAGAATGGGAATGAAAACATTACTTTTTTCTATAAGTTTGGAGGCTGTTGCTAATATGCCATGTAATCCGCACATAGGAGGAAGTAGCAAAGGGCATTTAGTAAGAGAGATAGATGCTCTTGGAGGAGAAATGGGGAAGAATATTGACAAAACATATACACAATTAAAGATGCTTAATAAGTCAAAAGGTCCGGCAGTGTATTCTTTAAGAGCACAAGCTGATAGAAAAAGATATCAGATGGAGATGAAACATACTCTTGAAAGACAAGAGAATCTGTATCTAAAGCAAGCAGAGATTATTGATATTGAAGTCAAAAATGGTAAAGTAAAGTCAGTAACAACCAATATAGGTGCAGTCTATGAAGTTGATGCCATAATATTAGCAACAGGTACATATTTAAAAGGAAAGATATTTATAGGTGAGAATTCTTTTGAGAGTGGACCAGATGGGGTTTTTCCTTCAATAAAGTTATCTGACAAATTAAAAAGTCTGGGAATAAATTTAATAAGATTCAAAACAGGAACACCTGCGAGAATAAATAAAAATAGTATAGATTTTTCTAAAATGGAAATACAAAATGGAGATAAAGAAATAGAAGCTTTTTCATTTGAAGATTCAATTGATAAAGATATTAAACAATTACCATGCTATTTAACATATACAAATTCAAAAACACACGAGATTATTAGAGAAAATTTACATAGATCACCACTATATGCAGGCAAAATAGAAGGAACCGGTCCAAGATATTGTCCTTCTATAGAGGATAAAGTTGTAAGATTTAGTGATAAAGAAAGACATCAGGTCTTTATTGAGCCAATGGGAATAGATACTGATGAAATGTATGTACAGGGAATGAGTTCGTCTTTACCAGAAGATGTACAAATTGCAATGTATAGAACATTAGCTGGTTTAGAAAATGCTGAATTTACTAGACCTGCATATGCAATTGAATATGATTGCATTGAACCTTCAGAATTAAAATTATCATTAGAACATAAAAGTATAGAAGGGCTGTTTTTTGCAGGACAGATAAATGGTACATCTGGATATGAAGAAGCAGCGTCACAGGGAATTATAGCGGGTATTAATGCAGTAATGAAATTAAAAAATAAACAGCCTATTATTTTAGATAGATCACAGGCATATATAGGTGTTTTAATTGATGATATCGTAACAAAAGGAACAAATGAGCCATATAGAATGATGACTTCTAGAGCAGAATATAGACTATTATTAAGACAGGATAATGCAGATTTAAGACTAACAGAAATTGGACATGAAGTGGGTTTAATATCAGATAAGAGATATAAAGCTTTTTTAGAGAAGAAAAAAAATATATATAATGAGATAAATAGAATAAAATCTTTAATAATTAAACCAACAGAGGATGTTAATAGATTATTAAAAAAATATAATTCATCTGAAATAACAACGGGTGTTAAAATGTCAGATTTACTAAAAAGAACAGAATTAACATATCAAAATTTAAGTGAAATTGATAACGATAGACCAGAATTGTCCGAAGTAGAAAAAAAACAGGTAGAAATACAAATAAAATACGAAGGATATATAAGGCTACAAGAGGATCAAGTAGAAAAATTTAAAAAACTTGAGAAAAAAATACTTAAAGAAGATATTAATTACAATAACATTAAGGGATTGAGAATAGAAGCAAGACAAAAACTAGATAAAATAAAACCAAGTTCAGTTGGACAAGCTTCTAGAATATCAGGAGTTTCACCAGCAGATATATCTGTTTTATTAATATATTTAGAGCAAAATAAATAGGAGGAAATATGATAAAAGAAGAGTTTTATATAAAAATGAAAAATTTTAGTAATAGTATTAATATTAAAATAACAGAAAATCAAATAGAAAAGTTTTATATATACATGAATACATTATTAGAATGGAATAAAAAAATAAATTTGACAGCTATTGAAGATGAAGATGAAATAATTTTAAAACATTTCATTGATTCTTTAACTATACAAGAATATATAAAAGACGCTAAGAATTTAATTGATATTGGTACTGGAGCTGGATTTCCAGGAATTCCTATTGCTATATTAAATAATAATATTGATATTACTTTATTAGATTCATTAAATAAGAGAATCAATTTCCTAAATATTATTATTCAGAAAATAAAATTAACTAATGTTATAGCAATACATGGAAGGGCAGAAGATATTGCAAAATTAAAAATATATAGAGGAAAATATGATATTGTTACTTCAAGAGCAGTTGCTCCATTTAATATTCTACTAGAATATATGTTACCATTTAACAAATTAAATGGTAAGACAATATCAATGAAAGGATCTAATATTGAAGAAATAGAAAATTCAAGCAATGCATTAAATAAATTAGGTGGTGAAATTGATAGGGTAGAAAGGATATTTTTACCCAATACAGATATACAAAGAAATATAGTTATTGTAAATAAAATAAAAGAAACTCCAAATAAATATCCAAGAAAGGCAGGGGTTCCCAAAAAAGAACCATTATAAATATAATAATAAAAATATTAACAAAATGTTGTCAAAATTCATTGACATATTTCATATATTTTTATATCATTATTATATCAAATTTTATAATGGAGGAAATTAAATTGGGAAAAATTGTATCTGTAGCAAATCAAAAGGGTGGAGTAGGAAAAACTACTACTTCAGTCAGTTTAAGCGCTATTCTAGCTAAAAAAGGAAAAAAAGTTTTAATGATTGATATGGACCCACAAGGAAATGGGACAAGTGGTTTAGGAATAGATAAAAATGTAAAGTTTTCGGTATATGATGTTATAATAGATGAAGTTGAAATCGAGAATACAATTCAAAAAGCAGAAATAGATAATTTAGATGTTTGTCCATCTAATATTAATTTAGCAGGTGCAGAAGTTGAATTGGTAGATATGGAAGAAAGAGAAAAAAGATTAAAAGTTAAATTAGATAAGATTAAAGATAAATATGATTATATAATTATAGATTGTCCTCCATCATTAGGATTAGTTACATTAAATGCTTTTACAGCTTCTGATAGTGTACTTATTCCTGTACAATGTGAATACTATGCACTTGAGGGGTTAGGACAATTAATTAATACAATTAATTTGGTGAAAAAACACTTGAACAAAAGTTTGTATATAGAAGGAGCACTTCTAACAATGTATGATGCTAGAACTAATTTATCAAATCAAGTTGTTAAAGAAGTAAAAAGATACTTTGAAGATAAAGTTTATAAGGTGGTAATACCAAGAAATATCAAATTAAGTGAGGCCCCAAGTTATGGAATGCCAATTACATTATACGATAAACGATCTAAAGGTGCAAAATGTTATGAAAAACTAGCAAAGGAATTTATGAAGATTAATGATACTGAGCAAAAGGCTAAACATATGAAAGATTAACACAGATAATATAAATAGCAAGGAGGATTAAAATGAATAAAAAAACAGGTCTTGGAAAAGGTTTAAATGCATTATTTGCAGATGCCCCTATAATTGAAAAAGATGAAGAAGATATACTACAAAGTGATAATGAATCAATACAAAAAATAAAATTGATAAATATAGAACCTAATAGAAATCAACCAAGAAGAATTTTTGATGAGGAAAGTATTGGTGAATTGGCAGAGTCTATTAAGAGATATGGTTTAATACAACCAATTGTTGTTACTAAAAAAGATGACTATTACCAAATAATTGCAGGAGAAAGAAGATGGAGAGCATCAAAAAAAGCCCGGATTGGTTGAGGTTCCATGTATAATTAGAGAAGAAGACGAAAGAAGAAATAAAGAAATTGCTTTAATAGAAAATATTCAAAGACAAGATTTAAATCCTATAGAAAAGGCTAAAGGATTTAAACAACTAATGGATGAATATGGGATGACACAGATGCAATTATCTGAGGCAATAGGTATAAGTAGAAGTGCTGTTGCAAATACTGTTAGAATTTTAAATTTAGATGAAAGAGTTATAAATTTAGCGTTAGAGGGTAAACTTACAGAGGGACATTGTAGATCTTTGATGTCTATAGTAGATGGTGAAAAACAATATGAAATGGCATTGCAGATTATAAATACAGGTGATAGTGTAAGAGATATAGAGAGAAAAGTAAAAAATACGAAACAATTAAAGAAAAAGGATCAAAAATATGAGGCTATTTTTAAAGACATAGAAGAATCATTTAGTGGATTTTTCGGATCACCAGTAAAATTAAATGCAGGAAAAAGAAAAGGAAAAATTATAATTGAATACGCTTCAAATGAAGATTTAGAGAGAATATTAGATTTAATTAAGTAAATTTAGTTCACATATGAGAAAGGACTTTTATGAATATTATTAATAATTTTTTAAATAATAATTATATTACAATCGTTTTATTATTTATAAATATAATAATTTTTATATTATATTCTAGCAGTTATATAAAGTTAAATAAATATAAAAAAAACAATGAATTAATAATGAAAAAGATAGGTAATGGAAGAGATATTTTAGAACTATTAAGAGATAATAATAAAAAGATAGAAGATATAGAATTGATTAATAAAGAGATAAAGAGTTATATAGAAAAGGTAGATAATAAAACAGACAATTGTATGCAAAAAATTGGTTTTGTTAGATATAACGCTTTTAAGGATACAGGAAGTAATCTCAGTTTTGCATTAGCTATATTGAATAGAAACAATACAGGAATTATTTTAAATGGAATATATTCAAGAGAAACATCTAATATATATGCAAAGTCGGTTGAGAATGGAAAATGCGAATATAGGCTATCTGAAGAAGAAAATATAGCTTTGAATGAAGCTTTACAAAAATAATGAATAAAAAGTATATTGATGAAAATTTAATATGCTTTTTTTATTATTTTTATAAGATACAAATATATGTAAAGAATAATATATAAAATAAAAGGGTAGAATATAATTAGAAAAAATAACATTAATTATAAATATATCATACTAAAATTTATAGAAATAATAGACTAAAATAATAAAAAAATGAAAGTATATAATATATAAAAAAATATATAATTTATTAAAGATTACTATTGACAATTAGGTTAATAATGTGCTAATATATATGTGTTGTATATTTGGAGAGGTGGTCGAGTTGGTTTATGGCACCAGTCTTGAAAATTGGCGTAGGTTTGTAGCCTACCGTGGGTTCGAATCCCACCCTCTCCGCCAAATAATATTCGGAAGTTGGTTTAAGAAATTCTAACTTCCGTATTAAAATATAAGGAGAATTACCCAAGTGGTTGAAGGGGACAGTTTGCTAAACTGTTAGGGTTCGTTTAGGGCCGCGAGGGTTCAAATCCCTCATTCTCCGCCAAAAAAAAAAAGACAATAGAATTTATTCTATTGTCTTTTTACATATATAAGTTTTTACAGCTATTGTTATAGTTAAAAAATAAAAAATGAAAATGAAAATGGTATATTTCATACTGATAATATATTTAATTATTATGCAATATTGCTTAATATATTTATAAATTTATGATGTTATTTAATTAATATATTTTATTAAAGTATCGCACATATTTATATTGTATTTAATATACTGTGAATTATAGCCATCTTTTATATAAAAGATAGTCTTAGTAATTACTGTAATATATAATGCTTTATATATTATAGTAGTATCTTCATTTATATATTTTGATATTGAATGTACTAATTCGTTTAATAACTCTGCGTTTCCATCTGCTAATTCTAGCTCTGCTCTGATAAACTGAGATGTTTCTAGTACTTTTTCTCCAACTATTCCATGAGGATCTATTACTTTCCAGCCATTTTGACATTTTAATATATTTCTGTGCTGTAAATCATCATGTAAAACGTATTTAGGCAGATTTTTATTACTTATATCTTTATATATTTCCAGTGCTCTAGAAACATAGTTGAACATATCAGCATTAATAATTAGATTTTGTTTAGCATCATTTATTTTTTCTATTAATATACTATCGTAATTATTAAAATTTTCTAGATGTATATTTGAAGTAGTAAAACTATTTACTATATCACAAAATATTTTTATTCTTTTTTCCCTATTTTGTAATGTATTTAAGCAGTATCCAGGATTAATTCTTTCTAAAAGGATGACTCTATCTTCAATATTATAATAATAACATTTAGCCATATAATTAGATGAAAAGTATTTAAAAAATCTGATTTCATCTATAGAAATTTTGCTGGGAGAGTTTATTTTAAGGACAACATCACCGTATTTTTTTGAATTAGCAGTTAATACTATATTCATAGTTAAATTATCTACTAAATTTAAATTTGATAATTGAAACATTTTTGTGTACTTATTTATTATCATATTTATATTGTCTAACCAATCTTTTCCACATAAATTATATCTATTAATAATTTTATTTTTAAATTCTGTTGGTAAATCTATCATTTAACTCCGTGCTCCTTAAATATATTTTTATCAGTTTAATATATAATATCTATATTTGTAAAGTAAATATAAATAAAATGTGAGAAAATATTAAAAATAATTAATTGAAATATTGTATAAAAGAATGATTCTCTTAGGGAAATAGTTATTATAGATTTTATTAGTAATAAATTTTATTAATAATAAATATTAATAAAATAGGAGGGGATTTATGAAATTAGGATTATGCTTATCACGGAGGAGGAGTAAAGGGAGCAGCACATATAGGAGTATTAAAGGCTTTTGAGGAAGAAAAAATAGGGTTTAATTATATATCTGGGACTTCTTCAGGGAGTATAGTTGCATCATTATATGCTATGGGATATTCTTCTGACGAGATTTATACAATATTTAAAAAATATTGCAAACAAATTAAGTTTCTTGATTTAAGAAATATATTAAAAAGTGTTCTTGATATTTTTATAAAAAATAAATTTACGATGGATGGATTAAATAGTGGAAGAAAATTAGAAAAAATAATGGAGAAAACATGTAATGAAAAAAACATAGGTAATATTTCAGAAATAAAAAAATGTTTATTAATACCAAGTGTAGATTTAAATAGTGGAGAAATATATATTTTTTCTTCTTGTAATAAAAATACAAGGAATTATTCGGATAAAATAATTTATATTAATAATATAGAAATATGGAAGGCTGTCAGAGCGAGTTGTAGTTATCCTGGTGTTTTTTCACCATATAAATATAAATCTACTGAATTAATAGATGGAGGCATTAGAGAAAATATTCCTTGGAAAGAATTAAAGGAAATTGGTGTAGATAAGGTTATTAGTGTAGTATTTTCAAAGAATAAAAAAGGAAAAAATGGAAAAAATATAATTGATGTTATAGATAATTCATTAGACATACTATGTCATGAATTATCTGTATATGAGCTTCAAGGAGCAGATGATATAATTGATATTAATACAGATGATGTTTCATTATTAGATTATAAAAAAATAGATTATTTATATGAGAAAGGATATAAGCATGGTAAAGAGTATATAAAAAATAGAAAACAACAATTAATTAATATAATAAATTAATATATTATTTTAATAATTATCAAATAATAAAATAGATTAGAAATATAGTTAAATACGAAAAAAAAATATATTAAATTAAGTTGATGATAAATGTAAAAATATAATATAAATATTTATTTCCTAAATTAGGCGTTTGAACGATATAATATGTAAGTAGTGCTTTATAAATATTTTATAATTTACTTTTTAAATATTTGTTATTTTTTCGATAGTGTATAAGGGGTTAAATAATACAAAATAATATTTTTATATAGAATATAAAAAATAAATATAAAATAAAAAGTGAAGCTAATTATATTTATTTTTTATGCTAGAAAAATTTAAAAAAAATGAGATTTGAATTAAATTTAATATAATAATATTGTTTTAAGTACTAATTAAATGTAAAGTGGTATATTATATGAACATCATAATTATACAAAATAATAAAATAGCAGAGTATTATGAAATGCTCTGCTATTCTATTATTAAATTATATTCAAATGACTAATTTTTTATAGTTTGGTCATCTAAAATCTCATCTGTATTATTTTCATTTAATATTGCTTTTTTCTCTTTATCTTGTTGTTCTAAATTGTCTTTTGCAACAGTTATTAACAGTTTTAATCTGTTAGTTTGATTTGCTTCACTAGCACCAGGATCATAATCTATAGGAGATATATTTGCATTTGGATATTTATTTCTAATTGTTTTTATAACTCCTTTTCCTACTACATGATTTGGTAGACACGCAAATGGTTGAATACATACGATATTTGGAATATCATTTTCTATATATTCTATCATTTCAGCAGTCAAAAACCATCCTTCGCCAGTTTGATTACCAATTGATAAAATGTCTTTTACTTTATCCTCTAATTCCCAAATATCACATGGTAATAAATATCCTTTTTTTGAATTAGATAAAGCTATACGCGAGTCCTTTTCTAAGATATCAATTAATTTTATTGCGGTTTTAAATAGTTTTGCTTTAACCTTATCTGTCTTTATTAGCTGATTAAATGTAATTTTATGTGTAGCAATAAATTTAACAAATCCCATGAAATCTGGTAAAACTACTTCAGCACCTTCTTCTTCTAATTTATTAACAACAAAGTTATTACCAAAAGGATGATATTTTATTAAAACTTCACCAACGATTCCTACTTTAGGCTTTTTAATAGAAGTATCTAATTCAATTTTTTCAAAATCATTTACCATATCATAAATACTTTGCTTAAATTGTTTTAAAGAAGATTTTTCTAATAGCCTTTTACATTTATTCATCCATTCATCATATAATTTTTCTGTTTCTCCTTTATTTACTTCATATGCTCTATTTTTTGTTAATAGTTTTTGAAGTAAATCTGCATACACAACCATTTTTAGTAACCTTTCTACTAAAGGTAGTGTTATTTTAAATCCAGGCATTTTTTCCATTCCTACAACATTAAATGAAATAACAGGTACATTTTCAAATCCAGCATCTTTTAATGCTTTTCTTATAAAGCCAATATAGTTTGTTGCTCTACATCCACCACCAGTTTGTGACATTATTAAAGCGGTTTTATTAATATCATACTTTCCAGATTGAAGAGCTTCAATAAATTGTCCTGTAGTTAATATAGAAGGATAACATGCATCATTATTTACATATTTTAGACCAGTTTCAACAGTATGGTCTGTACACTTACTTAGAAGTTCTACTTTATATCCAGAAGATTTTACAGCAGATTCTAATAATTCAAAATGTATAGGAGCCATTTGTGGTATTAAGATAGTATAGTCCTTTTTCATATCTTTAGTAAATAAGACTTTATTACATTCATAATTTCCAGATGTTTTTTCTACTAATTTTAGAGATTCTCTTTTTTTCATACTAGCAAATAGTGAGCGAATACGAATTCTTACTGCTCCCAAATTATTTATTTCATCTATTTTTATTAGTGTATACATTTTACCGAAACTAGATAATATTTCTTCTACTTGATCTGTAGTTACTGCATCTACACCACAACCAAAAGAATTAAGTTGTACTAATTCCAAATTGTCGTGTTTTCCAACAAAATCTGCAGAGGCATATAATCTTGCATGAAAAGCCCATTGATCGACAACTCTTAAAGGTCTTTTAGCTTCACTTAAATGAGAGATACTATCTTCTGTTAATACACACAAACCTAAAGAAGTAATTAATGTGTCAATTCCATGATTTACTTCAGGATCTGTATGATAAGGGCGACCTGCAAGTACTATACCATGTAAATTATTTTCATCAATATATTTTAGAGTTTCTTCACCTTTTCTTCTAATGTCACTTTTGAAGTTCTGATATTCTTCTTCAGCTTTCTTAGCAGCAATTAATAATTCCTTTTTAGTAAAATTGTATTTGCTAAATTCTGGTAGATCTAAAATTGTTTGTGCTAGTTTTTTTGCATCAAAAGGTAAGAATGGATTGATAAATTTTATATTTTTTTCTTTCAATTCTTCTACATTATTTTTTAGTACCTCTGAATAAGAAATAACAATAGGACAGTTATAGTGATTATCAGCTTTTTCATATTCTTTTCTAGAATACGGTACACAAGGATAAAATATTGTCTCTATTCCAGAGTTTATTAAACTTACAATATGACCATGAGATAGCTTAGCTGGGAAACATACTGACTCAGATGGCATTGATTCTATACCTTTTTCATATGTTGATCTATTACTATTTTCAGATAATATTACTCTGAATCCTAAACTAGTTAAAAATGTAAACCAAAATGGATAATCTTCATACATATTTAAAACTCTAGGGATACCAATAGTTCCTCGTTTAGCTTTGTCTATAGGTAATGGTTCATAATTAAATAATCTATCATATTTATATTTTATTAGATTTGGTAAATTGGTATTAGAGGTGATAACTCCTGCCCCTTTTTCACAACGGTTTCCAGATATATATTTGCTTCCATTACTAAATTTATTTATAGTTAATAAACAATGGTTTTCACAACCTTTACAACGTACATGAGATGTAGTAATTTCTAACTTGTCTAAGTCTTCTGTTTTAGAAATTGTAGACATATATTCCATATCAAGATTTGCTTCATATTGTTCTTTTGCAAGTAAAGCGACTCCATATGCTCCCATTAGACCAGAAATATCAGGTCTTATAACATCTTTACCTACAATTAATTCAAATGCACGTAGTACAGCATCATTATAAAAAGTACCACCTTGAACAACAATATGGTCTCCAAGCGTTTCGGTATCTCTTACTTTCATTACTTTTTGTATAGCATTTTTTATTACTGAATATGAAAGACCAGCAGATATATCTCCAACTGAATACCCCTCTTTTTGAGCTTGTTTAATTTTTGAATTCATAAATACAGTACATCTAGAACCTAAGTCTACAGGTTTTCTAGAGTTAATAGCAGATTTTACAAAGTCGTCTATAGAAAGATTTAGACTTTTAGCAAAAGTTTCTATAAAAGATCCACAACCAGATGAACAAGCTTCATTTAATAAGATATTGTCTATAGCTCCATTTTTCATTTTAATATATTTCATGTCTTGTCCACCAATATCTACTATACTTGTAACGTTTGGCATAAATTTCTTAGCGGCAGTATAATGAGCTATTGTTTCTATTTCATTTAAGTCGATATTTAAAGCTGTTTGTATTAATTTTTCACCATATCCAGTAACTCCACTATAACGAATTTTAGCAGTATCAGGTAAACAAGAATATAATTGTTTTAAGAAATTTATAACACTATTTAATGGATTTCCTTCATTACTTCCATATAGAGAGTATAATAAAGTTCCGATCTGAATCAATTACTACTAGTTTTGTTGTAGTTGAACCAGCATCAATACCAATAAAACAATCTCCACTAAAATCCTTTAAATCTTTTTTTTCTACAGCATGTTCATTATGTCTTTTCTTAAATTCTTCGTAATCAGCATCTATAGAAAATAATGGCTTTAAAGGTTTGGTTGTATCATCATGTGAAATACGTAAAACTTCTATTTTACTTTTTAATTTTTCTATAGAAATAGGTTCTTGATTTAGGGAATCAAGAGCGGCACCTTTTGCAACTAATAAATGAGCTTCTTCTGGAATAATTATTTCATCATCAGTTAAGTGTAAAGTTTCTATAAATCTATTACGTAATTCTGATAAATAGTTTAGTGGACCACCCAAGAATGCAACATTCCCACGGATAGGTCTACCACAAGCAAGTCCACTTATAGTCTGGTTTACAACTGCTTGGAAAATAGAAGCTGCAATATCTTCTTTTGCTGCTCCTTCATTTAAAAGTGGTTGTATATCTGTTTTAGCAAATACTCCGGCAACGTGAAGCAATTGGATAAATCATATTATGTTTTTTAGATAGTTCGTTAAGACCAGAGGCATCTGTATGTAATAATGAAGCCATTTGATCTATAAATGCACCAGTACCGCCAGCACATGTTCCATTCATACGTTGTTCAATTGAATTATCAAAATATATAATTTTTGCATCTTCTCCGCCAAGTTCTATAACTACATCTGTTTGTGGAATATATTTTTCTACAGATCTTTTACAAGATACAACTTCTTGTATAAATGGTAAATTTAAGAAATTAGCAGCCGACATTGCTCCAGAACCTGTTAATGCAATTGTAAATAAATTATTAGGATAAGAGACTAGTAATTTTTCAAGAACATTACAGACTGTATTTTTTGTATCCGAAAAATGTCTTTGATATTCTCTGTATATAATATTTAAATTATCGTCCATTACAATTATTTTTACTGTTGTAGAACCTACATCTAGTCCTACATGTAATACTTCATTCATATTAAGATCTCCTTTATGTCTAAAATTATAATCTAGCTATAATTTTATATGTAAATGTACATTTTGTCAAACGTTTAAAGAGCTTAAATTATGGAAAAAATGTGAAATTTTTGTTATTTTTTATAGTAAAGATTTATATTGCACAATACATTTTTGAAATGAGAATGTGTAAATATGTATAATTGATGATTGATTTAAATTTATGAATATATTAATTATTAGAATGTTATTATGTATTTTTAAAGAAGATATGAATTATATGGCAAAACTTATATTAAGGTTGATTAGCAATGTTTACAAGATAAACGAAAATTAAGTAATTATATTATTAATGTTAGAAAATGTAGAAAATAATACATATGTATATTTATATAATAAAAAACATGTCTTAAATAATTGTTCTAAAATAAACTTGTCTATAATATTATTAAATAAAAAAGATGGAGGAGATAATATGAAAAACAAAAAAACAATGGTAATTATTATAATTATTTTATGTGTATTGCTACTAGGATTTATAAGTATATTCTTTGTAAAAGACAAGAAAGAAGAGGTGATAGAAATATTACCAGAAGAGGAAATTTCTGATGAGCAATTAAGAAAGACTATGATTTCATTATATTATGAAAATAAAGAAACAAAAAAATTAATGCCAGAGGCAAGACTAGTAGATGTAAAGTTATTAATAAATGAGCCATATAAATTGTTAATTGATTTATTAATAGAAGAACCTAAAAACAGTAGTTTAAGAACTGTTATTCCAAAAAATGTAACTGTAAATAAGATAGAGTTAAATTCAGATGTATTGTATATAGATTTCTCAAAAGAATTTATAGAAAATCATGAAGGAGGTCTAGAGAATGAAACAAATACCATATATTCTATTGTAAATACATTAACGGAATTAACAGAGGTAAATGGAATCAAAATATTAATAGATAATAAGGAAAATATGTCTTTTAAAGATGAATATATAAAATTTGATAAAGTATTTACAAAAGAAGAGTAATTATTTTAGAAATTTATATAAATTAATATATTTTAGAGCATGTTTAACATTACATAAAAAATGTTCTACTTCAAAAAGAGAATTCAAAGTGTTCTCTTTTTTTTGAATAAAGTCTATTTTGTGTTTGATATTTTTTTTATTGTTTTTCTCTTTATTATCCATATATTTACACCTTCTTTTATTGTTAACTAATTTAATATATGATATAATATGCAAAAATGTTAAAGGAAGTTACATATGGAACTAAAAGAAAATGAAAGAATTGACGACTTAGGAATAAGTAATTATAAAATAATACAAAATAAAGATGGATTTTGTTTTGGAATTGACAGTGTATTATTATCAGATTTTGCTAGAAATATAAAAAAAGAAAGCCAAGTTATAGATTTAGGAACACGGAACAGGAATAATTTCTATTTTATTATGTGCTAAAACAAATTTAGCTGAAATAATTGGTGTAGAGATACAAGAAGAAGTTTATGAAATGGCTAAAAGAAGTATATCTTTAAATAAATTAGAAAATAAGTTCAAAATAATAAATAGTAATGTAAAAGATATAGATAAGATTTTAGAATGTAATTATTTTGATGTGGTTGTAACTAATCCTCCATATAAAAAAATGCAAACAGGGAAGATAAACGGAAATGAAAGAAAGTTAATTTCCAGACATGAAGTTAAGGCAGAATTAGATGATTTTATTAAAATCAGTAGTAAAATGTTGAAAAGTAAAGGTGAATTTTATATGGTACATAGACCAGATAGGATGGTTGATATAATAGAAAGTCTGAGAAAACATAAATTAGAGCCTAAAGAATTAAGATTTGTCCATCCTAATAAAGATAAAGAACCTAATATGATTCTAATAAAAGCAGTGAAAAATGCAAAGCCATTTTTAAAAATTATGAAACCTTTATATGTTTATAATGTAGATGGTTCATATACAGATGAAATATTAAGGATTTATAATAAAGATAAATAATAGTGAAGATTAAAGAATTATTATATAAACAATATGATTCTATTTTAATATATAAACGATTATGATAATTTAACGTTGGATAATTTATATAAGACAATTTTATATACAATAAATTCGAAAAAGTATATAAAAAGTAATAATAAAAGATAATGATAAAAATTTAAAATTTGAAGATATATAAACATAATCTTCAAGCGTTAAGACAGGAGAGAAAAAATGAGTGGAAATTTATATTTAGTTGCGACTCCAATTGGAAATTTAGAAGATATTACATTAAGAGCTATAAAAGTATTAAAAGATGTAGATATTATAGCTGCTGAAGATACAAGACATACTTTAAAATTATTAAATCATTTAGAAATAAAAAAGCCATTAATTAGTTATCATAGACATAATGAAGAAATAAAAACGACAGTTTTAATTGATAAATTATTAGAAGGAAGCAATATAGCTTTAGTAACAGATGCTGGAACACCTGCTATTTCAGATCCAGGAGAAGAAATTGTTAAAAAAGCAATAGAGAATGATATAAAAATAATACCAATACCTGGTGCATGTGCATTAATTAATGCATTAATTGTTTCAGGGTTTTGTACAAAACAATTTTCGTTTTATGGATTCTTACCTATTAATAAAAAGAATAGGAAAGAAAAATTTGATGAGTTAATAAAAGAAAAAAATACTATTATTTTATATGAGGCACCTCATAAACTAATAAATACACTTAAGGATATATTAAAATATTTAGGAAATGTAAATATTGTTCTAGCAAAAGAGATAACAAAAATACATGAATCATTTATAAGAGGAAGAATAAAGGATATTATTGATAATACGGAAAATGTAAAAGGTGAATTTATAATTATAATAGAGCCCACTATGGTAAAAATCGAATATTCAGATGATGAATTAAGTATAGATGAATTATATATGAAATATAAAAAACAGGGGCTTGAAAAAAAGGACATAATAAAAAAAATTGCAAAGGATAAAGGTGTTAACAAAAACGAAATATATAAACAGTTTATATAACTTATAAAAATAAAAATGGAATGATGTTTTATATTTATCATTCCATTTTTTATTTATTCTTTAGAGTTTAAATCAGATAATTGTTTAGCACATTTATTACAAATTAATTTACCTTTATAATCGATTAGTTTTTTTGTATTTCCACAGAATATACAATTTTGTTCATATTTTTTTAATATAATTGAAGAACCATCTACATATATTTCAATAGGATCTTTTTCTGAAATATTAAATTTATTTCTTAATTCGATAGGAATAACAACTCTACCTAATTCATCTACTCTTCTAACTATTCCTGTTGACTTCATGTCATAACCTCCTTAAAACTACATTTTTCGACAAATTTTTATATTGATATTATATCACAATGCTTAGAAAAAGGCAATATGAAACAAAAATTTTTTACTTTTTCTGGAATTTTTTGGTTACGATTGATTGTTTATTTAAAGGTACTTATTAGCTACATAATTGACACTTTAAATAAAAAAGATATGGTTTGCAATTATTTTTTTATTATTAGTTAAATTTCAATTCTAAGTTACACAAAAATTTCTTATCAAAAAGTGTATTACTAATTATAGTGGATAATTTAAAATTCAATTATTAGTATCTGAGAGATAACATTTAATAGAATAATTAAAAATATAATTACTATATAGAATAATATTACAAATAATAGAATATCATTAAATAAAATGAGAGGGATGATGTGATATGCTAAATATATTATGGCCAATTTTTATTATTATATCTTTTATATATGCAATATTTTCTGGAAATGTTCAAGGAGTTAATAAATCTATTTTTGATTCTGCAGGTAGTGCAGTTGAATTGTCTATTACTTTTTTAGGAACAATGTGTCTTTGGAATGGAATAATGAAAATTGTTCAAGAGACAAGTCTTATGAGTAAACTCACCAAGTTATTAAAGCCTATTATAAGATTTCTATTTCCTGAACTAAAAAAAGATAGTACAGCAAAAAATGAAATATCGATGAATATTATTGCAAATGTTTTAGGTCTTGGTAATGCGGCTACACCACTTGGAATTAGAGCAATGAATGAATTACAAAAAGAAAATGCAAAAAAAGATACATTATCTAATTCCATGATAATGTTTATTGTATTAAATACTGCATCATTACAGTTAATTCCAACTACTGTTATAGCAATAAGAACTTCACTTGAATCAGAAAATCCCAGCTCTATCATAGTTCCTGTATGGATTGTTACTATATTAGCGGCAATAACAGCTATTGTAGTAACAAAAAAATTAATGAAAAGATTTTGATGGGAGTGATAAGAATTGAATTTAATTAACTATATATCTAGTGCTGCAGTTCCAATTGTAATATTAATTATTGTATTAATAGGAGTATCTGAGAAGAAAAAGGTATATGATATTTTTGTAGAAGGAGCAAAAGAAGGAATACAAATAGTTTTTAATATATTTCCTACATTACTTGGATTATTTGTAGCAATTGGAGTTTTAAGAAGTTCTGGGATATTAACATTAATTATAAATTTTATTGAACCTGTTACAAGTTTAGCGAATATACCAAGTGAGGTAATGCCACTTGCTATACTAAGACCTATTTCTGGTAGTGCATCTATGGCAGTTGCAACTGATATAATGAATAGTTATGGGGTGGATAGTAAGATACGGTTTGATTGCTTCTACAATAATGGGATCAACTGAAACAACGTTCTATACAATTGCAGTATATACAAGTTGTATAAAGATAAAAAAGATAAGATTTGTACTAATAGCTGCATTGACTGCTGATTTAATTGGAATGATTGCGTCTGTAGTAATTTGGGGAATTATGTCGTGAAGTTTTTCTTGACTTTCTTAAAAAAAGATTGTAATATGTATTTACAGTTTTTTTCTAAGGAAGTCAAATATGTTTTTTAAATTCTTACTATTTTTTTCTATGTATTTTATCATAAGAAAAATTATTCTAAAAATTATATCTAAATTTCTCGAAAAGAAAAAAATTAAATAATTACTGTTTTTAATTTTGTAGAGGAAAAAATAATATCTTTTTCGTGCCCCCGAAATTTAAATAATTAAAAGCTTTTCCTCTACAATACAATATATATAAATTATCTATGATATGTTTCCCCATTTAATATTTTAAAAGATCTAAATAATTGTTCTAATAAAAAAATTCTAATTAATTGGTGTGGAAATGTCATTTTAGAAAAACAAATTTTTTCATTACAAATATTTAATAATTCTGAACTAATACCTAATGTACCACCAATAATAAATGTAATATTACTTTTTAGATTAGTAGATATATCATTTATATGATTTGCAAATTCTTCAGAAGAATATTGTTTACCTTTTAAATCTAAAGCAACTATATAACTATCTTTAGGTAGGTTAGAGATTATATTATTGCATTCTTTTTCTTTTATAGATGCAATTATTTTATCATTTATTTTTAAAGGTACTTTTTCATCAGGTAGTTCAATTATTTTTAAGTTACAATATTTTGATAGTCTTTTACTATATTCATTAAAAGAATCTTTAAAGAAAGTTTCTTTAATTTTACCAATACAAATAATATTAATATGTAGCATTTGTTATCTCCTAAGCTAAATCAATTAAAGGTGTTTGCGTAAATCGTTTTGCAACACTTAATCTAATTGATGATTCATCAAAATTATTTTCTAATAAAGTTTCAGCAACAGTTTTATATGCTAGTTCTGGAAAGTTATTTTCTTTACTTAAGTGTCCAAGCATTACTTGTTTTAAACCAGTATCTATAAGATGAGTAATAGTTTTTCCGGCCATATCATTAGATAAATGGCCGTTTGGTCCAGATATTCTTTGCTTTAAGTGATAAGGATAAGAGGAACATTTTAATATATTCAAATCATAGTTTGATTCAAGTAAAATAAAAGAGCTATTTTCTAAATTTTGCAATATTTCTGAATTTACATGTCCAAGATCTGTTGCAATACTTATTTTATTTTCATCATGATATATGTTAAAACCGCAAGGGTTTGCAGCATCATGAGGAATGCTAAAAGGATTAATTTTTAAGTCTCCTATTTCGAAAGATTCTTTTACATTAAATATTCGAATATTCTTATCATCAATTTTATCTTTTTGAATAGGCATTGCATCCCATGTTTTACTATTAGCATAGACAGGTATATTAAATTTTTTAGAAATAGTACCAAGACCTTTAACATGGTCAATGTGCTCATGTGTTATTATAATACCATCAATTGAGTTTATCGATACATTTATATTAGATAAACCTTCTACTATTTTTTTACAACTTTCACCAGTATCTACTAAAATTTTTGTATTGTTTGTTTCTACAAATAAGCTATTACCTGTACTACCACTATATAAGCTACAAAACCTAAACATTTCTTTCATCCTTTGCTATTATCTATTATTCCGTTACTCTCTTTATATCAGCACCAAGTATTCTGAATTTCTCTTCTATATTTTCATATCCACGATCAATATGATGTAAATTATATAATTCAGTTTCACCATCAGCAATGATTCCAGCTATAATAAGTGCTGCGCCTGCTCTTAAATCTGTTGCATATACAGGTGCGCCTGAAAGAGATTCAACTCCTTCAAATATAGCAGATTTTCCTTGAGGAGTGATTTTAGCTCCCATTTTGTTTAACTCGGCTGTGTATTGAAATCTAGATTCCCAAATACTTTCGTTTATAATACTTGTTCCATTTGCGACAGCTAGACATATTCCTGCTTGTGGCTGAAGGTCGGTAGGAAAACCAGGATAAGGCAAAGTTTTTATTGTTGCTTTATTTGGTCTCTTATTTGTCCAAACTCTTAATTTATCACCATTTGCATCCACATTTGCTCCCATTTCTACAATTTTTGCAGTAATAGATTCCAGATGTTTTGTTATACAGTTTCTTATTGTTATATCACCTTTAGAAGCAACTGCTGCAAACATAAAAGTACCTGCTTCTATCTGGTCAGGAACTATACTATAAGAAGAATTACCTTTTAACTCCTTTACACCATTAATTTTTATAACATCAGTACCTGCACCTCTGATATCTGCACCCATTGTATTTAAAAAATTTGCAACATCAACAATATGAGGTTCTTTAGCAGCATTATCAATTATAGTTGTACCTTCTGCAAGTACACTTGCAAGCATAATATTAATTGTTGCACCAACAGAAACTATATCCATATATATAGATGTCCCAACTAATTTTTTTGCAGATGCTGATATTTTTCCTTTATTTACATCTACAACAGCCCCCAATGCTTCAAATCCTTTTATGTGTTGATCTATTGGTCTTGCTCCTAAGTTACAACCACCTGGAAGACCAACCTCTGCATCTTTACATCTACCTAATAATGAACCTATTAAGTAATAAGAAGCTCTAAATTTACTAGTCATATCTATAGGTGCTTTAGAGCAACATATATTTCTTGTATCTATTGTGATTTCATTTGCAGTTTTCCATTCAATTTTAGCTCCAAGCTCTTCTAATATTTGGCATGATATTTTTACATCACTTATATTAGGTAAATTATCTATTGTACAGATTCCATTTATTAATAAAGTAGCAGGAAGTATTGCTACTGCTGCATTCTTTGCTCCACTTATTATTACATCACCTTTTAGATGAGTATTTCCTTTTATTACTAACTTTTCCAAAGTTTTAACCTCCAAAAATCTAAATTATAGTGTTAATTCTTTTAATTTATAACATAAAAATGATAGTTTTACAACATTAATTTTGTAATTTCAGTAATAACAAATAAAATTTTTGAGATTAGAAAAACAGCGATTTTAACATTTATTTTTTATATGTTTTATATTTAAGTATTTTCAATGATTTTAGCGTTTAAAATGCCTAAATATAAAAGTACGATTTTTTAATTTATTATTGCTGTAATTTATATTATGTTTAGATAATGGTTATTACAAGTTACACATGGTTTTATTTTATGTGATGATATTATCCCACGGCAATGGTTAATATAACAAAAATAAAATCAAATGTTTACTTTGATTTTATTTTTGTTATATTTCGTCTTGAAATTTAGACATATATTGTGAGCTCGAAAAGGTTATATAGTATTATCTTTCAAATTTAATATTTAAGTTATAATTTGTGTACAAATTTAGTATAAAAATTGATAGTATATATAGTAGGATTTTCAGTCACATGTAGGAAGAAAGTTTAAATGATAACTATATAGTATATCTATTTTAATTTTGTGCTGTTTTTATTTTTACATTTTGAAAAAATTCAACCAATTTGAATTTAAATTGTATATCATTAGATTTATTGTCATTTATAAGGATATATTCTTCTTCAGATGATAATGAACTTTCTAATGTTTTTTTTGATTCGTCTGGTACAATGCCAGATGTCATGTCCACAAAACATAAAGGAGGAAACATTACACACCACCAATTTTGACCTTTTGCTTCACCGATTTCTATTCTTAAAGCATCATAGCTTCCAGCTGGAAAAGAAATATCTCCATATTGCTTAGTTGGAAAGTTGAAAACACCAATTTTTATAGTAATATCGTAATCATAACCATTATCAATAATAGTTTGTTTAGCTATTTTGTAAAAATCATCTTGATGATTTCTAGCAATTTGTATTGCTTCTTCTTTTGTTTTGGTATTTAAACATAAAGTATTCATGTATGATAATACATTATCACGAACCTTATATTTTAAAGATTGGTCATCTGCATTATCACTATTTGCTAATACATGAAGTCTAAATACGCTTTCAGATAAATCTTCTGATACTATATTTGCATATGAAAATGCTGAAACCAATGTATATATAAAGAATAAAGTAATAATTATTAAAATCTGTTTTAAAGTGGTTTTTATGTTTTTCATATTAAATACCATTCCTTTCATTTTTGAGAGTATAAGTATATGAAAATTAAACTATTTTCAAATTAAATCCTCAAATTCTAAAAATATTATTTTAATAGAATTATTTACTAAATTAATAAAAATATACATAAAAGGAAAAAATAATTCATGTCGAAATAACTCGTACGATTTATTTGTAATATTATTGACATATTAATATTAAAATGGTAATATTTACCATATAATAAAAGCTAGGAGGCTTAAAATATGGGGTATACAAATGATAACATTAAAAGAATTTGTAATTTTTATGTAAGTGATTGGCATTTTGCAGTAATGCTGTTACCTTATATAAACAAAGAAATTAATGAAGGAGTTAAAATTACCACTATTTTTGAAAAAAATATGAAAAGTAATATAGAAACATTAGTAGGAAGGCTTAATTTAAAAAATGAAGATAAAATATTACATATAAATTGGAATAATAAAAATAATGATATTGAGAATTATATACAAAGAAATATAGATGATAAAAGACAAAATTTATTTATTATAAATGGTAATAAAGAATATATAGAAGATATAAATGAGAAATTGTATAAATGTATTAAAGAAAAGGGAGTAGAGAAAGGTTTTATTAAAGTTGTAGATTGTTATAAAATAGGTAAAGATGAAGAAAAAATGTATGATATTATAAAAATGCATGATAGCATATTAAATACACTAGGAGAACAGAAAATAGAAAAAATAGTTTAAGATAATATCACTAAGAAGTAAAAGTTATTTATCGTATAGATAAATATAAATAGTATTATAGACTAGTAAAAGTGTATTTACTAGTCTATATATTAATTTTAACCAAATTATGAATTTAAAATATATGATTCCGAGTAAACTTTTATAAAAAATGTTTGACTTATAATAAATGTTATTATATATTATAATAACATATTAGCCTATTTATATGTAGCAATGTGAAAGGAGCATATTTATGAGTGATGATTTTATAAAAGCAAAGGAAATTGTAGAAAAATATAATCAACAACATGTTTTAAATTTTTATGATAAGTTATCAGAGGAAAAACAAAACAAGTTAATTAATCAAATTTTAAATATCGATTTTGAACAAATAAACAAGTTATATGAAAATACTAAACATGAAGTTGAATTTGGAGATTCAAAAATTGAACCAATTAATTATCTAGAAAAAGATAAAATGAGCAAAGAAAATTTTGAAAAATTTGATAATATAGGAACAGAAATGATAAAGCAAGGTAAGCTTGCAGTTGTTACAATGGCTGGAGGACAAGGAACAAGACTTGGACACAAAGGTCCAAAAGGAACATATGATTTAGGATTAGATTCACACAAATCTATTTTCGAAATTTTATGTGATACTTTAAAAAAGGCTAAAGAAGATTATGGAATATATGTACAATGGTATATTATGACTAGTGAAGAAAATAATAAACAAACTGAAGAGTTTTTTGAAAATAATAATTACTTTGGATATGATAAAGATAAGGTAATGTTTTTTAAACAAGGGCAATTACCTATGTGTGATACTGAAGGAAAGTTAATTATTGATGAAAATGGACTTATTAAAGAAGCTGCAGATGGACATGGCGGAGTTTTTGAATCTATGAGAAAAGATGCAGTAATAGAAGATATGAAAGAAAAAGGTATTGAATGGGCATTTATTGGCGGAGTTGATAATGTTTTAGTGAAAATGGTTGATTCAGTATTAGTTGGAATGTCTATTGCAAATAATGTTCCAGCAGCAGGTAAAAGTGTTGTTAAAGCAGGACCAAAAGAAAGAGTAGGAGTTTTTTGTAAAAGAAATGGAAAACCAAGTGTAATTGAATATACAGAAATAACTGATGAAATGGCAGAAGCAATAAATGAAAATGGAGAATTAATATATGGAGAATCACATATATTATGTAATTTATTTAGTATAAAAGCAATAGAAAGTATTAGTAATAATAAATTACCATATCATAGTGCTTTTAAAAAAGCTAAATATATTAATGAAAAAGGTGAACTAGTAGTTCCAGAAAAACCAAATGCATATAAATTTGAAGCATTTTTATTTGACGCTTTTGAGTCTTTAAGTGATATGGCAATTATGAGAGTGAAAAGAGAGGAAGAGTTTGCACCTGTGAAGAATGCAGAAGGTGTAGATAGTCCAGAAACAGCAAGAGAGTTATATAAAAATTTTCACAAAATTAAATAGTAAATAGATAAAATAGCTTCTTATTTATATATTTTATATAGATAAGAAGCATTTTGCAAATTTGCAATCAATATATTTTAGTTATGAAACAAGATGTATAAAAATTTTAGAAAGGTAGGAAATAAGATGGAATATTTAAAAAAATATGAAGAATGGTGTAATGATGAAATATTTGATAATGAAACTAAAGAAGAATTACTAGGAATTAAAGATAATGATAATGAAATAAAAGAGAGGTTTTATAAAGATTTAGAGTTTGGAACAGCAGGATTAAGAGGAATTATTGGTGCTGGTACAAATCGTATGAATAAATATACTGTAACAAAAGCCACTCAAGGGTTAGCAAATTATATTTTAAAACAAGGAGGGCAAGAGAAAGGAGTTGTTATAGCATTTGATTCTAGAAGAATGTCACCAGAGTTTAGCAATGAGGCAGCATTATGTTTAAATGCTAATGGAATAAAAACATATATATTCGAATCTTTAAGACCAACTCCAGAACTTTCATTTTCAGTTAGAAAATTAGGATGTATTGCTGGAATAGTAATAACCGCAAGTCACAATCCACCTGAATATAATGGGTATAAAGTTTATTGGGAAGATGGAGCTCAAATAGTTAGTCCAAAAGATAAAGAAATTATAACAGAAGTAAATAATGTAACAGATTATAAGGAAATAAAAACAATATCAAAAGTGGAGGCAGTAGAAAAGGGATTATATAATGTAATTGGTGAAGAAATAGATAATGAATATATTAATGAACTAAAAAAATTGGTATTAAATAAAGATGTAATATCTAAAGTTCAAAAAGATTTAAAAATAGTATATACACCTCTGCATGGAACAGGAAATATACCTGTTAAACGTATTCTTAAAGAGTTAGGATTTGAAAATGTATATGTTGTTCCAGAACAAGAATTGCCAGATGGAGACTTTCCTACAGTAAATTATCCAAACCCAGAAGATGCTAAGGCATTTGAACTTGCATTAAAACTTGCAAAAAGTGTAGATGCAGATATTGTACTTGCAACTGATCCAGATGCAGATAGATTAGGTGTATATGCAAAAGATTCTAAGACAGGTGAATATAAATCTTTTACAGGAAACATGTCTGGGTTATTAATAGCTGAATATGAATTATCTCAGAAGAAAGAAAAAGGAATTTTGCCAAGTAATGGAGCTCTTATAAAAACAATTGTATCTTCTAATATGGCAGATGCTATTGCAAAAGAATATGATATTTGTTTAATAGAGGTATTAACAGGATTTAAATATATTGGAGAGCAAATTAAACTATTTGAACAAAATCATAATTTTGAATATTTATTTGGATTTGAAGAAAGCTATGGCTGTTTAATTGGTACACATGCTAGAGATAAAGATGCAATTGTTGCAGTAATGGCACTTTGTGAAGCAGCAGCATACTATAAATCAAAGGGAATTACTTTATGGGATCAGATGATTAATATATATGAGAAGTATGGATATTATAAAGAAGGATTAGTATCTATAACAATGAAGGGAATAGAAGGTGCAGAAAAGATTAAATCTATGTTAGAAGATTTTAGAAAAAATCCTTTAAAAGAAATATCAAATTATAGAGTAGAAGCTATGAGAGATTATAATACAGGAAAGATATTTAATTACATAGATGGAAAAGAATATAGTACAAATTTACCAAAATCAAATGTATTATATTATGATTTGGAAGACTCAGCATGGTGTTGTGTTAGACCATCTGGAACAGAACCAAAAATAAAATTCTATATTGGTGTTAAGGGAAATAACGATAAAGATGCAGAGATTAAACTACAAGAGTTAAAAGAAGAAATTAATAAACTTGCAAATAAATAATTTATTAAAGTAGTTATATGTTAATACTCTTGCCATATTGTTTAGAAATTCAAATTTAAATTATCAATTAACTTACCGTTTAAAGTATTTAAATAAGTAAGAATTAAAGTAAATAATATATTAAGATAATAATGTATCAAAATAATAAGATATCCATATAATACTAATAGGTGATTATATGGGTATTTTTAAAATGGGTGATATAGGCCCTAATGTTGAATTAATTCAAAGTGTATTAAAGAAGTTAGGTTTTTACAATGGAGAAATTGATGGCATTTTCGGAACAAAAACTAAAGATGCTGTAATTACATTTCAAAGAGAATTTGGATTAGAAGTAGATGGTATAGTAGGAAATAATACATGGAATAAATTTTTACCATATATAAATGGATATAGTTATTATGTAATAAATCAAGGTGATACATTATATAGTATAGCTGGAAGATTTAATACAAATGTAAATTATATTCTTGCTGCAAATCCAAACCTTAGTGTAAATAATTTAACGATAGGTGAAATGATAATTGTACCATTTAGCTCTATTGTTAGAACAGATATAAGCTATACATACAATATACTAGGACTTAATATTTCTGCTTTAAGAAATGTATATCCTTTTTTGGAATTTGGAAGTATAGGAAGAAGTGTTCTTGGAAGAGATATTCATTATATAAAAATAGGAAGAGGTCCAAAAACAGTATTATATAATGCATCTATTCATGCAAATGAATGGATAACTTCTGTATTAGTAATGAAGTTTGTAGAGAATTTTAGCAGAGCATATGTAATGGACAGAAATATATTTGGGTATAGAGCAAGGGATTTATTTGAAGAATGTTCTTTATATATAGTTCCAATGATGAACCCAGATGGAGTGGATATTGTAACAGGCTATATTACACAAGGAGATAGTGTTTATGAAGATGTAAAGCAGATTGCAGACAGATATCCTAATATTAATTTTCCTAGTGGATGGAAAGCAAATATTAAAGGTGTGGATTTAAACTTACAATTTCCAGCAAGATGGGAAGAAGCAAGAGAAATAAAGTACTCAGAAGGTTTTACAACACCAGCACCACGTGATTATGTAGGATTAGCACCACTTACACAACCAGAGTCTGTAGCTTTATATAATTTTACTAATATTAATAATTTTAGACTTACAATCTCATATCATACACAAGGAAAAGAAATATATTGGAGATTCTTAGATTATTTGCCAGAAAATTCATTAGAAATCGCAAGGGAATTTTCTAGAGTTTCTGGGTATAATTTAAGTGATACTCCATATCGTTCATCATTTGCAGGTTACAGAGACTGGTTTATACAAGATTTTAATAGACCTGGTTTTACAATTGAAGCAGGAGAGGGAGTAAGCCCACTTCCAATTTCCCAGTTTGATACAATATATGCAGATAATGAGGGAATATTGGTTTTAGGAATGATACTTTAAAATTTTATATGAAAAATATTAAGGTACAGATTATATAAAAAGAATGTTATAAATAAAAAAATAATAACATTCTTTTTGTATTTTATTATAAATTCATATAGTATTCATAAAAATAATATGGGAATAATAAAAGTATGGAAAAATTATATTATGGGTGATATAATGAGCGTAACAAAATTAGAAAGGAGATTTTTATGGAAGAGATAAAATCAGAAGGAAAAAAATTACAAGAAAAACTATTTAATAAAAAAGAAAATGGATGGAAGGGATTAACGGACTATAAAAGAGAGAATATATTTACTTATTGTGATAAATATATTAATTTCTTAAATAATGGAAAAACTGAAAGAGAAATCGTAATAGAAGCTAAAAAGATTGCAGATGAACATGGATTCAAAGATATAAATGAATATGAAACATTAAAACCAGGGGACAAGATTTATTATATTAATCGTGGAAAGAGTATGTATCTTGCAATAATAGGTGAAGATAATATAGAAAATGGAATGAATATTATAGGTGCGCATGGTGACTCTCCAAGATTAGATTTAAAGCCAAATCCTATATATGAAGATAGCGGTTTTGCATACTTCAAGACACATTATTATGGAGGAATAAAAAAATATCAATGGACTACTATTCCACTTGCAATTCATGGAGTTATTGTAAAGGCAAATGGTGAAAAAATTAATATATGTATTGGTGAAGATGAAAAAGATCCTATTTTCACAATTACAGATTTATTGCCACACCTTGCACAAGAGCAGATGGAAAAGAAGCTAAAAGAAGGAATTAAAGGTGAAGATTTAAATCTTTTAATAGGAAGTATTCCTTTTGATTCAGATGATGTTACTGAAAAAGTAAAATTAAATATATTAAATATATTAAATGAAAAATATGGAATAACAGAAGTTGACTTTTTAAGTTCAGAAATAGAATTAGTTCCAGCTTTTAAAGCAAGAAGTATGGGATTTGATAAGAGCTTAGTTGCAGCATATGGTCAAGATGATAAGATATGTGTTTATACATCACTAACTGCATTAATGGAAATAGAAAAAGCACATAAGACAGCTGTTTGTATAATTTCAGATAAAGAAGAAATAGGAAGTATGGGAAACACAGGAATGGAATCACATGTATTTGATACATTTGTTTCAGATATCCTTAATAAATTAAATTGTAATAGACCAAATTTACTAGAAAAAGTATTTTGCAATTCTAAGATGCTATCTGCAGATGTTGATGCAGGACTAGATCCAATATATGCATCTGTATCTGAAAAAAATAATGCATCTTATCTAGGAAGAGGAATAGGAATTAGTAAATATACTGGTTCAAGAGGAAAATCTGGTGGATCTGATGCTAATGCCGAATTTGTAGCATATGTTCGAAATGTATTTGAGAAAAATGACATTAGATACCAAATAGCAGAACTTGGCAGGGTAGATGTTGGTGGTGGCGGAACCATTGCATACATTTTAGCTAATAAAGGAATTGATGTAATTGATTGTGGTGTACCAGTGTTATCAATGCATGCACCATATGAAGTAACAAGTAAATTTGATGTGTATGAAGCTTTTAGAGGATATAAAGCTTTTTGGAATGAATAAAAGCAGATAACTTAAAATTACTTCTAATTTAGTAAAAACAGGTAAAAGTGTGATTGCTAAATAGGAGTAATTTTTTTACAAGTATATAAAATGAAAGCCATGTCTCCTTTGCAAAAGGTGACATGGCAGAGGTAATTATGAAATTATAACAATCTCTTTATAAGTTCTTCAGGAGATTGATTGCTTAAAAGTGCTGGTGGAACGTCGAAAACTGTTTTAGCACCAATTGCAAGCTTAGTGTACATATAAAATGCAGCTCTTGCATAAGCAACTAAGATGCTACCTGTGAACTCGGGATTGGATTCTAATTTCAAAGAATATTCAATGATTTGCTTATGGTTGTCTGTGTTGCCACTGCGGATTACAAATCCACCATGTGGCATTGCTGAATGATTTTTATCAAGTTCAGTTTGACTTACGAAATGTAAGATTGTGTCGTAGTCTGCAAAGTAATTTGGCATTTCCTTGATTTCTTTTTCAATTCTATCAAGGTCTGCGCCTTTTTCGGCAACAACGTAACACTCTCTTAAGTGTTTTTCTCGCACTGTCAATTCAGGATTCTCGCCTGATCGAACTCGGTTCATAGCACTTTCGATTGGAATTGTATATTGTTTGGCATCAGTTACACCTTCGATTCTTCGAATAGCATCTGAATGACCTTGACTAATTCCTTTTCCCCAGAAAGTGTATGTATTTCCTGTTGGAAGAATTGCTTCTGAATAGGCTCTGGCAATTGAAAACATACCAGGATCCCAGCCTACTGAAATAACAGATACTTTTCCAGCAGAAGAAGAAGCCTCATTCATTTTTGCAAAGTATTCTGGTATTTTGGCATGTGTGTCGAAACTGTCAACAGTGTTGAACAAAGATGCAAGTTTAGGACCTTGTTCTGGTAAGTCTGTAGCAGAACCTCCACAAAGAATTAGAACATCGATATCATCAGAATACTTTTCAATCTTATCAATAGATATTACATCTACACCTGATATAGACTGGATTTCTTCTGGATTTCGCCTCGTAAAAATAGCAGTTAATTTCAAATCTTGATTATTAGGATTTGAAAGAGCCTTTTCAACGCCTTTTCCCAAATTTCCATAACCACAAATTGCCACTTTAATCATATGTTTGTACCTCTTTCTGCCTAATTAGGCTTTTTTTATTATAACATTTGTTGTTATGCACAAGATTATATAACATTTTTCTGACTTTAACAAGCACTTATATAATCTTTAATTATTCTCTGATATATTACTAGTATAGTTAGATAAAAGTGATAATGTGCATATACCTTGATATTTTAATAGTAATCGGGTATAATAAAGAAAAATCATAAAAGACAATAATTATTTAAGAAACAAGTAGTATTTGGAGGATAATTACTATGAATATAAAAAATAGTTTAAATCAAAATTTAGGCATATTAATAGGAGGATTTAAAGCAATTGGCAAATCTACTTTATCGAATAAGTATAGTAATGTCATAGACTTAGAAAGTAGTAATTTTGAATATATAATAGATGAAAATATTAAAGACATCCCAGTAGAGAAAAGAAAAGGTCTAAAAAATAGAATAAAAAATCCAAAATATCCTTTAAATTATTATAATGAACTAATATCTAATTTACAAACAAATAATGTAGTATTATTTGCATGTAAAACAGAAGTTGTCAATCTATTAAATAAAAATAATATTGATTATTATGTAGTTTACCCCAAAGAAAATATGTTGGAAGAAATCATAGAAAGATGCAAAATGAGGGGAAATAATGAAGAATTTATATCAAGAATAAAAGAAGTATACTATGCAGATTTTCCAAAAGATTTTGAAAAAGTAATTTGGTTACAAAAAGGCCAATATTTAGAAGATGTATTAATACAAAGAGGAATATTAGAGGTTAATAGTATAAACAAGGATTAATGCAAAAAGTAAAGAGAAAAAAATTATAAATTACTAATTGAATAGTGAAATGTGAAATTACAAAAAAACATCTCAGAATACAGTAAATGTAAATTGAGATGTTTCTCTTTATACCCTTTAAAGGGTTCGGATAATAATATCATGGTGAGCCAGGAGGGATTCGAACCCCCGACCCCAGGCTTAGAAGGCCTGTGCTCTATCCAACTGAGCTACTGACCCATAACATAGAATATGATAACATATTTAGAATATATTGTCAATATAAAATGAGAAATTATTTTGAAGATTTTAAAGCAAGTAATTACAAGCAATGTTCATTGGTATTTACGACATAATATAACCAATGAACATTAAATAAAAACTATTACTCTGGTAAGTTTATTTTAGAATTTTTTTTCTTAGGTCTATAAAGAGTTATTTTATTTCCAATAGTTTGAACTAATATACTATTTGTAGCAATAGCTATTTCTTCTCCTAAATCTCTGGCTCCTGCTGGTGCAGTTTCTAAAGTGGAAATCTTAATTAGCTCCCTAGATTCTAGGGCATCATTTAATTGTTTTATTAGATTTTCTGATATACCAGCTTTTCCAATTTGAAAAATTGAATCTATAGTGTTTGCTAAGCCTCTTAAGTAAGCTCTTTGTTTACTTGTCATTATATACACATCACTTTCATAAATATTATACATAATATTTTACTGCATAATTATATGAAAATCAAGATATAAAGCCAATAATTCCGAAAATTAAAAAAAGAATTCCAGAAATTTTTTGCATTGTTTTTTCAGAAATTTTACTATTTAGAAGCTTTCCTAGAAAAATAGCTATTAAATCGGAAGTAAGCATTCCGTAAGATTGCACCTATAATTAAAAAAATTTTATATTGAGGATATTGTATACCGAAGTCCAATTGATGCTAAAAAAGTTTTATCTCCCAATTCTCCTATTGCAATAGTAATTCCTATAATTAATGAATAATTAATTGTATATTTTGATAGTTTATTTACAAGATTTTTGTCGTTGTTTTCAGTGTTAGAATCATTTTTGTTAGAAAATAAGGAAATAAGACCAATTAAGATAAAAGAAGAATATGTAATAATTTCTAATATATCATGTAAGTTACTATTACCTAAGTAGCCAAGTGCACTTCCAAACAATATTGCTATTCCATGACTAAAAAAGGAACCAAGAGCGACACCAAGTAAGATTGTTCTAGTTTTTTGTTTTCCGAGTAAAAGATAAAACAAGTAACTGTGTTTTATCACCAAGTTCAGATAAAAATATCAGTATAAAAGAGATAAATATGGGATAAATATATTCCATTTAGACCATCCTTTCCTAAAGTGCTATTTAAATATATTCTGAAATGTAAATTCTATGTGAAAAAATAAAAAAAATATTGAAACATTAATTATTGAATGGTAATATCTTACATGAAGTAAATCGGAAAATTTAAGAATTGGAGGAGTTTATATTGATACAAGTAGAAAATGTTACTAAAAAATATGGAAGCTTTATAGCTGTGAAAAATTTAAATTTTGAAATTAAACATGGAGAAGTAATAGGGCTTTTAGGACCAAATGGTGCAGGAAAAAGTACAACTATGAATATGTTAACAGGATTTATTGAGCCAACAGAAGGAACTATTACTATTAAAGAAAATGATATTGTAAAAAAGGCAAGAGAAGCTAAAAAAAATATAGGATACATGCCCGAAAATGTGCCTTTATATTTAGACTTAACTGTAAAAGAATTTATACGATATATGGCAGAATTAAAATTAGTTTCTAGAAAAGAAAGAAATAAGCAGATAGAAGAAGTAATAAAGGAAACAGGTCTTGAAGAAGTAAAAAATAAATTAATAAGAAATTTATCAAGAGGATATAAACAAAGAGTAAGTATGGCAGGTGCTTTAGTTGGAAATCCGGAAATATTAATATTAGATGAACCAACAGTTGGGTTAGATCCTAAACAAATAGTAGAAATAAGAGAATTAATAAAGAATTTTGGAAAAGATCATACTGTCATTATTAGTTCACATATATTATCAGAAATTAGCCAAATCTGCGAGAAGGTTATAATTATTAATAAAGGGGAGATTGTTGCAATAGATACCCCAAGTAATTTAGAAAATATGGTAAATGAAAACAACAGTATAATAGTTACCGTAGAAGATCCAGAAAACAAAATTAAAAGTTTAAATGAAAAAGTAAAAGAGATATCCAAAATAAAATTGATAAAAGATAATCAAGATGGAACAAAACAATATGCTATTTTTACAAATCAGGATGTAGACTTAAGAAAGACTTTGTTTGACATATTACCAAAAGAAAATATTACAATATTTGAACTAAGAAAATCAGAAGCTACATTAGAGGAGGCTTTTATGAAATTAATTAATAAAAATGAGATAGGAGGAAATGAAAATGTGGGCAATAATTAAAAAAGAAGTAAAAAGTTACTTTTTATCTCCAATAGCATATATTTTTATAGGTTTATTTTTATTTATGAGTAGTATTTTTTTCTATTTAGATGTCTATGTTGGTGGAGTTGTAAATTTTGAATATATGTTTTATTCTCTGTCTACAATTTTAACATTTGTAATCCCAATATTAACTATGAGGATGTTTTCAGAAGAGAGAAAAAACGGAACAGAACAAATCTTATATACTTCACCTAGAAGTATAACATCCATTGTTTTAGGAAAGTTTATTTCGGCTACTATAGTGATGGTAATTTGTGAGATATGCATGCTACTTTATTTAGGAATATTAATGTATTTTGGAACACCTCATATAGCTTCAGCATTAATAACTCTTTTGGGTTTTTTACTTTTATCAATGGCATATATTGCTTTTGGTATGTTTGCATCAAGTATAACAGAAAACCAAATTATAGCAGGAGTTATTACTATAGCAGGTTTCTTAATAATATGGTTCATGCCAGGGTTTTATAGTAAACTTTCTACATTCTCACTTATAAATGTATTTTCTAATACATTTCCTCAAGGAATGATGACATATCAAGCAATGACATTGTTTACCTCATTTACTATTTTATTTATTATATTAACAATAATAGTTATTGCTAGAAGAAAAAGTGTTAAATAAGGAGGAATAAGACTTGAAAAAAATAATAAATGTAATAAAACAAAAATGGTTAAAAGATACTCTTATGACAACGATTCTTATATTTGTTATAATAGCTATTTTTATAATATTGAATTTATATATAGATTCGTTAAATATAAACCCAATAGATTTTACAAAGGAAAAATTATATACGTTATCTGATGAATCTATAAATCTTGTAAAAGATATTGACAAAGATGTGCATATTTATTTCTTTGGATATAAAGAAGACAATAATACAGTATTACTTGCAAAACAATATGAAGTAGCAAATAGTAAAATAACTGCAGAGGCAATAAATATAGATGAAAGACCAGACTTGGCAAAAAAATATGGAGTTGAAGATAATACATCAGTTGGTATTATTGTTGAGGGTCAAGATAGATACAAAGTACTAACTCAGAGCGATTTTTATACTTATGATCAAGCGACATATGAAACAATAGATGTTTCAGAACAAAAACTAACAAATGCTATTATAGATATAAGCTTAGCAAAAAAGCCACATATATATTTTTTAACAGGACATGATGAATATTCAAGCAATAATTATTTGATGACTCTAGGTGTTTTTATACAAAATGAAGTAAATGATATTTCAGATTTAGACCTATTAAAGGCAGATTTTCCAGAAGATTGTGATACTTTAATAATACCAAATCCAACTAAAGATTTTTCTGAAGTTGAAACAGATAAAATTTTAGGTTATATAAATAAAGGTGGAAAGATATTATGGCTTGGAGAAGCTACAATAGAAGATACAGACACACCAAATATAAGTAAAATTTTAAGTCAGTTTGGATTTAATTTTTCAAAAGGGATTATAATAGAAGAGGATTCTAGCAAAATGATACTTCAAAGTCCAGAATTAATATTAACAGATATTTCACATCATGATATAACAAACAACATTACTAATGTAGCAGTAGCAAGTTCTGGAAGATTAAATATAGAAAGTGATGAGAAGCTACAAGAATTAAACGTTTCAGTGAATACATTATTAAAATCTAGTGAAAAATCATTTTATAGAGAGAATTTCGAGGTTCCAACTACTTCTAAAACAGAAGCTGACGAAACAGGTGCATTTACAGTTGGAGCAGAGTTTGTAAAGAAAATAGATAATGATAAAGAAGCAAAATTAATAGCATTTTCAAATTGTAGTTTTGTAACTGATATGGCAATTACCAGTGGTAATTCACAGCTTAAGTTAATAAATTTATACAATAATAAGGATTTAGTACTAAATTCTATTGCGTACTTAACAGATAGAGGAGATACTATAAGAATTAGAAAAGATACAGGATATGTTACATATACTGCAACACAAATGCAAGACAACATAGTTAGACTAATAATATTTGTTGTTCCAGTAGTGATTATTATAATGGGAATTGTAATTTGGCAAATAAGAAGAAGAAAAAAATAAAAGAATATAAAAAAAACTTCCTCATAAATTTTATGAGGAGGTTTTTTTTATGAAAAATATATTAAGAGTAATATTTGTAATAATAGGAACTATAATAGGTGCTGGTTTTGCATCTGGTAAAGAAATATATATTTTTTTTAATAAATATGGAATATGTGGAATTGTAGGAATATTGATTTCCGGAGTGATTTTTGGAGCTTTAATATATAAAGTTTTTAATATACTTTTAAAACAAAAAGAAATAAGTGAATATAATGAGTTATTGAATTATATGTTGTATAATAAAAAGAGTAACAAAATTAATATGTCTAGTGCTAGTAGACTTAATAAACGTAAAATTAATAATAATGATAAAATATCTAATGAAAGTTGTTTTAATAAATATAAAAAAAATAATAATATAAATACAGTTAAAATTATTAATAATATTATTAATATATTTTTAATAATCTCATTTTATATAATGGTAGCAGGTTTTAGTAGCTATTTTAAACAAGAATATAATATATCAATATATATTACTGGAACAATATTTGCTGTATTATGCTATATAACATTAAGTAATAATATTGAAGGAATTATAAAAATATCTAGTGTGTTAGTTCCAATTATTATAATATTTATTTTGAATTTAGGTTCGAAAAATTTAGACTCTTCTATAAATCAAATATTTAATATGAGTTTTTTAGGAAATAGATTTATAGAAAGTGTAATTAGTAGTGTGTTATATGCAAGTTATAATAGTATAATACTAATTCCAGTATTAATATCACTTAAAAGATATATAAATAATAAAAATGAAATATGGATTGTATTTTTAACTACTTTAATTATTATAGTTTTAAGTATATTTGTATATATAATTTTATTAAATGCAAATGTAAATATTATGGAACTTGATCTTCCATTAATATATGTTGTAAAACAATTTGGAAATATTTACGAATACATATATGGAGTTGTTATTATAATATCAATATTTACATCAGCCCTATCTGCTGGGTATAGTTTTCTTAAAAACTGTACTAAAGCAAAAAAAGAATATAATAAATTATTGACTTTAATGTGTGCAACATCTATATTTGTTGCAAATATTGGTTTTTCAAAGTTAGTAAATATTTTATATCCTATTTTTGGAGTTTTAGGAATTATACAGATATATTATATTTTAAAAATAAAAACATAATTATTTGATAAATATATTGAAAAAAAGTAATAAAACTGGTATAAAAGTAATTAGAAATAAAAGCAAAAGAGGAATAGTATAATATGAAGTTAATTGATTTTAAAAAAGAAGATTATAATGTTTATAATAAAACATTAAATAAGAAAAAAGTAACTATTACAATGATAATTATTATATTAATTATTATTTTAGTTATTATTTCAGCAATCTATATTACAAATTCAAATTTCAGAAATTTAATGGATCAGTATGTGTTTAGAAAAAGTGTTACAGAGAATAATTTAGAATATATTGATATTAATTCAGAAAGTAATACACATATATATGCATATGATAAGTATATTGTAACACTAGAAAAAAATAATCTAACACACTATAATTCTTCTGGAAAGAAGGAAAGTGAATTAAAACTCGAAATAAGTGATCCTATATTTGATTCTAATGGAAAATATTTAATGATTGCAGAGAAAAATAAACAAAAAATATATTTAGTTAACAATAATAGTATTGTATGGCAAAATGATATAGAAGGAACTATTTCAAAGATAAGTGTAAATAAAAATGGATATACAAGTGTAATAATATCTGGAACAACATATAAATCTGTAATTGCAGTATTTGATAAAGACGGAAAAGAACTATTTAAAACATATTTATCAAGTACAATAGCAATGGATTCAAGTATTTCAGAAGATAATAAATATTTGAGTTTTGCCGAAATCAATACCTCAGGAACTCTTATACAATCAACTATAAAAACTATTTCAATAGATAAGGCAAAAGAGACTCCTACAGATTCTATAATATATACACATGATGCAGAACAAAATGAATTAATAACAAATATAAAGTATCAAGATAAAAATAGATTAGTATGTAGTTATAATAATGGGGTTAATGTTATTAATAATAATAAAAATGAAATATTAATGACACTTAGTGAAAAGGATAAGAAAGTTGCGTTTTCAGATATCGAATTAAGTAATTGTGCATATAGAATAATAGAAAAGTCTACTGGATTATTTAAGGCAAATTCTACTATTGAATTATATAATACATCAACAAAGAAACAAAATATATATACTTTTGATGGAGTAGCAAAAAGAATATATTCATATTCTAATATAATAGCAATTGATTTGGGATCAGAAGTACATTTCATTGGTACAAATGGCTGGCTAATTAAAAAGTATAGCTCTACACAGGAAATAAAAGACATAGTTATAGCAGAAAATTTAGCAGGAATAATTTATAGAGATAAAATAGAATTTATAAATTTATAAGGAGAATAAAGAATGGAAATTATAATTGATTTATTAATTATAGCAATTGTGGCTTTATCAATATGGTTGGGGTATAAAAAAGGATTAACTAAGAGCTTGTTAAAGATATTTAATTTTTTTATAGCTATAATAATATCTATTATATTATTTAATCCGATTTCAAATGTTATTATTAATAATACTGAAGTGGACGAGTGTTTGCAAGACGAGATTATATCCCAATTTAGCAATTATGAAGATATTAAAGAAGATGACGAAAAAGAAAATAATATGCCTACAATATTCAACAATTATATAAAAGATGAAATAGATAAGGCTGTAAATGTTGCAAAAGAAGATATAATAAAGGAATCTGCAAAGCAAATTTCTATATCAATCATTAATATAGGAGTAGTAATTATAATATTTTTAATTACTAGAATTATTTTAATATTTATAAAAGGAATTGCAGATATAATAACAAAATTGCCAGTAATAAAACAATGTGACGAATTAGGACGGAGCAATATATGGATTATTAAGAGCGGCTATAATTTTAGTAATTATATTTACGTTAATTAGCTTAATAGCTCCACTAATTCAAGGTTCAGGAATTATAGATATAATTAATAATTCTACAATTGGAGGTTTTTTATATAATAATAATTTATTATTTAATATTATTTTCTAAAAAATAATTAGAAATATTGATATTTATATATTTTTTTGTTATACTTGCGTAGAAAGTAATTTATAGGAGTGAGAATTTTGCGAAAAAAGGATAGTACAAAAGAAGGAAAAATAAAAAATAAAAACTCAAAACCAAAAAGAAAGAAAAAAAGCAAAGTACTATTAATAATTTTAGTGATATTATTAATAATACTTATAATAGCTGGTTCATGGTTTGGGTATAGAGTATATAAAAATGGCGGTGGACTGCAAGGTGTACTTGCGACTATTGTTGGGCATGATGAAAATACATTGAAAAATTTACCTAAAGTATATTGTTTAGTAACAGGGCAAAGTCAAAATTTAACAGATACAATTATGTTATGTTCATACGATCCTAAAACACAAGAAGCATCTATACTATCTATACCAAGAGATACATTTATTGGTAAGAACAAGAAAAGCGCTACAGCTTTTGATAAAATAAATGCAGTATATCAAACTAGTCCAGAAAAAACTATACAAGCAGTTAGCAAATTAACAGGTATTGATATTAAATACTATTTAAACATAGATACAAAAGCTTTGAGAGAAGTTGTAGATAGCATAGGTGGAGTGTACTTTGATGTACCAATAGATATGGATTATGATGATTCTAGTCAAGATTTGCATATACACATGAAAAAAGGATATCAATTATTAAATGGTGACAAAGCAGAACAAGTAGTAAGATTTAGACATAATAATAATGGAACTAGTTATCCAATTGAATATGGAGATAATGATTTAGGAAGAATGAGGACACAAAGAGATTTCATGCAAGCAGTAATAAAAAAATTAGCTACTCCATCAACGTTAACTAAAATTAATGATTTTATTAAAATAGCAAATAAAAATGTAACAACAAATTTGGATTTATCTTTAGCAAAGGATTATGCTCCTTATGCAGTTGAGTTTAAATCTGATAATTTAAAAACTGCCACATTACCCGGAACTCCAGAATTATGTAATGGTGTTTGGATATATACACATGATGCAAGTGAGACAAAGAAAGTTGTACAAGAATTATTTGGAAGTCAAGATTCAGAAAAGAAAAACAATAATACAAATGATACTAAAAATACAAATAATAAAAATAATACAACAACAAAAACTACTAAAAAAATAACAGATGAAGAGAAAAAAGAAAATTCTAAAATAAAAATAGAGATATTAAATGGTACATCTGACAATTCTAAGCTTTCAAAGTTAAAAGATAAATTAAAAGAGAGTGGATATAACGTAACAAAGACTGGAATCACAACTAATACTTCAAAAACGACTATTATAAATAGAACAGGAAAAACTAACAATGCTATAAGTAATATAAAAAATATTCTTGGAGATATTGGAGTATCTTCAACTGGAAGTAATAATTCAAATGTTGATATAACAATTATAATAGGAAAAGATTATTAAAAAAAGGGGCGCATAAATTTACTATGTGCCCTCTTTTTATTTAAAAAGTCGTTTTTAAACTATTTATAAAATTTCATAAATACATCTTTATCTTTTTTATGTTTTTTAATTTTAAGTATTGTAATAAATAATAATAATATTAAAATAAATAATAACAAACTAAACACTTGTGGTAATGTCTCAGAATCTAATATATTGTTTCCAGATATTAAATTTGATGTATAAGTTGTATCATCTATAGTATAAGATATTTTTCCAACAATTGTACCTTTTAATATAGGCGCATGTAAATTTTCATTAATTATTATTTGTGGTGCAATTGTTGAAGTATCTGTACATGTAGTAACTTTTATTTCTTTTTCTGTAATTATATCTAATGTTTTTTTTGTATTATCAGATAATTCTAGTTCAATTTGTTTTATTATAGTTTCTGGATTAGATACAATTTTTTCACTATAATTTTTTAAAGCATAATTAAATAATGTAATACAATCATGAGCCCTATCATTTTCAACTTTAGTCATTTTTTCTGCTCCCAAAACAGTTACAATAAATTCATAATTTTCATTTTTGCAACTTGCAACAATACAGTTTTTGGCTGCATTAGTGAAACCTGTTTTTATGCCAGTAGTATATGGGTAGTGAAAATTATCTGATGTTAATAATTCGTTTGTATTATTAAATTTTCTGTCATCTTTATCATACATATTAGTAATAGGTAAAGAACAAGAGGTTTTACTAACAATATTTCTAAATGTTTCATTTTTCATTGCATATTTACCAATTAAAGCCATATCATAAGCTGTTGAATAATGATTATTATTATGAACACCATTAGGATTTACGAAATTAGTATTAGTACAACCAATTTCTTTTGCCTTTGAATTCATAAGTTTTGAAAATTTATCTACTGTTCCAGATACGTGTTCTGCTAAAGCAATAGCAGCATCATTTGCAGAAGGAATTAATAAAACATTTAGTAAGTCTTCTATTGATAATATTTCACCAGATTTTAGATTTGCTCTTGTATATGTTTCTGGAACTGAATTTAAAGATACAGCATTATCACTTACAGTAACCATTTCATTTAAATCACAATTTTCTAGAACAAGTATAGCAGTCATAATCTTTGTTGTACTTGCAGGATACATTTTCGTATATGCATTTTTTTCATATAATATTTTTCCAGAATTAGATTCTATCAAAACACATGATGGTGAATATATATCTAAACTGTTATTAGCAAAGGAGGTGCTAAAAAAAATAGATAACAATAATATTATAAAAAATGGAATGAATAAGTATTTAATTTTTAATTTCATATTTGACTCCTCATAAGTTTTAATAATACTATATATTAATTAGTATATAATTTCAAGACATATATATATTTTAATATTTTATTAAGAATTATTGCATTTTAACAGGAGGTAGTATTTGGAATTAAATAATAAACAAAAAGTATTATTTGCTATTTTAATTATTATATTATTAGTAGTAGGAATATATGTATATAATATTAGATTTAATCAAACAGTAGAAGATAATATTAATAGTATTAATTTTGTAAATAGTATTTTAGATACTAATGAAAACACTAATGAAAAAGAAAATTTAATAATAGTTCATATAACAGGAGCTGTAAAAAAATCTGGAATAGTAAAATTAAATCAAGGAGCAAGAATATATGATGCGATTGAAATGGCAGAGGGAAGTTTAGAAAATGCAGATTTATCAAAAGTTAATTTAGCATATATATTAGAAGATGCACAAAAGATATACATTCCTTATGTGGGTGAGGAAAACGAAAATAGTATAGAGCAGGAGTATATAACATCTAGTTTTGGAAATAATAGTATTATAATACAAAATAATAATAAAGGAGAGAGGGAAAAAGTGAATATAAATACTGCTAATCAAACAGAATTAGAAACATTACCTGGAATAGGAACTGCTACAGCTGAGAAAATAATCGATTATAGAAATAAAAACGGTAAATTTGATAATATTGAAGATATTCAAAATGTAAAGGGAATCGGACAGTCAAAATACGAAAACATTAAAGAAAGTATATGTGTAAAATAATTGTGATTTATTAAAAATAAAATAACACATATTAACAAGTCCATATGTATTTATATATAATACATATGGATTTGTTTGTGTTATTTTAATATTATTCTAATAAATAACAAATTATATATTTTTTTAGTTATTTTCAATAAGATTTTAATTAAAAGTTTTAATTAACTATTTAGCTTAGATTATAACATAAATAGGTTATAAAATTTTTATATAAAAAATAAATATTCTATAAAATATTTAAAGGCAAGTATCATGAAACTATATATTGAGTTTATTATTATTTGTTATTATAATAAAAATTGTAACATTATGGTATAAAAAGATACTAATTAAGTGAAGGGAGGAAATCGTTATGCAGGATATAGAAGAAATATATAAAAAATATGGTGAAATTGTGTATAAGTATGTATTCTGTTTAACTGCAGAAGAAGATTCAACCAATGAAATTGTTCAAGAAACTTTTTTAGTAGCTGTTAAAGATATAAATAAGTTTAGAGGAGAGTGCAAAATATCTACTTGGTTATGCCAAATTAGTAAATATATTTGGTATAAAAAAATAAATAAAGAAAAGCTAAAAAAAGAAATTTCGCTAGATATGTTACAAGATTCAATACTTTTATCAGAGTCAATAGAAGAAAACTTTTGTAATAAAGAGGACCAGCTAGAATTATTTAAAAAATTACAAAAGCTTGATGAACAAACAAGAAATGTAATGTATTTAAGAATTCTTGGCAACTTTGAATATAACGAAATAGCCGAAATTATGAACAAAACATCAAATTGGGCAAGAGTTGTTTTTTTTCGAGGTAAGCAAAAATTAAAGGAGGATATTAAAGATGAAAGATGAATGTGATATAGTAAAAGATTTATTGTTTAGTTATAATGATGGTGTTCTAAGTACAACATCTAAAGAATTTGTGGATGAACATTTAAAAAAATGTAAGAATTGTAGAAATGCTTTAGAAGAAATAAAACAAGAGAATAATAATAAAAAAGAATTTAAAGAAATAGATTTTTTTAAAAAGGTAAAAAAGAAAATAAATACTAAAAATATTTTAATTATTATTAGTTTAATTGTTCTATTAATAATAATTTCATTTAATGTACTTATATATAAAAATTATAATGATATTGCATCTACAATGGAGATATATTTAAATGATGATATAACAGATGAAGAATTAGATAATATTAAAAATAGAGTAATAGAATTAAGCGATAATATAGAACTTGAATATATTTCTAAGGAAAAAGCACTAGAAATAATGAAGAATAATTTTGCAGAGAATCAAACTTTATTGGAAAGATATGAAGGAGATAAGAATCCTTTTCCGGCATCTGTTGAAATAAAAACAGACACTAAAATTCGAAATATAGTAGAAGGAATAAAGGACATGCCAGGGATAAAACAAATAAATACTCATTTAAACTATAATCCATATTCATTATTTGTATTAAATTTTTTAGGAAAGATGTAATTATTATTAGTAGTATAAATAATTATTAAGAATTATTTAAATTTATTAAAGAATATTTATAATTAGAATTTAAACTGTTTAATGTAATTAGACAAAAAATTTATAATATTTTAATACACATTGTAAAGTAGAAAAAGCAGGAAATTATTAGACTAAGACTAAAAGTAATCTGCTTTTTCTAAAATAGTTAAAATAAAAATAGAATATTTTAGTAAATTATGCATATAATATAAAATATGATATGTTAATATAACTATGATGTGATTATATCTTATAAATAGTTATTTTGAGAATTCGATTTATTTAAGACAAATTAGTAACTCTGCATTTTAAAATTTTGTAATTAAATTCTCAAAATCTATTGACAAAGTTAATATAGAGGAGGTATAATCAAAAAGCAAACACATCGCGGGGTGGAGCAGTTGGCAGCTCGTCGGGCTCATAACCCGAAGGTCGTAAGTTCGAGTCTTACCCCCGCAACCATTTAAAGCATTTAGGAATAGTTACCTAAATGTTTTTTTTTAGTTCAATTAATAAAAAAATACAAAAAAATACAAAAAAATATAAAAATCTACTTTATTTTTATAAATAATATATGTATAATATAAAAAGACAAAAGAAGAAGGGAAGAAATAAAAAAAATGAATATACAATATATCAATAAAGAACCAAGTAAAATGGAAATATATGAAATAATGGATTCAATTCAAGCAGAAATGGACGAAGACATTGCAATGAATATATTTGAACCAAATGATGAAATGGTTACAACTGTTTGTGCATATCACTTTGATAAAATAGTTGGAATGGGAAGAGTAATTAAAGAAAATAATACACTATATATACAAGATATAATAATAAAGCCAGAATACAAAGGAGAAGAAATAGAAAACAATATAATTGTAAACTTATTTAAACAGATTAATGAACTTAGAAGATTTAACTCAAGTATACAAAGATGCTTACAAATTGAAGAATCAGAAGAAAATTTTTTTAATAGATTTAGTTTTTTGACAAAAGAGAAACAAGAGTTAGGAGCATAATAGATGAATTCACACGGTTTTGGATGTTTTTGATGCCATGTGAATTTTTTTTATAATAAAATATAATTTTAATTGTTTATTATGAAATAAAAAATATAATATATAAAGGGAGAAATTAGATGGAAAATGGAATTCTTACAGATGCAATTAAACTTATTACAAAAGACTGTAAAGATGATGTAAATAAAGCTAAGAGTTATAATGAATACCTAAATATTATGACAGAAAAAGATTTAGATAATGTTATAACTTTGTATTCAAGTATGCAATATGATGAAAAAGAGCTTGATTTAATATATGCAGTATTAAAAGATGATAGCAAAGATAGAAAAATTAACTTTCTTCTTAATAATTTAAATAAGATAATAGATTTAGAATTGCAAGTATTTATAGGCGATTTAATAAAAGACACAATAAAGATAATTGAGAATAATGGTTATATAGAATGCTTTATTGAAAATTTAGAAATTTTTATAAATCATATTATTATATTGAGAAAATTAGGTTTCATTTTTGTTAATATACAAAATGGAATAGTAAAGATACATATGCCAAATGGTATTATAGAAATAGTAAAAGATAAAATTGCTTCTATGGAAAATAATAATATTAATACAGAAATGGAAAATATAAATCAATTTATTATAGGATTCTTAAATGCTTATGGTATGATATCGATAACTGAAGCATATATTTTAATTACTAAATTATATAAAGCTATATCACCAGAAATATTTAATAGGTATATTTTTTTCACAGCTAATATTCTACATACACAATTTAAGGCAGATGACATTTATTTATATAATATTAATCTGTTAGATGAAGAAATACCAGAGCTAGAAGATATACATTCTAAATTAGAATATAATTTTTATTCATTAGATGAAATAAGACAGCTTGCACAAAATGAATATTATACTAAATATATGCAATATAATGTTTTGAAAGAGTTTGTAGAAACACATTTAGATATTTCAATGGATATAGTTAAATTGCAAATGGTTGATTGGTATATTGTCTTAGCACAAATGGATATAGAAGATGCAGAAAATTATATAGATATAAAGATTAATGAATTTGACATAAAAGAGAAATACAAATCGCAACTTAAAGAATACATAAGGGAGGTTTATGAAATTTGTCCAAAATGGAAATTAAAAGGTGCAATAAAATATAAAAAAAATAATGATATAAAAATACTTAAGTTTCCAAAGTAATTAAATATAATTTATAAATTGTAAGAAAAACTATATATATGAATATAGTTTTTCTTTTTACTTGTAAAAAAGTAGCAATTATGGTATAATAATTATGTAATTGTAATTTAATATAAAGGAGATGATTATAATATGAATAGGAAGAAGATATTTGTACCTCTTTTAATTATATTTATATTAATAATAAATATGTTAGTTTCTACGATATATACAGGGTTTATGTCGTTTGCTGTTGATACAGATGGTATTAGTGCATCAGTAGATACAAGTGATATTAATAATATAAAATTAACTTTAGGAGGAAATGTCGAAGGTAATATTATATCTATAAAATATACAGATGTTTATATAAGTATTAATGAAGCGTTAGATTATTTTGATAATCCAAGTAGTTCTTATATAGATGTTACTGATAAGAATCAGGGAGCATCAAATAGTGTTTTAGCTGTAACTATAGAAAATGTTAAAGAAGGAAAGACATATACAGTTGCCATAGATATAGATATGGGAAATGGCCAAATTAAGACAATGATAAAACAAAAAGATATAGTTATACTTAATAATGGTGGTATGAAGATTTCAATTGAACGAAAAGCAGAAAATAATTCAAATGTTATAATAAATGTAATAAGTAGTGCAAATGATATTGTACTATTAAAAGTTGCAAAGGCATCTGAAATATCTAAAGATGAAGACTTTAAGACAAAAGGTGAGGCAATATCAATTACACCTTCTTTAAATGTAACTGCTACATATCAATTAAAAGAAGAAGGGGAATATAAAATATATGCAGAGGATTCAAGAGGAAAAGGAATTATATTAAATACAGAGTTTTTGCATATTACATCAACAAAGGAAATAAAAATACTCCATAAAAAAGGTGATAATAATGCTCTTATAATAAAAGCCAAAGACTCAGAGCATAAAATAACAGAAATGAAGATAATGTTATCAAATAGTGAGGTTTCAAAAGAAGATATAGCAAATAATGGAACACCAATCAGTATAACTGCAGGAACTAAAGTTCAAGGAGAATATACTATTTCAGGAAATAGTACATATGTAACTGTATATGTTAAAGATGAATATGGTGCTGAATATAAACATGGACAAACAATAAATTCAATTAAAGAAGATGATACAATAGTTGTTCCAGTAGATCCAGACCCAACACCAGACCCAACACCAGA
>CAJMRY010000011.1 GCA_905215935.1 uncultured bacterium
CCAGACCCAACACCAGACCCAACACCAGATGATTCACAAGGTAGTTTAGTAGTGCCAATGCCAGATAATAATGAATCTGGAAATGGAAGTAATGATTCAAATAATAAAAATAGCAGTGGAGATAATAGTTCAAATAATCAAACTATTATTGGAGACAATATATTAGATAATCAAAGTCAAAATAGTAATGAAAGTAATTCATTAAATATCCAAACTAATATACAAAGTGATGAACAAATAAATAGTAGTAATAATGAGTCTTTACCAAAAACGGGTGTAGAAGATACAGGAATTATTTTACTAATAGTTACTTTGGTAGGAATTGCTATAGTATCATTTATCAAATTTATTAGAATTAAATAAGAGAAAATTTAAAATTAATATAATTTAAATAAAAAATAAAAAGAGAAAAATTGCAAAGATTTGTGATTTTTCTCTTTTATATATTTTAATTAAATAGAAAGCTTTATTATTTATATATTTCTTTTAATTTTGTGTTATAGTAAGTTTTTGTATTATTTTTAGTTACTATAATATAGTTAGAATAAACAGAGACTTGACTATCACTATCAAAATTCATAGATTTTCCAGTTAATAGATTATATACACAAGTTTCATTTGAATCTGAAAGTCTAGCTTTAATAAAAGTGCTTTGACTAGATGAATCAACACTAGAAGCTTTAAAACTAAATATAGACTTTTTATTTCTTAAATTGATTAGTTCATAAGTTCCATCTTTTTTGGCAAGAACTAACTCTTTTCTTGTTTTAGATTTTATGAAATTAAAAGTTGTTGGTGATAAAAATTCTATATCATCATATTCGCAAGATAAGATTGTTTTATCCCCTTTCATAACACCATGTTTGCTATTTGAACTAAAAGATTTATATCCAGTTAAGCTCTCTATAGCATTAGTTGTTTCTTTAACTGGTTTTTCAGATAACATATTTTTATTTTTTAAATCATAATATGAATATCGATTTGAATAATCTTTAGTAGAATCATATATTTGGAGAACTTTATTTTCAATATCATAATATGAGATTTCTACGTTATCAGATGTTTCATAAGCTATTTTATTTTTAGATACACATATTGTAGATTTTTGATTGTCATCTGATAAAATTGTAAAAATATTGTCATCGTCTACAAGAATTGTTTTTTCCGTATAATCATATACTACTTTGCCATTTTTTAAATTAATAATTGCATACTTTTTATTATCTACATTTACTTTGGCATATTCTTCTTCTAATCTTTCATCTGTTTCAGAGATTGTACAAGAGAAGAATTCTTCAGAATCTTTGAATTTATATGAATAAACCTTTTTACCACTATTATTAAGTACTCCGCCTTCTATAGCTTTATTATCTTTATCATATTTTATATAAGAAGAATATCCTAAACCTTTATATGATACTTTTACATTATCATCTGTTAATGATTTAAAGTTCTCATTATATAGTGTATTATCAACAATATATAATCCATATTCTGTAATATATTTAATAGATGATAATGAAGATAGCTTAATATTTCCTTTTTTATCAATTATACAGTACTTTGTATTACTATCTTCTTTTAATTCTACAATTGCATAATCACCATAAAAAGGATTTGCTAGTGTGTATTTTGCAGGAATTATTTCTTTTCCATTTGATGCTGAAATATATCCATACAATTCATTTTGTTTAACAGGTATAGGTTTATTTGAATCAAAAGTCAAACCTATAATCTTGTCATCATTTTTACGTCCTAAAGTAAAAAATAGCGTAGTAATAATAATTATAAGAATAACTATTGAAGCAATTATTATTGGTAACAGTTTTTTTACTTTTTGTTTTAGATTTTCATCCATAAAATTACCTCCTTCATAATATAAATTTTATATAATAATAATCCAAAAGTCAATTAAAAAATAATAGCAGAAAAAGTAAATAATCAAAATAAACTAAGATATTATGTGAAATATATTGACTTTTTATGTTTAAAAATTATAAAATAATATAAGGGGGTTATAATACAAAACAAAGATTAATTTAATATCTTATAAATATACATGTATTATCAAATTTCAAAATATAAATTTAAAATATTGGAGAATATAATGAGTTTTTTATTAGGAGCAGTTTTAGGAATAGGAATAATAATTATAATTTTAACATTAATAATAATTAATTTTATAAATAAAACAATAGGAAGAAATAAAATGAATCAATTAATGTATGTAGCAAAAAATGCAAAGTCAATTCAAGAGGAAGAATATACAAGAGTAAAAAATGTAAGTGGATTAACAAAGTTATTAGAACCAGAAATTATAAGAGATTTTCCAAATTTTAATAAAGAACTATTATTCTCAAAAATAGAATCAAATTTGATAAAAATTTTTAATGCGATAGAGGAGAAAACAATAGATAATATTAAAAATGATGAAGATTTAGAATATGTTTATTTAAATATAAAAGATAAAATAAACGAATTAAAATTAAATTATCATACAATAAAGTATGATAATGTTATGTTTCATAATCACGCAATAAAGCAATATATGAAAAAACAAGGAGTTGCAACAATAACAACATCATCAACATTAGAGTATTATTATAAAGACACAATGAGTAATAATGAAAAACAAAATCTAAAGAAACAAACAAGATATACTTGTAAATTTATATACATATATGATGAAAATAAGATTGGAAAAGATAAAAATTTTTTTTCTATAAGGTGTCCAAATTGTGGAGCTCCACTTAAAGGAATTGGCAATTATACTTGTGAATATTGTTCATCACATATAGAACATTTAAATTTAAAGGTATGGAAAATGTCTTCGTATAAAGAAGATTATAAATAAATTATTTAAAAATAGGAGGAAAAAATATGGGATTAATTAAAGCAGCAACAAGTGCTATAGGAAGCACTTTCAAAGATCAATGGAAAGAGGCTATAAGATGTGAAGATTTAGGAAATGATATACTAATGATGAAAAAAACTACTCCAAATGGGGTGATTTCTAACAAAAGTACAATAATAGTAGGACCAGGACAATGTGCAATTATATATGATAATGGTAGAGTTATAGATGCCACAGCAGAAGAAGGAGTCTATACTTTAGATGATTCAAGTACACCTTCTTTCTTTGCAGGTCAATTTGGAGCAGTTTTTAAAGAGATGTGGCAAAGATTTACATATAATGGTGCTACAGCAAAACAGCAAGCAGTATTTTTCTTTAATATAAAAGAAATTATTGATAATAAATTTGGAACACCTGCACCAGTACCATTTCAAGATTGGTCACACCCAATACCAAATCAAATGACTGGACAAATGTTACCATTAAGAGTAGAAGTAAAATGTTTTGGAAAATACACATTTAAAATCATTAATCCAGCAATATTTATGAATGAAATTGCAGGGACAGCAAATATATATAGAAAATCACAGTTAATAGAACAAATTAGATCAGAAGTTATAGCTTCATTCCAAAATGTTTTAAATGAATTAGGAAATTCAAATTATAAAGTACCAGTATTAGAATTACCAAGTCAGACAGATGAAATAAAAGAATTAATGGACCAAAAAGTATTTGATGAACCTATTAGAAGAAGAGGTATAGCTATACTTGGATTTGCAGTAGAGTCAGTTACTCTAGATGATGAATCAGAAAAGAAAATTGATAGTTATGAATTAAGTTCAAATGCATTTATGCAACAAGGAACATTAGTAAATGCATATTCAAATGCAGTACAAGACGCAGCCAAAAATGCAAATGGAGCAGCAAATGGATTTATGGGAATTGGAATGATGAATATGTCTTCTGGTGGAACTGTAAGTGGAGCTACAACAGGACCTTGGCAAAATACAGAAAATAGTGTGGCAAAAGAGCAAGAAAAAACAAATATTGAGCAAGTAAAAAACGGTTCTTCAAAATTAGACTCTTGGCAATGTCCAAATTGCAAAAAAGAGGTACAAGGTAATTTCTGTTCAGAATGTGGAACTAAGAAATCATCAGACAAATTTTGCCCTAACTGTGGAAAAAAAGCAAGTAATGATGCAAAATTTTGTACAGAGTGTGGAACAAAATTAGTGTAGATAGAAATATTCCAAAGTAGAAAAATAAATTAAAAAGTGGATTTTTTAGAAATATTTGACATATACTAGACAATATAGTAAACAATATTTAATAACTTGAGTGACTTGTGAGTCATAATAAGATATAACAAACGATATGTGCATGTGATACATATCGTTTTTTTATGAATAATAAGCAAGAAATAGAAAATAATAATATAAAATTCAGGTAGGAGGAAAATATATGGAAAAAGTTTTAAATAGTTTAAATGCTTTACTTGCAGACTTAAATGTGTATTTTAGAAAATTACAAAATTATCATTGGAATGTAGAAGGAAGAGATTTTTTTATAGTTCATGCAAAATTAGAGGAATATTATAATTGTATATTTAAACAAATAGATGAAGTTGCAGAGCATATATTAATACTGGGAGGAGAGCCTCTAGGAACATTAAAGGATTATATGCAAATAACAAAAATAAAAGAAGCAGAAAATAAAAAAATAAAATCAAAAGAAATATATAATAATATAGTAACAGATTTTTCTACTATTTTAGCAGATATAATTAATATAAAAGAGTTAGCAGAAGAAACAAAAGAATATGGAACATCAAGCTTAATGGATGAATATATATCAGAATATACAAAAATAATATGGATGCTTAAACAAAGTATGGAATAAAGTTGTAAATATATAATATATATATTAATAAATATATATTGGAGGATGTTTATGATAAAGATGATTGGATTACCATATCCAATGAATGCATTAGAACCATATTATACAATGGAGACATTGGATTTGCATTATAATGTATTATATAAAGGATATGTAGATAATTTTAATAAGACAGAAGACAAATTAAAAGATGCAAGAGAGAAAGATGATTATTCAAATATTAAGTGTTTAGAAAAAAATTTAAGTTTTTTCGGTTCAGGAGCAATTCTACATGAGCTTTTTTTCACAAATCTAGGACCCGCTATTCCAACTAGTCCTAGTATAGAACTTATGAATCAAATAATAAAAGATTTTGGAAGTTTTGAAAAATTTAAAAGGCAATTTTCTGAGGCAGCAAGTCAAGTAGAGGCTTCTGGATGGTGTTTGTTAGTTTGGACCAATAGACTAAATAGATTAAATATATTACAATGTGAAAAACATCAAAATTTAACTCTTTGGGGATGTAAACCAATATTAATAATAGATATGTGGGAACATTCATACTATTTACAATATAAAACTAAACGACTAGAATATATAGAAGCTGTTTGGAATATTGTAAATTGGAATGAAGCAAATAAAAGATTTAATATAATGAAGAATGATTAGTAAATAATTTACTCTTTTTATAAATTAGAATAATTTATAAAAAGAGTTTTGTTATAGATTAATGGAGGTTTCTACATATTTATTCATTTAGGGTAAAATATTTGCTTACAAAATTTTATGATGATTTTATCATAAATCAAATATTATACTGTTTTAGTATTTTAGACTGACTGGTAACATCCTGTAACACTTATTCCAATAAAAATAAATTCAAGTATTGACAATATTAACCAACTTAGAGTATAATAGTGTGCGTACATAGGTAGGATTATAAAACAGTTAAATCCTCCTTAAATAACATCCCATGTAAGGTGGTTCTTAAGATGCCGGAAGGAGGGGAATATTAATGTCAGAGGTTAAAGTTAATAATGGAAATATAGAAGATGCTCTAAAAAGGTTTAAAAGACAATGTGCTAGAAATGGAGTATTGCAAGAAGTTCGTAAAAGAGAACACTATGAAAAGCCTAGTGTAAAGAGAAAGAAAAAATCAGAGGCTGCAAGAAAAAGAAAATTCTAAATTAATAAATATAGGCATTTCCAATAGGAAATGTCTTTTTTAGAAATTTGTGAACATTGGGGATGGTAAACATTTAACCTCGTCCCCAATGCTCAAATAAGAAAGGAATGATATTATGCTTAAAGAAAAATTATTAGAAGATTTAAAAAATTCAATGAAAGAAAAGAATAATCTTAGAAAAAATGTAATACAAATGGTAAGAGCAGGAATATTGCAAATAGAAAAAGATAAAAATATAGAATTAGATGACCAAAAGATATTAGAAGTTATTGCAAAAGAATGTAAAAAAAGAAAAGATTCTTTATCAGATTATGAAAAAGCAGAAAGAGAAGATTTAATTAGTCAAATTAAACAAGAAATAGAAATATTAGATGAATATTTACCAAAACAAATGTCTGAAGAAGAGTTAACAAATATATTAGAAGAAATAGTAAAAAATCTGGGTGCAACAAGTATGAAAGATATGGGAAGAGTAATGAAAGAAGCAAAAGAAAGAATAGGACTTGCAGCAGATGGAAAAACAATAAATGAAGTTGTTAAAAAAATATTGGGGTAACATATGAAAGAAAAACTAAAGAAGATAGTTAATATTGATTTTTTTGCTATTTGTATATTTTCTATTTTATTACTAAGTACTATATTTTATTATAAATTTGGTGCTGGAGATGAATTATGGAATTTCTCAGATATTTATAAAATGTATAATGGATATAGTATTTATAAAGATATAAATATTATAACTACACCTCTTTTTTGGTATATTGGAAAATTAATTTTTGATATTTTTGAACCAAATTATTTGTTTTTTAGAGTTTATAATTTTATAATATATTTTTCTTTATTATATCTAATTTACTGCATCTTTAAAAAATTAAAAGTAGAAAAAATAAGTTCCTTAATTTATACTTTAATTATATATATGTTTGTATATGAAACTATTGGAGCAGGAGCTAATTATAATTGTTTGGCAGTTGTTTTTTACTTATTTGGAATTTTTGTATTATTAAAAACAGACGTAAATAAATGGTATATATCGTATTTACAAGGTATAATGACTTTTATTATTTTCATTACTAAACAAAATATTGGAATTTATTATTTAATAGCTTCATTTATAATGTGTACAATAATGGCTTTTAACAATAAAAGTATAAAAAAAGAAGTAATATTCTTTATAAAGCAGATAATAACTTTTTTTATATTATGTTTTATTTTCATGTTAATATTAATAATGCAAAATAATCTAGATAGTTTTATTAATATGTGTTTATTAGGAATTAATGAATTTGCATCTAATAATATAAATATAACAATTTCTGCTATTACATTATTAATTATTACAATCATAGGTTTAACTATGAGTGTTATTATAATAAAATTAAAAAGTACTGATAATAAAATAAAAGTTAATAATATAAAAATATTGCCATTTGTAATAATGTGCATTCCAATATCATTTCCAATATTTAATAAATATCATGTTTATTTATCATCAATATTAGGAATTATACTTTTAATTTATAATTTAGATAAATTAATTGTTGTAGAATTAATAGACAGAAAAAAAATAAAAAGTATTTATATTGTTGCAATTATTATAATTACAATTTACAATGCTATATTTTTAATTCTAAATAATATTAAATATTATAAAAGTTTAAACACATATATTAATCCATATTATGGTTCTATGATTACAAATGAACAAATAGAAAATATTAATAATATTTGTGAATATATTAAACAAAATGAACAAGAAGGAATAGATGTAAAAATAATTTCATATACTTCAAATCTATATATGAATATATTAAATAAAAATAATGGAATATTAGATTTGCCTTTTTATGGAAATTTGGGAAAAGATGGAGACCAGGGAATTATAAATATTATTTCTTCAATGAATAATGTAAAAATACTAATTCAAAAAAATGACGACTTATTTTTTCAGGAATCACAAAAAGTTAGAAATTATATAAAACAAAACTTGAAATATGAAGGCGAAATAGAAGATTTTTTTATTTATGCAAAATAATAATAATAAAACTAAAATTTAAATTAAATAAAATTTTAGTTTTATTTTTTATCTTGTATATTTTTTCCAATATATATTATAATAATAAAAGGAAAGGAAGGAATAATTATGAATTATATTAAACAAGAAATAAAAACAGGAATTAATTTTCATAAAATAAGTACAAATAAATTTAAAACGAATTTATTTGCAATTTTTTTAACTACTCCTTTAAAAAGAGAAACAGTAACAAAAAATGCATTATTACCGCTTGTATTAAAAAGAGGTTCAAGCTTAATGCAATCACAAGAGTTAATTTGTGAAAAGCTAGAAGAAATGTATGGTGCAAGTTTCGATTGTGGTATTGATAAATCAGGAAATAATCAAGTAATAAAATTTTATTTAGAAACACTAAATGATAATTTTATACCCACAAATGAAAATATAACTCGGAGAAGCTCTTAATTTATTATTTGATGTAATATTTAATCCATTAATAATTAATAATAGTTTTAAAGAGCAATATGTTGATGGAGAAAAAAATAAATTAAAACAAATTATTAGTTCAAAAATTGATAATAAATCAAAGTACGCTATGGATAGATGTATAGAAGAAATGTATAAAGGTAAGCCATATGAATTGTATAAATATGGTTATATAGAAGATTTAGATAAAATTAATGGAAATTCACTATATACACACTATATGCAATTATTAAATGAATGTAAGATTGATATTTTTATTTCTGGAGATTCTGAGGAAAATGTTATTGATATGATAAAAAATAATGAGCAAATTAAAAATTTAAATGAAAGAAATTCTAAATATGAAATAAATGGAGATAATGAAGAAAAACAAGAGTTAGATGTAAAGTTAGTAGAGGAATGTATGGATGTAATGCAGGGAAAATTAGTTTTAGGACTGGACGTGATAAATGTAAAGGAAGATGAAAAATATGCTGCATCTGTATATAATATTATATTAGGAGGTAGTGCGAATTCAAAACTATTTCAAAATGTTAGAGAAAAAGCAAGTTTAGCATATACAGCAGGTTCTAGTTATTTAAGACAAAAAAATAATATAATAATAAGATGTGGAATAGAGATAGAAAATTATGAAAAAGCTGTAGAAATTATAAAAGAACAATTAAAAGAAATGGAAGAAGGTAAATTTTCAGATGAAGATATAGAAAATGCAAAAAATATAATTATATCTACAGTAAATGGAATTCCAGATTCTCAAGATTCAGAAATATCTTATTATTTTGGACAAGAGCTTGCTAGAGAATTTGTTTCACTAGATGACTATGTAAATAAAATAAAAGAAGTGAAAAAAGAGGAAGTTGAAGCTATTTCTAAAAAAATAAAAATTAATACAATATATTTTTTGAAAAATAATGAAAAATAGTAAAGGTTCTTATTATAAATAACTGACAATGTAATTAAATATGTTATATATATAATTAAAAATTAATGTTAATTGAAAGGTAAAAATTCAAAATGTTAAAGTTATATAATCAATAATTATATATAAGGGTTTATGGGTAACCCTTTAAAAACCTAAATACATTATATAAGGAGAAAATGTTAATTTTTGAAATTAACATAGACTAATAAAATGAAATTAATAGAAAGTTTAAATATAAAAGAAAAGGCTTATATAGAAAAACTAGAAAATGGAATGACAGTAATTATTATTCCCAAAAATACAACAAATAAGAAGTATGTAATATGGGGGGTGAATTTTGGGTCTATTGATAATCATTTTAAAGTAAATGGAGAGGAAATATATATTCCAGATGGAGTTGCTCATTTCTTAGAACATAAAATGTTTGAACAAGAAAATGGTACTAATAGTTTAGATAAACTTATGGCACTTGGAATAGACGCAAATGCATATACAACAAATGATCATACTGCATATTTGTTTGAATGTACAGAACATTTTTATGAAGGATTAGATGAATTAATGAATTATGTTCAAAATCCATATTTTACAGATGAAAATGTAGAAAAAGAAAAAGGTATTATATCACAAGAAATAAGACTGTATGATGATGACCCAGGATGGCAATTATATATGAGTATTTTAGATTGCTTATATAAAGAAAATCCTATTAAAATTGATATTGCGGGAACAGTAGATTCTATAAAAGAAATTAATAAAGATACATTATATAAATGTTATAATACATTTTATTCACCAAATAATATGACATTAGTTATATGTGGGAATTTTGAAGTGGAAGATATTTTAAAACAAATTAAAGACAGAATTACTAAAAATAGTGTAGATGAAAAAATAGAAAGAATGTATCCTTCAGTTGAGGATAAAATAAATAAAAAAAATATAGAAAAAGAAATGAATGTAAGTATGCCTTTATTTGCAATAGGCTTTAAAGATATTAAAGGTATGAATGAAGAAATTGTAAAAAAACATATTGCAATTGAAATATTACTAAATATGTTGATAGGAAAAAGTTCTAATTTATATAAAGAGTTATATAATTCAGGAACATTATTAGAAGAACCAGATATGGATTGTGAGTTTTCAAAACAATATGCTCATGTTGTAATTTCAGGACAATCAGAAAGACCAGATGAAGTTTATAACAAAATTAAAGATGAAATCGAAAAGTATATTAGAGATGGATTAGATTCTAAACATTTTGAAAGAATAAAAAAGAAAGTATATGGAGATTATGTAGTAGAGTATAATAATATAGCAGATATTTCCAGAATGTTTTTATCAGATTCTATGAAGAATATTTCTTCTTTTGACTATATAGAACAATATAATCAAGTAAGTAAAGAATACGCTGAACAAATATTAAAAGAAATATTTAATACAGATTCAATGGTTATGGCAATAATTAAAAGCAAAGTATAGAGATGTAAATTGTATGTACAATATATATCATAAAAATTAGATATTTTTATAAATTATAAACAACAAAAAAGTATAACCTGTTAAATGCAGTTTTTATAGTGTTTTGAGGTTTTTTGGAATACAAAAAAGGTAAATATATAAAGGTGTAGACTATTGTCGAAAAATAAAGAAAAATGTAATACGAAAAAAATGTAAGCTCCTTTGAAAACATGGAAATTTGTTGACGTATATGTAAAAATATGGTATTTTAAATATATACGAAAGAGAAGTACACGAAAAAAGGAGCGTGATTATATGTTAGATGAAAGAATCTGTATACTAAGGCAAAAGTTAAATGAGAGTATTATGGAAGGACAAGATTACAATGTAACATATAAATTAAGCGTAGAATTAGACAAATTAATTGCAGAATATTATAAAAAGAATATAAGAGGTATCAATAAAAAAGTAAAAATAGAAAAAGAAAAATGAATGCTTTGTTCTTAGAAGTAAAGCTGATTGTGTAGCTATTAATGTACACAGTTTGCTTTATTCTTTTTTATTACAAGATGGTCGCTCAAATGATTAATTTTGATAAATTTTAATAAAATATGATTGACAATTATAAAAAAATAAGCTATCATAAAATTATATAAATGATTATTATATGATATAAGGAGGAAAAATTATGTTGAGTAATAATAAAATACTAAAAATAACAAAAGTTGCTTTAATAATAATGACAACAATATCTGTGTTATTTGCAGTAACTGGAGTGGTTTCAGCATCAGGAAGTTTTGTTGGACAAGTGCCTAAAGCAACAGGAGGATCTTTAGTTGATAAAACGCAATCTATGGCGGGTATTATATTAGGTGTTATACAAGCTGTGGGTATGTCTATAGCTGTTATTATACTTGTATGGTTAGGTATTAAATATATAATGGCATCTCCAGATGGAAAAGCGGAAATTAAAAAACAAGCTTTTGCTTACATATTAGGTGCTGTATTATTATTTGGTGCTTCATGGCTTGTACCATTATTAAAAGGCGTAGTTGATTCAGCACAATAGAAATTTAAAATTAAGGATTAAATTATGAAAAAAACTAAACTTTTGAAATTTATTTTTGTAATAATACAGATAATCTGTTTAGTATTTACTATTATGAATAGTGTATATGCAAATATGAATGATATTTACAAACAAAGCCAAAATCCTTTTGGTAAATCTGTATCTATTATAATAGGAATAATACAGGCAGTAGGAATGTCAATTGCAGTAATAATGTTAACGATTATAGGAATAAAGTATATAATGGCATCTCCAGAAGGAAAAGCAGATTTGAAACAACAACTTTTCCCATATTTAATTGGATGCGTATTATTATTTGGAAGTTCTTGGTTAATTGGTATTATTGCTGACTTTGCATATGATAATATAAAGTAAAAAACAACCTTTAAAATGGCAATTATGCTTTTTAAGGGTTGTTTTTATTATAAAACTATATATTAAAATATATTTTATTTATAACTAATACTATAAGAAATATTCATTCCAATAGGACAAGTATTAGTTACGATTGTAGGAATTGTATTGGTAATTGTTACATTAGTAATGGCAATAAAATATATTACAGCTAATGCAGAACAAAGAGGAAAGCTTAAACAACAATTAGTAGGCTTAGTAATTTCAACTGTTGTTATTTATGGAGCCGTAGGAATTTGGTCAATAATAAATAATTTTATGGAAAATATATAAGTATATATGATAGCTTTTAAAAATGTTTATAATATTACATTTTAGAAGTTATTTTTTTTGACAACATAATTAATAGAAGTTTCCGTAAGCAATTTGATAAAATGTAAAATGTTACAGTATTACAATTAAATTAAATTTTTGAAAAATAGAGTAATATCAAGGGTTTTATGTTGAAAAACTAATTAAAATAGAGTATAATAAATAAAAATGAGGTGATTATATGAGAGCTAAAAAGAAAACTATTATGTTAATAACAATTTTGATGATGATAATAATATTATTGGTTCAATTTGCAAGTGCTACATATGCATTTAGTTTGCAAGATATGAAAGATAAAGCTGATAAATTTAAGTCAGCAGGACAAGGTGAGGCAGATAAGATTTTACCAATAGAAGGTTCAGGTGGTATAGAAGAAAAATTTATTCCAGTAGGGCAGGTTTTGGTAACAATAGCAAGTATTGTACTTGTAATTGTTACGTTAATAATGGCAATAAAATATCTTACAGCAAATGCGGAACAAAAAGGAAAACTAAAACAGCAATTAATTGGATTGGTTGTTTCGATTATTGTTATTTATGGAGCTGTAGGAATATGGACTATTATACAAGACATTATGAAAGAGGCTGGATTATAAAATACAAAGGAGGAATTTAATATGGCAACTCATTATATACCAAGAAATGTAAAGGGTGAAGGTAGGATTTTGTATATTTTCTCTACAAAAGCATTAATTACTACTGCAATAGGTGGAGGAATTGGCTTTTTGTTTTTCTTTATTTTTAGTGCAGTTGGAATAAAAATGGTTGGAATAATATTACTTTTAATATTTGCTTTACTAGGATTTGCGGTTGGAACTGTCAAGATTCCTGCAATTACTGGAATTAAATTTACTAAAAACGTGGCTGGAGATTCAATAGATGATGTAGTTATGAGATATATAAAATTAAAGATGAATAAAAAGATATATACATATACAAAGGAGGAAGAATAATGGGAGGTTCAAACACAATATTTTGGTTAAATATGATATTGGTAATTTTAGTGCTAGCTATTGTAATATTAGGTGGTGCAGTTATTCTTATTATTTTAAAAAGAAAAAAACAAGAACAAGAAAACACTTATAATGAAGAAGAACAAAAAAGTAAAAAAAGTGAAGGAAGTAAAGTACAAGGAAGAGAGAGTATACATAAGTTTATGGAGTTTGATGAAGTTATTGATAATATGATTGTTAGAAAAAATAGAACTCAATATATTATGGTTATACAATGTAAAGGAATTAATTATGATCTTTTATCTGAATCAGAAAAAGAAGCTGTAGAAAATGGATTTACTCAATTCTTAAATACATTAAGATTTCCTATACAATTATATGTACAAACAAGAAGTTTAAATTTACATGATATTATAGAACAATATAGAGAAAAAGTTAATAATATCCAAACTGAAATAAATCGGGTTAGATGCAAGAATTAAAAAAGCTAGACTTGCTGGAAATAAAGCTGTAATTGAAAAATTAGAATTCGAAAGAAGAAGAAAAAATAATGTATTAGAATATGGAAATGATATATCAAATTATGTAGAAAGAATGAGTCAAAATCAAAATGTATTACAACAAAATACATATGTTATTATTTCATATTACACAGCTGAGTTTGGTGGAGAAATAAATAATTATTCAAAAGAAGAAATTGATAATATTAGTTTCTCTGAGTTATATACAAGAGTACAAGCTGTAATTAGAAGTTTAGCATCTGCAGAAGTTTATGGTAGAGTATTAGAATCTGAAGAATTAGCAGAATTATTGTATATAGCATATAACAGAGATGAATCAGAAGTATTAAATTTAAGAAAAGCATTTGATGCGGGATTTAATGATTTTTATGTTACTTCACCAGATATATTAGAAAAGAAAAAGAGAAAAATAGAACAAGAGATTGAAGAAGAAGCTGTTGAACTTGCTACAAGTAGCTTGCTTGAAGCAGATAGAATAAGAATGCTAGAAAATAGCAAACCACAAAGAATTAAAGAAAGAGCAAATGAAATCGTAGATTCATATAAAGACTCTTTAGATAAAGAATTATATAAAGAAACAAAAAGACAAATTGAAAATAGTAGTAATAGTGAAGAAGAAAATACAAGAGAACCAAAAGAAACTAAAAAAATACAATCAAAGAGAACAAGAACAACAAAAATTAGAAGAGCTTAAACATAGGAAGAATATAAAAGAAGGAGAATGATTTTATGAAAATAGAAAATCGTAAAAACTCTGAATTAGAAAATCAAAAAAATAAAGAGAAAAAGGTAAATAATGATAGTATTTTAAAAAGAAATCAAAAAGATTTAAAGGATTTAATTGCACCAGCTGGAATAGATGCAACTAATACAAATCATCTAGAAATAATTTCAAATAAGAGTAGATTCGCGAGAAGTGCTATAGTATCAACAATACCAAGAACATGTACTTTCCCAGAGTTTTTAAGAAGTATGTATACATTTGGAGATATAAATGTATCTGTATTTATAAAACCAATTAGTGAAAGTGTTTCACAAGCAGAATTAAATAGACAAATAAACCAATTAGAGTCTGAAAGAATAGTAGCCGTAGATAGAGGCGACATTAACCGTGAGAGAATCTTAGCTCAAAAAAGAGCAGAAACAGAAGAATTAAGAGATTCTATTGCGGCAGGATTTAATAAACTATTTGATTCATCAATAGTATGTACATTATTTGCATATAGTTTGCAAGAATTAGACAAACAAACTGAATTATTAGCTTCAGAAATGTCTAAAACATCTATTGGTATAAAACCTGCATGGGCTATGCAAGAAGATGCATTTAAATCTAATTTGCCTTTTCTTGATAATAAATTAAAAATAAGTCATACATTTGACCGTGGATCTATGGCTACGGTATTTCCATTTTTCAATTCTGAAGTAGGTCATGAAAATGGTATTCCCCTAGGGTTTAATAGACAAACAGGGTTGCCAATTTTATTTGATAATTTTAGTCCTACTTTAACTAATTACAATATGGTTGTATTTGGTAAATCTGGTGCGGGTAAAGGTGTAACAATAAAAACATTAACATCACGTTCATCAGTTTTAATGGGAATAGAAAGTTTAGCGTTAGACGCCGAAGGTGAATATGGAGTTGTAGCAGAAGCTTTAGGGGGAATAAATGTAGTTATAAGTCCAAATTCAAAAACAGTTATTAATTTATTTGATATAGAACCAGAAACATTAAAAGATGAAATAACAGGTAAAGAAAGAACAGTATTAAATGTTGAAAATAAGGTAGAAGATGTTACACAAGCATTGTTAACAATGGCTAGAGGTTCAACAAGAAGTAAAGAAGTAAATGAGCTTACAAAACAAATTATTGCAGAATCTGTGGCTGAAGAATATGCATCACATGGAATTAATAATAATATTGACAGTTTATATAGCTCTAAAGGTGCAAATAATTCAGACTTAGACTTCTTAGGACACCAAAAGAAGGCAATGCCTACAATAGGCTCATGGTATAGAAGATTAGTAAAAAAAGCTAAAGAAAATACAAACGAAGACTATAGATTTCATTACAGTTACCTTGTAAAAGTAATGAGACAATATGTAAGAGAACTAGATGGACAAATGGCATATTTTGACGGACAATCTACTTTCGAATTATTAGATGGAGTACCTTTTATTAATTTGGATATTTCTCAGCTAGAAGAAAGATTTGCAAGACCACTTGCACAACAAATTTTGTTATCTTGGATTTGGGAAAAATATGTAAAGAAAAATAGTGAAGATAAAACAAAAGCTGCAAAGAAAAGAGTGCTAGTTGATGAAGCATGGATGTTACTTCCATATCCAGAAGCTGTAGATTTCTTAAATACAATGGCAAGACGTGCCAGAAAAAGAAATGTATCTTTAGCAGTAATTTCACAGAAGTTCCAAGATTTCTATGAAAAAGCAGAAGTTCAAGCAGTACTAACTTCATCAGATACTAAATTGTTTTTAGCTCAAGATAAATCTGAAATTGAATATATAAAAGAAGTATTTAAACTAAGTGATGGAGAAGCATATTTCCTAACAACATGTTCAAGAGGAGAAGGATTGCTAAAAGTTGGAGAAGATACAGCAATTATAGCAATAAAACCAACTAAAAAAGAATTTGAATTTGTAGAAACAAACTTAAACAAACTAAAAAAAGAAGAATAAATACGTAAGGGAGTATAGATGAAAAGAAGTATAACAATAGTATTAATAATGGCTATATTAATTAATACAATATTTCCTAATTTCATATATGCAAGTGAGTATGGTACATACGAAGAAGCACAAGAACATCAGAAAAACGGAGCTTCCATAAATGATAAATTGTGGGAAGAAGGTAAGGCTGATAAAGAGACGCGTAGAGGAAAGAATACAGAAGATGTAAACGAAACCAAAAGCTCATCAAATCTTGTCGCAAATGTATTATGCTGGCTTATTACATTGTTACCGCATTCAATTAATGCATTAATGACTCTTGTTGTATATAGTACACAAGAGGATGGATATTCAAGTATTTTGGGAGGCGTTTCAGCAATTGCCAATGGGGAATTTACTATAGAAAACCTTTTGTTAGGTAAATATACTTTATTTGATATTGATTATTTTGAATACAATACTTCAAATAATGAAAAAAATGTAAATTCAACTATTAAGCAAAGTGTAGCAACATGGTATTATGTTCTTAGAAATATATCTATAGTAATAAGTGTACTTGTATTAATATATATAGGTATTAGAATGGCAGTATCTACTGTTGCATCAGAACAGGCAAAATATAAAAAAATGCTAATAGCTTGGGTAACTAGTTTTATTTTACTATTTGTTATGCAGTATATTTTCATATTTTTAATGACGTTGCAAGAATGGGCAATACAAATAGTTGCTACATGGACAAAAGGACAAGGATTTGAAGAAGTAATTATAACTCACATATGGGATACATTAAAAAGTTCATATCGGATGGAATAATGTTTGGGTTGTTATTGAATATTGTATGCTTGTATATTATCAAGTAAAGTTCTTTATTGTTTACTTTAAAAGATTATTAGAAGTAGGTTTTTTAATTTCAATAAGTCCATTAGTAACTATTACATATCCAATAGATAAAGTAGGAGATGGAAGAGCTCAAGCATATAAAGCATGGTTAACTAGGATTATTTATAATATTTTTATACAATTAATACATGCTATTGTTTATGTAGTTTTCATTTTCTCAGCAGCAGAAATCGCAAAAACAGTACCAATTGTAGGAATATTATTTTTAACAACATTGTCTAGAACTGAAAAAATTATAAAAACAACATTTGGCTTAAAAGGAAAAGGATTTAGTGATGAAAAGTTACTAGATAAATTAAAGAAAGGTTAAAAGTTATAATGGAAAATAAGAGAGATAAAAAATTAATAAAGATTATAATTTCCATAATAATTATTTTGATTTTATTACTGATTCTGGTAATTGCTAAATTAAGAAATATGTCAGTACAAGAAGATAAAGAATTAGATAGAATAAAATCGTATACTACTATTACTGATTTTAAAACAGTTGAAGAAGTGGCAAAATACTTGGAATGCAATTATATAAAACAAGAGAAGTCTAAAGTAGAAAACTATAATTTAGATTTTTATATAAAAATAAAGTTGTTGCCATATACAGATAATAACAGTAATGAAGCATTTTATAATAAGTTGATTTCTTATAGTGCTAAAGTGTTGAAATATGATAATTTTAGAATTATAGATAGAGAAAATAATATTATAATTGAAGTTGTTTGTGATAAAGAAAAAGAAAATATAAAGACTATTATTATAAATGGAGAAAGTAATTATTTTGCAAAAAGAAATTCTGAAATCCAAATGAATAATTTTAAACAAGTTAAAGAAACAAATATAATAATACAATCTGATATATTAACAAAATTAATAAATAATAACTGGAAATTAAAAGAATCTGATATTGGAACAAAAGAAAGTACGTTTAATTCTTACGATATATATTTTGATGAAGGTATAGAAGTAAGAAAAATAGATAATAAAGTTTTTAATATAGTTTTTACAGATAAGTATAAATTTAATGTAGTAAATAATATTTGTACAAGTACTTCTAAACAAGATATTATAAAAATATTAGGAGAACCAACATTTAAAGATGAACAAACAGATGTGATTGGTTACAAAGGAAAAGAAATTTATATATTCTTTAATACAGAAAAGCAAATTTCAGTATATAAAGTAATACAGGGGAGTAAAGAGGACAAGGAATTTTCTGAATTATTAGATAAATATATTGAAGATAAAAATATTGAAAGCTTTATGAATGACATAAAACAAATATGGAATGATTATGATAAATCTCAAGTAAATGCAAGTTTAAAAGAATTACGATATTCATTAAAGGGAATAGAAATTAAAGATAACAATTTAAATATATATTCGAATTTTTTAACTAAGTTATATAAAGATAATAGTATGGAAGAAGTAAGAACTAATCTGCTTAAAAATAATGGAATAATGTTTAAAAATCGAGATTTGGTATTTAAAAATGAAGTAGATAGAAATACAAGTTTAAATAGCACAAAATATTCTATTGAGAATTTTAATATTAATAATCATAATAGTAAAAGTAAGATTTTTATAGATTATAAAAAATATAATAATTCAGAAACATTTGTAGCGTTTTTTATTTCGAAAAATAATGAGTATGCTAATAGTGAATTAAAAGAATATGCAAATTATGGCTTATGGATTAATGATTATATATATGTATATAGTATAAAAAATAAAGGTATATATTTATATAATGCAACAAATAGACAATATTTAACCATAGTAGAGGGAAATGAAGAATTTAAAATTGTTGAATTCAAAGATTATATTTTAAAATATGATGATAAACAAATAAAATTAAAATAAAGATATTAGAAAGGAGGCAATATATATATGATTAAAGTTAAGAAATTGATTATTTTAATACTAATTATTTGTATATTGTTTCCTGAAAATGTATACGCAATAAATAAAGAATCAGCTGGAGAGGTAATAGCGTGTTATGCAGAAGACTTAGTTAAAAATCATTCAGAAGAGTTTATATATTCGTGGGATAATGAACATAAATATCCAGCTTATGAATTAAAAAAGACTAGTGGAACTTCAAGTAGTACAGGGCTTAGCTTTACAAATAAATATGGTGTAGATTGTGTTGGGTTTGTTAGTTTTGTTGTACATAATTCTTTAGGGATAGGTAGAGAAGAATATACAGAATTCGTAGTTCCTCCCAATGGAACAAAAGGAAGTTATTTTGAGGAAATATCTCCAAAGCCAGATATTAATGACTTACAAAGAGGAGATATAATTTGGAATAGTCATCCACATGTTATGATATATATTGGAAATGGTAAAGTTGCTCATTCAATAACAAAAGGAATTAGTATAGATAATTTAAATAGTTTTAATGATGGCTCAACAGATTATGTACATGTGGCGAGAATAAAAGATAGTACAGCTGCGGCAGTAGATAGTAGTAACTGTACAAAGGTATTTGGAACAGTTACAGGAGCAGAAGATGACTATGGATTATATTATGGTACAACAACAGGGTCATATGCAGGTTCTTATACTTTTGGACAATGGTTATTTGATAAATTTGCGGGATTTTTTGATTATTTAGCAGGAATTTTAACATATGTATTTAAAGCACAGTTTTTGGGTTGGGGAAATATTATTGAAGAATTGGTAAATCTTGCAATAAATAAAGCTTCAGGAATAGAAACTATAACTGTAGAGAAAAACAAAACAAATTCAGAACAAAATAGTAATGGAGAGATTACATCGACTCCAGGAACAGGAAAGTTATATACACCATCAGCTACTAATACAGTGTGGTCTAATAATAGAATAAATGTTGAAGATATTATTTATAATAGAGTTCCTTTATTAGATGTTAACTTTTTGGATGTTAAGTTAGATAGATATAAGAAAATAGAAGAAGCTAAAAAAGCACAAGCATCAAATGGAGATAAGATACAAGTTATTAGTGAAGATAGTATAGTATATGCATTACGTTCTAACATAGCAAAGTGGTATATTGTTATTAGACAAATATGTATAATAGTATTATTAATACTATTAATATATTTAGGAATTAGACTTGCAATTTCTACAGTAGCATCAGATAAGGCAAAATATAAAGGAATGCTTGTAGCATGGCTTACTAGCTTTATAGTAGTATTTTGTATACATTATTTTATGATGGTAGTTATTGAGATAAATGAAGATTTAGTAGATGTTTTTGCAGGAGTATCACAAAAGGCTATAGAAAATTCTGACAATGGGACAGGAAGTATGTCTATATATGATACTATGAGAACAAGAGCATATTCACTTAAATTAAGTGAAGGATTTCCAGCAACAATATTTTATATGGTACTTATATACTTTTTAATTAGATTTTTGTTTATCTATATAAAGAGATATTTTACTATTATGATATTAGCACTTATGGGACCAATTATGTCTCTTAAGAATTGTTTTGATAAGATATCTACTGGTAAATCAAAGTCGATGTCAAAGTGGATGTATGACTTTGCATTAAATGTATTCTTACAAACAATACATGCAATTTTATATTGTATGTTTATGGTTATGGCATTCGATTTAGCAACAGATTCTGTAGCAGGATTTATAATGGCATTAATTGTTTTAAATTTCATATTTAAAGCAGAGAAGATATTTATGAATATTTTCAACTTCGAAGGAAGAGCATCATCATTAAGAGATGTAAATGAAAATAAAAACTATTTTGCAGAAGCATATAAAGTTGGAATGGGTGTAACCATGTTTGGCGGAAGTGCTCTAAAATTTGGTTTTGGAGCTGTAGCAGGAAGTGGAAGATTCTTAGGAGAAAAAGCTCTTTCTGGTGCACAATTTGGAACATCAGCATTTAATAGATTAGTATGGGGAATGAGAAATATAGGAGCAAGAGTAAGTGGAGGAGATTCTATAGAGTATGAACCAATTGATCTTAGAGAGAAATTGAGTAATGGAAAAGAAAATATTAAAAATGGTATGGCTGATAGACTTAACAATGTTGTAGAAGGTATTACAGGAGAAAGAAGTTTAAGATTAGACTTGCATAATATAAAGAAGCAAGACCCAGTGTTATATGAAAAAACAAAACAAGCTCTTAAATTAAAGAAAGACTTAAAATGGAAGACATTAAAGAGAACCTTCGGTGATAGTACAAAATCAATACGTTATATGGCTGAGTTAATGATGGGTGTACCAATGCTTGTAATAGATACACAATCTGGTATTTCTGCATTAACAGATGCGACTAGCGGACTTAAAGGAATGGGAGCAAAGAAGAAAGAATACGGCTATAGAAGAAAAATTAATGGAAAGAAAGGAAATCTTGTGACTGCGGCTTTAAATGCAGCTACATTTGGTGGAGCAAATGCTACAGCAAATAATATAGATAAATTTAAGAAAGATCGTAAGAAACTTGTTGATAATAATAAATTAGTTGGTAATTTAAATAAAGCTAATATGCTAGAAATTAAGATACAAAAAGAAGTAGATAAAATGATAAAAGATGGGAAGAAAGATGAAGTTAGCAAAATAATGGATGATGCTTTAAAAGAAGTTATGAGTGCAAGCAAAATTAAAGAAGCTGTTAGCAGATATATGGCTATGAAAGGTATTAAAAATGTTACAGAGTCAGACTTAAATCAAATAGTTGATAAAATAAATAGTGAAGTATATGGAAGCAATGTTGAAAAAGCTATCGATAAATTCATGAAAAAAGGTTCAAAAGATAAGCTAGACGCAAGTGACATTGATAAAATTCTACAAATTATAGATGATAAAGTCGAAAGTGGAGTATCAGCTGTAATTAATGATAAAGCAAATAAAGATGATAAACATACAAAGGTAAAAGGCGATGTTAAGAAATATATGAAAGATAAAAAAGTAAAAAATATAGATGCTGACAAAGCAAAAGAATTATTGAAGTCTGAAGATGCAGAATCAAGCTTTGGAATAGAAACAACACAGGATGTTAAAGATAGCATAGCAAGAAAATTTGGCGGTAAGAAATCAAAAGCATTAGATAAGAAACAAGCTGTTAGTGCAATTGAAGATGCTATACTTGCAGGAACTAAAGCACAAGAAACAGATTTAGGAAAAATGATGAGAGAATTAAAAACTCTTAGAGAAAAGACTAAAAATACTCAAGGAAAAACAGTTGTAAATATAAGTGAATTTACTAAAGGAATAAAAGAAAAGTTAAAATAGGGTAGGTGTAAGTATGAAAAAGGTATTTAAGAAGCTCGGAATAACATTAATTATAATAATAACAGCGTTAATGATGCTAAAATCAACTCTTTCTCCATATGCAGTACTTGCAGATACAGCTGCAGAAGAAGAAGCAAGTAAATTAGAGGTGATGGGAGGAGCAATAGGAGATGTAGCAGACTTTTTATTAGGATTATCATTATATATACCAAAAGCAATAGGAATGGCTTTAGCTAGTTTACTTAGATTTCTTGTTTGGGGTATCACAGCAATTGGTGGTGCTGGTGCAGGAGAAGGAGTTGGATCTGTTGATGCAATTATATTTGGTGAAGCAGGTATAACAAGCATAGATTTCTTTAATACTTCTGGAAATGATACAATAAATTTAATTAGAGACAATGTAGCAGTCTGGTATTACGTACTTAGAAATTTATCTATTGTAATATTATTAGGAATTTTATTATATGTAGGAATAAGAATGGCAATATCTACAGTTGCTTCAGACCAAGCTAAATATAAAAAGATGTTTATGGATTGGGCTGTAAGTTTAGCTTTAGTATTTGTACTTCAATATATAATGATATTTACTATAGAGTGTAATAATGTTTTAGTAGATGTATTAAATACAGCGAGAACTAATGTACAAACACAAAGTGGTAAGACATATGATAATGCACTAGATCAAATAGCAGGTCAAGCTTGGCATGTAAGTTTTACAGTTGGAGTATCTTCTACTCTTGTGTATATTATATTAGTAGGAATGACTATTATATTCCTAATAATGTATATAAAGCGTATGCTAACAATTGGATTTTTAATAGTTATATCTCCACTCATTACAATTACATATTCAATTGATAAAATGGGAGATGGAAAATCTCAGGCATTAAATGCTTGGCTTAAAGAATTTGTATTTAATGTATTAATACAACCATTTCATTGTGTTATATATTTGATATTTGGTAGTACAGCAATTAACTTGCTAACAGAACAGCAAACACTTGCATCTGCAGTACTTGCAATATGTATGGTATTATTTATATTTAAAGGTGAAAAAATAGTTAGAGATATATTTAACTTTAGAGCAAGTAGTTTAGGTGAAGCAATAGGTGGAGCTGCAGCAATTACAACAGGTATTAGTATGTTAAAGAATAAAGGGGAAAAAGATAAAAAGAATAAAGTTGATACAAAGAAGATGCCAAATATGAGTAATCCAGGAGACAAGACAGGAGGAGCTGGAGCTGGTAATGGAGGACGAAGTCCAAATCCAAGTCAAGGTCAAGGCCAAGGTCAAGGTCAAAACTCGAACCAAAATCAAGGACAAAATCAAGGACAGAATCAGGGACAAAGTCCAAGTCCAAATCCAAATCCACCTATAGGTCCATCTCCAAGCTCGAATGCAGGATCACAACAAAGTAAATTTGGAAGAGTTGTAAATGCAATATCAGAAAGTAAAGTTTTACATCCATTAAGGACTATTAAAGGTGTAACAGGTGCAGCCTTTGGTAAAGCAGAGAAATTATATGGTAAGCTTCCAGCAGGAGTAAGACAATCTTTAGCATCAAGTGCAAAGATTGCTACAGTTGCAACAATGGCAGCATTAGGTGCATCTACAGGATCTGGAAAAGGTGTTATGGCTGGTATGTATGCAGGTAGATCTATGACTGAAGGTGCTGGTGCAATAGCAAGTAGCAGAAAAGCTAATGATTTAGTAGCACAAAATGAAGAGGTATATGCACAGGCATATCAAAACTATAAAGCACAAACAGGATTAAACGATCAACAGATTGCTATGCAAACACAATATATGTTAGAACATGGTAATCCAGATGAAATGACAGAATCAGAAAGAGAATATTATAGTTATGCAAGAATGATGCAACAAACTTATGGTGTAACAGGAGAAGAAAAAGTAGAAGATAGAATGCAAGAAACATTAGGTTTAATTGCTTCAGGACAAATTAAACCATCTAAGCCAGAGCAACAAAAACAACCAAAACAACAAAAACAACCTAAAAGAAAAAGAAGAAAATAAATTATATAATTAAAAAGTGAGAGTAGGTGAATAAATATGTCAGAAAATACGGGAGGAGCTAAAAAAAGTGGAGCAAAGGAAACATTCGGAGCAGCCAAAAAGGCTTTTAATGATAGTAAAAGTAATGATAACCAAAATAGTGGACAAGTTGATGATAATCAAGAAGAAGCTGGTAGTGTTCAGGATACTGCTAAAAGTAGTGGCAAGGGAAAAGATGGAGCAAAAAAAGCCAAAGATACAGCAAAGAGAGCAAAAAAATTCTTTGATGGATTAAAAGGAATACAAGCCTTAGCTCCTTTGATTTCGGCATTAAGCACAATTGGAATTGCTTTACTTATAATCTTTTTAATAATAGGATTTATAGGATTTTTCACTACACTACCTGGACTTGCAATGGAAAAATTTACAGAAGCGTGTAAGCAATTTTGGAATTGGGTAGTAGGATCAGAAACTATAGATATTAATGATGGTGATTTAGTAGATTTAGCAAATTATATCCAAGAATTGGGATATGAACTTGTTGGAAATGGTTTTGCAAGCAGTAGTCAAATTACAAGAAATAAAGATACAGGAGAAGTAACAGCTGTAAAAACTGACTATGATGGTGACCCAGGTGAAACACCAAATTATTTATATGCATATGTATTACAAAATGAAAGAATGTATACATTAAGAGGTGTTAAGAAAACAGGACTGGGGCATTTATTGTCATGGATTCCAGGAATTTCAGCATTTGAGAACTGGATAGAGGATTCAGTTAGAAATTCAAAATATCTTAAATCACCAGAATCATATGGAATGCTGCATTTTGACCCAGATGATATGGATGATGATTGGTGGAATTCAATAGATGATTTCAAACCATCTATTGATAGAGAAAATATGAAGTTAACAATAAAAACTGGATTCTGGACTGTTTCCCAAATGAATTGGGATTTAGATGGTTGGACAGGTAGATATGGAAAACCAATAGAGTTATCAATAGCATTACATTTATCTACAATGGCACCGGACTTTGCTTATGACTTTTGTATGGACAGTGATTTACAAACAGATATAGAACTGGGGGCAAAAGAGGTTGAATATACAGCTGATTATAAATATATATCTAATGATGGACTTACTTTAACAAGGAAGGAAGTAATAGATGAATATAATGAGCACATAGATGCTGTTAATATTAATGCTAATTATGATGCTTTGTTTTTATCTAAAGATAAAATAGAACCATATTTATGGGATGATAACGAATTGTATACACCACCAATAGATATAATATCTGGAGTTAGTATAGTTAGTACAGAAAATCTAGATACTGGAGAAATATCATATTATAAAGCTTTAGATAAAGATGGTAAAGCAGTACAATTTTTTGATAAATCTAATAAAAGTAAAATATCTTATGGTGTAAGCGTTGATACTAATGGTGTGCCAACATTTGAAAAAGATGAGCGGAGTCGAAGAACTTATGATAGGACTTGAGATATATTCTGCGAACTATAAAGTTAATATTGAATGTATGAGTTTACAAGAAATGATTTGGTGTTTGGAAAATGGTTCAATAGACGATAAATTTAGTCTTGAACAGCATTTGCTAAAAGCAGAAATGACATCACGTGAAAGTATAATGGCTTGTAATGTGGGACTACATAATCTCCTTAGAGATTATGATGATTGTATTGATTATATACGTACTGAAGATCAGGATAATGATTGGAGTCAGCCAGATGATGGATATTTACAACACTATTTAGGCAATGAGGGAAAAATTAGAAGTATATATAATGATTATGGAAATAACTTTGAAGATAAAAAAAGATTTGAAAAAATTGAAAAAGGGTTTTGTAAGGACTTAAAAGAAGTATTGACAGAAATGATAGGAAGAATACAACAAGACAAAAATAAAATACAAACACGAATGGAACCAGTTATTGCAAAGAAGACAGCAGAACTAAATAAATGGGGATTAGATGCAGATACATTTTTATTATTATATAGAGTAATGAGTTCACAATCTACAAGTGTACATACATTTAAACCATATATAAATAAAGTCACAAATCATTGGTATAAAGATGTGTATTTTAATCCAGATGAGGAAGATTATGAAAATACAGAAATTCCAGAAAATTTTGATTCTGCATATGATTTTACGAAAGAGATGCAGGATGTTACAGGAGAATATAATCCAGATGGATTAGCTAATACAGACGACATCCAAAAATTAAAAGAAACAGGAAAGATAATGTACACATTAAATGGTACTGGAGATAATAGTACAGATGTTGTACAAGTAAAGCAACCATTTATAATAAGAACAGAAAAATGGCATAATAAAGTAAAAAACTGGTTAACAAGTGGATACTTCTTTATATATGATGGTACAATAGAAACTGCAGAAGAAATAGAATCAGCAAGAAAGGTTTTAAAGTATGAATATGATCCTTCTAATCCACTATTGATTTCTTATGGAAATAAAGAATTATTAATTGACTCTGAAAATAATGAAAAGCCTGAAGTTGCAGAAATTGATAAAAGAGCAAAAGAACTTAATAATATTTTAGCTTCAACTGAATATAAAGATGGAAAAAAATATAAAGTAAGATTACAAAAGATTAATTTTGCAAAAAAATCATCTTTAGCAGCATTCTCTATATTAGAAGGTGTTCATACAAAAGATGGCGAATATGTATATCGTGATTTAAAAGAATTTATGATTGAGCTTGGATATTTTACAGAAGCTGACTTTGAATTAATAGAAAGTGGAGTATTAGATTGGATTATACCAGAATATGTTCCAGATGAATGGCCTGATAAAAAATATGAAAAGAAAAATGATGAATATGGTACATTTATTAGATCTGCAAGTAGTATTAAAGAAGAAAGAGAAGAAGAAGAAAAAAAATTGAAGGAAGCAAGTAAAAGAGAAGAGCAAATTGCAGATGGAAACACAGGAGCTAGTGATGAAAATGTAAAATCTGATCAAAATGAAAATGATGAAGATGAAGAAGACAGTAATGAAGAAAATAATGAAGAGGTTTATAATCCAGGTGATCCAGTGTCAAAATCTACAGTATATGAAGAATTTGCACAATCTGGACAGGGATATGAAACAATAATTACAGTTAATGGAATTTCATATAAAAATTATAAACAAGGTGATTTTCCAGATATTCCATATTCAGAAGGATCAATAGCAACATCTGGATGTGGAGCTACATCAACTGCAATAGTACTTACAGGATATGGATATGATGTTAGTGTACCAGATGTAGCGAATTGGATTACTAAAAATAGTGTTCCAACAAGTTGGGAAGCTAATCAAAAGGCATTAGAGCATTTTGGAGGAATTAGTAGTCAGGTTATAGTTGGAGGAAAAACTAAACAAGATACAATGAACTATGTAGAAAAAATAAGAAAAGCGTTCAGCGAAGGTAAACCTGTTATAGCAAATGTTAAGCCTTCTGTTGCAGGAAACAATTTATATACAAGCTATGGACATTATATTGTTTTATTAGGTGAAGATAAAAATGGAACTGTATTAGTTAGTGATCCAAATGGTAGAGGTGTTAATAATGTAAAAAACAAGTTTACAAAAGGATTAGAAGAGTTAGTAAGATTATATTTAACAGAAGAATCATCATCAGTCGGAGGAATTTTAATACCAGAACAAGTACCAAAAGGAGTTAACTTTAACAATAAGTTAGTAGGATTTAAAGCAGGATTACCTGTAATTACTCCAGGTGAGGGACTTGTGTTGAATGCAACTAAAGATTCTATAACCATAAAATTTACAACAGATAACTCTGTAAAAGATATGACGATGAAAATAGAAGGAATTGAAGTTGATAATGAGATTGTTAATGGAAATACAACATTTTTAGAAAGTGGAACACAAATTGGCGTAACTACAGATGAAGATATAAAACTATTAATGAGAGATAAAAAGAAATCAATTATTAATGATATTGAAGACTATATGGTAATAAAAAAAGGATTAGGAAGTAATTCTGTAGTACTAATAGATAATGATTATGATGTGGATATATCATGTGACAAAAATGTTATAAGAAATATAGAAGATTTTAGAAAAATGTTCCCCGCAGATGAGTATAATGGAAACATATATAATAATGCACAAGCATTTCTTGATATGCAAGAGAAATATGGAGTTAATGCTGTATTTGCTGCATGTGTAACAATAGCAGAATCTGGTGGTGGAACGGGATGGGCAGCAATTCCAGAATCTACATATAATTGGTTTAGTATTTCAGGTAGCCATAATGGAAAATCTGTTTATACAAATAGACAATGGTGTGCATATGATAGTTATGCAGATGCAGTAGATCACTTTGGAGAATTAATATCAACAAGTAGTTATTATTTCAAAGCTGGAAGAAAGAAAATATCAGAAATAGCACCAACATATTGTAATGCAGAATGGGGAGTAACAGTAAGTGAATATATGACTGAAAGACTACAGAGATTAAGTAATTAAAATAATGTAAGTAGAGGTAAACATGAAAAAAATTGTGAATTTGATAATAATTATTATAATACTTATTAATATAGTAATAATGATTAAATTAGGTATTCAAATATCAGAAAAAAGAGCAAGTACTGAAATAAAAAACAAATATAATTTGGAATATAATATTGTAGAAAAGAATGATAATTATATCGAAGTTGAAAATTTTATTTTATTTGTTAGATTATATACAGGAGATGTAGGAACTAATTGTTTGAAAGATAGTATTATAAAATTTATGAACAATGATTTTCCAGAGTTATTTAACAAAATTTATAATTTAAACAATGATAATATAGATGATTACTATAAAAACGAAAAAGAAAGTATAAATACTGTTATAGAAATTAATAATAGTACTAAATTTAAATATGTTGTACAATCATTACAAAAATCTCCTCAGCAGTTAGGAAATTGTAAAAGATGTAAACTGAATTTAGATAGCTATAAAGAAGACGAAAAATATGCATACTTGAAACTAGAATTGGAATATGAAAGTGGATTAAAGTTTGAGTGTAATGTTCAATTTGCTATGAATGGTAATCATTCTAGTGAGTTATATACTAAGTTTTTACTAATTAATTAGGAGAATAATATGAAGAATTTTTTAAATATAAAAAATATTTTAATTATCATAGTTGTATTACTATTAATAATAATAAATATAGTACTATATATGAAATATGATGAGTTAAATAAATTTAATATACAAGGTAACGTAATTGTTACAGAAGAAAATGTTACTTCTAAAAATAATATACAAGTAAATGATGATATTTTAACAGAGCTAAAATCTATGTCTGAACGTGAAAGAATGGAATTCTATTTTTCCGAATTTATGGATTACATAGAGAACGGCAAATATCAGGAAGCATATAACTTATTGTATCCAGACTTTAAAGATAACTATTTTAAAACATTAGATGATTTTAAAAAGTATGTAAATAAAACATATCCAGAGTTTGTCTCTTTTAGTTATAATGACATAGAAAGACAAGGAAATATATATGTTTTGATGATAACTGTTATTAATCCAGATTTGAATAAAAGTGAAGCGAAAAAGAGCCAAAGGATTGTAATAAAGGAAAACAATTTTAATGATTTTGTTTTATCGTTTCAAGTTATATAAGGAGAAAAGAATATGGGATTTTGGTTAAATCTTAGATTAAAAGTAAGAGATTTTTTTAAAAAACATAAAAAGAAAATTACTATAATAATTATTATAGTAGGTATAGTAATTGCGATAAATAGATTTTTAGGGAGTAGACAAGTTGTAGAAATACCAAGTACCACATATGAGCCACACAGTCCAGTTATGGATGAAACAGCTAAAGTGCCAGAAGCGTATAAACAACCAATTAATAATTTGATAGATAACTATGTTAACTATTGTAATAATAAAGAATATGAAAATGCATATAATTTATTAAGTAGTGATTTTAAATCTAATTATTGTGATAATATAGAAGAATTTAAAAAATATGTAGACCAACTATACAAAGAAAAACAAATATATAATATACAAAATTTTTCTAATGTAAATGGTGCATATATATATAGATTAAGATTATTAGATGACATTCTAGCTTCAGGTACTACAGATGGTTATGAGTATAAGGAAGAAAAAATTGTAATTAAAGAAGAAAATGGAGTACTTAAATTAGCTTTAAATGGTTATGTTGGTGAAGAAAATCTGGGAATTGTTGCAGAAGATGAGTATATGAGAATTAACATTGTAAAAAAAGAAATAGCATATACAGCAGAGACATATACAGTAGAAGTTACAAATAAAACAGGTAATTTTATAGTATTATTAGATAATACAGAAACAGATGAAATCATAATGAAAGTTAATGGAGATAGCAGAGGAGTTAATGGTTTAGAAAATGGTAATCTTGTTGTATTACCAAATAGCAAGAAAACTCTTACATTACCTTTTGACCAATATTATGATGATGGAGTTAATCCAAGTGCTCTTATCTTTAATGCTATAAGAATATTGCCAGAATTTTCTGGTGACATTAATAAAGCTAAAGAAGAAAAAGAAAAGGCAATAAAATTATACAGTTTAACAATTAATTTATTACCAGAGAATTAATTGTAATTTGTAATAAAAATCACCTTTATAAAATATAGATTATAAAGGTGATTTTTTATGTGGAAGAAAAAAATTTTATATATTTTAGTTATACTTATATTAATATTTAATTTAATAGGAATTGTTTATGCAGATGATGAGATAGAAGATATTCTGGAAAATGATGAATTAAGTGAAACGATTAGTGTTTCTAATGAAAACAAAGATGAACCAATTATAAATTCTAAAGCAGGACTTATATATGATAGAAAGTCTGGTAGAGTAATATGGGGAAAAAATGAGAATAAGAGAGTAGCTATGGCTTCTACTACCAAAATAATGACATGTATAATTGTGCTCGAAAATACAAATTTAAATGATGAAGTTACGGTTTCTAGTAAAGCAGCAGGGACAGGTGGATCAAGGCTTGGATTAAAAAAAGGCGATAAGATTACAATTCATGATTTATTATATGGATTAATGTTACGTTCTGGAAATGATTCTGCCGTAGCACTTGCTGAACATGTTGGAGGAGATAAGGAAGGTTTTGCAAAACTTATGAATAGTAAAGCAAAAGAGCTTGGGTTAAAAGATACCAATTTTGTAACACCACATGGATTAGATGATCCAGAACATTATACAACAGCTTATGAACTTGCTAAAATTGCAGATTATGCACTTAAGAATGAGAAGTTTGCCAAAATAGTAAATACCAAAGATTGTACTATAAGTATTAATGGATATTCTAAAGCATTAACTAATACAAATGAATTATTGGGTTATTTGCAAGGAGTAAATGGTGTAAAAACAGGGTTCACTAATAATGCAGGAAGGTGTTTAGTAACATCTATTAATAGAGATAATTTCGAGATAATTACAGTAGTATTAGGTGCAGATACTAAAAAAATCAGAACGACAGACAGTATTAAATTAATAGAATATGCATATAAGAATTATAATTATATAAATATAGAAAATATAGTAAAAGAGAAATTTGATGTCTGGAAAAGTATGAATGAAAAAAGAATATTAGTAGAAAAGGGAAAATGTGTAAATGTTAATTTGGAATTAAGTGAGATAAAAAATAAGGTTATACCAATAAAAAATAATGATGTAGATAATGTAAGTATTGAAATTAATTGTTTGTATTATTTAATAGCTCCTATTGAAAAAGGAAAAATAGTTGGAAATTTGAAAGTGACATTAAATGGAGAAGTAATAGAAGTTATAGATATAATAAATAAAGAAGAAATAGAAAAGAAAAATAGAAAGGATTACTTTTTTGAATTTTTGAAGTCAATATATTGACTTTTATAGTTAAATTTGTTATTATATTAATTGCTTCTAATATTGCAGAAGCATATGCGGGAATAGCTCAGTTGATAGAGCGCTGCCTTGCCAAGGCAGAGGTCGCGGGTTTGAGCCCCGTTTCCCGCTCCAAATTTTATTATATGAAATTTTTAAAATTAGTGTCATATATGATATGTGTTTGCATATAATAAAATATAAGTAAATGATGATTAACTTAATTGCTTATAGTTATGAAGTACATGAAACTTATATAAAATTCAAATTTTATATGGCGTTGTAGCCAAGTGGTAAGGCACGAGTCTGCAAAACTCTGATTCGGCGGTTCGAATCCGCCCAACGCCTCCAACGACGTATCTGTTCGAACTTTATAGAACAGATAGATATGAAAATCAATCAGTAAAATGGTTGATTTTTTCTTTTGCAAAAAATCATCCTAATTCTATATGGAAAGGATGGTGCTTGAAATGAAGATAATTAAGCAAGAACTAGAATTTGAGGAATGTCTAAAACAAAGACTTGAATTTATATGTGAGTTTTCAAAAGTTATGCCTACTTTTATCAATGGTAGTATTAGAAAATTAGATAAAACTAATCTTACATATATTGAGCCACATAGAGTGATTATTAAAAATATTACTCTTTTAGTTTTTAACTATTCAAATGATGTGTATATTTCAAATTTAACTAAAAAGATTAAATTATCAGAGTTAGAAGAATATTTGAAAAACATATAATTGTAAATAATTGACATTTCTTTAAATCGTGATATAATATAGACAATAAATTATGTATAGCTGTCCGTCAAGAGCTATATAATTATGAGTACTTTGAAAAAATTATATTATATTGCATTATTATTACGAAAGTAAAAAGGTTCTCGGTACCACACTCACAATCTTTGATTGTGTAGTGTGGTGAGGTTCTTATATTTTAGTTTATGATAAATGGATTTAAGAGATGTCAGTAGTACTCGTGTGTGCTTTGATGTCTCTTTTTTGTTAGATTGGAGGTTTAGAAATTGAACGAAGAAAAGAAAAAATGTGGGTTATATTTAAGAGTATCAACAGAAGACCAAGCTCGCGAGGGATTTAGTCTTCCAGAACAAAGAGAAAGACTAGAAACTTTTTGTAAGTTTAAAGGTTATGAAATAGTAGACTATTACGAAGACGCTGGAATAAGTGCTAAAACTGGTAATTATAGACCAGAGTTTGAAAGATTAAAAAGTGATATTAAAGCTAAAGAGATAAATACCATTGTTGCTTTAAAACTAGATAGAATAACAAGAAGTATTTATGACTGGGAAAATCTAATGACATTTTTAGACGAAAATAATGCTTATTTAGACTGTGTGAATGATGAAGTAAATACTACAAGTGCAAATGGTAAAATGATTTCAAGACTTTTAATGAGTGTAAGCCAAAATGAAATTGAGAGAACTAGCGAAAGAACAAAGATAGGTTTAGCAGGTGCAATAAAACAAGGACATATTCCTCATGTTGCTCCATTAGGTTATAAAAGAGAAGATAAAAAATTAGTAATTGACTATTCTACTAAAGATATTGTAGTTAGAATATTTGATTTATATTATAATGGCTACTCTTATCAAAAAATTAGTAATCTATTCAATGAAGAAAAAGTATTAGGAAAAGATAATTGGAGAGATTCAACAATTATGGGTATTTTAGAAAATGAAATATACAAGGGAGATTTTGTTCATGGAAAAAGAACAAAGCACCCAACCTATTATGAGGATGTAGTTGAGCCTATTATCTCAAAGGAAATGTGGACTGATTGTCAGGTACAGAAAAAGAAAAATTCAAGAAGTTATAAAAGAACATTGACTTATTTATATTTACAAAAACTAAAATGTCCTAAATGTGGCAGAGTTTTAGGTGGTAAAGCAACTACAAAGAAGAACGGAAATGCCTACTTCTACTATTATTGTAATGACTGCAAGATTGAATTTAAAGAAAAAGTTATAAACGATTATTTTAGTCAATTCATTAGTGAGTTGGTAGAATATGACTCTGTTGTAAATCAATTCTTCTTGCCTATGATAAAGCAAAAATTTGATGAGCCTAAGGAACAACTAGAGAAAGAAATAAAAGAACAAAACAACAAACTTGAAAGAATTAAAAAGGCTTACATTAATGGTGCTTTTGAAGTACAAGAATATAAAGAAGAAAAGAAAATAGTTGAGAAAGCTATTGCAGAACTAGAAAACAAACTAGAAACTACTGATTGTACTGAAGAACTAAAATTTACACCAAAAGATATTTTACTAAAAAGAGATATTGATTTTATTAACAAAGTAAAACTAGATAAGGAATATCAAGCAAGAACTAAAATGTGGAAAGATTATACAAGACAAGAACAAGCAGACTTAATAATGAAATATGTTGATGACATAGAACTTACTTTAGTTGGAAATGAAGTTGTAGTTAATCAAATAAACTTTAGAGAATCAATTTGTAAGCCTTATCAAGAATTATATGATAACGGTTATATTGATACTACAAAGCCTATGATATTAGGTAATGTGCTTGGTAGTGTTAGATTTAGTAATTATTTGCCAGAGGAAGAAGTTGGAGAAATCATTATGAGGTTAAGACAATATTATGATGTTCATTATACAGAAGCAACCTACTATGTCGATAAGCAGATGTTCTATTTCAATTTTGCTGAAGACAATAGTGCTATTGTTAGAGTGTTCCCTTTAGAAGATTATTACAAATTAGATCCAGATAATAAAATGGAAACTTATGAATTTGGAATAATTTATATTCGTGAAGAAGATAAATTCCAAATGAAAGAAATTGATACTGCATTTGATTATATACCAGATGAAACAAACGATAGTGTAATCTATATGAAAGAGCCTACTCCTATTTCAGTAGGTGTAAAGCCATTAAAGTTCTGCGAAGAAATGCAAGAAGAAACAAATCAACGTGGCACGTTTTGTTTTTGCTTTTGCAAAAATGAAAGTGGCGATAGTTAATTTGAATAAAATTTATTTGCTAAAAATAAATTTTATTGCCTCGCAGAGCCCCCATGTTATGATAGTATGTCATAACATATAGGGGGTTAGGACTTGTGACAAGGTCAAAGTCCTGTGCTACGAAGAAATTTCAAAGGAGGTGTTTTTATTGGAACAAGAATTAGCATATTCTTTTCACTTGGGTAGTGATAAAAACAAAAGTAAATTAGCAAAGAAAGTTGCAAAAGAAAATATATCTGGTACTACTTCTCTATCTAATAATGCAATTCAAAATGCAAAAGATTTATCAGATGTTAATAAACACAATTTAAGAGATTATGATAATCAAACAGAACTAATTAGAACAATATATGGAACAGATGACATTGTAAATGATGTTAAGCAAGTATATTTAGATGAATTTGAACAAGCAAGAATTGAATATAACAATAAACAAACTCGTGAAGATAGAAAAATTGAAGATTATTTCAAAAAAGTATGTGAATCTCAAAATGATATTGCTTGTGAAATCATAATAGAACTTGGAAATATGGACTTTTGGAATGATAAAGACGAAAGATATAGATTTAAAATGGTTGATGTATATAATGAGCAAATAAAAGATTTAATAGAAATTGTACCAGATTTTAAGATAGCAAATGCTACAATACATTTTGATGAAACATCTCCTCATTTGCACATTGTAGGTGTTCCAGTTTCTTATGATTGTAAAAGAGGAATGAAAAAGCAAGTAGTAAAATCAAAGTTATTTACTAAAACAACATTAACACAAATACAAGATAAAATGAGAAATGCTTGTATAAAGTCTTTTAATAAGTTCTATGATATGGATTTTAAGTTAAAAGAAAAGCAAAAAGGCAGAAATCAAGACATCAATGTTAATGATATGGGCAATTATAGAGAAATTAAAAAACAACTAAAACAGAAAGAACAAAAACTCGCAAAAGCTAATAATCAAACAAAACAACTTGATGATACAAGTAAAGATATAAATGAGATATTAAGTAATCTAAAACCTACTAAACTAAACAAAAATAATATGGTTATTTCAAGCGAAGATGTCCAGAAAATCAGAAATTATACTAAAGATGTAAGATATCACTCAAACAGTTAGAAGTGTAAATGACTTAAATATTGCGATTAAAGATTTTGAACATTCTGCTTTTGAGATAGAAAAAGAAAATCGTTCACTTAAATATGAAATAGAACTAAAAGATAATGAAATTGGCAGTCTAAAAAAGGAACTATCTACTAAAGATACGATTATAGGCAGATTACAAACTGAAAAAGAAAAAATAAAACAAGAACTGCAAAAATTCAAAGGTTTTTGGCATAGCATTATGAGCCATTTTCATAAAAGAATTTGCTATGACAAAGATAATAATTATAAGATTGTTAGTGATGACCTATATAAGAACGGAATATTTGACAACAATGATAATGAAATAGCAAACAATCTTCTTAGAAGAGTAACGATACTAGATGAAAACAAGCAAATCAAGAATAAAAAGAAAGATAATGATACCAGATTTTAAAGGAGGAAAAAGTTATGGAAGAAGATAAAGTTAAAAATGTAATAAATATAATTAAAGATATGGATATAAAAGATAAATTAAGACTAGGAATATGTTTATCTACAAGTGATTGGGCTAATATTTTATATAACAAAACTGAAATGTATGAGATATTTGATACTATGCTAAAAGAAGTAGATGAGGAATATAGAACAACATTGATAAATTTTGCAAAATATAAACTTGTAATGTTTACAATGGCTAAAATTATGGAAATGCAAGAAGTTGAAAGAAACAAAGTAGCTTTGTATTTATTTAATTGTGTAAAGATTAAAGTAGCGTGAATTTTACGTTTTACAAATTATGTAAAATGTGCTACAATATATAATAGGTTCGTAAATACAGCGAATAAATATAAAAAGGAGGAATGCGGTATGTATGAATATGCACCGTGGGCAACAGATGTATTAGAACGGATACTCTCAATATCTTCAGAAAGTTTGCCTATTTTAGACTTACAATTTGGAGGTGCTTGTAATCTGAATTGCATCTATTGCGACACACCAAAGTACAAGTATCCATGTCTGCTTGACTTGGAAGCCATTGAGAAAATCATTTGCAACGGTAACATTCAATGGGTTTATGCTTGCGGTTTAGGAGAGCCTACAGTGAAAGGTGGTAATGGTTATGCCTTTAAAAGGGTTCTGGCTATGTGTAAGGCTAATTCTGCTAAGGTATCTGTTTTCAGCAATATGGTCGATTTAGATGATGAGCTGTTGCAGTATATTGATGATGGAACATTACACGTGTTGTTCAAATTGGATAGTTTCAGACCAGATGTAATGAATTATCTTTATGGAGTGGATAGGAGTAAAACTATCCTGCAAAATTACGAAAGGTTGAAAGAGGTAATTCATATCAAGGACGGAACAACTAACTTGGGAGCTTCTATTGTTCCAAATGCTAAAAATCAAGAAGAAGTTTATAAGATTGTTGATTTTTGCATGGAATATGGAATATATCCTTTGTTGGGGCAACTGGAAAACGCTGGAAAATGTGCTAGTATCTTTGATGAACTTAAAGTTGATGATAATGAATTATTAGCATTGAGACAGTACATTAAAAATACATATGGCACAGATTACCAAATGCCAATATGTCCTGCGACTATTGCAGGGATTCATATTACAAACACAAATAAAGTGATTGTAGATGAAAAAACTGGCTTGTCTTGTGGGTGGTTCTGGCTCGATGAACCAAAAATGATTGAGATTGGCAATATTATCGATATGTCTTCCAAAGAAGTCACTTCAAAGATTATTGCTTATCGAAAATCTAAATTTGCAGATGTTGTATCTATTGAAAAGTCATTGAAGGCTAATCCATTTGGTGGATGTGGTGGAGACGCAAAAGCTCTTTTACAACAATATATTAGCATTGCTAATTATTAGGAGGTATGCTTATGAAAACTATCAATATTTATTTTAACTCATCAGAAAAAAATTTCATGAAATACTGCAAGAAAAAGAAAATTCCCACAAAAACCGTAAAACGAGGATCAGGATGTAAACATTGTACAGGACCATACACATATCGGTGGATAGAAACTGACAGCCCCAATTATGACATGTATATTTTATATCTTAAACAAGGGGTATCTGTTGATGTATTCTTTTACAGCGAAGATGACAGAACGAGATTTTTTGAGGAATTAGCAAAGAAAATGCAGTTTAAGGTGATAAGCAATTTTCATCCAGATTGGTATTATAAAATGGAAAACTTGTATGGAGTAGAAATTAAAGCCTAAATCCTTTTTTTGAGAGGTTGTAACTTCTTTAAAAAACAGAAAGAGTCGAGTAAAATCGGCTCTTTCTGTTTCTAATATAGATTTATTTTTTATTATTTATATTAGAAATTTGTGAGAAAATTATTGAAAATTATAAAAATTATGATATACTTTAATAAATTGATTGATATTTGTATCAATAGTTAAGAGAAAAAGTTGTAGATAACTACGACGTCCGCTCCAAGTAAAAAACGAGAAAACATTGAAATATCAATGTTTTCTCGTTTTTTATGTATTTTTTAATTTGAAAATAAGAATGCAGTGTTTTCAAGGATTTTAGAGGTTAAAAAATTAAAAATTCAGACTAAATGTTATAAAATTGTTATAAAAAACAAATTGCATATGTTAAAAAATGTTATAAAATCTAGTTTATTGGAAAGATACTAATGAATTAGGTTTATTTCTATAGATAATATGATATAATGTTTCCATAAAAAATTTTTTATAAAGCGGGGATAATAAAATTGAAAGATAAAGTGGTTTTAATACAAGGAGCAATGGATATTGAAATAGAATGTCTATTAAGTAAACTAAAAAATAGAAAAGATAGAACAATAGCAGGATATGAATTTTATGAAGGAAGTATTAATAATATAGAAGTAGTAATATCAAAAACATTAGTAGGGACAATAAATTCAACTATGGCGACTACTATTGGAGTTATAAATTTTCATCCCAATATAGTTATAAATCAAGGTATTGCAGGAGCACATAGAACTGATTTACATATAGGAGACATTATTGTAGGAGAAAAGTGTTGTAATATTAACGCATATAAAATGCCAAGCAAAGATAGAGGAAAAGGTTCGAATCCATTTGAATGGGAGCCAAATAAACGTGCCAAAGATATACAAAATTCAGATTTAAAATTGATTAATATTGTTGAAAAAATTCTAAAACTAAATTGTTCAAATAAAATATATAGGGGAATATTAGGAAGTGGAGATGTATTCAATAGAGAAATAGATAGAATAGATTGGATAAATAATATATTTAAAAACTATAGTGAAGATATGGAAAGTATAGGAACATATTCAGTATGTAATAAGTTTAATATTCCTTGTATAGGCGTTAGAATTATTTCAAACAATGAAATATTATTAGAAAAATTAGATAAAACAAAAGCTATAGAACTACAAGAAATATTAATTAGTATATTAGATAATTTGATAAATATTAATTATTATAAGAATTTGCATTAAGTGGTTCTATTTTCGATTATAGGCTTTATCGTTAAGGTTGACAATTTTGAAATTGTGGGATAGTATATGGGAATTTTTAAACTATGAATAAAATGACTTAACGAATTTGTAGATTTATGATACAATGTATTGCCTGATTTTAAAATATTTTATAATTTTTGGAATGTTTGCTTGAATTAATTGTTAATATAGTGTATAGTGAATAACGATAGAGATGAGATAAAAGTAGATGTTGGTGTTACCTTTAGTCCTCAACTTTAGTTGAGAGATTGGAGGTGGTGTTTATATGTTAGATTTTCTAATGTTCTTAATAATAGGATTTATGATTTCAATAACTATAAACGTTACCTTATTAAGTGTTATATCATAATACTATCTAATAGGGAACAATAAAAAATACACCACATACGCTTTCGCAGAGCTAGTGGTGTAATTCAATTATATTGGGTAACACAACATTATATCTGTGTTCTCATTTTCTATCTATATTATACACAGAAATTTAATTTTTGTCAAATATGATATGACAATTGCCATACAGTATGTTATACTGTATTATATAAAACTATTGGGTTAAAATGAAACTTTTTAAATATAGAAATGTCGCATACAAGCGAGTTATAGACGACACTCTACTTGACTATCGTCTCCAATGAAAAGTGTGTAAGTATTGAAAAAACAGTGGTTATATACTTTTATGTATTTTTTAGTACTTTTGAAGTTTGAAAATACTGAAAATTGATTTTATATATCTGGTTCTAATGGTTTCTCATTATTTTTATTTACTATACATTTTATATTTTGTAAATCTAATATAGTTTTTAAAACTGCTTTTCTATATTTTGGTTTTATATGTTGATTAATCATTGATTTTTCTATATCTGCTACTGATGAGTTTCCTAAAGCATTATTATAATGTGTAGATAATTGCAATATTGCTGATATATGTTGTTTATATTCATTATAAAAGTAGAATTTATTTATATTTTGTTCTTCGCATTCGAATATACTTAGAAATTGTAGTATTCTTTTATAATCTATTTTGCTTGGATTATCTTCATCACTTATATTAGCATTTATGTATCTAAGTATATCAAAATTGACTTGTCCATTCTTTAATTTTTGTTGTAGTACTGGAAATTCTTTTCCTAAGATACCAACTTCGTCTAGTAATGTTAATCCTCTTTCACAATTATTAGATGATAGTATTTCATTCATGTGTCTTGTACTCATTAATCTATGTGATTCATCAAATGCAGATATATTATTATTGCATATAGCTTGTATATCTTCTTCACTGATATCAAATCCAGTTTTTGTTGCAACATATACAGCTCTTATCATATGATTTGGTTTTGTACTGTAACATATTCTTGGAGGGATTATAGATTTAACTTTTTTATTTTTTATATCTTCACAACCATTAAATACATCTATAATATTTCCAGTTTCCATATCTAATAGTATTGAGTTGCAAGTAAAATCGAGAGATTTTAAATAATTAACTAGATCCTTTTGTTCTTTACAACATGCAAACTCACAATCTATATTATTTTGATTAACTCCGAATAACGCTCATACGTTTACTTACAATAAAGTTATTTATATTGTTTCTATCTAATATTTCTTTGACTTCTTGTAAACTCATTCCAGTAATTACGAAGTCATAATCACTAGGTATTGTATCTGTAAATAAATCTCTTACACTTCCTCCAAATAACCAGTAATTAACTTTATTACTAGATAAAACTGTTAATATATTTTCCATTTCCTTTGAACTGTTTAATTCTAAAATATTCATCTTTTATTCACGTCTTTCTATTTTGACAATGTATATATAATAACATAATTTACATAAGAAGTAAATGGAATGATATAAAAATGTAACAAATTTATATTAAGTGTTGATTATAGAAAATTTATATAAGTAAATAAAATAATGTAGTATATAGTCATTATACAAATATTAATATAAGATAATTGGTAAATACTACGGATATTAGAAAAAAAGTAATAAATCTACATAAAATAGTTGATTTTGTAACGAAATTGTAATATAATTGTAATATGGGTTAAAAAATAATTTTACAAATGATAAATACAAATAAAATAAATATCATATAGGTGAATATGGTATTTAATTTTATGTTCAAATAAAATTAATGAAAATATAAGGAGTGTATATTTATATGAAGGAGAAAATATTTAAAAAATTAATTTGTGTATTAATAATCATTTGTATGTTAGCTATGATTTTTGTACCAAATTTTGTAAAATCAGCTACAGTAGTTGTTTCTAGCATGAGCAATACTGGACGTGGTATTGGTAATACATCTATATTTACAGTTAAAATTAATGGATATAAAAATTTATACTGTGTTAGAGGAGGAGCATCTTTAAACACAGGAATGCAACTTAATGATGATGGATTGAGTCTATATACAACAACAGGAGCAGTAGTAAAAGATTCTAGTGCAATGCAATGGCTATTAGATAATATGTATTTAACGGAAGGAACAGACAGTGCGACACAAAAAGCAATGAGACAAAATCTTATAAATGTAATGAAAAAATATAATAAAGACAATCGACTAAATGCAATATTTGGTAAAAATAACATAGATGATGCTTGGATAACAAATACAGTTGATGCTTTATTAAATGATAAATTAACATTATATGCAGTGCAACAATATTTAATATGGAATCATGTAAAAAATACAAGTAATGCATATACAAATACAATAACAAATTCAGATGGTACTTATAATACAATACCAGGAGCAAAAGTTTCATGGGAACAGTATACAGCATTATATATTGTGTTTAACGATTACGCAAATGAAGCACAAAAAAACGGATATAAATCACCAAATAATTCAGGACGAGGATTTGATG
>CAJMRY010000012.1 GCA_905215935.1 uncultured bacterium
ACTACCGCTTTTGGTTTCTCTAAAGGTTTATTGTTTACTTTTCAATGTACTTTTTGTATTGTTCTTTCTTGTGAGAACGATACTTATTTTAGCACAACTTATTATTTAATGTCAACACTTTTTTAAATATTTTTTAAAAAAGTTTTTTGATTGGAAATCATTACATTTTTAAGTTGTTTTTTTGTCGTTTTCTGAACGACTGTTACTTATATTAACACGGTTATATTATTAAGTCAATACTTTTTTTAAATTTTTTTATTTTAAATTTTTCCAACCGTTTTTTGCAGTTTTTCTGAACGACTGTTACTTATATTAACACGGTTATATTATTAAGTCAATACATTTTTTATTTTTTTTAAATCTTTTATTTTAGTATAAAATGAAAAACCTCTATAAAGTTTATTTGTTTTATATTTTTTTAATATAGACTTTAATAATATATGTATTTTATGTAATAAGAAAAAAGTATTAATTACATTTTCTATACTCCAACAATTTATTTAAAAAAGTCCCATATATAAATATGAGACTTTTTTTACTTTTATTACTATTTTATTCTTTGTTTTATTGTATTTATAATTTTAGTAGATATAATTTTTACCACACCTTCTATTTGTTCTTTAGAATGTTTATTTAAAATAACTGTGTTTTTTTCATCTATTGTAGGTATATCTCCTATATCTTCTGTATATGTTTTTTCTACATTTAATTTTACACCTATTTTTGAATTACATATATTAGTATATAAAGATATCTCTTCATTGTTTTCAGAATTCTGTTTTATCTCTATGCATATTCCTATCTCTAACAGTTTTTTACTTGTCTTTTCATACTGATTATAGATTTTTTCTATTTCATTTATCTCTTCTTGTGTTATATTATTAATATCATTTTCATTTGACTGTATATTATTTTCCTGTTCTTTAAATTTAGCCCTCATTTCATCTAATATAGTTCTATATATTTCTTTAACATTATATAAGCATATATCTACTTTTAAACCATCATTCCTTTTAGTTATTGTTATATTATTTGCACCTAACAAAGATGTTTCTATATCATATATAATAGCTCCAGACTCATTTTTTGTGAACAGTTGATTAATATATATTATTTCCTCTCCATTTTCTACTATATAATCTAATCTTAACTTTCTTTCTTGTTTTACATATAAATCACATCTTATTGTTTTTCCATTATAATCATATACTTCTATTTTGATATATTCTTCACTATTTTTTTCTTGTTTTTCTAATTCTTCTATATATTTTTGTATTTCTTCATTTATTTTATTTATATTTGCATATTCACTATCTGGACTAATAGTTTTAATTTTATTTGCAATTAGATTTAATGTAATACTGTCTTCTTTTAAATTTTGCAATATTTTAATAGCAAGATTTATGGTTTGTTCTTTACTTAGAACAAGAATATTCTTATTTGTTTCATATTTCTCGTCTTGTATTTCTATTACACACTTCTTTTCTCTATTATAGCTTGCTTCATCAATTTCTTTGTATAATAAATCTTTATACATTGTTTTAATATGTTCTATATCTTCACTGCTTATTGTAAATAGGTCTTTATACTTTTTATTCTCATAATCTATCTTATCTGGAAGATTTCCGTGCATTTGGCATGTTAAGTTTTGATGCTAATTCTTTAATATTGTTATTTTCTATACCAATATATGCTTTCAAAATCTCTTCAGCTCTTATGGCATATCTTTCGTCATTTCTTACAATATCTAATTGCATTATTTGATTATCATTTTTATTTAATTGTATGTTATGGTATTGTTTTTTATTTTGCTTATCAACTCTAGATTCTACTAAAGCTTTTAATCCATCTAAATTTTCAAACGACTTTATATTTTCTTGTAAATTCTTAATTATTTGATCATTTTCTAATTTTTCTATTTCGTTATCATATTTATAAATAGCCTCAGCATTTGTGTTTGCTATATATGAATTTGTATTTTGTTTTAATTCATATCCATCTAAAATGCTAAACATTTCATTTTTATCTAAAAGGTATTTATAAAAAAGTTGCCTGTCCGATTTAAATAAATCTGTAAATAAATATACTAATACACCTGCTAAAATAAGTATAAATAATATTATGATTATAATTATTACTGGCATTTTTTTCTTTTGATTTTTTTCCACATCTATTCCCCCTTATTTTTCTTTTGTTTAACAGCTTCATATATTACTATTCCCGCAGACACTGCTGCATTTAATGATGTTATTTTTCCTTTCATAGGTATTTTAACTAAAAAGTCGCAATTTTCTTTTACAAGTCTACTCATTCCGAAGCCTTCACTTCCAATTATAATAGCTATAGGTCCTGTAAAATCTTGTTTATCGTAGTAAGTATTTGTACTAATATCTGTTCCACATATCCAAACGCCACTTTGTTTTAAATATTTTATTGTCTCATTAAGATTATTTACTCTTGCAATTTTCATATATTCTACAGCTCCAGCAGATACCTTTGCCACTGTACTATTAACAGATGCTGCTCTTCTCTTTGGTATAATTATACCATGAACTCCTGCTGTTTCTGCTGTTCTTATTATTGAACCTAAATTATGAGGGTCTTCTATTCCATCTAAAATAACTATAAATGGTTGCTCATTTCTTTGTTTTGCTTCTTCTAAGATATCTTCTACATCACAATACTCAAATGGCGGTACTATTGCAATTACACCTTGAAAGTTTTCTGTTTTTGCCATCTCTTTTAATTTAGTTTTATTTACTTCTGTAATTAATATTTTTCTTTGTCTTGCCATACTAATTATTTTATTTATAGAACCATGCTTTTCTCCATTTGAAATAAATATTTTATTAATATCTCTTCCTGATTCTAATAATTCTATAACTGCATTTCTTCCCTCTACTTGATCTTGAATTTCTTTATTATATTCTTCTTTCATTTTACATCTCCATTTTTCTTAAAATTTGGCAATTATTATTCATCATTTAATTTTAGCACAGAAAGAAATGCTTCTTGCGGGATATCTACATTACCTATTTGTCTCATTTTTTTCTTTCCTTTTTTCTGTTTTTCTAGTAATTTCTTCTTTCTTGTTATATCTCCACCATAACATTTAGCTAAAACATCTTTCCTCATAGCAGATATTGTCTCTCTTGCAATTATTTTTCCTCCAATAACTGCTTGAATAGGAATACTAAATAGTTGTCTTGGTATTACTTCTTTTAATTTCTCTACCATTTTTTTGCCTCTATCATAACTACTATCTTTGTGTACTATGAATGATAATGCATCTACACTCTCTCCATTTACCCATATATCTAATTTTACAAGTTCTGATCTTCTATATTCTTTAAAATCGTAATCAAATGATGCATATCCTTTAGTTTTAGATTTTAATTGATCAAAAAAGTCATATATAATTTCATTTAATGGTAGTTCATAAATTAAAGTAACTCTTTGTTCATCTAGATACTTCATATCAATATAAATTCCACGTCTGTTTTGACAAATATCCATTATATTTCCAACAAATTCTTTTGGAGTTAGAATCTCTGCTGTAACAAATGGCTCTTCTATATATGATATTTCGTTTGGAACTGGTAGGTCTGATGGATTGTATAGTTCTATAACTTGCCCATCTGTTTTATATACTTTATAAATAACTGATGGTGATGTAGTTATTAAACTTAAATCAAATTCTCTGTCTAATCTTTCTTCTATTATCTCTAAATGTAAAAGTCCCAAAAAGCCACATCTAAAACCAAAACCTAAAGCTGCTGAAGTTTCTTGTTCATATTCTAAAGCTGCATCATTTAATTTTAATTTTTCTAATGCTACTTTTAAATTTTCGTAATCGCTTCCATCTATAGGATATAATCCACAATATACCATTGGATTTACTTTTTTATATCCTGGAAGTGGTTCTTTTGCTGGATTTTCATTTAATGTAATTGTATCACCAACACTAATATCTGATAAATTTTTTATACTTGCTGCAATATATCCGAACTTCTCCTGCTTCAAGTTCTTTTGATGGTATATATGTACCTGGTTCAAAGTAGCCTACTTCTGTAACTGTAAATACTTTTTTAGTAGCCATTAGTAATATCTCGTCACCTGGTTTTACTTTTCCATTTTTTACTCTAACATATGCTATTGCACCTTTATAATTATCGTATAATGAATCAAATATCAGACACTGAAGACTTTCATTTTCATCTCCTATTGGACTTGGTATATCTGTTACTATTCTTTCCAAAACTTCATCTACATTTAGTCCAGATTTTGCTGAAATACATGGTGCGTCCATTGCTGGAATTCCAATTATATCTTCTATTTCTTTTTTTACTTCTTCTGGTCTTGCATTTGGCAAATCTATTTTATTAATTACTGGTAGTATTTCTAGGTTATTATCTATTGCTAGATATACATTTGCAAGTGTTTGTGCTTCAACACCTTGGCTTGAATCTACAACTAATATTGCACCATCACATGCAGCTAAACTTCTTGAAACTTCATAGTTAAAATCTACATGTCCTGGTGTGTCTATTAAATTGAATTCATATTCTTGTCCATCTTTTGCTTTATATAGCATTCTAACAGCTTGAGATTTTATTGTTATTCCTCTTTCACGTTCTATGTCCATATTGTCTAGAACTTGACTTTCCATTTCTCTTTTAGAAAGTACGCCTGTCATTTCAATTAGCCTATCTGCAAGTGTGGACTTTCCATGATCTATATGTGCAATTATACTAAAATTCCTTATATATTTTTTTCTGTCTTTCATTAATTTTCCTCCTGATTATTTCTACTGTATCATACCATAGAGTGTTTTTTTTAGCAATAGGATAAATAAGATAAAAAAAGTATATTAAAAAAATAAAGTGAATTCCAAATGTTCACTTCATTTTTAATATACTATTTTAATTTTATTTATCTTTGAACAGAATTTCTTTTAGATTATTGCGATTTATCTTTCTGTAATTAGTTAAAACTCAATCCAGTACAATTCCTTTTCTTGATACATTCACAACAATAACCCTCATACCTTCCTCTACCTTTTCATAATCTTTTTTGCTAACAGAAATCATTGAATGAATTGCTTTTTCAGGCTCATCAACTGCAATAGAAACATAATAGTTAAATTTACGTACTGCATTACTTGTAAAGTCCCTTTTCTTTTGTTTGGCAACTGCCCTACCAACAACAACTTGAGGCTTCCTCCTTGCAACAGGCACAGTATTTATCACGAAAACAACTGTAAGCAAGCCCATCAAAGATATAACAAGAAACGTATTTTTAGTTACAATAACATATATTAGAATTAACGAACAAACAACATCTCCAAACATTAACATTCCGAGAGTCTTCCTTTTTTCTCTCAATGCAATTTTTGCCTGTTCGTCATTTTCTGGATCATGAAACTTAAGTTCTTTCGTTTGTGTTTGTAGGTATTCAGCATATTCGATAGGAATTTTTGCTACCATACCATTTTCAATTAAATTCTCCCTAAAATCTTTCATAATTTTCCTCCTCAAATTTAAATTTTTGATTTTTTCCTTAATTATGCATTAAAGTTTAAAATTATTCAATCCTCCTAATTGCTTTTTCTACTCGACCTTCTCGTTAATATCAATAAAATCTTTATTTGTTGTAGGTCCATGTACTATTTGTCTTAATAAACTGTAGCAATAAAATAAAACAAATACAATATTTTTTACTTATCTTCTTCTAAGCACTTATAAACATCTTTTCTATAAATTTATTAAAACTATCTACAACATCCTTATTTATTGTTTTTTGATAAATTTTCTAGGTACACGAACTCCAATTGTACTTAAAATTTCATAGTTAATTGTATCACACTTTTTAGCTAATTCCTCAACATTAATATTTTCATTATCCCATATGATAACTTCATCATCTAATTTAACATCTTTCAATTCTGTTACATCGCACATAAATCCATCCATACATACTTTTCCTATAATAGGAACCTTTTTTCCATTTATCAAAACTTCCCATCCATTAGAAAATACTCTTCTAAAACCATCTGCATATCCAATTGGAACAGTAGCTACTTTTGTTTCTCTTTTAGTTATATAACTTCTATTATATCCAATACTTGTTCCTTCTTTTACTGTTTTTAAATAAGTTATTTTTGATTTTAATTTAGTAATAGGTTTCAACTTAATTTTACTTAATGTAGTATCACATGCTGGATATCCATATAAAATTATTCCTGGTCTAACTAAGTTAAAATGTGACTCTGGATAATTTAATATTGCATTAGAAGCTGCACTATGAACATATTTTAAATCTCCGATTATTTCTTTTAATTCAGAAACTGCAATATTAAAAGATGTTAATTGTTTTTTTGTATATTCATCATCAGAATCTGCAGATGATAGATGAGTATACGCTCCATCTATTTTTATATTATCTGGAAAATTATCCATAAACGCTTTTACCTTATATGGATTTATACCTGTTCTTCCCATTCCAGTACCAATTTCTAAGTGAATTTTTACATGTTTTTTCGTTTTAGCTAATTCATCTATAAACATTCTTGAACTAGCCCCTACGACTATATTATTTTCTAATATTTTTTGAATTTCAGCTACATCTGGTTGGTTTAATACAAATATTTCTTTTTCATATCCAATTTTTCTTATTTCAACTGCTTCATCTACAGTAGCTACAGCTACTATATCAAATTGATTAAGAATATCTAATCTTTTATTTATATAAGTACCATAACCATTTGCTTTAATCACAGGCATTATTTTAACTTCCCCACCTATATAATTTTGGATTTGATTTATATTATAATTTAAATTATCTAAATTAACTTCTAAAACTGTAGGTCTTGTTATTTCCATTCATTCTACTTCCTTTCTATACACTTTATTAATGCTATTTTATAAAATTTATATGTACTATTATTCTTAAAACTCAATTTTTCCCCATCTTTTTTGCTTATTTTTTACCCATATAATCACCAATGTTATTTTTTAAATTTTTAAAGAAATATATTAGCATTTTATTTAATACCTATACTACCATAACCTCCCATTTGTCTTCAATACTTTTGCCGAAACTTTATTTTAAAAATATTACTATTTTTCACTTCCAAAATTCACCTTATTTTTTTGTCATAAATTGTTTACAAATGCCTAAAACTAATATAAAATATCAAAAGAAATAATACTAAATAAAAAGGTGGAATTATGTATAATTTTATTAGCAAAAAAGAGGATGATACAATTTTGTTTGCAAGTCAATTTGCCTCATATTTAAAAACGAGAGATGTTATTGTTTTAACTGGTGAACTTGGCTCTGGTAAAACAAAATTCACGCAAGGTATATTAAAACACTTTGGATTAGATGATGAAATATCTAGTCCTACTTTTACTATTGTTAATGAATATCATAAAGATTCAACAAATATTTATCACTTTGATGTATATAGATTATCTGATGTAGATGAATTTTATGCAATTGGTGGAGAAGAATATTTTAATAATGGTATTTGCATAATAGAATGGGGCGAACTTATAAAAGATGCTCTTCCAAAAGATTATCTTCATATAGTTTTCTCAAAAGATGAAAATAACCCTGAAAACAGGAATCTAAAACTTATTCCACATGGAGAACGTTTTTCTAATTTTGATTTTAGTAAGATTTTAAATTAAATGAAATGAGGTTAAATTTAAATTGAAAATACTTGCACTAGATACTTCTTCTAAAATTTGTAGTGTTTGCCTTTTAGAAGATAAGAATTTAATTATGGAAAAACATAATAATGATGAAAAAACACATTCACAAAAATTAATGCCATTAGTAGATAATCTTTTTAAAGAATCTGATATAAATTTACAAGACCTAAATTTACTTAGTTGCTGCATTCGGTCCACGGTTCATTTACAGGGCTTAGAATTGGTATTTCAACTGTAAAAGCTTTTTCTGATGTAACAAATATTCCTATTATTGGTATTAGCTCTTTAGAAAGTTTAGCTTATAATATAAAAACAGATGGATTAATTGCTTGTATGATTGATGCAAAAAACGATAATGTATATTTTGCTTTATATAATTTAGAAAACAATACATATACATTAAAAGAAGACTTATCTGCAAGCAATATAAATGATGTTATTGCATTACTAAAAAAATATAAAGATAACTATATAACATTTGTTGGTGATGGTTCTGTAGTACATAAAAGTGCTATATCTCAAAATTTTGAAAAAGTTAAGTTTGCTACAGAAAGTCAAAACATACAATCAAGTATTAGTATAGCTTTAGCTGCTTTTGATAAGTTTCAAAAAGGTTTTATACAAAATTCTAATACTCTCTCTCCTTTATACTTAAGAAAGTCTCAGGCAGAACGTGCATTAGATGGAGAAAAATAAATATAATCTGCGTGGTATAAAAGTAACCAACTGCTCTCACCCCCACGCTTCAAGATTAGTTTTTAAAAATATATATCAAACAATTAACTAGGCAGTAACATTACCACTTTAATTAAAATAACAAAAACTTTACATAACGAAAGGTGATTTATGAACTCTATTCAAATTTCTAAAATGACTATACAAGATTTAGATAATATAAAAGAAAACTTTGAAAAAAACTTTGATAATTTTTGGACTTATGGAATATTAAAATCAGAAATTGACAATATTAATTCTAGATACATAGTTTGTAAACAATTTGAAGAAATTGTTGGCTTTGCTGGAATTTTAGTGATTCAAGATACAGCAGATATAATGAATATCGTAACTAAAAAAGATAAACGAGGCTTAGGAATTGCTTCTAAAATGTTAGAACATTTAATAAATCTTGCAAAATGCGAAAATTGTTCTAATATAACATTAGAAGTTAATGAGAATAATTTGCCAGCAATTAGTTTATATAAAAAATTTCATTTTGAAAAAGTTGGACTACGAAAAAGATATTACGATAACAAATATGATGCTATTATTATGACTTTATATTTTAAAAGATAAATTTTAAGGAGGATACAAATGAAAAAAAATAATGAATTATCTTATAAAGATTTAAAGGTTACTTGTGACCCAAATGTTTTTAAATTTAATACAACTGCAGAAATCGATTCTATTTCTACTGGGATTGGTCAAGATCGTGGTATTAAAGCTTTAGAATTTGGTATAAATGTAGATATAAAAGGATATAACTTATACTTAGAAGGTCCAAGTGGTGTTGGTAAAACAATGTATACAAAGCATTACTTAGATAAAATATCAAAAAAGAAGAAAACACCTTCTGATTGGTGCTATATATATAATTTTGATAATCCTAATGAACCAATCGCTGTTTCTCTTTCTGCAGGTCAAGGTAGAGAATTTAGAGATACTATGGATCAATTTATAAAAGAGATTAAATTAGATATTAAAAATACATTTAATAATGATGATTTTGAAAAAGAAAAAAAATTAATAAAACAAGAATATGAAGAAAAAAGAAATGTTTTGATGGAAAAATTAAATGAGAAATCTGCAAAATATGGATTTCAAGTTAAATCTGCTAAAAACGGTATATATATGATGCCAGTTATTAACGGAAAAACTATTGAAGAATCTGAATTTGAAAAATTAGATGACAAAACCAAAAAAGAGTTTGAAGATAAATCTACAATTGTTCAACAACATATAATGGATGTTATTAGTGAAATCAAATCTATCGAACGTGAAGCTGACAAAAAACTAAATGATTGGCAATCTAATGTTGCCTTGCTTACAATTAATGGTCATATCAATTTAATAAAATCTAAATATAAAAGAAACAAAAAGATTAATGCATTTTTAGATAACATAAAAAAAGATATATTAAAAAATATTGATTACTTTTTAGTAGAAGATAAAAATGATAACAAAACACAAACACAGTCTCCAAGAATGGAACTTCCCAAACCATGGCTTAATTATCGTGTAAATTTATTTGTTGATAATAGTGAACAAGAAGGTGCTCCTGTTATTATGGATTCTAACTACTCATATCATAATATTTTTGGAAAATTAGAATATGAAAATTATTATGGTGCTTTAAAAACAGATTATACAATGCTTAAGTCTGGTTTACTTCATAAAGCTAATGGTGGTTATATTATATTCCAAGCAAGTGATTTAGTTGCAAATGGTTTATGTTATGAAGCTTTAAAAAAAGCTTTAAGAATGAAAGAATTATTAATAGAAAATACTGCTGACCAACGTTCTTCTATGGTTATGGTTTCATTAAAACCTGAACCTATTCCTTTAGATATTAAAGTAATTTTAATTGGTAATGAAAGTATTTATCAAACATTATTATCATATGATATAGATTTTAGAAAGTTATTTAAAATAAAAGTTGAATTTGAAGACTCTTCACCTATGAATGTAGAAAATATGAATAAACTTGCAAGATTCATTCATGGATATTGCGAACAAGAAGAACTTCTTCCCTTAGATAAAGGAGCTGTTGCTAAAGTTATAGAATATGCTTCCAAACTTGCAGATGACCAAAATAAATTATCTACAAGATTTAATGATTTATCTCAAATTGTTGGTGAATCTGCTACTTGGGCTAAAATGGCTAAAGAAAAAGTTGTAACAGCAGAATATGTTGATAAAGCATTAAAAGAACGTATTGAAAGAGTAAAAAAATATGATACTAAATATGTAGAAATGATTAAAGAAAACACACTTTTAATTGATACTTCTGGTTTTGTTGTTGGTCAAATTAACGGTCTTACAATAATGAGTATAGGTGATTATTCTTTTGGAAAACCAGCTAAAATTACAGCTAATACTTATACCGGAAAAACTGGTGTAATAAATGTAGAACGTGAAGTTGAATTATCTGGTTCTACACATTCAAAAGGTGTATTTATTCTTAGTGGATATTTAGGAGAAATGTTTGCTCAAGATATTCCTCTTTCTCTAACTGCAAGTATTTGTTTCGAACAATTGTATAATGGTGTTGATGGAGATAGTGCTTCCAGTACAGAACTTTATGCAATCTTATCTAGTCTATCTGGAGTTCCTATTAATCAATCAATTGCAGTTACAGGCTCAGTAAATCAAAAAGGTGAAATTCAGCCAATTGGTGGTGTAAATGATAAAATAGAAGGATTTTTCCAGATATGTAAATTACGTGGATTAAATGGATCACATGGTGTAATGATACCAATACAAAATGTAAGAAATTTAAATCTTTCTGATGAAGTAATTAATGCTGTTAAAGACAAAAAATTTCATATTTATGCTATCTCTACAATAGAAGAAGGTATTGAAATTTTAACAGGAGTCCCTGCTGGAAAGAAAGATAGTAAAGGTAACTTCCCTGCTGGCTCAATTAATTACTTAGCTTATGAGAAATTAAAAAAATATGCTGAGATTAGTAAGAAATAAAAAAGAAAGTTATATTTGTAAGCAGTTTCAAATATAACTTTTTTAATTAACTTTTAATAACATAAAATAAAAAGTGTTCATTTTAAATATTTTTTTCTAAATGAACACTTTTTACTTTAATTATTATTCAGCATCTTTAGCTTCTTCTGTAGCTGCAACTTCTGTTTGTTCTGCAGTTGTTTCTTCTACAGGTGTTGTTTCTACAGCTACTACTTCTTCTTTTAAAGTAATTTCTTTATTTTCAATTCTAGCACCAATATCTTCTTTAGTCTTAGCTGCTTTTCCTACTCTATCTCTTAAATAGTATAGTTTTGCTCTTCTTGCTTTACCAACTCTTACTAATTCTACTTTTTCCATCATAGGTGAGTGAACTAAAAATGTTTTTTCTACTCCTACACCATATGCTACTCTTCTTACTGTAAATGTAGCGTTAATTCCGCCACCTTGTTTTTTAATTATAATTCCTTCGAATACTTGGATTCTTTCTCTGTTTCCTTCCTTAATTCTTTGATGTACTTTTACTGTATCACCAACTTTAAGGACAGGTATCTTATTTTTCAATTGTTCATGTTCTATTGATTTTATGATATCCATCGATATTCTCCTCCCTTTCTTATTTTAGGATTTATTTTGGCTCCTACTACCTTTTATTTTTGTATCAACTAATTTTTAACCATTATTATTTATTTTCTTTTTATCCAAAAGATCTGGTCTTTTCTGATACGTATTTTTTAAAGATTGTTCTTCTCTCCATTTGCGAATATTTTCATGATGACCAGATAGTAATACTTCTGGAACTTTTTTATTTAAAAAAACTTCTGGTCTTGTGTATTGTGGATATTCTAGAAGATTATTAGAAAAAGATTCTTCTTTTATAGATTCTTTTGTAAGTACTCCTTCTACATATCTACTAACAGAATCAATTAATACCATTGCTGGTATTTCTCCTCCTGTTAACACATAATCACCTATTGAAATTTCTTCATCTACAATTTCATCAATTACTCTTTGGTCTATTCCTTCATAATGTCCGCATAATAGAATTAGATGTTCCTCTTTACTAAGAGATTCAACTTTTTTTTGATTTAATACATTCCCTTGTGGTGATAAATATATTACTTTTGCATTTTTATCTTCTACAGATTTATATGCATCATATACAACATCTGGTTTTATAACCATTCCTGCTCCACCACCATATGGAGTATCATCAACTTTTTTATGCTTATCTTTTGAAAAATCTCTAATATTTATTAAATTTAAACTAATTAGATTCTTTTCTAAAGCTCTTCCTAAAATACTTTGTTTTATTGGTTCAAAGCTTTCTGGAAAAAGTGTTAGCACATCAAACTTCATAAATTCCTCCATTTTTAACTAATTATATTAAACCTTTTATTAAGTGAACAATTATTTTTTCTTTACTTAAGTTAATATCTTTTAGAACTTCTTTAATTCCTGGAAGTAATACTTGTTTCCCAAATTCATCTTTTACAACATATATATCATTACTTCCTGTATTATATATATCATCTACTTTTCCAAGTAAAATGCCTTCATCTGTATATACTTCTAAACCAATTAAATCTGCAATAAAATATGTATCTTTTGGAAGTTTAATTGCATCTTTTCTATGTATTTTTAAATACATGCCTTTGTATTTTTCCGCTAAATTCATATCATCTATGCCTTTTAGTTTTAGTAAAACCATATTTTTATGATATTTTACTTCTTCTATTTCCACTTCTTCCATAGAAGACTTTTTACAAATATATACTGTTTTTAATTTTTCAAATCTTGTTATATCATCTGTAAAAGGATTTACCTTTACCATTCCTTTTACACCGAATGTATTTACAATTTGACCTATTTCAAGATATTCTTGCATATATAATACCTCTTAATCTAAAAATTCTATATCAACTTTTTTCTTTTCAGCTGCTGCTAAAGATTTAATAACTGTTCTAATTGCTTTTGCTATACGACCTTGTTTACCAATAACCTTTCCCATATCAACTTTATCTACTTTTACTTTCAATTCTATAGAATAATCTGTAGTATTTTCAGTAATTTGTACAGAATCTGGATTGTTTACAAGATTTTTAACAATTAATTCTAAAACATCTTTCATGTGTATTTACCTTCTTTCTTAAAGGCTTTTATTTTTTAATTTATTTTGCTTTTTCTATTAAAGCTTTTACAGTATCTGTAGGTTTTGCACCATTTTTTATCCATGTAGCTACTTTTTCATTATCTAAAACGATTGTAGCTGGTTCTGTCATAGGATTGTATGTTCCTATTTTTTCTATTATTTTACCATCTCTTGGAGATTTTGAATCTGCTACAACTATATGATAGAATGGAGCTTTTTTTGCACCTTGTCTTTGTAATCTAATCTTTACCATCTTTTTTCACCTCCCACTAAATCTTATATATTTAAATATTAATAACAAATTTTTTTAGGAACAAAAACTTGAATGTTTCATCTTACTTTGTTTATGTTATTTAAAATTCTTTAGTCTTTGTTCATATACTAATTTTTTTAAAGTAAATATATCTACTTTTTAAGATAGATTCATTTATATTAGAATTTCAAATTTTTTAAATCATTTGGATTCATTCCTTTAAAATTCTTCATCATGTTTTTCATACCTTTGCCACCTTGCATCTTTTTCATCATTTTTTGTGTCATTTCAAATGATTCCATAAATTTGTTTATTGCTTGAACTGTTGTTCCACTACCGCATTGCTATTCTTTTTCTTCTGCTTGCATTTAATAGTTTTGGATTTTTTCTTTCTTTAGCTGTCATTGAACATATTATTGCTTCTATTCTATTAAATTCGTTATCATCAACTTTTAAATCTTTAATTTGATTCATACCTGGTATCATTTTTAATATTGATGAAAATGAGCCCATTTTTTTGACTTGTCTTAATTGCATTAAATAATCATCTAAGTCTAATTCTTTTTTTCTAAGCTGTTTTTCTAATTTTAAAGCTTCTTCTTCATCAAAGGTTTCTTCTGCTTTTTCTATTATTGAAAGAACATCACCCATTCCTAAAATTCTTGAAGCCATTCTATCTGGATGGAATTCTTCTATATCACTTAATTTTTCTCCTGTAGCTACATATTTTATTGGTCTACCTGTTACTTTTTTTGTAGATATTGCTGCACCACCACGAGTATCACCATCTAATTTTGTAAGAACAATACCATCTATACCTAAACTTTCATTAAAGCTTCCTGCTACATTTACTGCATCTTGACCTGTCATACTATCTACAACTAATAATATTTCATGTGGTTTAACGCTTAATTTTAAGTTTTTTAACTCTTGCATTAGCTCTTCATCTATATGTAATCTTCCGAGCTGTATCTAGAATGATAACATCATTTAATTTACTAATTGCTACATTCATTGCTTGTTTTGCAATTTGCACAACATCTTTAGTAGTTTCATTTGCATATACTGGTATGTTAAGCTGAGATCCAACTACTTGTAATTGTTTAATAGCTGCTGGTCTATATACATCACAAGCTACTAAAAGTGGCTTTTTACCTTGTTTTCTTAATATATTAGCAAGCTTACCAGATGTTGTTGTTTTACCACTACCTTGAAGCCCAACCATCATAATTACTGTTGGTGGATTTGGTGTAAAATTAATTTTACTTTCTGTTCCACCTAATAATTCTATTAGTTCATCTTTTACTATTTTTATAACTTGCTGACCTGGTGTTAATGATTTTAAAACATCTTGACCTAAAGCTTTTTCTTGTATTTGATTTATAAATTCTTTTACAATTTTATAATTAACATCTGCTTCTAGTAATGCAAGTTTTACCTCTCTTAACATTTCTTTTAAATCAGATTCTGTAATTCTTGCTTTTCCTTTTAGCTTTCTTGTTATTTCTTGAAATTTTGAGGATATTCCTTCAAAAGCCATATTTCATCCTCCCTAACTAAAATATAATAACATTTTATTTTAAACTAAACTCTCTAGTTTGATTTTTATTTCGTCTATTTTTTTATTATCATTAAAACTTAAGTTTTTCTTTAAATTTTCTAAATCCTGTATTATATTTTTAAGCTTTTTTTCTTGATTTAACATTTTTTCCATAATCTTAAGTTCTTTTTCATATTCAAAAAGTTTCTTTTCGCCTTTTTTTATAATATCCCTAACTGCTTGCCTAGTTATTTCATTATTTTCTGCTATTTCAGATAAAGATAAATCATTATTATAATAATCATCTATTAGCTCAAATTGTTTATCTGTTAATAATTTTCCATATATTTGGCATAACATACTTATTTGGACATTTTTTTCTATCATAGGCATCCCTTTCCTTTTGTAATGCTAATATACTTTACACCATTTTTTTGTATTTGTCAAGCACTTTTACAGTTTTTTATAATTTTTTCTTTATTATTATAATTAATAAAGAAAAATTGTAATATCTTTATTTGCAAACTGTTAATTTTATTTATGCTCATATATTTAAATCTATTGAATTTTCAGTAATAATTATAGTATACTATAATTACTGGAGGTGAATTTATGGAATTAGAAGATAACAAATTAATGTCAAAAACATTTTTCTGGATGTTTATAGGTCTTTTAGGAACAGCAATTGTATCCTGGTATACTTACTCATCTGGTTTATTTGTAGATATTATTACTAATGGCTATTTTAATATCTTACTTATATTAGAAGTAGTTGTTGTTTTATTATTCTCATTTTTATTTAAAAAACTATCACCCATGCTTGTAGCTATATTATATTTCATATACTCAATGTTAAATGGTGTTTCATTGTCAACAATCTTTATCGTTTTTGACCTTAACTCTATTGTTCTATTATTTATAGTGTCTGCTGTTCTATTTGGAGCATTTGCACTAATAGGTTATATTACGAAAAAGGATTTAAGCTCATGGCATACATTATTATTTGGAATTTTAATAGCAGGAATAATACTTAGTTTAATCAACCTATTTTTAGGAAATTCTATGTTAGACTTAGTATTAGATTGGATTATTCTTTTTGTATTTTTTGGAGTAACTGCATATGATATAAATATTATAAAACAGTTAAAACAAGATGCTAGTTTAAATCAGGAAAAATTATATATCTATGGTGCAATGCAATTATATCTTGATTTTATTAATATATTCTTAAGAGTTTTATCTATATTTGGAAAAAGAAAAAATTAATTCTATCATTGTTATAATTGATGGCATATAATTATTTTATAAAAAACAGTTAATTAAAAAATAAAATAGAGAATATCTTGCCAATAAAATGGTATTATATTCTCTATTTTTATAACAATTTTAATTAAAACATGTGCCAAATCTTTTTATAATTAATATCCTCTTTATATTTAAATATTTACTTTCTTCCATTCCATTCTGCATAAAATTCTTCCAAAAACTGCTCCATATATTTTTGTCTATTTTCAGCTAACTTTTTGGCAGTTTGTGTATTCATTAATTCTTTTAATCTTAACAATTTATCATAAAAATGACTAATTGATGTATTAGATCCTTTTTTATAATATTCTTCATTTGTTATAATATTATTTTCTTCATCTGGATTATATATTTCTTTTCCGTTTTTCCCTCCATATGTAAATACTCTTGCTATACCTATTGCACCAATTGCATCTAATCTATCTGCATCTTGTACAATTTTTCCTTCTTTTGATAATTCTTTTAATCCATCAAAATTACTACTAAACCCTAAATTCTGACAGCTATTTAAAATATTTTGTATATCTTCATATTTCATAAATCTATATAAATCTAAGTTCATTAGAAGATTTGTAAGATTAGCTTTTATATTTCCATTACAGAATTTATGATCATATATATCATGCAATAATGCAATTGCTTTAACAACAAAAGGATTTCCCTTTTCTTCTTCATTAATTACTATTGCATTATTATATACTCTTTCTATATGCCACCAATCATGTGAGCTATCATTTTTTGACATTTTTTCTTTTATATATAATTGTAATATTTCTAACATTCTAGACTCATCCATATATTCCATCCTCTTAATATATATATTTAATATTTATAAAATTTAAACTCATTATTATTGTACCAAATTATTTTCTTCATCTATAAAAAAATTAGGATTAAAAAATACTTCCTCACACAATTTTTGATCTAATTCTAATACTTCTTTTATTATCCATAATTCATTTACATTAAATTCTTTTTCTCCATTTAACTTCTTAGTTAATGTACTATAACTTATTCCTAGTTTTTTTGCTAAATAACTCCTATTTATATTCCTTATTGCCATTAATGATTTTAATCTATTCCCAATGATTTCAGGATTCATATGCTACTCCTTCTCTCTTTGTTTCTTATCAAGAAACATGATATAATATTTAAACTTCATTGTCAATAATTGTAAGAAACTTTTTTTATATTATTTCGTTGTTTTGTTTACAGAACAGAAAACAAAATGTTATAATCGAGTTGATTTATAAATTAGGGGGCAAAAAAATGAATAAAAAATTTCAAGAAAGAATAAATGAACTATTATCAAAAAAAATCTATACATACGAAGAATTATCAAAAAAATTAGGAATAAAATCAAAAGGAACAATTGCTAAATATGCAAATGGTCAAATTAAAAATCCAAGTTTTAGTACAGTAGAAAAAATTGCTAATTTATATAATGTCTCACCTAGTTGGCTTATTGGCTTTTCCGAAAATAAATATATCAATACAAAAGCTGATGAATATGTAAAAATTAAAGTATTGAATGGTGAATCCAATGATAATATAATAATCTCTAAAATGCTAACAAAATCTAATGATTACATTGCTTTTAATCAAAAAGATGATAGTTTAAGTCCTGAATTTTTAAAAGGTGATAAATTGTTAATTAGATGTCAATCTATATATAAGTCAGAAGACATTTGTGCGATTGATTATAAAAATGAAATATTGATAAGAAAAATAATAAAAACAGATATTGGTTTAATTTTAAAGCCTATAAATACAGATTATGAACCAATAGTTTGTTTAGAAAAAGATATAAAAAATCTAAAAGTTCTAGGAATTGTTATAAAATCAGAGCGATTTTTGAAATAAATTATTAGCATAATACATATATATTAACAAATATTATTATATATGTATTATTATCTGAATGCAACTTTATCTTATTAAAATATAACACGAAATTAATATATATTTACTATTCACATCTCATTTTAAAGTACATACTAGCCTAAGCTAAGTGTTTAATATATATTTTTTAAAACTTTAAAAAATATATATTAAACACTTAGCTTAGGCGGTAACTATCTTCATCTAAATAAAATCGCTATGAATTGTAACAATAAATAATTCAATAATAAAAACAATATCTAATATTTTTTACTATTTTTCTAAATTTATATTATTAATAAAATTTATTATCTTGTTTGCTATTTCCTCAAAAAAATCTTCAAATTCCTCTTGTGTAAATATCTCATAATTTAAATTATTATCTATTATATTTGCATTTTCTCTCTCTTCATTTATATAATCTATTGATTTGCTTATATCCATTGCATTAATATTAATAATATCAATTACATTAGATTTCTTTATTAAAGACTCATCATATGTTGGTGTCACTATATATCCTTTAGAAAACAAATAATCTGCAAATGTTTTAAAATCTCTTTGCTTAATCTTTCTTACTATTTCATGATCACCTTTCTTTACTTTTTCGCCTAATACTTTTAGTCCGTACTATTTCTCCAGCATCAAATAGTACTTTTTTATTATAGAATTCTCTATTCCATAAATTATCTGTCATTAAATGAGTTAAATATCCTAATACTACTTTATTATCAAGATTGTGATTATATTGTTCGTAAAATATTTTGTAACCACTAAATCTTTCCTTCTGATATGCATCATAATGAGCATCACTATGCTTTACTATATTGGATACATCTTTTATTAAATATCCATTTAAAATATCTGGTAAAATATTACCAAATATAAAATCATTTTTGTTTTCTATCTCTACTCTATCTAAAATCTTTTTAGCAGTTGCTAAATGAATTCCCCAAGATGGCATTTCTTACCTCCTTTATATATTATAATGTAACCAAGTTTGTTTCTTTTATAGCACATTCTCTTAACTTATTGTATACTTCATATGTTATTTGCACATCTGCTAATCCTCTATGTGCATTTTCATAATTTATATCAAATTTTTTAGCTAAAGTTCCTAATTTGTAATTCGGAACATCTTGCAATACTTTTTTTGCAATTCTCATTGTATCTATAAAATCATTTTTCAAATGCACATCTAAATATTTCTCACATTTATCATATATAAAATTAATATCAAAATTAACATTATGTCCCATGATAATATTATCTTCTGTAAAATCTAAAAACTCTTGTAAAACTTCATTTATCTCTTTTCCTTCTTTTATCATATCATTTGTTATTCCTGTTAATCTTGTAATAAATGGATTTAATTTATAATCTACTTTTATTAAAGATTCATATTTCGCAATAATTTTATTTTGTTTTACTTTTATTGCTCCTATTTCTATAATATCATTCTCTTTTGGAGATAAACCTGTTGTTTCTATATCTACTAATACATAATTGTCTACCCATTGTAGTAAACTATTTCCTTTCTGCTTTCTATCTTTATACATTGATTGCATTTTATTCACCCTTATTTTATTATTTTTTTCCATTATATAAACGTTTGTTCTTTTTGTCAAGTACATAAATAAAAAGAGAATTCCTAAAATTTACTATCACCTTAAAAGTATATAGCTTATTTTAGTATCCTCTCTTTAATATTGGTAAATCCAAAAATAATTACTCACAAATTCATTTTACTCTATTTCATCTTTACAGTCTTCAAACTGAGAATTATATAAATCCGCATAAAAGCCTTGTTTTTCTAGTAACTCTTCATGTGTTCCTTGTTCTACAATATCACCTTGATTCATTACTAAAATTAAATCTGCATTTTTTATTGTTGATAATCTATGTGCAATAATAAAACTTGTTCTTCCTTTCATTAAATTATCCATAGCAGATTGTATTTGTTCTTCTGTTCTTGTATCTATAGAACTTGTCGCCTCATCTAATATCAATATTTTAGGATTTGCTAGAATTACACGAGCTATTGTTAAAAGTTGTTTTTGTCCTGCAGAAACATTACTTGATTCTTCATTTAAAATCATATCATATGAATTAGGAAGAGTTTTTATGAAATGATGTACATGAGCAGCTTTTGCCGCTTCTATTACTTCAGAATCTGTAGCATCAGGTTTTCCATATTTTATATTTTCTTTTACACTTCCTCCAAATAGCCATGTATCTTGAAGTACCATACCAAATAAACTTCTAAGTTCACCACGATTGAAATCTTTTATATTATGTCCGTCTATTAATATTTTTCCGCTATTTACATCATAGAATCTCATTAACAATTTTACTATTGTTGTTTTTCCAGCACCTGTTGGTCCAACAATTGCAATTTTTTGTCCTTCATTAATTTTTGCATTAAAATCATTTATAATAATTTTATTTTCATTATATCCAAAATGTACATGTTCAAACTCTACATTTCCCTTTATGCCGTTTATATTTACAGGATTTTCTATAGTTCCGAACTTCTTCTTCCTCTTCTAAGAATTCAAATATTCTTTCTGCTGCCGCTACCATAGATTGAAGCATACTTGATACTTGTGCAATTTGCATAATAGGCCCGAGTAAATTGTTTATTATATTGTATAAATGATTGAATATTTCCTACTGTTATTTTTCCATTTGCTGCTAAATATCCACCTAAAATAGCAACTAATACATATCCAATATTACCTATAAAATTCATTATTGGATGCATTACACCTGATAAAAATTGAGATTTCCAAGCAGAATGATATAATTCATCATTTGCCTTTTTAAAATTCTCTATTTCCTCATCTTCACCATTAAATACTTTAACAATTGTATGTCCTCCAAAAACTTCTTCTACCCTTCCATTAACATGACCTAAATAATCTTGTTGCTTTTTAAAATATTTTTGTGATTTTCCAACAACCCATTTTACAACTACTGCTGTAACTGGTAATATTATTAAAGATACTATTGTCATACTAAAACTAATAGAAAACATCATAATTAATATTCCAACCACTGTACAAATTGCTGTTATAATTTGTGTAATACTTTGATTTAAATTCATACTTAAAGTATCAATATCATTAGTTAAAATAGATAATACTTCCCCATTTGTCTTTTTATCAAAATAATTCATTGGTAATTTATTTATTTTCTTTGTTAAATCATTTCTTAACTTATATGTCAATTTTTGAGAAACACTTGTCATTGTAAATCCTTGTATAAGTGAAAATCCGGCTACTGGTAATATATAATACTAATAATGTTAATAATATATTTGCTATTTTTTCAAAATTAATTTCACCTGCCCCAAAAATTTTACCTACTAATCCGATTGAATATTTCTGTTGTTGCATTTCCTAAAATTTTAGGTCCTACAACAGAAAAAATAGTACTTCCTACTGAAAATATTAATACAATTAATAAAGCTAGTTTATAATTTGCAAGATAGCCTTTTATTAATTTTTTAGTTGTACCTTTAAAATCCTTTGCTTTTTCTACATTTCCTGGTCCTTTTGGTCCCATACCTCCCATTGGAGGTTTTCTTACATTTTCAGCCATTATTCCAATTCCTCCTTTGAAAGCTGTGATAGTGCAATTTCTTTATATGTCTCATTATTTTTCATTAAGTCTTCATGCTTGCCTATTCCTACAATTTTTCCATCATCTAGTACAATAATTTGGTCTGCATTTAATATTGTACTAATTCTTTGTGCTACTATAATTACTGTTTTATCTTTTGTCCTCTCACTAAGTGCTGTTCGCAAAGTTACATCTGTTTTTAAATCTAATGCTGAAAAACTATCATCAAAAACAAATATTTCTGGATCTTTTGCAATAGCTCTTGCTATTGACAAACGTTGTTTTTGTCCTCCTGATACATTAGTTCCACCTTGTGAGATTTCTGAATTATACTTTTCTTGTTTTGCAGATATAAATTCTTCTGCTTGTGCAATTTTAGCCGCTTCTATCATACGAACATCTGACATATTCTTATCACTATATTTAATATTTGATTCTATAGTACCTGAGAATAATACTCCTTTTTGAGGAACAAATCCAATAATATCACGAAGAGTTTTTAAAGATATGTCTTTTATATTTACTCCATCTATTAATAGTTCCCCACCTGTTACATCATAAAGACGTGGAATCAAGTTTACTATAGTAGACTTACCACTACCAGTACTTCCTATAATAGCAGTTACTTCTCCTGGTTTTGCTGTAAATGTAATATCATTTAAAATCTCTGAATCAGCATCTGGGTATCTAAATGATACATCTTTAAATTCTACATATCCCTTCTTATCTTTATTTAATTCTTTTGTCTCTTTGGCATCTTTTATAGATTCTTTTGTTTCTAATATTTCATTAATACGTTTTGCTGAAACAGATGCTCTTGGAAGCATAATTGAAATCATAGATATCATTAAAAATGCCATAACAATTTGCATTGTATATTGGATAAATGCCATCATATCTCCAACTTGCATTGTACCTTGATCTACCGCCTTTGCTCCTGACCATATAATTAAAAGTGTAATTCCATTCATTATAAACATAAGTGCAGGCATCATAATACTCATTGCACGGTTAACAAAAATATTTGCTTTCATTAAATCTATATTTGCCATATCAAATCTTGCTTCTTCTGATTTCTCTTTATTAAATGCTCTAATTACAGGAAGTCCTGTTAAAATCTCACGAGCAACTAAATTTAATTTATCAATTAAACTTTGTAATTTTTTAAATTTAGGCATTGCTATAATAAATAAAATCATAACTATACTAATAATTAAAACAATTGCAAGACCTATAATCCAGACAATAGAATTTGCTTTATTAGATAATACCTTGAAAAATCCACCTATTCCTATAATTGGAGCATAAATTACAACTCTGAAAAGCATTGTAATTAAATTTTGAATTTGCTGAATATCATTTGTATTTCTTGTAATTAGTGATGCTACTCCAAATTCTCTAAACTCCTTACTTGAAAACTTTAGAACCTTTCTAAAAACTCTTTCTCTTAATATTCTTCCTAAAGTTGCTGCCACTTTAGAAGATAAAAGCATTATTACAACAGCAGAAGCCATACTAAGTAATGCTACTCCAAGCATTCTAAGTCCTGAAAAGAAAATATATTCATTTTGCAATTTTGATGTATCAATTCCAACTGCTTCATATTCTGATTTAATCTCAGCAATTGCTGCACTTGCTAATATTGTATCTGGCATTTCCCCAAATTTCTTATTTAATTCTTCTATCATTTGACTTGTTTGTTCTTGTGGCATATTTTTTATAATATCTAATAAAGACATCTGGCTTAAAATAGCTTTTTGCTCTTCTGTAGCATTTTCTAATATCTGTTTTTTTAAATTTGCCATTGTTTCTTCATTTTGCAGTGAAGAAATTGCCATTAGTGGTTTTTCCATTATATTTCCTAAATTTTCTTCTTGCTCTTTATCTAATTTTCTTTTTAGATATAAATCTTCTGTTTCAAGTTTAGGATACTTTTTTAAGTTTTTATCATACTCTTCATTAGAAGTAGTATTTTTGCTAATAAGTTCATAATTTTCTAATATGTCATCATCATCATTTGATAATAATAATAAATTGTCCATTTGAGATTTTCTTATTACTTCTGGTGAAGTTTCTTCAATTCCTCCTTGTTGTATACCGAACATTTACAATCTTTGATGTATAATCAGGCAAAGCTAAATCTGCCATTGCTTGAACACATAAAAGAATAATAATTATAAGTACATGAGCTTTAGTTTGCTTTAGGTTACTTAATATTTTTAACATTCCTTTATTTCCTCTCTTTCTTCATTATTCCAAATTTTAAATAATTAATCATTTTTAGATAATCTTCCCTGGCTATTTTTTTATCTTGATATTTTAAACTGGTTATAACTGCTTTTTTTGTTATATTATCTAACATTTTTATAATTAATTTCATATCATCTTCGTTTTCAACTTTTAAATTTTCTTTATTTATAAAATTATAATATTCTGATATCTCTTTTGGTTTGTATTTTTTCATTGTGGATAAAAAAATTCCATCTTCACTATTCTTCATATTTTCAAAAATGTTTTTATATAATCTAATCTCTTCTTCTTCCATACATTGTGCTAAAATTTGATCATACATAGAAATAAACACTTCAAATATATCTCCATTTGTTTTATAAAAAGTTTCCTCAGTGCTTTTATTAACCATCATTACATGATTGCTTATAATATATTCTAGTAAATCCTGCTTGGTTTCAAAATACTGATAAAAACTTCCTCTTGCAATTTCTGCATCTTCTACTATATTTTTTATTGATGTTTCTGAAAATGGTACTCTTGCAAATTCTTTTTTTGCAGCCTTGATTATTTTTTCTTTTTTTTCTTCTGACAATTTTATGAAAGTTTCCTTTGGCATTTTTTCACCTCTTCTCTAATAGGACTTAATTTAACTTTTGTAGTATCTTCACTTCCTACATAATAAATATTTTATGTCATAATAAGCAATAATGACACGGTGTCATTATTATAAGTGACACCGTGTCATTTGTCAATATATATTTTGTTATTTTTATGTAAATTCTATGTGAACTAAACTTTAACTAAATCTCGATTGCCTTAATTACATCATCTATGCTATTATCTGGCGTTGAAGCTCCTGCCATTATTCCCACTTTTTCAAATTTTTTTACAGTACTTACATCTAATTCGTCTTTTGTTTCTACTATCATCGTATTTTCGCAATTTTCTCTTGCTATATCATATAATTTTTTTGTATTCGAGCTATTTTTCCCTCCAATAATAATCATACATTGTACTTTTTTCGAAATTTCACAAGTTTCTTCTTGTCTTATTTTTGTTGCATTACAAATAGTATTTTTTACTTGTAACTCTACATCATCATCTATTTTTTCCTTTATTTGCCTAACATAAGAATTAAATTTTTCTAAGCTAAATGTAGTTTGTACAATTATTAATAATTTTTTAATATTTGAATCTTTAAATGCTTTAATTGCTTCATCAATTTCTTCTTTTGTCTCTATTAAATATGAATCTTTTCCACAAAAACTAATTGTTCCTAAACTCTCTGGATGATTTTTTCCTCCTATTAAGAAAATGTAATATCCTTTACTTGCATGTTCATCTGCAATTTTATGTATTTTTAAAACATTTGGGCATGTAAAATCAAAAATTTCTATATCTAATTTTTTAGCTTTATGATAAATTTCTTTTGCAATTCCATGTGCTCTTATTATTACTTTATTATTTGAATCTTCTACTCTTTCTACTATTTTTAATCCTAATTTTTCTAATTTTCTTATCACTTGCCCATTATGAACTAATTCTCCTAAACAAGATACGTTCTTATGTTTCTTTAGTTTTTCTTCTGCCTTTTGAACTGCATTTCTTACTCCATAGCAAAAACCTGCAGTCTTACCTAGTACAATTTCCATATATAATACATTCCCTTCTTAAACAAGCTAAGATTTTTTAAATTATTTTTCATAAAAATTTGATTACAATTTACAGGCTTATTTATATAAAATAATAGTATGAATCTAATTTTAAAGCTATGAATTGTAATAAAACCTATTTTATATCATTTTTAATATTTCTTGTTTTAAAACATCTACTATATCTTCTTGTTTTACTTTTTTTATAATTTCACCTTTTTTAAACAACAAACCTTCTTTTATTCCTCCTGCAATTCCTATATCTGCATTTCTTGCTTCTCCAGGACCATTTACAGCACACCCCATTACAGCAACAGTAATATCTGACTCTATTTTTTGCAAAAACTCTTCTACCTCTTTTGCTATTGGTATTAAATCTATTTGTGTTCTACCACAAGTAGGACAAGAAACTAATTTTGCTGATTTATTATATAAACCACAATCTTTTAAAATCTCTTTTGCAACTTTTATTTCTTCTACAGGATTATCTGATAAAGATACTCTAATTGTATCTCCTATTCCTTGTCTTAGAAGCACTCCCAAACCTATACTTGATTTTATAGTTCCACTAAATGCTGTTCCTGCTTCTGTAATTCCTAAATGTAATGGATAGTTAAATGTTTTAGCTGCTTCTTCATATGCTTCTATACATAAATTTAAATCTGAGGCTTTTAATGAAATACAAATATCATAAAAATCTAATTTTTCTAATATTTCTACATGTCTTTTTGCACTTTCTACCATTGCTTTAGCAGTTGGTTTTCCATCCACTAATAAATCTTTTTCTAAAGATCCTGCATTAACTCCTATACGAATTGGTATCTTATGTTCTTTGCAAGCTTCCACTACTTTTTTTACTCTATCTTCACTTCCTATATTTCCAGGATTAATTCTAATCTTATCTACTCCACTTTCAATTGCTTGCAGAGCTATTCTATAATCAAAATGTATATCTGCAACTATTGGAATATGAATATTCTCTTTTATTTCTTTTATCGCTCTTGCATCTTCTATATCTAAACAAGCAACTCTTACAATCTCACATCCTGCATCTTCTAATTCTAATATCTGTTTTACAGTAGATTCTACATCTTTTGTTTTTGTATTAGTCATAGATTGAATTATAACTCTATCTTGACCTCCAATTTGAATATCTCTTACCATTATTTTTCGAGTAACAGTTCTTTTATTCATATTACATTCATCCCCTTTTTTCGGATCATATATCTATTAAAAGATATAATTAGATTATATTATACATCTTTTGCAAAAGCAATATGTTAACTTTCAAAAGTAAAAAATTACATCAAATAAAAATAAGCTATAACTGCAGATATATTCTAAAGTACATATTAATTAATGTATATTATAAAAGACGCATCTGCAAAGACACGTCTTTTAAACATATTAAACCTCATAAACGATTACTGCAGTAACGCTCATAAATTTAATTGTATTTCCCATAGAGCTTGGCTGATATTGTGGAACCTCGATTTGATTAAAAGCAATTATTTTACCTCTGTTAACATTAATTTTTTCAATTGCGTCAGCTATCTTTGACGAATATGAAGATTCATTGCCATACTGACCTGGTTCTGTGCCAAAAACTTTAATGGTTTTGTACATATATTTTCCTCCTTACGGAAATACAATCCATTTGGCGGATTTGCAAAAGAGTAGGATTGCAAACTGTGACACAGCTTTTAGTACCTCTAAAGCAAATTTATATAGTATAATGAATATATTATACTATCGATTTACATAAAAATCAAGTGGTAGTAAAGAAAGTATAAACCATAACAATTTTATTATTTATTTCTCATTTGGTTAAAATATGTTAATTTTTCTTTATTATTAATACTTTATTTATCACACACACCTTTTCTATTGTATATAAAAGCTATTAACTAATATAAGTTAATAGCTTTTACTTTTATTCTTCAACAAAATTAAATTCATCTTTAAATTTTTCTTTAAACATTTCAAATACAGCATTTAATGTTTCTTCATCTTCAACACTTACATAAGATTCTTGTTCTTCATCTTCTGTATCTTCTAGTTTTAGAATAACAACTTCTCCTGCTTCTTCTCCTTCATCTTCTGTTGGTAATAGTACAACATAATCCTCATTTTCATATTGAATTAAATCTAAAAATTCAAATTCAACCTCATTTCCATCTTCATCATTAAGAACTACTATGTTATCTATTTCCTCTGCATCTGGAATATTATTTACATCTTCATTCATGGTCAATTCTCCTTTCAATTTTTTATATTTAAATTGTATTTCTACAACAATAATAACTAATAAATATTATTTACATTTTTATTTATGATATACTTTAATATGCTTTTTTAAAGTACTCTTTAAAATTAACTGCATGTTTTTGTTTACATTTAAGAAGTAATTTTTTTCATATATGTTTCTAATATATATACTGCTGATATTGTATCTACAATATCTTTCTTTTTGTGCTTATTAATATTTAAATAATTCATAGTTTTATGAGCAGCGACAGTAGTAAGTCTTTCATCAATTTTTTCTATTTTTATTTTATTAAATTTACATTGTAATTTATGAATAAACTTTTCTGTAACATCTACCCTTTCTGTTTTTGTTCCATTCATATTAATTGGAAGACCAATTACTAATGTGTCTACATCATATATCTCAAGTAATTCTTCTAATCTTTTTAAAACAATTTTATCATTACCATTATGATGTATTGTTTCTAATCCTTGAACTGTTATACCAAGAGCATCTGTAATTGATATTCCAACTCTTGAATCACCATAATCAATTCCTAATTTTCTCATATATTAGTCATCCAATCCTATATAACTTTTTACCATTTTTTCTAATAATTCATCTCTTTCGATTTGTCTTATTAGGTTTCTAGCATTATTATGACTAGTGATATATGTTGGGTCACCTGATAATATATATCCAACAATTTGATTAATTGGATTATATCCCTTTTCTACAAGTGCTTGATGTACTTCTTTTAGTATCTCTCTAGCCTTAATATTTTTATCTTTTTCGACTGTAAAACTCATTGTTTCATCCATAGCCATAATAAAATACCTCCTATAAACAATTTATATTATTTTCTGTAGGTTCAGCATTATCTAGATATTCTTCTAGTTTTGCTGTTACACCTTCTAAAGCTGTGCCTTTGTAATATGTTGTTATTGCAATATTAATCTTCGGACTAACAACTCTATATTTTTTGCCTCTATAATCTTCTTCTGGTTCTATTTGTAACTTTTCTATCTCTCTTTTCATATCCTTCATAAAGTTTACCACGCCTTCAGTATCTATACCAGAAAAAACAATTGCAAATTTTGGTCCCATATATCTTACAAAGAAATACTCTTCTGCTAAATTATCTTTTAGTAATTCGCTTACTTCTGTAATAACTGTATTACCAGTCTTTCTACTTATCACTTCATTAATCTTTTGTAAATTAACTATTTTGAAAAGACATACTGTTGATGTTGGATATTTATCTATTACATTTCTTGCTTCACCAAAAAGATATTCTACTGATTTTAGTCCTGAGAATTTATCATCTCTTACAATATTTTCTATTATTTTTTGGTTTTCTACTGTTCTTAATACTGAAACAATATTATTCTTTACTACTTCCAAAATAGTTGTATCTATATTGTCAAATTCATGAGGTTTACTTCCTTCTATTATCCAATATCCTATATAAATATTATCTACATATAGAGGGAAAAACATAGCAGATTTAGCTCGTCCAAATTCCATTCTTTGATATGGCAATTTTTCTCCTTCATTATCTATTGTTATATATTTTGGAGTAGCAGTTTGTATACTATCTCTAAAAACAGGCTCATTTTGTAGTGTTCTTAAAGTATCCCAATGTTTTTGTTCTACATTAGATGCTTTTACTTTATATTCTGCTCCATTATATATAACTATAGTAGAATATTTTATATCATATCTTTCTATTAAGATATCATTAATTTTCTTTATTTTTTGATCTACAGTGCTTGCTTCACTAACAGTATCCATAAAATCTTGTAATACATTTAAGCTAGTTATTTTTTGGTTTGTATTATTAAATTGCTCTAATTTTTTGTGTATAGATATGTTATATAAAACTAATCCTACTATTGTAAATACTAACAATACTATTATGATTATAACTGCTACTAACAAAATAATCCCCTCTCTATTCTATTTTAATATTTTTTCTTCATTTTATTTAAAGTATCACTTGTACTACTTGAAAAATTATTATTATAATTATTGTATTTATTGTAATTTTTTTCTTTTGATGGTTTATTACTACTAATTAGAGGAAATACCATATTTCCTAATTTATTAAAACTTTGTATCATATTTTTTGAATATCCTCTTAAAGAAATCTTGCAATCTACAAGTCCATCTAAATATTTACAGTATGCTTGTTGGTCGAAAGGAATAGTTGTATATTTTATATTGCTTTTGTCAAATAATTCTGTCATAAAAGACATACTAGGATCATTATATGAGCTCATTCCACCAATTAGTAATTTATCACTCATATTACTTATTCTTATATGTTTGTTAATTACTATTCTTAATTTATTTTGATCTAATATATCTTTTGCTTTTAATTCTCTTAAAAAAGCGGTTAGTGGCTGAATAGTTAAAACATCTAGGCTTTGTACTAAATATATTTCTTGTACTGCATTAAAATATTGTACTTCTGTTTCAAAGTCACAGTCTAATAATACAAGTGAATAATTATTTAATAAAGTTTCTAAAATGTTTTCATAGTCTTTTAATCCCTCTACTTCATCTGGTAATGATGTATATACAGTTAAATTTTTGTTAACCTGAATTCCTTCTGCTACTCCTCTTCTTAGATTTTCAATACAATTATATGCTATATTTCTTAATTCTTCTCTATTATCTGTATATATATAATATGCATTTCTATTTTGTGTAAGATCTAAGATTGCTGTTTTTATTCCTTTTTCTGAAAACATCTGAGCTAAATTATTCACTAAAAATGATGTTCCATTTTTTGATGTACCTATAAATGACACAATTTTTTGGTCACTACTTATTAGATTATCTATATTGAAATTAACTGAAGAATTAAATTTATTAGTATTTTCTATTTCTCTTGAAGATTGATTGCCAATTGGCTCCATTCTTCTAAAATTTGGATTACTAATTGGTTCATTATTATCGTCATCATCTTCATAATCATCAAGTCCTGGTAGTTCATCATCCTCTTCGTCTTCGTCGTCTTCATAATCATCAAATCCTGGTAGTACTTCATC
>CAJMRY010000013.1 GCA_905215935.1 uncultured bacterium
TAATATCTTTCTTACATGATAAACTTCATAGTTGGTATGATAAAGATGATAAATATATTGATGTAGTTAATGAAATGTATGAAGATAATGTATTAGATGATGACGATATTGAAGATTTAGATTAAAAAAAATCAAAAGATGATTTTGAAAGATAAGGAATAAGCATGTTAAAAGTAGCTAAAATATGGTATAATTTATTTATTAGGAGAGTGTATTTATGGATTTAGAAAAAGAGATAAAAAAGATACAAGAACGAAATAAAAGAGTTGAATTAGATAAAGCATGGGAAACAAGTTGGACTAGAAGAATATGTATCATGATTTTAACTTATATTGTTGTTATTATATATTCTTATGTTATAAGGGAATTTGATAATATATTTTTGAGTTCGTTAGTACCCGTAATTGGTTTCACTTTATCTACTTTATCTTTAAAATTAGTTAGAAAAATTTGGGAAAATAAAAATAAATAAATGGAGTTGATTTAATGGCTGTTGGATTATATAAACATAACGCATACGCTTATGAGCAAATAGAGGAAAAATTAAAGACAAGTAATAGAACATGTGTTATTCATCCAACTGGTAGTGGTAAATCATTTATTGCAATTAAATGGTTATATGAAAATAGAAATAAGAAATGTTTATTTCTAACATCTCAAAAACCTATCATAGATCAAATTATAAGACATATTGAAAGTTGTGGCTTAACACTAAATGATTTTCCATATCTAAAATTTGACTTATACCAAAATATAACAGAACAAATTGCAACAACATATTCTACCGATTGCATTGTTTTAGATGAATTTCATAGATGTGGTGCACCAAAATGGGGTAAAGGATTAGATGTTTTATTAAATAATAATTCTAATGCAAAAGTTTTAGGATTTTCTGCAACACCAATAAGATATTTAGATGACTGTAGAAATATGGCTGAGGAATTGTTTGATAATAATATTGCATCACAAATAACTTTAGTAGAATCTGTTACCAAAGGTATATTACCATTACCCACATATATAAATGCACTATATTCATTTGATGAAGATATACAAAGAATTCAAACAAAAATAAATAAATTAGCATCCGAAAGTGATAGAAAATTATTTCAAGAAAAATTTGATTCTGCAAAAAAATTATTAGAAAAAAGTGAAGGTTTAGAAAAAGTGTTTTCGAAAAATATAACTAAATCAAATGGAAGATTTATTGTTTTTTGCAGAGATGTAGAACATATGAATAGAATGATTGAAGAATCAAAAAATTGGTTTGGATCAGTAAATAGTAATATTGATATGTATAGTGTTATTTCAACAAATAAAGATTTTGATAATCGTAATTCTATAGAAAGTTTTGAAACTTCAAATAATGATCATTTAAAATTATTATTTTGTGTAAATATGTTGAATGAAGGATTACACATAAATGATATAGATGGAGTTATAATGCTTAGACCAACTATTTCTCCAATTATTTATTTACAACAGTTAGGTAGAGCACTCTCTGTTGGACATAATGAACATCCTTTAATTTTTGATATAGTAAATAATAGTTTAGGAATAAAAGATATAGATAAATTTTACGAACAAGTTAAACGACAAATACAAACAGGTACAAGCAATCCAGCAATTTCTGGCTATAACGATATTGATATTGGAAGTTTTAAAGTAATTGATGAAATGTCTTCAATGATTGATTTATTTGATATTATAGATAAATCATTAACAAAAGAAACATATGAAAATTCTAAAGCAAAAAAATTATATAATGATTTAATAGAATTAGGACATCAACCAAATAGAAATAATTCTAAAGAAGAATCTGCTTTATACACTGCTTTAATAAATCATGGTAAAGAATGGCTTACAGAAGAGCGACTTGATATTTTAAGACAAATGGGAATTTATATTCCTGAAAAATTGAGCCAGGAAGATTTATCAGCAATTTTGTTCGAAGAATTAATGGAACTAGGACATCAACCTAGTCAGGCAATCCCTGAAGAAAGTAATTTATATAGTAGATTAGTGCAAAGAGGTGCTAAATACTTAACAGAAGAACAATTGCAAGAATTATCAAACTATGGTATTTATATTCCAAAAGCAAAGACTCAAGATGAAAGAGGTAATCAATTGTTTAATGAATTAGTTCAATTTGGACATCAACCTGCTAGAGCAAGTAAGGATAAAGTTGAAGTAAATCTATATGGAAGATTACAAAGACATGGTAGAGAATGGCTAACAGAAGAACAATTGCAAGAATTATCTAAATTAGGAATAAAATTACCAGAAACAAAGGGTGAAAGTAGAGAATCCGAAGAATTCTTTAACGAATTAATGTTATTAGGTCATCAGCCTAAAAAATCTAATCCAGAAGAAACAAGTTTATACAGAAAATTACAACGTAGAGGTAGTACATTATTAACTCCAGAACAAAGAGAAAGGTTATCACAATTGGGTATAGCCGTACCTGTTAGACTTGAACAAAGTGATTATATTGAACAGGCGTTTTGTAGTTTAATCAATTTAGGACATTATCCATCTGCAAGTGTTAAAGAGGAACATGCTTTATATGTTAGAGTTTATAAATACAAAGATAAATTTTCAGAAGAACAAAAACAAATATTATCTTATTTAGGTTTTATTCCTGAAACAGAAGTAGTTGATATTAATCACATAACTCAATATGTTTTGGCTAGATTAAATCAAGCAACTGAAAAAGGTAATGCAGAAATGATAAATAATTATCAAAATATTTTAGGAATAATAAATCAAAAAAATAATGGATTAAATGGTGCAGAAAACAATCCACATCATTTAAAATAAATTAAGAGAATATTAAGGGCTAGTACAGACTTATTATAATACATAAGGAATACTATGCTCTTTTTTAGTAGTAGGAGG
>CAJMRY010000014.1 GCA_905215935.1 uncultured bacterium
TAGTAATTTGAAAGAGAGTTATATAAAAGATAAGAAATAGTATTAGAAAGAAGGGAAAGAATATGTGTACAGCAGCAACTTATAAAACGAAAGATTTTTATTTTGGAAGAACATTGGATTATGAATTTTCATATGGAGATGAAGTAACAATAACACCAAGAAACTTTGAATTTAAATTTAGAGAAGTAGATGACATTAAGAGTCATTATGCGATAATTGGAATGGCATTTGTTACTGAAGATTATCCATTATATTACGATGCAATAAACGAAAAAGGGTTAGCAATAGCAGGTTTAAATTTTGTTGGAAATGCTCATTATAAAGAAAAACAGGAAGGAAAAGATAATGTTGCTCAATTTGAACTGATACCATGGATTTTAAGCCAATGTTCAAATGTAAATGAAGCTAGAAATTTGATTGAAAAAATGAATGTGTTAAATACTCCATTTAGTGATAAATTACCATTAGCTAGCTTACATTGGATTATTTCCGATAGCACACAATCAATAACTGTAGAGTCTGTTATTGATGGAATAAAAATATATGATAATCCAGTAGGGGTATTAACTAATAATCCATCTTTTGATAAGCAAATGTTTGCCTTAAATAATTATATGTATTTATCACCTAAATCTCCAGAGAATAAATTTAGTAAAGAATTAGATCTAAGTTTATATAGTAGAGGAATGGGAGCAATAGGTCTACCAGGTGATTTATCATCGCAATCAAGATTCATAAGAGTAGCGTATACTAAATTAAATTCTTTTTCTAAAGAAGATGAAAAATCAAGTGTTAGTCAATTTTTTCACATTTTAGGTAGCGTTGATCAACAAAGAGGATGCTGTGATTTAGGTGATGATAAATTTGAAATAACAATTTATACATCTTGCTGTAATGTAAATAAGGGAATTTATTATTATACAACATATGATAATCATCAAATAACAGCAGTTGATATGCACAAAGAAAATCTAGATAGTAATGTACTTATTCGTTATCCTTTGATAAAGGAAGAACAGATAAGAACTCAAAATTAATGTTTATTTATAAAGAAGATAAAAGTATTACATATAAAAATGAATTAGTATGAGGAGAAAAAATATGTGGATGGCAGTAAAAAGAGGAATTGTTGTAGCAATAGGTTTATTAATACAAATTCTATTAACATTATTTATATATTTAAAATTTGGAGAATTTATAAGTATTATTCAAGTAGTTTATGGTTTACTTAGTATTATAATTGTTTTAATGATTATCAAGTATAGTAAAAGATTAAGTAGCGATTTAATATGGATATTACTGATTATGCTTTTTCCATTAATTGGAACACTTCTATATATCATACTTAGTAATAATATGAAAAGAAGTAAAGTTTTAAAGAATATTAATGAAAATATAGAAAATGGTCAAAAATACTTAATACAAGATGAATTTATAAAAAAAGAAATCGATACTAAAAATTTAGGACAATTAAAATATATAAGTGAATTTGCAGGATTTCCTGTAACGAAAAACAATGAGATAAACTATTATTCTCTTGGTGATGACGTTTATCCTGTTATGTTAGAAGAACTAAAAAAAGCCAAAAAATTTATTTTTATAGAATATTTCATTATTAATAATGGTACTATGTGGCAAGAAATTTTAGATATATTAAAAGAAAAAGCAAATTCAGGACTAGATGTAAGAGTATTATATGATGATATGGGTTCTTTTGCTATGCTACCTAGTAATTATCCAAAGTTACTGGAAAAATATGGAATAAAATGTATGCAATTTAATAAATTATCGCCATTTGCAGGTATTATTATGAATAATAGAGATCATAGAAAAATGATGATAATTGATGGACATACTGCTTTTTCTGGTGGAATTAATATTTCAGATGAATATATAAATATAAATAGTAAATTAGGAGTATGGAAAGATAATGGAATTAGGATAAAAGGTGAAGCTGTTTGGAATTTTACTGTTATGTTTCTAGAAATGTGGAATTCATTTAAAAAAGAAGATAATGATTATAATAAATACAAATATAATTTTACTGAAAAGTATAAGGAAAATGGTTTCGTTGTACCTTATGGGGGAAGTCCATTAGATGATGTTATAACCGGCGAAGATATTTATCTAAATATTATCAATCAAGCGAAAAAGTATGTTTATATTTATACACCTTATTTAATTATTGATACAGATATGATAAATAGTTTAATCTTAGCTGCAAGAAGAGGAGTAGATGTCAGAATTGTTGTTCCTGGAATACCCGATAAAAAAATTGTATATGATTTAACCTCTTCTTATTTTTATACATTAATTAAAGGTGGAGTAAAAATTTATACTTATACGAATGGTTTTGTACATAGCAAAGTATTTTTATCCGATGATGAAATAGCAACTGTAGGAACAATAAACTTAGATTATAGAAGTTTATATTTACATTTTGAATGTGGTATTTATATGAAGGATACAAATGTAATAAAAGATATCAAAAAAGATTTTGAGGATTCCTTTAAAGAATCACATAAAGTAGATGAAAAAGAAGCAAAAAATGGTTTATTTAAAGGACTATGGCAAGCTATTTTAAGATTATTTGCTCCAATGATGTAAACGATATAATAAAATTAGATAAATAG
>CAJMRY010000015.1 GCA_905215935.1 uncultured bacterium
TTGTGGTTTTACATTGTTTTCGTAATATTCATCAATATTTTTAATATTATCTTTCTTTTTAAATACATTATTTTCTTCAGAATCTATATCTACACCATTTTTATTAGCTTCAATATAATTTCCTTTTTCATCATTATATCCATAGTTTGTAATTTCTGCTACATTTACTAATAATTTGCTATCTTGTACATCTTCTTTTACTTTACATTCTATTGTTACTGCCTTACTAAATGATGGTTCTTTTACATCTTTTCCAACTGATTTATCTGAGCAATATTTTGCAAATCCTATTGCACCATTTGCTGCTGGTATTAACTCACCTTTTAATTTATCTGTTTTTACTATTGCTGTTCCATCTTCATTTTTAGTTACAGTCCATCCATTATCTTTGTTAATTTGACTATTTTCTACATATTCTAATCCTGCTGGCAAATAGTCTGTAATTTCTTTTGCATATCCTGCTATATATCCTTCATTATATACTCTTAATGTATATATTACTGTATCTCCTGGTTTTACTGTTATTGGATTTTTTGTGTGATAATATCCTGCTGTTTTATTTCTTGCATATTCAGCTGCAGATGATATATTAATTTCTGGTGTTCTATCTGCTATTTCTACTGTTTTACCATCTCTTTTTATTTCTGAAATATATTTTCTTAATGCCATATCAAATTCTTCTACTTTATTTGGTATTGTTACTGTTACTGTATTTCCAGATATTGATGCATCTATTGTGGCATTTGTACCATCTTCTAATCTTACTTCTTTTTTCTTAACTTCTTTATCTTTTTCAAAAGATACTTTTGATGCTACATATTTTTCATTTGATTTTGATTTTGTAATATATAATTTAATTTCATCTTGTACTTTTACTAATTTATTGTTGCCTACATTTACTTCTGTAATTGTATATTCGTCAATTCCTTCTTTTTCTATTTTTTTGTTAGTTACTATATTTACATTACCATTAGAATCTGTTGGTCCGTAAGACTTTACCGCTCCTGACCCTTCTTTTACTTTAAATGTTACTCCTGAGATTTTTTCTCCTTCATTAGATGTTTTTACTAATACTAAGTTATAATCTCCTTTTAATTCTTCTTTTACACTAACTTCTGTTTTTGTACTTGTATTTACTGCTTCTTTTCTTATTGTTACTAATGGTTGGTGATAAGCATTTGGTGTATCTAATAATGTAGCAAATGTTCTATATCCTGATAATCCTACATTAATTCCAATTTTATATTCTGTTCCTTTTGCGAATCCTTTATTATATGTAACTTTAACGTAAAATTCTCCTTGAGATTCAGAAACACTAATTCCTTTTCCTTTTGAATCTACTGTTTCTATTTTATCTGCTTTATCTGAATTAATCGTTGCACTAAAAGATTTTTTAATTAATCCATGATTATTTTTTAATTTATATGGTCCTGCTAAAACTGATTTACCATCACTTGAAATAGTTGCTTTTGTATTTGATTGTTTTTCTATTTTCACATCAAATCCTCGTCCTGAATTATTTGGTGATTTATATCCGTTTTTTTGTGCTTC